>JANWJS010000028.1 GCA_025451845.1 Steroidobacteraceae bacterium
AGTATCTGGGCGATGTAACCCTTCACGTACCAGACCTACCCCCCTGGTAGCCAAGGCGCTACGTCCGTGACTCGCTGGGCAGATCAACGGTGGGCTAGGAAATATCGAACGAGGTTGTCCAAGGAGGCGTTGGTGCCAGCCTCGTAACCTTTGACCATGTCCTCTCCGATGAACGATGCAAGCTGCGTCGTATGCGTCAGCTTGGTCGAATTGCCAAGGGGTTCAAGTTCCAGCGTTGTAAGTGAGGCGCACAAGCGCCTGCCTTCCATGCTTATCGTCTCGCTTGATACCACATGATGATTGGTGAGGATGTCTAGATAGCGTGTCGTCCCATGAATATTGGGATTGGCCTTCGAGCCGCATCGAAAGCGGTCTTGGCCGCCTTCCCGAAAATCGGCTTCGTCATAGATGATCACGGCCGTTTCGCTCGGCGCTCCCCACTGCGAACGTGCCACCGGATCGGCAAGAGCCGCGAATACTTTCTCCACGGGAGCCGGTACATCGCGCTCGAAGACCAAGGTCGTATGCAGGGTCATCGTCATACTCGCACTCCCGATCCTAGAGAATTAATCGCATTTTACATTCGCGCGCCGAAGGTCCAGCGTTACCGAAGCGCCGGCCTCTCCATCGAGTTCACTCGCCGGAGCGCAGTGCAAGGATTCCGGACCGCTTTGCAATGTAAATAGCGACAATCCACGCTGAGGCGGCCAACGCCACGTTCACGACGAGTTCCGACCATTGATTCGCTGGCTGGCCCGCCCAACTGGGCCGAGGCTGCACGAAAAAGCTCGGTACCCAGACCAGGAGGCCGAACAAGCTCATCATGGCCGCTTCGAGGGTTGCTGCCAGACCGGAAAGTATCCCGACGACAATGGCAACTCCCGCTGCGATATGAGCGGCGCCCGTGAAGTAGGCGAGCGGCAAGTGACTTGGGAGCCAGTTAGGCACCATGCTGGCAGTGTAGTCGATGTAGAGAAAGTGCGACCATCCGTAGAAAACGCAGGTAAGACCAAACAAAACGAGTGCTGCGCGCACGGCGCCCTCGCCCGCCATTCCGGTCGCTGACCCTCGAGACTGCCGTCGCAACAGCGCGTAAAGCACCCATGCGCCGACGAGCGACGTCAGCGCTTCGCAAAAGGGATACCAGGCTTCGATGCTGCGCGGCTTGGAGATGATTTCGGGCAGGTAGATCGCGGCCGGTATCGCTCGGCACGCACCGATCGCCAACACGCTGAGCAACGCCGTACGCGAGAAGCAAAGACCGCCGCTGGCAGCCAACAGAACCAGCGCGGATCCATAGACCCAGGGCTGCCGCCAGGGCATCCAGGCGGGCAGAGACTCCACCGCGAAGTGGCCGTACGTGAGACTCCATATCGCGAAACTCGCTGATGCGGTGGCCAATATGCCTTGACCGAGTGGGACAATGCGCATGCGGGATCCTCGAGTAGAGACGCCGAGCTTGCTGACCGCAAATGCTAATACCATCCGCATCGGTCGTCTTCAGGTTCCCGCTGGCACCGCCGGCGCATGGTGCCACTTTTGAGTCGAATGCCTCCCAGGGGCACTCGCCTGTCCAAGCTTGCGGACAGAAGGTGGCCGCGGCCGACCTCACCGCCGGCGAGGCCTCCGTGGCTCGATTTCGCTGCCGCGATGAGCTGAAGGTGTGCGTCCGAGGCAACTTGCGGAATCCTCGGGGCTGGCCGATGCGCGGCCTCTTGTGGCACAGTCGATATCACTTTTTTGCCGCTGAGCGCGAGTCGTGAAACACACAGAAGGCGGATGTCTTTGCGGCGCGATTCGATTTCGCGTAATCGGCCCTCCTCATTCGTCGGTCATCTGCCACTGCCATTCATGCCGCAAAGCAACTGGCGCTCCCTCGGTGGCCTGGCTGACTTTTGATCGCAAAAATTTCGAGGTGATTCGCGGCACCCCGCACCGGTTCGCCTCATCCACCGGTGTAGTGCGCACGTTCTGTGCAGATTGCGGCACCCCTTTGACCTACGCCAGCGACAAGACTCCGAGCACGATCGATATCACGACGATCTCATTCGACGAAGCGTCGCTCTTTCCACCCACTCAGGAGGAGTGGGTGTCACACAAGCTCGAATGGGAGGCCATCGATGCAACGCGCACTCAATATCCAGGAGACCCGCCGGAATGATGCGCTGACGTTACAATATACTGTTGATATTTCATATACTTATACACTATTTCTAATCACGACTCGACAGCGTATCACTTGCCCCTTGCTTATTACTTCTATATTATAGAAGTTATGGGAAAGCGTGAATATCTCGGCCAGCTCGAGCTGATGGTGCTGCTGGCCATCGCACGACCCTCCTCGCGCGACGCGTACGGCGTGTCGATCGCGCGCGATATCGCCAGGAGCAGTGGCCGTCAGGTGGCCCTCGCCAGCGTCTATGCCGCATTGGAACGCCTGGAGCGCAAGGGATTCGTAATTTCGAGCCTCGGGGAGCCGTTGGTTGCGCGCGGAGGCAAGGCACGCACCTACTTCCGAGCGACCCCCGCCGGAATCAAGGAAGCACGGGAGACTCACGCTACACTGAGGCGCCTCAGTGACGGCTTGTCCGGTCTGAAAGGACAGCCTGCATGATCACGCGGGAGCCGCCGGCATTCGCTGCCTGGCTCTTGAGGAGATTGGCGACGACCCCTCGCCGGGAGTCGCTGGTGGGTGATCTCTTTGAAGAGTATCAGACAGGCCGGACCGTCGGCTGGTATTGGCGCGAAACCCTTGTAGCCCTCCTCATCGCCGCACGGCGCGGGGTACGCGATCTCATTGCGCGCCGCGCCGCGCATGTCTTCCTCGGGCTCAGCATCAATTTCGCGCTGGTGGTCTGGCTCGTAACGCTATCGCAACAGGATCGGCAGCGCTGCCCTGCCCCGCCCCTCCTGCTGGGCGGCTCGATCACTCTCGCGACATGTGTCGTGGTCACAGCGGCCGCGCTCATGGTCTGGCGAAGCTCGCTCCTGCGCCTCATGCGCGTCACCAGAAACGCTCTGCTTCTCAGATTATCCGTTGTGGCTTTCGCCGCCGTCGGCTTCGGCGGCGGCGCAGTCACTTGGGCAGGTACGGCTTTCTGCTCCGCGCATCAAACCGTCTGCCCCTCCTCTTACGAAATGACATCCTGCGTGCGCCCCGACGGAAATTCCGATGGACCACAATCTCATCATCCCAATCGTCCGAATTCTGTCCTGGCTCGCAATCCCAGTGGGATTCATCTGCCTGGTCGATGACTGGCTGATCAGGCCGAAGCGCCAGACGGCGACGGCGCCGGAGCCGGCCGCCGACCCGCCCGTCCTGGCGCTCGCTTATCGGCTCCTGCCCATCTTCATCCTGGCGGCCGTGATCTGGGCGTTCGTGGCCGAAGAGCTCGATTTCAGCGCGGTGCTGATCGTCATCTCGGCCGTCACGGGGCTGATCTGGGCGGCGGATATGTCTTTCCTAGCGCCACGACGCAGGAGAGCGGCCAACGCTGCCGGCAAGAATCCGGCTGATATCCCGGAACCGCGCACCATCGACTACGCCCGCAGCTTCTTTCCCGTGGCCCTCGCCGTGCTGCTGCTGCGGACGTTCGTCTTCGAGCCGTTCCGCATCCCGTCAGACTCAATGATGCCGACTTTGCTCGACGGCGACTTCATCGTGGTCGAAAAGTTCGCCTACGGCCTCAAGCTCCCCATCACCCACACGAAGATCCTCCCTACGGGCGAACCGGAGCGCGGCGATGTCGTTGTTTTCCATCCGCCCATGAAGCCGTCCGAGGTATGGATCAAACGGGTGGTCGGCCTGCCCGGTGATCATGTCACGGTGCGCAACGATCGGCTGATCGTCAATGGCACGATCGTGCCGTTCAAGATCGTGGGTACCTACAGCGATGGTTGCTACGAGAACATGCAGCTTGCTACGGAGCTCCTGGGCACTCACACCCATCAGGCGCTGCTCTGCCCCGTGCCGCTGCAAATCACGCCCGATCCTCTGCCGGGGTGCAAGAGGAGCGATGCGCGCGGTTATGTGTGTGGCGGCGATCCCCACCCGGAGGCGGAATCACTGATGGAGCCCGGAGTGTTCGACACGGTCGTGCCCTCAGGGGAATACCTGATGATCGGCGACAACCGAGACAACAGTGACGACGGCCGCTTCTGGGGATTCGTGACGGAGCAGGAGCTCCTCGGGAAGGCCACTTTCGTCTGGTTCAACTGGGACGTCGGGCGCACCGGGGGCCCCATCTGGAGCCGGGCCGGCGCGAGGATCCGTTAGCCTACCGCCCGCACCAGGCTCGCGTCGTCACAAGCAAGCGAATTGACTCGCGGGCTCACCGCGTGGCTCGTCAGCAACGCATCCGGAGCTGTCCGTAGCAGCGCCCGCGCCTGAACGGGCGTGCCGCGAAGCCAGGCGTCGTAGTCGTTGACGCCGAGAATCGCCGGCATCTCGCTTGTCGAGGTTTGGATCGACGCGAGCGGTGCATTCGCGGGCACAGTGAGGATCGCGCAGCCTTCGATGACATCGCCGTCCTCGCCCTCCGTACTGTCCCAAAGTGCCGCGACAGCGAATACCGGGCGCCCTTTGGCCTGGACGAAGTAAGGCTGGCGGTATCCTGCGGGCGTCATTCGCCACGTATAGAAGCCGGCGAACGGGAGAATGCAGCGCTGACTGCTCAGCCAGGGTCCGCGAAAGAGCGGGCTACGCTCCAGCACACCACACGAGAGGCGCAACCACTGCCCAGCCGCTGCATCGCCCTTCGCCCACCTTGGGATGAGGCCCCAGCGCATCATGACGGCCTCGGACCCGCCTTTGTGCAAGCGGACCGCGGGGACGTACCGCAATGGAGCGACGTTGAAGCTCGCCGCGAACTTCCACCACTTCTGCGCCGGCGCCAGCTCCTCCTCGGCCAGCATCTGGTCCGGCACGACATATCTCTCGCACATCCCAAGAGCGTATCGAGCCAGGGGTCCCGCGCCTGTGACGCAATGCGCCGGATCGGGACGCACGTCGTCGGAAGACCCAGCGCAGACGGCATAGCGCCCGTTCCCGTGTCAAGGACCGCCATCACCGTCCGGGAACGCGGTTCCGTCCATCCGCCCGGAAAGGCCGCCGGTCGGAAGGATGCTGATTACTGTCGCATGTCGCGGGAAGCCGCGCTGTCGTTCCAGTAGAGTCCGCCGCACGAGAAGTTGCAGACACACAACCGTGCGATATTCGACTCCAAGTATTAACCACGACACCTCACGATCAGTGCAGCGCGGCGCGCCTGCCGTTCGGCAGGCTGGCGTCACACTGGTCGAGCTCCTCACCGTCGTAACGATCGCCGGGATTCTGATGGCAATCGGTGTCCCCTCGTACAGGTACATCACCACCGACAACCGGACGAGCACGGAGGCCAATAAGCTGCTCGGAGACCTGCAGTTCGCGCGCTCCGAAGCCGTCCGGGAAGGTCAGTCGATCACGGTCTGCGTCGCTCTCAGCACCAATCCCACCAGCCCCAGCTGCGCCGCATCGGGCACGACCACCTGGGAGAAGGGCTGGATCGTATTCGGCGACGTCAACAATGATCAGACGATCGACACCGGGGACCCCGTGCTGCGCATCCAGAACGCCTTCGGCGGCAGCGATACCTTCGGGTCGAATCACAGCGTCAGTGCTGTCACCTTCAACCGCAGCGGTTTTGTCAACCAGCTCGGTGCGACGCAGGTGACGGTGACGTTGCACGACTCCACCAGCTACGTCACGTACACCCGCTGTCTGAACCTCACTCAGGCCGGCATGTTGTCCGTGCAGACCCACGCCCAGAACCCGAGTGGTTGCTCGTGATGCCCGTCAAAGCACATTCCACGCCACGGGGCTTCAGCCTGGTCGAGGTGCTGATCGCTCTGATCGTCATCTCCGTGGGACTGCTCGGCATCGCCAAACTGGAGGCCCTGATGCTCTCGGGCACCGGCACCTCCCGGCTCCGCTCCCTGGTCGCGCTCCAGGGGGAGAGCCTCGCCGCCTCCATGCACGCGAACCGGGACTATTGGGACAACTCCGCCAACGGCACTTTCACGCTGACAGGTACTCAGACCACGGGGACCACCGCTTGGACCGGCACGCCCGCCGCCCTCGCAACGAAGGCCGGGGCACCTCCCAGCTGCCAGGAGAGCTCGCCCGGTACCGCATCCCCGCCCACATGCGCCGCACCCCAGGACATGGCGGCCTTTGACCTGAGCCAATGGGCCGGCTCCGGCAGCGGCACTACTGCCACGGGCATGGCCGCCGTGCTCCAAAATTCGGTGACGACCATAGGCTGCGCACCCAATGCTGCAGCGAACAACGTCGTGACCTGCACCATCACGATCACCTGGACCGAGAAAACGATCGCCGCGAACACCCAGGAGCAGCAGGCCGGCGCGCCGACCGCCTTTCAGGGTCAGACCTACACACTGGTGATCGAGCCATGACCACCCTGCTCCACCCGACGCACGCTTCGCGCCCGCCTTCGGGCCCTCTCTCTGGCCAGCGGGGATTCTCGCTCATCGAGCTGATGGTCGCGATTCTCATCGCCCTCTTTCTCATCGGCGGCGTGATCGTCGTCGAGCAGGGCGTGCACCGGTCCTATCAGGACGACAGCGGCTTCGCGCAGCTCGAGGACGAGGAGCGCTTCGCCATGACAATCCTGGCGCAGGCCGTGGAGTCGGCCGGTTACTACCCGGACCCCACCTCCAATGTGCCGAACAGCACTGTCCTGCTGCCCGAGACCACCTCGACCCAGGGTGTCTCGATCCCCTTCGCGGGAGCGCAATCGCTCGTCGGAATCTATCAGGCTACGGCGCCCTATGACTCCATCGCAGCGCGGTTCGTCGCAGGTCCCGCGGCCAGTATCGACCTCTGCACGGGCACTGCCACGACCAGCGGCGTGGAGTACACGACGTATCTCTACGTGGCCAACGGCTCGGACGGCAAGCCATACCTCAACTGTGAGCTCGCCACAGCGGGCACATGGGCAGGCTCGCCCGTGCAGCTCGTGGCTGGGATCCAGAACATGTCGATCATGTATGGCGTCAGTGCGAGCGGCTCCCAAAATGTGCAATCGTACATGTTCGCATCGGACGTCACGACCAAGGGCTATTGGCCGGATGTTTCTTCAGTCAAGGTGACTCTGACCGTGAACAACCCGATCTCATCCGAGGCCGGCCAGCCGCAAACAGTGACGTTCACGCGAGTGATCAGCGTCATGGGGCGGATGGGGGGAAGCTGATGAGAGCCAGCAGATTGCACGGTGCCGCCCCTCGCTCGAGGGGAATGATACTGATCACCAGCCTTCTCCTGCTGGTGGTCGTCACGCTACTCGCTCTGGCCATGTTCCACGGCGTCGGGCTGGAGTATCGGATCGCGGGCAACAACATGGACAAACAGCGCTCCCTGCAGGCCGCCGAGAGCGCGCAGGAGTACGGGGAGCAGTGGCTCATCGCGAACGCGCCGCAGGACTACGGCGCGGCCGAGATCTGGGGCATCCCGTGCATCGCCGGCAATTTCACCACCGCCACCACCCCGGTCATGTGCTCCAACTCACTGGAGTCCACGCTCAGCGGCGGCAACGTGGGAGCGGTTCCCTGGGGCGGCGCCGGCAGCAGCCTCGGGGTCAGCTACAACCCCGGGGGCGACCTGACGGCGAGCACCTCGGGCGGACAGAATACCGTCGCACAGTTGCCCGTCGTCTACATCTCACGCCTGGGCTTCGAGGGCGCCAGCTCGGTCGACTTCACCGTCGATGCGTGGTCCTTCGGCGGCAGCTCCAGCACCGTTTCGGTAGTCGAGAGCGTCTATCGCGTCACTTACATTTCCTCTTGCGGCGGGTGCCCGTGATCCTCCGGAGGCTAGCCATGCTTCGCAACAAACCGTTGCTTCTCGCAATCGCCCTCGTCTGCGGCCTCCTCGCCGCAACCGGCGCTCATGCCCAGGTCCTCATCTCCGAGGACTTCAACGGTACTACGACCAGCAACCCGTGGTACTTCTTCAACGGCGCCTGCCTCACGGCGAGCACCGCAACGGCCGGCACGAACCCCGGAACGCCTCCGGGGTGCACCGCCGATACTTACTATACCGAGCACTTGGTCGGCGGCTACAACGGCGCAGCCGGCAGGGCGGTAACGCTTCCGGATCCGACGGGAAACGGCGCCCTGCGCTTTACCAACGGCTGCATTCCCAGCGGCACCGGCGGCTGCGGCAGTGGCGGCCATAGCCAGAACGGGGCCATCATCTCGGCAGGCACCTACTCGACGACCAGCGGCCTGGACATCACCTTCAAGACTCTCACCTATCGCGGAGACTCGGGGGGAGACGCCAACGACGGCGCCGATGGCATGAGTTTCTTCCTCATGGATGCCTCGATCGCGACCGCACCTGAGTTGGCCGCCAACCCCGCTGACGCCATCGGCTCGTGGGGCGGAAGTCTCGGCTACACCTGCTCGAACGCCAATACCGACTATCACGGCATGATTGGCGCGTACCTCGGTCTCGGCATCGATGAATATGGCAATTTTCTCAACGGGACCACGGATACCGTCGGCGAGAACAGCCCGTATGGAGTCACCGGCGACAACACCGCGAGCGGCGGCGGCTACCAGCCCAATCGTATCGGGCTGCGCGGGGCAGGCAATATCGCCTACCCGTCGCTGAGCACGAGCTATCCCAGCGATTATCCGGCGACCGGGCTCACGAGCGCCCAGCAACAGGCCGCCGTGCAGAACACCTGCGAGACGGGCACGCTGTGGAACTACTCGACCCCCGCGAGCCCGTCGAACACGGGTACGACGGTGATGGACTATCCGGCCATCGCGAACGGAGCGCAGGTGGCTTACGCCGTGATTTCCAGCCAGATTGCCAACGAGTACTCGACCGGGGGCTACGGGCAGCGCAATGCGACTCCGATCACCTATCGACTGAAAATCACGCAAAATGGATTGCTCTCGCTGTCCTACAGCTACAACGGCGGCGCTTGGTCCGGGGTGATCCAGAACGAGCCGATCACCACCCAGAACGGTCCCCTTCCCAGCAGCGTCCGTTTCGGCTTTGCCGGCTCGACCGGCGGCAGCTCGAACATTCATGAAATCATGTGCTTCAAGGCGAGTCCTGCCACCGCAGGAGCGAGCTCGACCACCGGCAACGAGAAGGAATCCTCCAGGGTCGACGCCGGCACGCAGGTCTACTTCGGCAGCTACGACCCGACCGACTGGACGGGCAGCCTCGCCGCTTACGGGTTGACCACCGACAGCACCGGCCAGGTCACCGGAATCGCCTCCACCGCCAACTGGGATGCTTCCTGCGTCCTGACCGGCCTCGCCAGCTCCTCCAACACCTGTGCGACGACAGGCGTCACCGGGCCGGTTGCCGCCCAGGCGCCGAGCTCCCGCACCATGCTGACATGGAGCGGCAGCGCCGGCATACCCTTCGAATGGAGCAACCTACCGACCGCGGAGCAGAGCGCGCTCAATGCCATCGACGGCAACGGCCAGACCCGGCTCTCATTCCTGCGCGGCGACCGCACCAATGAGATCCCGAACGGATCGAACCTCTTTCGCGCCCGGGACTCGGTGCTCGCCGACATCCTGGACTCCAGTCCCGCGTGGGTGGGACCGCCCTCCCAGTCGCTGTACTTCGCCTACGAGACACCTACGGCATGGAAAGACAGACTGAATACCGGCACCACCATGCCGGAGAATTCCGGCCAGAGCTATACCTCGTACGCGGCCGCCGCGCAGACACGGCAGAACGTAGTTTACGTCGGCGCCAATGACGGCCTGCTGCACGGTTTCGCGGCCGGGTCCTACAACAGCGACAGCACCTACAACAGCGCCGGCAACAACGGCACGGAAGTTCTCGCATACGTACCCGAGGAAGTGCTGCTGGGCATACATCCCACCATCACCACCACCTCGACCACCACCAATCGTCGCACCGGTGTCACCACCACCACCACGAACACCTCCATCAACAGCGCGCTCGACTTTTCCAACCCGCAATACGGCCACAACTTCTATGTCGATGCGCCCCCGGGCACCGGCGATCTCTACTACGGCGGCGCGTGGCACACCTGGGTGGTCGGGGGCCTCGGAGCCGGCCTCTCCGGGCCTTGGACGTCACAAGGCTCTTGCGGTGGAACTTCGATGCCGACATGCGCCTCGGCCTGGTCGTCCACCACGACCTACAGTTTCGGCACCACTGTCAGCGTCAGCGGAGTGAACTATGTCGCCAACTGGTCGAGCCTCAATGAGAGTCCGTCGAGCGACGTTGCGGTCGGCCAGGGTGAGATCTACGCGCTGGATGTGACCACCCCCAGCGGCTTCGCGGAGTCGGGCGCCTCGGCCCTCGTCAAGGGCGACTGGATCGGCGGGACTTCGGCGACGAGCAATCCCGGGAGCTTCACCTGCACGAACGTCACGAATTGCGCCCTCAACCTCGGCTTCACCTACGGGACGCCGCAGATCCGCCGCCTCCACGATGGCAATTGGGCCATCATTTTCGGCAATGGAGTCGGCAGCTCGACGGGTGATGCCGGAATCTTCATCCTGACGATCAACCCGACCAGCAACGCGCAGACGATGTATTACCTCAGCACGGGCGTCAGCTCAGGGAACGGCATTGCGTACGTATCGGCGGTCGACATGGATCACGACCACGTCGTCGACTACGTCTACGCCGGCGACCTGAAGGGTAACGTGTGGAGATTCGACCTGACCAGCGCCAGCGAGAGCAGCTGGGCCGTCTCCACCGGCCCCCTGTTCAAGACGCAGTCGGGCCAGCCGATCACCAGCCAGATCGTGCCGCAGTTCGTCACCGTGAACGGCGCCGTGCAAATGATGCTCTATTTCGGCACGGGGCAAAAATTCCCGCAGACGAACACTTCCATCACGAGTTACTCGACCGGCACCCAGTCATTTTATGCGGTGTGGGATTGGAACATGAGCGGCTGGAACGCGCTGCACAGCTCGCAGTTCGCGAGTCTGACCACCACGCAGGTGGGCACCATCACGAGCCTCTCTTCGCCCTACCGGCTCGGGATTAGCAATCTCGCGAGCCGTACGATGACGGTAGACACCAGCGGGAACCGGACCGCTTCCACGAGTGCCGTGGTGTGCTGGGCCAATTCCAGCACGTGCACCAGCGGCAACACGCAATTCGGCTGGTACATGAATTTCCCGGGCACGAGCACCGGCTACGGCACCACGACCTACGAGCAGCTCGTCTTCAACCCGCTGATCCTCAGCACCGTCGTGATCTTCAACTCGGTACTGCCGGCGATCGACTCCCCGCTGCAGTGCACGACCGGGCTCGATAACGGCTGGTCCTATGCCCTCGACGTGACCACCGGCTCCGTGATTTCCGGATTCTGGCAGGGCTACAGCTCTACCCTGCCTACCAACACCGCGGGCTACGAGAGCAACGCGACCGGAACGATGTACTACGCGGGTGGATCCGCGATTTATCAGGACACAGGCGGCCAGCATCACCACGTCCCGATTCCGCTCCCACCCGACATCACCGGCGGCCGCGAGACCTGGGTGCAGATACGGTAGGTTGCAACATCATGAGCCCCAAGACCACAGCCACTCCGTCTCGTCCGGCATCCCGCGGGCGCTTCGCGGGATTTACGCTGATCGAGCTGATGATCGTCGTGGCGATCGCGACGATCCTGATGTCAATAGCGATCCCGCTGTACCTGCATCAGGTCCGCGAATCGCGCCGGACGGACGCACGCGCGGCGCTCGTCGAGCTCGCCGCGCGCGAGGAGCGCTACTTCGACACCAACAGTGCGTACACCCCAACGGCGAGCCAACTCGGCTACAGCGGGTTCGGCACGAGCTATCCGGTAGGAAATGGCGCGTATTACTACATCTCTCCGCCGACCATCAGCAATACAGCCACGCCGCCGACCTTCTCGCTGAAGGCCCAGCCCCTCCCCGGAAAGGGCCAGGACCTGGACACCGACTGCGCCTCGTTCACCGTGACATCGGCCGGGCAACAATCCTCGTTGAACAGCGGCGGCGCCGATTCCAGCTCGATCTGCTGGGGCCACTAGCGGTCAGTCGAGCTTGAATTCGATCGTGTCCCAGCGCGTCGTCTCCTCGTGACGCGCCTGTCGGCGGATGGCGTCAACCAGCGCGCGCTCGTCCCAGTCGACGATCTCATTGGCCAGATCGGCCAGCGCCTTGGGCACCGGTTTTTGCGAGCCGAAGGGCTTGAGGAGCACCACGGCCTTCTGACTCGCCTGGGCGTAGAGGAGCTGGAAGGTCACGAGGTCCTGATTGCCATCGAAGAGGCTCGAGAGGGCGATGATGGCCTCTACGGGGGCGATCTGGCGGCGCAACGCCTCCTTGGCGGCTTCCTTGTCCCCCGCCGGGCGCGTGTCGGGCGCGCTGTAATTGCGGTAGAAGAAGTTCCGCGAGCTTTCGAGGTACTCGAAGACCCGCAGGTAGTCATCGCCCGGCTCCCAGACGTGCGTGACGAAGAGGCGGACGGGATTGGCCTGGGACATAAGGCCAAGTTTCGCACAAGAGCCGCCCGGCGCGAAGCCTGAACGGGCCACCGCAGGCTGAACGGCCCTGCGCCCCGCCGGTCCCCCGCCGGCCCCGGGCGATATGCAATACAATCGATCCTCTGGCTTGCCCCGCGCAGGATCGCCTCACATTGCGTCTGGTCGTCTACAACATTCGCTACGCCACCGGCACGGGCCCGGCATTTCACCTGCCGCTGCCGGGCGCCGGGTACCTGCGCAGTAATCGCAAAGTCCTGGCGGGCATCACCGAATTCCTGCGCGCGGAGCATCCGGATGTCGTCGGCCTCGTCGAGGTCGACACGGGCTCGATCCGCACCGGCATGGTGAATCAGGCGGAAGCGATCGCCACGGAGCTCGGCCACTACTCGACATTCCAGTGCAAGTACGGCGCCAGCTCGATCAACCAGCTGATGCCCATCGTGCGCAAGCAGGGCAATGCCTTCCTCTCCGCCCCGCACGTGCACGGGGAGCGCTTCCATTACTTCGATGCAGGCATCAAACGGCTGATCATCGAGCTCGAGCTCGAGAACGTCTGCGTATTCCTCGTGCACCTCTCGATCAAGTTCCGCCACCGCCAGTACCAGTTGCGCTCGCTCCACGATCTGATCGTGAAGTCGAAGAAGCCCGTCATCGTGGCCGGCGATTTCAACACCTTCTGGGGCACGCATGAGATCTATCTCTTCATGCGCGCGGCGGGGCTGCGCAGCGCGAATTCCGCCGGCCTGCCGTCCTTTCCCGCGCGCGTGCCGCGCATCGAGCTCGACTTCATCCTGGTGAGCGAGGGAATCGAGGTGACCGACTTTCGCGTACCCGACGTGCGGTATTCGGATCACCGCCCGCTCGTCTGCGATTTCCACCTGCGCGCGGATACCTCGGAGCAGAGCTCGGCCGCGGCCTGATCCCGCTCCACAGGGGAGAACATGAAGAATACCGAGACCCCCGCCTCTGCCTGGAAGATGGAGCGGGACAGTGACGGCATCGTCTGGCTGACCGCAGACAAGCCGGGCACCTCCACCAACGTGCTATCGAGCGACGTGCTGCGCGAGCTCGATACCCTCCTCGATCAGATCGCATCGCCGCCGCCGCGCGGCGTCGTGGTGCTGTCGGCAAAGAAGAGCGGCTTCATCGCCGGCGCCGACATCAAGGCATTCTCCGGAATCACCAGCGCCGAGAGCGGCTATCGTCTCATCCACGCCGGCCAACAGGTGTTCGACAGACTGCAGGCGCTGCCCTGCCCGACCGTTGCGGCGATCCAGGGCTTTGCGCTCGGCGGCGGCCTCGAGCTCGCCCTCGCCTGCCGCTACCGGGTTGCGGTGGGCGATGAGCGGCTGGCGCTCGGCTTCCCGGAAGTGCAGCTCGGCATCCATCCCGGATTCGGCGGCACGGTGCGCAGTGTCAGGCTGATCGGCGTACGCGCGGCCATGGAGATGATGTTGACGGGCAAGTCCGTGCGTGCCGAGAAAGCGCTGCGGCTCGGCCTGGTGGACAAGCTCGTGGCGGAGAGTGAGCTGCGCGCGGCCGCCCGTCAGCTCATTCTCGAGCCACCGCCGCCGCAGCGGCCGCCTCTGACCGAGCGGGCCTTGAGCTGGCCCCTGGTCCGCTCGATCGTGCAACGGTCCCTGATCGGTCAGGTTGCGCAAAAGGCTCGTCGCGAGCACTACCCCGCCCCCTACGCCATCATCGACCTCTGGGTGCGCTATGGCGCCCATGGAGCCGTCGCCTTCGAGGCCGAGGCGCGCTCCATCGCTGAGCTTTTCACCACGGAGACCGCGCGCAATCTCATCCGCGTGTTCGTGTTGCAGGACCGGCTGAAGGCTCTCGGCGGCAAGGCCGCGATGCCCCTCGAGCACGTACACGTGGTGGGGGCGGGAGTCATGGGCGGTGACATCGCCGCCTGGTCGGCGCTGCGCGGGCTCACCGTGACGTTGCAGGACAGGGAGCTCAGGCTCATCGAGCCGGCGCTCGCGCGCGCGCGCGCGCTCTTCGAGAAGCGGCTGCGCGATCCGGCGAAGGTCCAGGCGGCCACCGCGCGCCTCACGGCCGACGTGGCGGGAGACGGTGCCGCGCAAGCGGATGTGGTGATCGAGGCGATCTTCGAGAGCCTCGATGCCAAGCGCGAGCTCTATGCCGCGCTCGAGCCGCGCATGAAGCCCGGCGCCATCCTCGCGACCAACACCTCGAGCATCGTGCTCGAGTCGCTGGCCGAGCGCTTGCAAAGACCCGAGCGCCTGACCGGACTGCACTTCTTCAACCCCGTCTCGCAGATGCCGCTCGTCGAGATCATTCACACCGCGGCCACCGATCCGGCCGTCGTCCAGACGGCGATCGCCTTCACGCGCAAGTTGGACAAGCTGCCGGTACCGTGCCAAAGCGCGCCCGGCTTCATCGTCAACCGCGTGTTGATGCCCTACTTGCACGAGGCGATGCACGCCGCGCAACAGGGCGTACCGATCACCGCCATCGACGAAGCGGCCGTGGCGTTCGGAATGCCCATGGGTCCGATCGAGCTCGCCGACGTCGTGGGCCTCGACGTTGCCGCGCATGTAGGGGAGATCATCGCCACCGAGCTCGGGCGCCCCACCCCGACACTCTCGCGCCTGCGCGAGCTGCTGGCGCTCGGCAAGCTCGGTCGCAAGAGCGGCGCCGGTTTTTATCTGTGGAAGGACGGCAGGCCGGTGAAGCCCGCCGCGTCCGCGGAGCCGCCGCCGCGCGATCTCATCGACCGCCTGATTCTCGTGCTGGTGAACGAGTGCGCTGCATGCCTGCGCGACCACGTCGTGGAGGACGCCGACTTCATCGATGCGGCCGTCATTTTCGGCACCGGGTTCGCGCCCTTCCGCGGCGGACCTCTGGCCTATGCGCGCAGCCGCGGCGTGGCCGCGGTGGTCGAGCGGCTGGAGGAGCTCGCCGCGCGCTACGGCGCCCGCTTCCAGCCGGACTCGGGCTGGGCCCTGGTTGCCGCGGCCGGCGGCGAGCGGCCCGAGAAGTCATGACAAAATCGCCTGGAGCGACTTTGAACGGCGCGCAAAGCACCGGGCCCGCAGGGCTGAGGCCCATGGATGGGCCGGACAATTGTCAATAATCCGCGAACTGGCGCGCTGTGGCGACACTGCCGCCAAAACCGTGAACGGCTCCCCGGTGCCCGCGAGACCCTGTGCTACCATCGGACATAATTTTCAACGGCACGAGCCGCGCCGGACCGGCGCATTCGACCGACCACCGTTCAGGCCGCACTCAAGATGCTCGAAGAACGCGAAGCGAGCGTTCAACTGCTCAAGACCTTCGCGCCGCTCGACGGCCTGAAGCGGGATAACCTCGCTGCGCTGGCCAAGAAAGTCGTCGTGCGCACCATGCCCGCCGGCCGCACGCTCTTCAAGGAAGGCGACACCGAAAAGCGCACGGTCTGGCTCGTGGCCGGAATGGTCGAGGTGAAGGAAGCCGAGCGCACCATCGCCATGATCCGCGGCGGTACGCCCGAGGCGCGCACGCCCCTCTATCCGCAGCTTCCCCGGCAGGTGACCGCGCGCGCGGTCGACGAAGTCAGTTATCTCTCGATCGACAGCGAGCTGCTCGATGTCATGATCACCTGGGATCAGACGGGCACGTACGAGGTCGCAGAGCTGCAGACGCACCTCGATGGCGGTGCAGGCGACGATTGGATGACGACGCTCCTGTCGACCAAGGCCTTCCACCGCATTCCGCCCGCCAACATCCAGGCGATCTTCATGCGCCTGCAGCGGGTGCCGTACCGCGCGGGCGATGTCATCATCAAGCAGGGTGACGAAGGCGACTTCTTCTACGTAATCGTGAGCGGCAAGTGTGTCGTGACCCGCGAGACGCCGCTCAACAAGGAAGGAATCAAGCTGGCCGAGCTCGGCGTCGGCGACACTTTCGGCGAGGAAGCGCTGATCGCGGAAGCCAAGCGCAACGCCACCGTCACGATGCTGGCCGATGGCGTGCTGATGCGTCTCAACAAGCAGGATTTCCGCGAGCTCATGAACGAGCCGCTGCTGCAGTGGGTGAGCTACGACCGCGCGCGCGAGATCGTCGCCCGCGGCGGCCGCTGGCTCGATGTGCGCCTGCCGAGCGAGCATCAGAACCTCTCGATCGACGGCTCGCTCAACATCCCGCTCTATTTCATCCGCCTGAAGCTCACGACGCTCGACCGCAAGGTGCCCTATGTCGTGTATTGCGACACAGGCCGGCGCAGCTCCGCGGCCGCCTATATCCTGGTGGAGCGGGGATTCGACGCGTACGTACTGACGGGCGGCCTGACACACAGCGGGATCGCGCTGCGGCGATCGGCCTGAGGGCCTACATGGTATGCGTTGCCTTATCGCCGGCGAGCGCGCCGGCGAGATAGGTCTCGATCTTCTTCTGCGTCTGCCCGTGGTCTTGCTCGCTGAACTGCACCCCGATGCCGGCGGTACGTTTGCCCTGCGCCCCCTTGGGCGTCACCCAGATGACCCGCCCGGCGACCGGCAGCTTTTCGTCCTCGCCCATCAGGTTGAGCAGCATGAACACCTCATCCCCCAAGCGGTAGTTGCTGTTGGTCGGGATGAAGAGGCCGCCGTTCTTCACGAATGGCATGTAGGCAAGATAGAGCGCGCTCTTGTCCTTGATGGTGAGCGTCAAGAGGCCCGGCTTGTTGCCACCTGCTCGCAAAATCTTGTCCTCAGGCTCTGGTTAAGCGGCACGCGCCGAGAGGCCGCGCAGCAGATTCTCGAGCGCCAGTCCCCGGTTGATCGGCGCATCGAGCGATGACTTGAGCTCCCGAACCGCGTCCAGGAGCCCAAAAAGCTGGCGCAAGTCTAAACTTTCCCCGTGCCCACGGGAGTGCGCGCCAGCCCGCACTTCTGTAAAAAGAGCCCCGCTGCCGGCACGGCCCCGAATCCGTTCCGTGAGCCAATTCTCAACGCAGGTGAGGCGTAGCGGCAGCTCCGAGCGTGCCCAGCGCTCGGCGGTCGCGACGGGATCGCCGCTGCCGCCGGCAGCCTCCTCGA
The DNA here is from genome assembly GCA_025451845.1 of Steroidobacteraceae bacterium. Taxonomy (GTDB): domain Bacteria; phylum Pseudomonadota; class Gammaproteobacteria; order Steroidobacterales; family Steroidobacteraceae; genus 13-2-20CM-66-19. The sequence continues at coordinate 17,552 of JANWJS010000028.1, forward strand.
GACCACGGTGCACTTCGGCGGCAACCTCGATTACCGCTGCAGGATCCGCGTCGGCAGCAGCCATCGGTGCGGTGCCCAGGACGGTCAGTACCTTCTGCCAGTCGGCTGGCCCGCGGGTCGCCTCGAGCCACGCGACGGCTTCGGCGCGCTCCGGCGCTCGGACCCGGACCCGCTGGCAGCGGCTGAGGATCGTGGCCGGCAGACGTGAGGGCTGGCTGGCAACGAGAATGAGCAGCGTGCCTTTAGAGGGCTCCTCAAGTGTCTTCAGTAAGGCATTGGCAGCAAAACGATTCATGCTGTCGGCTGGCGACAAAATGCTGACTTTGTAGCCGCCCTGGTGCGCCGTGAGGGCGAGTTCGGCAGCGAGCTCCCTGACCTGCTCGATCCGAATCTGGGTGGATGTGTCGAGCGGGCGTATGAAAATGAGGTCCGGATGCTGCCCCTGGGCGGCGCGCTGGCAGGAGGGGCAACGCTCGCAGGGGTTTCCCGGGGCATCCAGAGCCGCGAGACCGGTGCTCGAAGGGACCGGCCGGTTGGCGCACAGCACCATTCTTGCAGCCCAGCCGGCCAGCCATTCGCCCCCTGCTCCTGGGGCCTCGTCGATGAGCAGAGCGTGCGGCAGCCTCCCGGCGGCATAGGCGCTCCGTAACCGGGCTATTTCCGGGGCTAGCCATGCTGGCGTCATGCCGTCTCGCCCCCTGCAGATCCCCCATCGCGAGAAGGGGTACCCCGGGCAACTCCGGGTAGCCGCTCGAGCACTGCGGTGACCTGCCGCTCCACCCTCCGGAGCGGAGCGGACGCGTCGATCACGTGAATGCGCTGCGGCTCCCGGCGTGCCAGCTCGAGATAGGCCGCACGCACCCGCTCGAAGAATGCCTGGGCTTCGGCCTCGAACCGGTCGGTGGCAGCCGCGCGGCGGCTTTTGGCGCGCTCGAGCCCCATCGGCACCGGCAAATCGAGCAGCAGCGTGCAGTCGGGCTGGAGGCTCCCCTGGACCTGCCGCGCCAAGGACTCGATCCACGCCGCGTCGACCCCTCGCCCGGCCCCCTGGTAGGCCCGCGTGGCATCCGTGAAGCGGTCGCAAACGACGCAGTCACCGCGCTCGAGCGCCGGCCGAATGAGATTCTCCAAGTGAATGCCCCGCGCAGCGAACATGAGCAGAGTCTCCGTCGTGGGCGACAGCCCCTCCGCGCCGAGCTCGAGCACGATCTGCCGCACCCGCTCGGCGAGCGGCGTACCACCGGGCTCCCGGGTGAGAGTGGCGCGGATCTGGTGTCGTCCCAGCCATTCACCGACCCACCGCGCGACGGTCGACTTGCCCGCGCCTTCGATGCCCTCCAGGGTGATGAACAACCCTTTCGTGCTCATGGGCCGCCCGCCGCCTGCCGGCGCGCCGCGGCCTGCTGCTGCTCGCGCAGACGCGCGAGGTACACGTGCAGCTCCGCGTCGTGCTCCGTAAGCGTCTTCGAGAAGTGATGACCGCCCTGTCCGGTCGCGACGAAGTACAGCTCATCCGTGTGCTCAGGCTGCACCGCCGCCAGCAGCGACTCCAGGCCAGGGAGTGAGATGGGTGTCGGCGGCAGGCCCGCGCGCGTGTAGGAGTTGTATGGCGTGTCGGCCGTGAGGTCCCGGGTGTGTATCGTCCCGTCATACTGGCTGCCGAGCCCGTAGATCACAGTCGGGTCGGACTGCAGGCGCATGCCGCGGTTCAGACGGTTGACGAAGACTCCCGCGATCCGCGCCCGCTCGTCGGCGACCCCCGTCTCCTTCTCCACGATCGAGGCGAGGATCAGCGCCTGGTAAGGAGTGTCAAAGGGCAGATCGGCACGCCTCTCTGCCCAGACCTTCGCCAGGAGGGCGGCCATCCGCTCGTACGCCATCGAGAGAAGGGTCAGGTCGCTGGTGCCCGGCGCGAAACGGTACGTATCGGGGAAGAATCGGCCTTCCGGATCCTCGCCGGCGTGCCCGAGCGCGCTCATCACCTCGGCATCACTCTTGCCGCGCAGAGTGTGCGCGACTTCCGCCTGCGCGTCGAGCTCGTGGCGGAAGTCGGCGAACCTCGCCCCTTCGACCACGGTGATCTGATCCAACATCACCCTGCCCTGCTCGAACATGAGAACGATATCGCCTGGGCTCGCGTGCGCGGGCACCTCGTAGGTGCCGATCTCGATGCGCGGATTGCGATGATGCAGTCGCAGGTAGAGCTCCACTTGCCGCGGGTGCGCGAGGGCGCCGAGTCCCGCCAGGCGCATGAGTACGGCGCGCGTGCTCTCTCCAGGGGACACCTTCAGACGCATGGCCGTCGTCGCCGGACCCGGGGCATGGAAATTGCGGCCCAGCAGCGCGTAACCGGCGGCCGCCGCCACGACGACGAGCACCAACAGTATGAGCACACCCCCTCTGCCGCGGTGCCGGCCCGGCTCAACCATCGACCGGCTCCTCGAGCAGGGGTTGCAGCAGGCTCTGCAGGCGGCGTGTCACGGGACCCGGCGTCAACGTCCTCTCCTCGAGCCGACCCACTGGCCAGATGCCGACGCGAGCGTTGGTGAGGAAGATTTCCGTCGCGCACGCGAGATCGGCGGGCCACAGGTAACACTCTGTTGCCGCGATGCCGGCCCGTGCCGCCTCCCGCAACACGACGCGTCGCATGACACCCGCCACACCGCACAGATCAATGACTGGCGTGCGCAGACGCGGTGATTGCGGCGGGCCGTCGACGAGAAACACGTTGGTCATGATGCCGGATATCAGCTTCCCGGAGCGGCTGAGCAGCAGCGCCTCGGTGGTCGCGGCGGCGCTGGGCTCGCCGCGCGCGAGGATCTGCTCCAGGCGGTTGCAGTGCTTGAGGCCGGCGAGTGCAGGGTTCTCGCCGAGGGGCATCGCCGCCACGCGCACGCTGACTCCGTGCTGCTGCAAGATGGGGTCTTCCACGGGCCAAGGATAACGAATCGTGACACGTGTTGCCTGCTCGTGCCCGCTGACTGCATAACCGCGCACGAGCGCCGGACCGCGCGTCACGATCAGTTTCACGATCGAGCGCTCCTGCCGGCTCGCGAGCCGCTCGATCTCCGCTCGCAGCATCTCGCCCGCGGGCGGCGCGAAGCCGAGTGCGCGGCACCCGTGCGCCAATCGCTCGAGGTGCAAACTGAGAAAACGCGGGCGCCCCTGCAGGCAGGCGATCGTCTCGAAGACGCCGTCGCCGAAATGCAGCCCGCGGTCGAGCGACGAGATGCCCGCGGCAGGCGTACCGTTCACGAGGGCTGTCACCGCCGCACCGGTATCTTCTGCCGCCGGAGCGGTCATCCCGCGGCTCCGGCGCGATCCGTCCCACCAAACATGGCGAGGAGGCCCCGTGCCTTGGCACGACACTCCTCGAGCTCGCGCTCCGGATCGGAGTCGGCCACGATTCCGGCGCCGGCGCGAAACTCGAGCATCCGTCCGGCAAGCGTCAGGGTGCGGATCAGGATGTTGAAATCCATGCTGCCGTCGCGCCCGAGGAGCCCGAGCGAGCCGGTGTAGGCGCCGCGCCCCTCGCCTTCCAGCTCTGCGATGATCTGCATGCAGCGATATTTGGGACAGCCGGTGATCGTTCCTCCCGGGAACACCGCACGCAAAGCATCAACCGGAGTTACGTCCCCGCGCAGGGTCCCCGTCACATTGGAGACGATGTGGTGCACATGGGCGTAGGACTCGATGGACATCAACTCCTCGACGCGCACCGTCCCGGTCTCGCAGACGCGCCCGAGGTCGTTGCGCTCGAGGTCGATGAGCATGATGTGCTCCGCACGCTCTTTCGGATGCGCGACCAGTGCTGCGATCTCGCGCGCATCCTCGCCCGGCTGCCGGCTGCGGGGCCGTGTCCCCGCGATGGGGCGGGTTTCGATGCGCCGGCCGGCCACTCGCACCAACCGCTCGGGCGAAGAGCTGAGCAGCACGCCACCCCGCCATTGCGCCAGAGCGGCGAATGGGGCCGGATTGACGGTGCGCAGGCGCTCGTACAGCCGGCCGACATCCGTCTCGTCGCGCAGCTCCACCCGCCAGGGGCGGGACAGATTGGTTTGATAGATGTCACCCGCCCGGATGTGCTCCTTGCCGCGCCGCACTCGCTCGAGATAGTCCCGCGGGTCCTCCTCACTGATGCGGGCCACCGCGGGCAGCGCAGTTGTCCCGGCGGTCCCGAAGTCGGCCCGTGCGGCCTCTCTGGCCTCGCTCTCTATCGCATCGAGCGTCGCCGCGGCGGCCTCCTCCGCGATCGCATGGACTTTCCCCGAGAGCTGGTCGTGAATGAGCGCGCACGGTACGCGCAGCGCGAAGGCCTGCCAGGCGTGCAGGTCGGTTGCGCGTGGCAGCGCGAGCCGCGGCTCGATTTCGGCGGCCACCTCGTAACCGAGAAAGACCGCCCAGCCGCCGCAAAATGGCAGGTCGGCCGGAGCGAGCGGCGCCGCGGTGGAGCGAACCCAGCGTTCGAGGGCGCTCAGGAATCCCTCTCCCGGCTGCACGATACCGTGTGGAATCGCCCCGTCCGTCTGCATGCGCCCGTGCGCATCCAGCCATAGCGCGCCCGTCGGGTTGGCGACGAGTACGCTCGCGCGGCTCAGCGGCCCGTCGGCCGCGCTGTCGAACAGTACGGGGTAGCGCTCCGGGCGGCTTGCCGCGAGCTGCCTGAGGACACGGGGCGGGACCTCGAGCTCGCGAATGATCAGGGGGTGCGGCACGAGCGTCCCGCCGGCTCCGCACTCAGCCCGTAAAGCGTTTGAAGATCACCGAGCCATTGGTGCCGCCGAAGCCGAAGGAATTCGACAGGGCAACATCGATCTTCATCTGCCGGGCGGTGTTCGGCACGTAGTCGAGATCGCACTCGGGATCCGGAGTGCGATAGTTGATCGTGGGCGGCGCCACCTGATCGCGCAGCGCCAGAATGCAGAAGATGGCCTCCACCACGCCCGCGGCGCCGAGCAGGTGCCCGGTCATGGACTTGGTCGAGCTGACGGCGAGCCGGCCTGCATGATCACCGAAGGCGCGCTTCATGGCCAGCGACTCGGCCTTGTCACCGGCGGCCGTCGAGGTCGCGTGCGCATTCACGTACTGCACGTCGCCCGGATTCAGCGTGGCGTCCTTGAGCGCATTCGCCATGGCGAGGCGGGCACCCTCGCCATCCTCCGGCGGCAGAGTGATGTGGTACGCGTCCCCGCTCATGCCGAAGCCGATGAGCTCCGCGTAGATGCGCGCGCCGCGCCGGCGCGCGTGCTCCAGCTCCTCGAGGACGAGAGCGCCGCCGCCATCGCTCAACACGAAGCCGTCGCGGTCGAGGTCCCAGGGGCGGCTGGCCTCGGCGGGAGCCTCGTTGCGGGTCGACAGCGCCTTGGCCTGCGCGAAGCTCGCGAGACCGCAGACGGTGGTCGCCATCTCGCCCCCGCCGGCGATCAGCATGTCGGCATCGCCGTACTGGATGGTGCGCATCGCAATGCCGATCGCGTGGGTCGAGGTGGTGCAGGCGGTGACGACGCCCAGGTTTGGTCCCCTGAGACCGTACTTGATGGAAAGATGGCCGGCGATCATGTTGATGATCGTCGCGGGTACGAAGAACGGGGAGATCTTGCGCGGGTTCCCGGTCTTGACGTATGCGTCGTACTCGCTCTCGATCGTGCCGAGGCCACCGATGCCGGCGCCGCAGACCGCGCCGCAGCGCGTCCCGTCCGTCTTGGAGATGTCGATCCCGGAGTCTTCGAACGCCTCGATGCCCGCGGCCACACCGTAGTGCATGAACTCGTCCATGCGCCGCAGCTCCTTGGTGTTGAAGTAGCGGCTCGGCTCGAAGCCCTTCACCTGGCCGCCGAAACGCACGGGGAAGTTGGACACGTCGAACCGCGTGATCGGTCCGATGCCGCTCTCACCGGCAAGAATGGCCTTCCACGCAGTCTCGACCGCGCTGCCCAGGGGCGAGATCATTCCCATGCCCGTTACCACTACACGACGCTTGCTCACACGCAACCTGTCTCTTGAGACTTTTCCTGGGGAAATCTTACGGCGCCCGGCGCCGCTTCACGGACGGGGCTCGCACGAGCGAACCCCGCGGAATCCTGCGCGCACCGCATGAAAGCCGCGGCGCTGAGCGCCCGCGACCGAGGCCTATGCTCAGGCCTTGTTGCGGCGCTCGTTGATGTACTCGATCGCCTGGTGGACCGTGGTGATCTTCTCGGCATCCTCGTCCGGGATCTCGATCTCGAACTCCTCTTCGAGAGCCATCACGAGCTCGACCGTGTCGAGCGAGTCGGCTCCCAGATCGTCCACGAAGGAGGCGTCATTGGTCACCTGCTCCTGCTTGACGCCAAGCTGCTCGGCCACGATGGCTTTGACCTGCTGCTCAACTGTGCTCATTAGCGGATGGTCCTTATGTTTTAGAAATTGAATAGCGGAAAATACGTTCCCATACCGCCATGGCCGGGGCCGGCGGCGTGGGCGCGGTATTGTAGGGGAACACCCCCGGCCCTGCCAGTCGCCGTGCGGTCGCGCTGAGTGATTGTTTTTCCTGGGGAATCACCCCTGGGCGCGAGCGCGTGAAGCGTGCCGTTCGCCCCCGTTCGGGCCCCGGCTGTTGCGCCGGTCCAACGGGCGCCGCGCTGGCTCTGCGCGACCCGCCTCGCTGCGCAGCCGGTGGCCCCCGGGAATTCCTCAAGGCATATACATCCCGCCGTTGACGTGCAGGGTCTCGCCCGTGATGTAGCTCGCTTGCGGTGAGGCGAGGAAGAGAACGGCGGCAGCCACGTCCGCGGCCTCGCCGAGCCTTCCGGCCGGAATCTGCGTGAGCAGTCCCGCGCGCTGCTCCGCGCTCAGCGAGCGAGTCATATCGGTGTCGATGAACCCGGGAGCGACCGCGTTGACGGTGATCCCGCGCGAGGCGATCTCGCGTGCGAGAGACTTCGTGAAGCCGAGAATGCCTGCTTTCGCCGCAGCGTAGTTGGCCTGCCCGGGATTGCCGGTGATGCCGACCACGGACGTCAGGTTGATGATCCGGCCGCGCCGCTCCTTCATCATGCGGCGCAGGCACGCCTTGGAAAGCCGGAACACTGAGGTCAGGTTGGTGGTGATCACCCGGTCCCAGTCCTCCGGCTTCATCCGCAGGAGCAGCGCGTCGCGCGTGATCGCGGCGTTGTTGACCAGGATGGTGGGCATCTCACCGGCGGCATCGAGCTCGGCCGCCAGCGCATCGATGGACGCAGTTTCGGAGACGTCCAGCATGGCGCCCCGGCCGTTGTATCCATGCGACGCCAGGGCCGCGGTGAATGCCGCGGCACCTTCCGGCGTCGTCGCGGTACCAATCACCCGGGCGCCTCCCCTGGCGAGCGCCAGTGCGATTTCCCGCCCGATTCCCCGGGAAGCGCCCGTAACGAGTGCAACGTCATTCTGAAGCATGGGCATGTACCTCGTTCAAGCCTGTACCGCGGCCAGCGCGGCTTGCAGCGACGCGGCATCCTCGAGCGCCAGTGACTGCAGGCCACGCTCGATGCGGCGGTTGAGCGCCGTCAGCACCTTTCCCGGACCGCATTCGACGAAGGCTCCGATACCGCTTGCGGCGAGCGCACGGACGGTCTCCGACCACCGCACCGGGCTCGACAGCTGGCGCACGAGCAGCTGGCGCAGATCGGCGGGATCCTGGTGCTGTGCCGCATCGACCGCGCTGACGAAGCGGATGCGCGGCGTCTGGAAATCTATCGTGGCGAGCCGCTCGCCCAGGCGCTGGGCGGCAGAGCTCATCAGGCTACTATGCGCGGGTACGCTCACCGGGAGTGCCACAGCGCGCCTGGCGCCCAATTTCTTGGCCGCCTCGATGGCACGCTCGACCGGCTCGCGCGCGCCAGCGATGACCACCTGTCCGGGAGCATTGAAATTGACCGCCTCGACCACCTCGCCTTGGGCGGCCTCGCGGCAGGCCGCGATCACTTGCGCGTCCTCGAGGCCCAGGATGGCGGCCATCGCTCCGGTGCCCGCGGGAACGGCCTCCTGCATGAGGCGGCCGCGGAACCGTACGAGGCCGAGGGTCGCGCCGAAATCGAGCGCCCCGGCCGCCACGAGCGCCGAAAACTCCCCCAGGCTGTGCCCACAGACGGCTCTGGGCTCGGGGCCCCCACGGTCGCGCCACAGCCGCCAGGTCGCGATCCCGGCCGCGAGCATGGCCGGCTGCGTGCACTCCGTGCTGTTCAGGCGGTCCGCGGGCCCTTGCATCACCAGCTGCCAGAGGTCATACCCGAGCACCGCCGACGCCTCGGCAAAGGTGTCGCGAATCGCCGCCTCGGACCCGGCAGGCGCCAGTGCCGCGAGCATGCCGACCGATTGCGAGCCCTGGCCGGGAAATACGAAGCCAAACCCCATCACGTCCTCGCATAGTCAAAAAATTCCGGCGATTATAGCCACCCGTCCCGGAACCGGGTTCCCCCCGGGACTGTCGAACGGCGCAAACGCACGCACCCGCATCCGCGGTTATGATTCCGCGTCGCGCCCCCAGGCGTATCCGTCGCCGTAGGAAAACCTCAGCTCATCATGAACCATCGACCCGCCCTTGCGAGATCCGCTCGCGCGAACACCAAACGCCCTCAGAACGGCTTCACCCTGATCGAGATCATGGTCGTCGTGATCATCATCGGCCTGCTCGCGGCCGTCATCGTCCCGCAGGTCGTCAACAAGGTCGACGAGGCCCGCGTCACCAAGGCCAAGGCGGACATCCAGGCCCTCGAAACCGCGCTCACGGAGTACCGCCTCGACAACTCCCAGTACCCCTCCTCGGACGATGGGATCGAGGCGCTCATCAAGCAACCGAACGACCCGTCGGTGACCCATTGGCACGGGCCGTACATTCAGCAGCTCTCCAAAGACCCCTGGGGTCGTCCATACCAGTATGAGTACCCCGGCACGCACGGACAGCCTTATGACCTCTACACATTGGGTGCCGATGGTCAGCCGGGCGGCAACGACACGATTGGCAACTGGAACCTCACCGATTGAGCGGGCGGCGGCGCGGCACGCCGCGGGCAGACGTGCTGGCGGGCGTGCATCGCGAGTCGCCGGCTTCACCCTGCTCGAGATCCTCGTCGTCGTCCTCATCATCGGAGTGATCACCGCGGGGATGCTGCTCTCGATGAGCTTCGCCGGGAAGGACACGGACCTGGAGACCGAGAGCAAGCGGCTGCTGTCGCTCATGGACTACGCCCGGGAGCAGGCGGAGCTGCAGACGCGCGACTATGGCATCTTCTTCGGCCAGCACGGCTATGAATTCGTCGTCTATGACGTGCGCACGGGAGCGTGGCGCAGCGTGCTCGAAGACGACGCCCTGCGGGAGCGAAGGCTGCCGATCGGCCTCGACTTCCAGCTGGTGGTCGATGCGCGGCCGATCGTGCTGGACGAGACGATCAAGGCACCCCCCACCTCGCAGTCCGCCTCCGGGTCCAACTCAACGCCCAGCTCGCCTCCGCATGCGAGCCCCGTGCCGCACGCCGGCTCGGACTCCAATTCTGACTCCGACGCGGATTCCAGCTCCGATTCCAACTCCGACTCGGATTCGGCCACGGGGCAATCTTTCGCCCCGCAGGTGATGATCTTCTCGAGTGGGGACCTGTCCTCCTTCAGCATCACGCTGGAGCGTCCCACCGCCGGCCGCAGCATTACGCTGGATGAGAATCGGGATGGCGACATCGTCCAGAAGCCGATGGTCCAGGGTGGCACGTGAGAGGGACCCCACTGAGACCCGCATCCGCGAGAGCGAATGTCCCGGTAAACGGGTTCACCTTGATCGAGGTGCTGGTGGCGCTCGCCATCGTGGCGATCGGCATGGCGGCCGTGCTCGAGGCGCTGACCTCCTCCGCCAACACCGCGGTGTACCTGCAGGACAAGACCTTCGCCGAGTGGGTGGCGCTGAACCGCATCGAGACCGTCAGGCTGTCGGGTAACGTTCCCGCCGCCGGCACCAGCGATGACGATATCGATTACGCCGGTCGCAAGTGGACATGGCGGCAGAAGGTCACCGACACCCGAATATCGGGCATGATGCAGATCGAGGTCGAGGTGCGCCCTGCCGACAGCAATGCGGCCGATGACCGCGGCTGGTACGCGAGTGCGGTGGGATTCATGGGCAACGCCATTGCGCCGGCGAATGATCCGCCGCCGCCCGGGTGGTCCGGGAGCAACCCGATCGTCGGCCTGCCGCCCACCAGTCCGGGACAGCCTGGTACCGACACGAGCCAGCCGGGCATCAACACGACCTTACAGTGATCGCAATGAGCGCCCTACGCTGCCTCCGCCGCCATCGTGCGCCGTCGTGCCGCGGCGGATTCACATTGATCGAGTTGCTGGTGGCGCTCTTCATCGCCGCCATCATGTTCGCGATGGGCTATGGCGCCATCAACCAGGCACTGCAGAGCAAAGGGTCCATCCGCCGGCACCAGGAGAGCCTCGTGCAGCTCGAGACCGCGATGCGCGTCATGGAGCAGGACTTCGTGCAGCTCGCGCCGCGGCCGGTGCGCGACCCGGTTGGCGATAACTGGCAGGCGTGCTTGATGGGGAGCCCGGCGTCCGATACGTCCGATTCGTCGGATACCTCCGCGAGCTCGACGGCATCCGACAGCTCTGACAGTTCGGACAGCGCCGATGACTCGCAGGGTCCCCCGCCGCTCGTGCAACTGACACGCAATGGCTGGAGCAATCCCACGGGATTGCCGCGCCCGGAGCTGGAGCGGGTCGCGTATGCTCTCGACAATGGCACGCTGGTGCGTGAGCACTGGAACGTGCTCGATCGAACGCTGGCCAGCGCACCGGTCAAGCGCAATCTCCTGAAGCATGTCCGCAGCGTGTCGTTCCGCTACATGTCACTTACGCGCTCCTGGACCGACACTTGGCCGCCGGTCACCGTGAGCGCCCAGGGTGTCCAGGACTCTGCCTACCGCATGCGCCCTCTGGCAGTGGAAGTGACTCTGGATACCCAAGCGTGGGGGAAGATCGTGCGCATTTTCGAGACTGCCAATTGAACATGTCTCGCGCTCGCCCGCTTCCCCCCCCCCGCCGCCTGAACGGCGGGGTCTCGGCGCGCCGCCGTCAGCGCGGCGTGGCGCTCCTCGTCGCCATTCTGCTCGTTGCCCTCGGCACCATCATCGCCGCGACGATGGCCTACAACAATGCGATGACGGCACGGCGTGCCGCCGCGACATTCGAATTCGATCAGGCAGTGCTCGCCGCCGAGGGCGCGGAAGCGTTCGCGGCCTACGGACTGCAGCAACAGTTCAAACAGAACCAGCAACAGAACCCGGCATATACTTATCCCGGCCAGGGCTGGGGCCAGGCCATGGGCCCGACTCAGGTAACACCTGGTGTGATGCTCGAGGGCTCTCTGCAAGACCTCCAGGGGCGGTTCAATGTCAACGACCTGGTCGGCACGGATGGCGAGACACCCAACACGGTCGCAATCAAGGCGTTCCAGCAGCTTCTGCAACTGCTGGGCATGGATCCCAAATGGGCCGACTACATCGTCGACTGGATCGATAAGGATACCAATCCCATGTTTCCTGACGGCGCGGAGGACAGCGTCTACATGGAAATGAATCCGCCTTACCGCACGCCCAACCTGCCGATCAGCAGCACGAGCGAGCTGCTGGCGCTGCCGGGCTTCACCCGGGCGGACTTCGACAGGCTGTCGCCCTACATCGTCGCGCTGCCCCCGGGTGTCTTGACTCCCATCAATACCTGCTCGGCCTCTCCTTACGTGCTCGATGCGCTCATCGGGCACGTGCAGTTCAGTGCGGATCCGAAGCAGTTCGAGAAGGACCGTCAGGATTCCGGCACTTGCTTCCCGACGCCTGCACAGGTGATCCAGGCGGCCGGTGATGTACAGGCACAGAATGGAAATCCCACACCAGGCACTCCCGGCACGACTCAGACCCTCGCCACCCTGCTGGGCGGGAAATCGAGCTGGTTCCGCCTGACCACCTTCGTCACCCTCGGCAACGCCGAATTCTCGGTCTATACCCTGCTCTATCAGGACCCGACCGGGATGGTTCGCCCGGTCATGCGCAGCTTCACGCCCGACTGAGGCGGCCGCTGCTAGTATGCGCGACCATGGCTGACTGGCTCCTCCTCAGGCTCCCGCGCACCCCGCAAGAGCAGCCGACCTGGCTCGTGGTCGATGGCCGCGGGGCCGCCGCCGGCCCGCCCCAGGGGGGCCCGCTGTCGCTCGCCGCGCCGCGCGCGGCGGGGCGGCACGTCGTCGTGCTGGTGCCGGCAGCCGACGTGCTGTTGGCCCAGCCCGAGCTGCCCCCCGCCAAGGCAGGCGCCAAGCTGCAGCAGCTCGTGCCCTACGCGCTCGAGGAGCAACTCGCCGAGGACATCGAGGATCTGCATTTCGCTATCGGCCGCCGCCAGGGTGAGGCGACCCGCGTCCCCGTCGCAGTCGTGGCCCGCAAGCTCATGGCCGAGTGGACCACCCTCCTCAAATCGAGCGGCCTGGAGCCCGAGGCGCTGTACGCCGACAGCGAGCTGCTGCCGCAGAACCCGGGTCAGGCCGTGGCCCTCCTGGAGGAGGATGCAGTCATCGTGCGTCCGCCGTCTGGAAATGTGGTGACGCTGCCTGCCGACGCCCTCGGGGAGGCGCTCGAACTCGCCCTCTCCGGCGTCGAGCCCGGGACGCCGGGTGGCCGGGGGCTCATCCTCTACACGGGTGCGGCGGAATGGCACCGTCACTCCGCCACGGTGGAGGCGGCGCGCGAGCACTTCGAGGGCATCCAGATTCAGCTGCTCACCGGCGGACCGCTTGCGCTCTTCGCGCAGCAGCTCCCCACGGCGACACCGACCAATCTCCTGCAAGGCCCCTACGCACCGATCGCCACGCATCCGGTGGGCTGGAGCGCCTGGCGGGTGGCGGCCCTGCTGCTCGCGGGCTTCATCGGCCTGCACGTTGCCGGCAAGGCTGCTGAGCTCAGCGTCCTCAAGCACGCGGATCACCGGCTCGACGCCTCGATCGAGCAGGTGTTTCACATGGCGATGCCGGGCCAGCCCGACACCTATGAGGCGCGGCGGCAGATGGAGCAGCGCCTGGCCGCGGCGCGCGCGAGTCAGGCCGCCGGCCAGTTCCTCCAGGCGCTGCAAGCGCTCGTGCAGGCACACCAGGCCGCCCCCGAAGCAGTGCTCGAAGCGCTGAGCTTTCACGACGGCGCGCTCGAGCTCAAGGCATCGGCACCCAGCGTCGAGTCACTGGATCGTCTGAGCCGCCAGCTGACCCAGCAAGGGTGGCAGGCGCACCTCACCGCGGGCAGTCCGAAGGGCTCGGCGTATGAGGGCAACATCCAGATGTCTCCGGGAAGCTGACATGGCGCGCGCGCTGGATCTGTCCTCCTCACTGGCATCCCTCTCACCTCGGGACCGCCGCACGCTCCTCATCGGCGGGGCGGCCGCCGCCATCCTATTCCTGCTCGCCGTCATCCTGCCGCTCGACCACAGCGTCTCGCGTCTGCATGACCAGGTGACGCAGAAACAGGCGGATCTCGTGTGGATGCGCAGGGTTGCGCCTGAGATCGCGGCGGCTGGACCGGTGCGCAATACTTCGGGTGAGTCGCTCATCGTGATCATCGATCAGTCGGCGCGCGAATCCGGACTCGGCGCCGCGCTCACCGGCAGCCAGCCGAGCGGCCGCGGGGACCTGAGCGTCCAGTTGGAGAAGGCGCCGTTCGATGCCGTGGTCGGGTGGCTCGCGCGCCTGAGCCAGCAGAACGGCGTGCAGATCGAGAGCGCCACCATCGACAGCGCCGGGGAGCCCGGCACCGTCAACGCCTCCCTGGTCCTGAAGAGCCCCTAACAAGATCCGCTCGGCGCATGAAGCGGACCGTGACCGTCATCGTCCTGGGTGTCGTGGCTTTTGCCGCGATCCTGCTCGCGCGCCTGCCTGCGAGCTGGCTCCTGCCCCGCGGCAATGCGAATTTCAGCTGCGCGAGCGTGGAGGGCTCCCTCTGGAGCGGCTATTGCAGCGGGCTCACGGTGCGCGGCGCCGCGCTGGGGGATCTGACCTGGCAGTTGCGCCCCTCCCGATTGCTCGTCGGCAAGCTCGCGGCGCACGTCGATCTCGAGCACCCGCCTGCGGCTTCCGCCAAGGGCGATATCGAAATGAGCCTCGGCGGCACCGTCGTCGCACGCAATCTGACAGCCTCGCTGCCTCTCGATCCGACGCTCCTTGCGGCTGTGCCGCCCACTCTGACCGGCACGTTGTACCTCGACCTTGCGCTGGCGAGAGTGACAGGCAAGGGTGTCGTCAGCGACCTGCAAGGCCGCATCGAGGCGCACGATCTCGTCGACCACAGCGGCTACGTCACGCCGCTCGGCAATTTCGCCGTGACCTTCCCCGGGGGCGGCTCGCAACCGACCGGCACCTTACAGGACATCGGCGGTCCGCTCGCCGTTGCGGGGCAGCTCGTGCTCACGCCACAGCCCGGATACGACCTGTCAGGCTATGTGACACCGCGTGCCAGCGCGACTCAGGCCCTCGTCAACGCCATCGAGATTCTGGGGTCCCCTGACGCGCAGGGACGTCGCCCGTTCGGGATGTCAGGAACCTATTAAGCGCCGGATCCGGGCTCCTGCACGGCCGAGCGCGCCTCGTGCAAAAAAGCGCGTTTTCCCCGAGGCTCCGCCACCTGCGGCGGCGGGGCACATTGCACTGCGCATTCCTGTTTCGCGCAAGCCCGGGTGGGGCCACTACTGACACTCGCGAAAGATGCCGAGCAGCGGAAAATAGAGCGCCGCCCGCACCGGCTCCGGCCCCAACGCCCCGGCGAGCGCCGCATACTTTTCCAGCTGTCCGCGATAGCGCTCGAGCTCCCGGTTGATGAAGTCCTCGAGCCGGCCGCCTTCGTGTGGACTGGTCTTGAAATCGATGACCCAGCGCGTGCCGCTTCCGTCGACGAACGAGCGATCGATCATGACGTTCGTCAGCCTGCCGTCTGCGATCCCGGTGAGGGCAAGCTCGCTGCCTGCCTCGCGATGGTCAGGCGAGAGAATCCAACGCCCTCTTTCGTCCTCGACGGTCCGGCTCAACGCCTCGACAACGTCCGCCGCGGCGCGTCCGAGATCGCGCTCCGGCACGCCGAGGCGATGGAGTTGCTCGCGGTAGAGCCCGGCCCGGGACTCGAGCTGCTTGCGCGCCGGCAGCTCGTCAGCCGCGGCGAAGGCCTGCAGGGCTGCATGGACCACAGTGCCGATATGACGCCGCGTCTCGCCTGCCCAACTGAACTCGAGCGTCTCGAGCGAGCGCTGCGCGAGCGGCAGCCGCGTGAGCTGCGGGGCGGAAGGAAGCTCCGCTGGAGCCCAGTCGGGCGCCAGCCGGCGCAGTACGCGCCGCATCTGCGAGCCGGCAAAGAGCTCGAGTTGGATGTCGCTCGAGCTGGAGGATGCAACGTCCGCCCGATGCGCCTGGAAGGCTTCCGCAAGCGCAGGCCAGAGAGAACCGAGCAGCGTCCTCCAGCGGGGCATCACCTGCCCGTCCGCCCGGGGCGCGGGAGAGGCATAGAGGTGAAGCGTCCTTTTCGCGCGCGTAGCCGCCACATAGAGAAGTCTCACCTGCTCGTTGGCCGCGCGAAGTGCCGTGAGACGCTTCAGAAAGGCGTTGACGTCCCCCGGCTCCCCGTCGCCGATGACCGGCGCCGGCGCCATGACGAGATCACTGCGTTCCGCCTCCGTACGCGGCAGATCGAGCCAACGCAGCAACGGCTCGCGTCCGTGATTGCGCTGGCGATCGAGGCACGGCACCAGCACATGATCGAACTCGAGGCCCTTGGCGCCATGGATCGTCAGGACCTGCACCGGCGCGGCGGTGCGCGCCTGCGGCTGTGCATAGAGGTTCGCCAAAACGGAATCGAGCGTCCCGATCCCACTCCACTCTCCTGATGCGGTGCGCTCACTCACCGCGTCGAAGAAAGCGCGCGCGTGCCGCAACTCCTCGGCCGGGTACGCGTCCGCGGCGCCGAGGTCCATCCACACATCCTCCAGCCAATCCGCAAGCGCAGCCTGATCGCGCCGCGCGAGGCCCTCTTCGAGCACCCGCGTGACGCGCTCGAGCCGCACGCGCTCCTCCGCCCGACACGCCTCGAGGCGATCGGTCTCGCGCAATGCCTCGTAGACGAGGCGCGAGTCTCCGCGAGCCGAGAGCCGCGTCAGCGTCGCAAGCGATACCCCGCACCACGGAGCCCGGAGCACCGCAAGCCACGCGGTACGATCGCCGAGGTGGCACAGCGCGCGCGTGAGCGCGACGAGGTCGCGCACGACGGGCACCTCGGCGAGCGGCACCAGCTCGACACCGATCGTGTCGATTCCGGCATCGCCCAGCTCCGCGACAACGGCTTGCGCGTGCGACCGAGCCGCTACCAGGATCGCGATGCTGGCCTGCGGTGCGGACGCCTTCAGATCCGCGACTCTGGCCACGATCGCCTCGGTCTCCGCCACGCGGTCGTCGCCGGCAAGCAGGCGCAGCTCCACGGGATGAGCCGCGCTCGCCGGCTCGCCGCTCTGGCCGGCGAGGCTCGGCGTGAAAGCGACGGCGCTCGCGCGCAGATCGTCGGCTGGCGGGAAGAGCCGGCCGAAGGTCTCGTTGGTCCATGCGATGAGCGCGGGCACCGAGCGGAAATTGCGCAAGAGGCGCAGCGGCGTCAGGCGCACGGTACCGATGCCGACATCCCGCGCGCGCAGGAAACAGCCGACCTCCGCCTCGCGAAACTGATAGATCGATTGCATCGGATCGCCCACGACGAAAAGCGTGCGCCCGTCGCCCGGCTCCCATCCCGCGGTCAGGGCTTCGAGCAGCTCGAGCTGCGCGACGGAGGTGTCCTGGAACTCGTCGACCAGAATGTGGCGCAGAGACAGACCGGTCCGCAGCGCCAGATCGGTCGGCAGGCCGGCCTCCGCAAGCGCCGCCCGCGCGGCGCCGGCGATGTAGGTGTGATCCACACGGCCCTCGAGCGCGAACAGCGCCTGCAATTGCGCGGCCGCTGCGCGCAGTACTCGCGAGAGGGCCGCGAGAGCCGCGGCGTCGTCCGTGCCGAGATCCGGACTGGGCAGCTGTGCGACCTCGAGGAGCGTCTCGCGGCCCGCCGGCAGCGCACTCAAGCGCTCGATGCAGGCTCGCAACGCCTCCTTGCCGGCGCCGTTCTCGAATCCCGCGCCCAGCCTGCGGTCGATCGCCCGGCGCCAGTCACGGTCTTTGGTGAAGACCAGCCGCGCCAGAGTCTTCCAAGACTCGAGGCAGCGTCCTTGGCTCTCGAGCTGGCCCACACCGGGCAGGCGCGCCGCCTGGGCACAGGCATCGAGACCCAGCGACCGCCGGGCGACGCGGAGGCGATCCTCCACGATGCGCTCGAGACTGGCCGAAACGCGCCGGCAGAGGGCGTCCGGATCTTGACTCAACACGTGCGGCAGCCAATGTGCGCGTTGCCGCAGCATGTCGGCGAGCAGGCGCTCGACATGGCCCCAGCGGTTGTCGAGCCGCTCGAACAGGAGCTCCAGGTCCGCGGAGAGCTCCGCGTCCTCTTCCGCGGCGAGCAGTGTCTGGCGCGCAGCCAACAGGTAGAGCTCCTCCGGACGGGAGCTGACCGCGAGCTCGCTTCCGGCCCGGGCGGTGACGGGCAGCTGACTGGCGAGGCGGAAGTTGAAGGAGTCGATGGTCTGGATGCGCAGCCGGCCCGGATCCTGCGCCAGGCGCCAGTCTCGGGCCTGTGAGCGCTGCAGCGCCGCCGCCGCAAGCTGTCGCAGGCCCTCGCCTTGTGCATCGTCAGGAATATCCCCCCGCAGCGCCCGCAGAACGCGGGCACGCATCTCCGCGGCCGCGCGCCGCGTGAAGGTGATCGCGAGAATCTCCTCCGGCTCATCGACCACCGCGAGCAGCCGCAACAGGCGTTGCGTCAGGACCGTCGTCTTCCCCGATCCGGCCGGCGCCTGCAGGATCACCGACAGGGTCGGATCGATCGCACGCTCGCGCGCCACATCGTCGGCCTGAGCCGCCGCCACAACCTCCGGACTCGACGTGCTACTCATCGTCCATCCCCTGCGGGCCTTCCTCCAACGTGTCTTCATCGACAGCGATGAGGCTGTCGCCGACCCGGCACACGCTGGCTACATGGCAGAAGTCGCAGGCGTGCGGCTTCGGGTCAACTGCCGCCTGCCCGGCGGCGAAAGCGCCGGCCAACCGCTCCACCAGGCCGCGCCACTCCTGTACTCGCGCTTGCCATGCGCCCTGCGGCTGTCCCGCGGCAGCCTTCACACCCGCCACCTTGGGAAGCAGGCCCTCGCTGGCTGCGATGCCGTCGAATCTCACCTCTCTCGCCGTCACGTTGACGGTCGCCAGCGCCACAACGTCTTCCCCGACTGCCGCGAGGTACGCGAGGAGCTGCGGATGCGAAGGGCGGTCCCCATACCAATCGGGGCTGACTCGCCGGCCGCTCTTGTAGTCGAGGATCGCGAGGCCGCCGCTGGCGAGCGCATCGAGGCGATCGATGCGCAATCGCAGCTCCTGGCCCGCGAGGCGAAGGCGTGACGCATACTCGGTATGCCGTACGCGAAACGGCGCGCGCCCACGCTCGATGTCGAGCAGCTTGCGGATGAGGCGCGCGGTGCGGCGGCATTCCCGCGCCAACGCCGGTCGCGGAATCGAGTCGCCACCCGTCGCAGCGAGCGTGGCGGCCGCATTCTCGAGACATGCGCCGATCAGCTCGTCGCGCGCCTGATCGGAGAGCGCCAGCAGCGCGCGCGAGTCGCCGAGCCCATCCCAGAGCTGCTGCAAAGCGCCGTGCAGGAGCTGGCCGCGCGCATCGGGCGCGATGCCCGGCTCCGGCACGCCGAGCTGCTGACTTCCCAGGCGCAGCTCCGCGTAAGCGCGGAACGGGCACTGGTTTTGCAACTCGAGGCTGCGCGTGCCCGAGGGCAGTGGGAGTTGAGAGCTCCAGGCGACACCCAGATCGTCCCGCCATTCCGTCAGCCAGCCCGGACGGTGCAGGCGCGCGGGCAGCCATATCGAGGCTCGTGTCCTGGAGGATGGCGGGGCGGGGGTCCGCCACTGCTCGAGCAGCGGGCTCGGCAACAGCTCGATGTCATCGGCGCGCGCCGGAGCGCTGAGCACCAACTCGGCGCCGGCCGCGCGCCAGGTTGCGAGCAGTGCCCGCGCTTCCTCCAGCCGGCCCGCGGCGCTGGCCGCCGGCCAGCCGGCCGCGGTCTGCGCCGGCAGCGGCAGAAACGGGTCGGGGGCGACCGGCTGGGGAAAGCTGTCCGCGTTGAGGCCGGCAACCCATACCCCGTCATACTGCACCGCCGGATCCATGTAGGCGGGGGAGATGGTCACCGCGGCATCGTCATCCGAGGGTCGGTACGGTGTCAGAAACGCTCTTTCCGTGAGCCACTGCACCGCAACATCCAAGGGCAGCGTCCGCGCCGTCAAAGAAAGCTGACCCAGCTCCTCGAGCAGCTCATGAAAGCGGGCCAGGGTCTGTTGCTCGGCGCTGCCGCGTGTCCCGGCCCCAGGCCAGCCCAGTACCTCCAGAGCTGCCGCGAACCTCTCCGACCACTCCCGCGGATTGCCGAAGCTCGCGCCGACGGCTCTTGCTGCCTGCTCGAGACGCTCGATGAGCACACGCGCAGGCGCCGCCACGGCCGCCGGAGCACGCCGCAGCAGCGCGAGCAGGGCAGCGAGATCGACTCGCAGCCGTCCCTGCTCCCGCAGCCACAGATCGAGGGCGGCGCGCTCCACCGCTCCCGGCTCAGCCCACCAGGGCGCCCGCAGCCACTCTAGGAGGCTCTCGATCCCCGCAGGCTCTGCGGCAAGCAGCGCCAGACTGGCGAGCGCATGCGCTACCAGGGCCAGGCGGGCAAGCGGTTGCCCGCCTTCGAGACCCAGCAGCGAGGGGCTCTCCAGGCGCGGGTCGACCGCCTGCCGGATCAGCGCGGCGAGCCGCTCCCTCCGGCCGGCCGATCCCGGCAGCAGGACGAGGAGACGGGCGTCTGCTTGCGCTGTCAGCCGCTGTTGGCACCACTCGGCAATGCGCTCCAGCTCCTCACGCTCGTCCGCCGGCAACTCGACCCGCGGCGGCGCCAACATGCCGGCCTCCACTGCGGGCGCCCACGAGGTCTCGAAGCCGCGCTGCTCGCGGGCAGCGGCGATCGACCGCAGGCGGGGCGACGGCGTGAGGAAGCCTGCCAAAACAACAGGACGTGCATCACCTACGCTCGGCAGGCTGGAGAGAGCCGCCGGCAGCTGCGCGGCCCCCAGCGCCAGGCAGCGTTGCGTCACCGAGCGGTGCACCGCCGCCAACAGGTCCGCTTCCGTTCCGGAGGATTCGCCCGCTTGCGGGTCGAGGCGCAGTTCCGCGGCGAGGCCGCTCGCACGACGCAGCGACTCGGCGAGCGAGGCACGGTTGACGAGGTCCAGGTCGGCCGTGGCTTCAGCCGTACATTGCCGCCAGAGGAGCCACTCTTGCGCCGGAGCGAGCAGCCGCGGCACGCTGCGCCTGCTGTCGGTGTTGGCGGCGTAACGCTCGACCTCACGCAGCAGCCAGCCTTCGAGCGGCAGCGCATCCGGGCTGCTCCATACTCGCTTGCCGGCCGCGAGCTGCGCGGCCGCGTGGGCCAATCTCAGTGCGTGCGCCCGTTGGCGTGACGGCACGACAACCGTGCCCCCGCGCTCGAGGACGACGCCAAGATGAAGCGGAATCTTCAGCAATACAGCAAGTTAGCGCAACTTCCTGCGCTGTTACTTGAAGCGAGAAGTCGCCTCGACCACGTTGTTGCTCGGCGCTGCGCCGGCCTCGCCAGCACTGCCCCCGTTCGCATACGTCTGCAGCAGCTCTTCGATGCGCCCGAAAACGACCCGCAGCGTGGCTGGATCCGGCAGAGTCGTCACCCGGAAATGATTGCGATAGGGGACGTTGAAGCTGACGCCGGGCGCCACGAGCACGTGCTTCTGCTCGAGGAGGTCGAGCGCGAACTTCTGATCGTCGAATGCGGGGAGCTCGCGCGTGTCGACGCCGACGAAGGCATACATGGCACCCTGGGGCGGCGCCAGCTGCAGAAAGCGGCTGCTGTCCGTCGCTCCCAGGATAGTCCGCCGCGATTCGAACAGTCGGCCGCCCGGGCTGACGAGATCCTTCACGCTCTGATACCCGCCGAGCGCCGTCTGCACCGCCCACTGCGAGAGCACGTTGCTGCACAAGCGCAGCGAGCTCAGCAGCTCGAGCGCGCTCAGGTAATCCCCGGCGAGGCGGGTCCGCCCCGAGAACACCGCCCAGCCCACCCGGTAGCCGCAGGCCCTGTAGACCTTCGAAAGTCCGGAGAGTGTCGCGCACAGCGTGTCGCGCACCAATGTCGCCATCGGGACGAACTCGGTGTCGTCGTACACCATCTGATCGTAGATCTCGTCGCTGAAGACGACGAGCCCGGTGCGCTCCGCGAGGCGCGCCAGCGCCTCGAGCACGGGCCGCGGGTAGACGGCACCGGTCGGGTTGTTGGGGTTGATGATGACGATGGCGCGCGTGCGCGGCGTCACGAGGCGAGCGACCTCCTCGGGATCCGGCACGAAGGCGTTTTCCGGCCGACAGGGGTAGTGCACCGCACGCCCGCCGTTCAGGGTGACTGCGGCCGTCCAGAGTGGATAGTCCGGACTCGGCACCAGCACCTCGTCGCCGCTGTTGAGGAGCGCACGCAGCACGAGGTCGATGAGCTCGCTCACGCCGTTGCCGATGAAGACCTCCTCGGCGGTGACACCGGTGACCCCCCTCGCCTGCTGCTGCATCACCACCGCCTCGCGGGCAGGAAAAATCCCCTTCTGGTGGCAGTAGCCCTCGGCCTCCGCGAGATTTTCGATCATGGCGAGGCGCATGGTCTCCGGGGTACGGAAGCCAAACGCCTTCGGGTTGCCGATGTTCAGGGAGACGATCTCGTAGCCTTGCCGCTCGAGCTCGTGCGCGCGCCGCGCCAGGCGGCCGCGAATCTCATAGCGGACGTTGCGCAGGCTGTCACTCGGACGGATGCTGGTCTCGGGCTTCATAGGCGGTCAAGGATACCATCGGCGAGCTGCCGGAAGCGGTGACACGCCACCCACCTGCCGCCGGGCGCGGCCTCCCAGGTGGGCGTCCGCGCGGTGCATTCTGCAATTGCGTATCGGCACCGCGCCCGAAAAGAGCATCCGCAGGATGCTCCTTCCTCCGCCTGCGCCTCCGGTGCCTGCGCCAGCTTCGCCAGCGCCAGCCTGCGCGGCTGCACGTCTGGGTCCACCACCGGCACTGCGTCCAGCAACTCCCGGGTGTAGGGATGCAGGGGCTGTGAGAAGAGCGCTTGGGAGTCGGCGTGCTCCATCATGCGCCCGCGGTAAAGCACGAGGACCCGATCGCAGAGCCGCCGCACGACGGCGAGATTGTGGCTCACGAGCAGAATCGACATGCGATGCTCCCTCTTCAGGCTCGCGAGCAGGTCGAGGATCTGCGCCTGCACGGAGACATCGAGCGCGCTCACCGGCTCATCGCAGACGAGGAGCCGCGGCCCGAGGATCATGGCGCGTGCGATGCCCACCCGCTGGCATTGGCCGCCGGAGAGCTCGTGCGGGTAACGGCTCACCGTCTCCTGACCCAAACCGACACGCGCCAGCATCTCGGCAACCCGGCGCTGCCGTGCGCCGGCATCGAGCCCCGGCTCGTGGATCTGCAGCGGCTCGGCCACGATCCGGCCGATCGTCAGGCGCGGGTCGAGGCTCGCCAGCGGATCCTGGAAGACGATCTGCAAGTCGCGGCGCAGCCGCTTGAGCTCGCCTGCCGGCACGGCCGCGAGATCGTGGCCCATCCAGGTCACGCGCCCGGCGCGTGGCCGGATGAGCTGCAGCGCTGCCCGCACCAGCGTCGACTTGCCGGATCCGGACTCCCCGACCACGCCTAGAGCCTCTCCGGGACGCAGCTCCAGGCTGACATCGTGCAGTGCGTGGAGCACGCGCGCGTCACCCCGCACCGAGAACCGCGCCGGGTAATGCACCGCGAGCCCGGAGATGTCGAGCGCAGGCTGCGCAGCGACAACTGACTCTGCAACGGTAGCGGCAGCGGCTGCGGGTTGCGGCGGCGCAGCCGCCTCGAGCGTGAGCACCTGTTGCAGGAGCGCCCGGGTGTATTCGTGTCGCGGCGTCTTGAGCACGGCGGCCGCGCTATCCCACTCCACGATGCGCCCGGACTGCATGACGGCGACCCGGTCCGCGACCCCCGCCACGGCACCGAAGTCATGTGTGATCAACACCATCGCCATGGCGCTCTCGCGCTTCAACTCCACGAGCAGCCCGAGAATCTGAGCCTGGATGGTCACGTCGAGTGCCGTCGTCGGCTCGTCGGCAATCAGCAATTCGGGCGCGCACGCGAGCGCAATCGCGATCATCACCCTCTGGCGCATGCCGCCGGAGAGCTCGTGCGGATACTGACGCATCCGCCGTACAGCATCCGGCACGTGAACACGGTCGAGCAGCGCGAGCGCCTGGCATCGCGCCTGCCCCCAGCTCGCGCCACAGTGCGCGACGATGGGCTCGGCGATCTGCTCCCCGACACGCAGGTGCGGCGTGAGCGAGGTCATCGGATCCTGGAAAACCAAGCCGATCCGCGCGCCGCGGATGCGATCGAGCTCGCGTTGCGGGCGGCCGAGGAGCGACTCGCTGCCGAGGCTGGCGCTGCCCGTTACGCGGGCGGTGGCGGGCAGGAGGCCCACGGTCGCCAGGAAGAGCTGCGTCTTGCCCGCGCCGGACTCGCCGACCACGCCGAGGCACTCGCCGCGCGCAACGGTGAGCGAGACCTCCCGTACGGCGGGGACCTCGCCGTGCGCCGTGACAAAGGTCACGCCCAGTTCCGCGATCCGCAGCACCGCGCCGGCGGCCGCCTCCTCAATGCGTGGCTGGATCGAGGGCATCACGCAGACCGTCACCGAGAAGGTTGAAGCAGAGAAGCAACGCGAAGAGGATCCCCGCGGGCGCCAGCAACATCCAGGGCGCCGTCAGCATCTGGCGCGCGCCGTCGTTGATCAGGCTCCCCAGGCTCGCCTGCGGCTCCTGCACGCCGAGGCCGAGAAAGCTGAGGAAGCTTTCGTACGTGATCAGCTCCGGGATGGTGAGTGTGGCATACACGGCGACCGTACCGGCGAGGTTGGGCACGATGTGCCGCAGCAGGATCGCCCGCGTGCCCAGCCCCGTCGCGCGCGCCGCCTCGATGAATTCGCGCCGCTTCAGCGACAGCGTCTGCCCGCGTACGACCCGCGCCATGGTGAGCCAGCCCACCGCGCCAATGGCCACCAGCAACATCGCGACCCTGCCGCGCCCAAACACCGTGGCCAGAATGATGACGACAAAGAGGTACGGCAGCGCATATAACACATCCACTGTCCGCATCATCCACGAATCGGTTCGACCGCCGACATACCCTGCGATCGTGCCCCACGCGACGCCGATTCCAACGCTCACCGCGCTGGCGAGCACGCCGATGAGCAACGACAGGCGCAGTCCATAGAGCGTGCGGACGTAAAGATCGCGCCCCAGCGGATCAGTGCCGAGCCAATGGGCGGCGGTGAGGCCCGGCGCGGCGGCAAGATGCTGCCAGTCGAGCGCGTCGTAGGAATAGGGACTCAGCCACGGCCCGAGGATCGCCAGCAGCGCCAGCGCGGCTATCACCGCCGCTGCGGCCACTGCGGTCCGGTTGCCCCGAAGACCAGGCACTGGCACTGTGCCGCGCCGCAGGTGGCGGAGCCGCGAGCGAAAACCACGCTTTTCGCTCGCGTCGCTCTGGGCTGCGCAGGATGCCCGGCTCCAGCGCTTCATACTACTCATGCCGCACCCGCGGATCGAGCCATCCGTACGCGAGGTCCGCGGCGAGGTTGAGGAGCAGCGTTAGCGCGCCGTAGAGAACGATCATGCCCATGACGAGGGTGTAGTCGCGATCGAGCGCCCCCTGCACCAGGTACTTCCCCGTACCGGGCAGCGCAAAGACCGTCTCGACCACCAGCGATCCCGTAAAGACATACGTCGCCGCCGGCCCGAGATAACTCACGACGGGAAGCAGGGACGGGCGCAGCGCGTGCCGCAACAACACGCGCCATGGACCCAGCCCCCGGGCCCGCGCCGTGCGCACGAAGCTCGCGCTCAGCGTCTCGAGCAGACTTCCCCGCATCATTCGCGCGATCGCAGCGCACACCGGCAGAGCGAGCGTGCCCGCCGGCAGGATGAGATAGATCGGGTCGCCCTGCTGCCAGCCGGCCACCGGCAGCCAGCGCAGTGCCAGCCCGAAGAGCAGCGCGAGCAGCGGACCGGTGACGAAGGTGGGCAGCGCGATGGCCAGTGTGGCGAGTCCGGTGACGAGGTAATCGACGGCCCCTCCGCGCCGCAGAGCCGCGAAGATGCCGAGCGGCACCCCGCACAGCGTCGCGAGCACGAGCGCAGCGAAGCCGACCGTCACGCTGACAGGCAGTCCCTGTGCGATGAGCCCCGCGACGCTCTCGTCGCGTAGTTTGTACGAGAGGCCGAGATCGCCGTGCGCGAGGCCGCGCAGATAATGCAGGTACTGCACACCGAGCGGCTGGTCGAGGCCGTAGAGATGATCCAGGTTGGCACGTACCTGCGGTGTCAGGGCGCGCTCCTGGGCGAAGGGCCCCCCGGGGGCCAGACGGATGACGAAGAACGAGAGCGTGACGAGAATCAGCAAGGTCGGGACGGTTCCGGCAATGCGGCGGACCGTATACCCAAGCATCATGTGACCCCTAAGACCTGCCCGAAGCGCATGATAATATCGCGGGATAATAGATTAACCTGCATCCTTGGTTCGAGATATGAAACGGATCCTGGTCGGCATCAAGCGAGTGGTGGACTACAACGTGCGCATCCGCGTCAAACCGGATGGCAGCGGCGTGATCACGGAAGGGGTGAAGATGAGCGTCAACCCCTTCGATGAGATCGCGCTCGAAGAGGCGTTGCGCATCAAGGAGCGCGGCGCAGCCGAGGAAGTCATCGTCGCGACCATTGGGCCCGCCGATTGCCAGCAGCAACTGCGGACCTGCCTCGCAATGGGCGCCGACCGCGCGCTGCACGTGCAGGCCGATGGTATCATCGAGCCGCTCGTCGCCGCCCGCGCGCTGCTGAAGCTCACGGAGAAGGAGCAGCCGTTCCTCGTCATCCTCGGCAAGCAGGCAATCGACGATGACAACAGCCAGACCGGCCAGATGCTCGCGGCCCTGTGGCAACGGCCGCAGGCGACCTTCGCCTCGAAAGTGGAGCTCGATGGCGACAAGGCGCGTGTGACCCGGGAGGTCGATGCGGGTCTCGAGACCCTCGAGATCGATCTGCCGGCGGTGATCACGACGGACCTGCGCCTCAACGAGCCCCGTTACGTGAAGCTGCCGGATATCATGAAAGCGAAGAAGAAGCCGCTCGAGACGCTGACGCTCGCCGCGCTGGGCGTGGAACAGCGCCAGCGCCTGAAGCTCACACGCTTCGAGCCGCCGGCACAACGCCAGAAAGGCGTCAAAGTGAAGGATGCCGCCGAGCTGGTCGCTACGCTGAAGAGCAAAGGCGTGCTGTAAGTGAGAATCGTACCGCACTTGACGAAGCGAGCCAGGGCCGTTCCCTGGCTCGCCGGACCCATTGAGTCACCGGGAGACTGGTGAAGCGCCGCCGGGCGACTGTCACCCCATCAACTATGAGCAATCGCATTCTCATCGTCTCCGAACACGACGGCGGGCGGCTCAATCCCAGCACTGCCAAGTGCGTCACCTGTGCGGCGGGTATCCCGGACGCGGAGATCACCATTGCGGTGTGCGCTGCCAATGCAAGTGCTGTCGCCTCTCAGGCGGCTGCCCTCCAGGGCGTAGCGCGTGTGCTCACAATCGACCACCCGGTCAACGCTCACCTGCTGGCCGCGGCGGTGGCACCGCAGATCGCGGCACTGGCGGGTTCCTTCAGCCATGTGTTGGGTCCCTCGACCACCTTCGGCAAGGACGTGATGCCGCGCATCGCAGCTCTGCTCGATACCGCGCAAATCAGCGACATCATGGCGGTAGAGGGCGCGACCCGCTTCCGCCGCCCGATCTACGCCGGCAACGCCATCGTGACCGTCGAGGTGGAAGCAGGCGCGAAGGTTGTCGGCACGGTGCGCACGGCCTCTTTCCAGCCCGCTGCGACGGGCGGCGCGGCAGCGATCGAGCCGGCCGCAGCCGCCACGGAAATCCCTACCCATACCCGATTCGTGTCGGTTTCCGCCGCCAAGAGCGACCGGCCGGACCTGCAGACCGCCGCGCGGGTGGTCTCGGGCGGACGCGCTCTCGGCAGCGCCGAGGCCTTCCAGAAGACTCTCTACCCGCTGGCCGACAAGCTCGGCGCGGCCGTGGGTGCCTCCCGCGCCGCGGTGGACGCCGGCTATGCCCCCAACGAGCTGCAGGTGGGCCAGACGGGTAAGATCATCGCCCCGGAGCTCTACGTCGCCATAGGTATTTCAGGCGCAATCCAGCACCTGACCGGCATCAAGGACGCGCGCACCATCGTGGCGATCAACAAAGATTCCGAGGCGCCCATCTTCGAGGTTGCCGATGTCGGTCTCGTAGGCGATCTCTTCCAGATCATCCCTGAGCTGGAACGGCTCCTCTCCTAGCCGCCCTCAGAGATCCCAGGGAGTTGGATTTACGGGTTGGCGAGCCACTGGAGATAGCGCTCGGCGGCGCCACAGTACCAATCCGCGAAGCGCAGCACCAGCTGCTCGCTGGTCTGCGAGTAGGGTCCCGGCATATAGGCGAGCGATTCGACGCCACGCTGATTGTTTTCCGACAATGCGCGATCCTGATCGTTGGTCGCGGCCCAGACCTGGGTGAGTGCCGCCAGATCGTAGTCGACGCCCTCCACCGCATCCTCATGAACGATCCACGTTCCGGTGACCGTGGTCTCCATCGGTCCGGTCGGCAGCGCCTGGAAGAAGAAGCCGTAGTCGCCCGTGACGTGGTTGAATCCGTTCGGCTGCACTGCCCACCACATGACGCCGACATCGCCATCGCCGAGGCGGCCGAGCCGCTTCGCGACCGCCGGCCGGCCATCCATGGTGTAGGACAACGCGCCTTCGTTCAGCGGAAACCGTTCGAGCTCGTACCACGGGCCGATGACCGAACCGGTCTTCAGGCTTCTGGCCTCACAACGCCCCTCGAAGGCGGCAATCCACTCCTCGGTCCGACCCGAGACATCCGACGCGGTGAAATCGCTGAAGGAGCGCATGAGCTCCGGATGTCCCGCACGGCAGTGGTAGCATTCGCGAGCGTTCTCCATGACGAGCTTCCAATCGGCCCGCTCGATCAAGGTAACCGTATGAGCCACTTTGGCGTGAATCAGCTCATGGGGCTCGAGCATGGGCTCGAGGGCCGCACGGAACGGCGCAAAGTCCGGCGCATGCTCGGCGAGGCAGACGAATATCAACCCCGCCACGGTCTCGACCCGCACCGGAGCCAGGCGGATACCCGCGCGCTCGAACCCGGGGTGCATGCGGGGTGCCTGCGCAAGATGTCCCTGAAGATCGTAGGACCAATGATGGTAGGGGCACACTAGACGGCGCCCCATGCGTCCGGTCTTCTCTCGGCAAATGCGCGCGCCGCGATGGCGGCAAGTATTGAAGAACGCGCCAATCCCGCCGTCTTCGTTGCGCAGAACGATGACGGAAGTGCCGCCGATCTCGAAGGTGAGGTAATCCCCCGACCGGGGGATCTGCGCAAGCAGCCCGGCCTGCAGCCAGTGCCGCTCGAAAATGGCGCGACGATCGAACTCGTGCACCTCGGGGTCCAGGTAAAGGCCCTGAGGAAGCGAGAACCCCCGCCGCCGCTGGGCGAGCAGCTTCCCCATCTTCTCCGCGATCGACATGGCTCACCCCTCGCCGAATCTCGCTGCAGAACGCGATTGCCAGGAGTTCGGGGTGTTAGGTTCGGTCAAATAACCTGACGTCAGAAAGCAAGTCATCCGCGAGCCAGGCAGACTCCCTGGCCCGCGGGATGAATTGCGTACGACGGCTGGCTGCGAAAATCGCCGGGAGCGACTTTCGCCAATCTACAATTGGCCGAGAACGTGCTCGGCGGCGGAAACCTTGAACTGGCCCGGCTCCTCGACGTTTAGGCTTTTCAGCACCCCGCTGTCGACGATCAGCGCGAAGCGCTGACCGCGCGTACCCATGCCGAACTTGTGGGCATCCAGCTCCAGGCCAAGGGCCTTGGCGTATTCGCCGTTGCCGTCCGCCAGCATCATCACCTTGTCGCCGACGCTGGACGACTTGCCCCACGCGTTCATCACGAACACGTCGTTCACCGCCATGCAGGCTATGGTGTCGACACCTTTGGCGCGGAGCTGATCGGCGAGCTGCACGAAGCCCGGCAGGTGCTTGGCGTCACAGGTCGGCGTAAACGCGCCCGGTACGGAGAACAACACGACCTTCTTGCCCTTGAACAAGTCGTCAGTCGAGACGTCCTTGGGGCCGTCCTTCGTCATCACTTTGAGCGTGCCCGCAGGCATACGCTCGCCCACCTTGATCGCCATGAGTTTCTCTCCTGCGCTTGATTCCGATCTCAGGCCTGACGCGCGCGCAAGCTCCAAAGGGCCGCCAGGCGCTCGAGCGTCGAGTCGCCCTTGACGGACTTGAAGGACTGTAGCGCGGAGCTCTTGTCGCCCGACTTCAGCTGGGCGATGCCGAGCAGCAGATGCGCCGCAGAGGGGTCCTTCAAATTACCCTTGGCGATGCCCTGCTTCAGGGCCTGGATGGCCTTGTCGTATTGCTGGTAGCCGAAGTAAGCGAGCCCGAGGCCGACGCTCTGCTGGCCGGTGTTCGCCCGCGCGGCTTCCTGCGCGCTCTTGCCCAGCGTCTGCTGATCTCGCTTGGCCGCCCGCTGGGCGTCGACGAGCAGCCGCTGCGCCTTACCCTTGGTGCGCGCGTCGGGGAAGATGTTCTCCTGGATCCCCTTCTGGATCACCTGCTGCGCCTCGCCAGGGGAGCCGGCCTCGATCGCCAGCTGCGCGAAGTCCGTGAAGTCCTCCGGGCGCTTCAGTACGTCGACCTCGGAAGCCAAGCGGTAAGTCTGCAGGAGGTTCTTGTCGCTTTTGACCGTCTTGAACATGCCGTAGAGAAGCTGCTGCCAGTACTCCGGCTTCGGGTGATAGATGACGAGCTGCTGCAGCGCATTGTTGGCGCAGGCATCATCACCGCTCGGGTTCAGCTTGAGGCATGCGCTCAGGAGCAGCTGCAACGACTCGTTGCTCGGTTGCACGCCCTTCTTCTCGTCCAGGGCGATCTGCGACTTCTCGAAGCGCTCCACACCCTTCCAGTCGTTCTTCAGATAGTAGGCTTGGCCGACGAGCGTCGGCATCTGCGCGTCCGCCCAGCCCTTGTCGATCGCCTCGGTACCGTACCGGATGGCTTTGTCGTAGTTCTTGAGCTGGTAATAGAGCTGCGCGACGGCGACCGTGCGCTGCGGCAGCTGCGCGGGATCGGTGAATCCGTCCGTCACCGTCGGCTCGAGCGCCCTGGCCGCCCCCGCGTAATCGTGGGTATGCGAGTACGCGTACCCTTCCAGCTCGTGGATGACGTGCTCTTCGTACCCGGTCTTCTTGTTGATCGCGTCGGCCTCGCTCAGCTTCTCGAGCGCGCCCTTGTAGTCGCCCTTCTTGAGGTCCGCCTGCGCGGCCTGCAGCGGCTTGCCGACCTCGCGGCTGACGGTATGCGCAGGCGCCGTGGCGGCCAGTGCCGGGGCGACCCCGGCGAGACCCGCGCAGCACACCACCGCGGCGCCGAGGGCGATCGCCGCAACCAGGTTACCTTTGACCTTCATGACATCGTCTCGCATGGGGTGATTCACTGATCTCGCTATTCGGCGAATTCGGAGGCATTGGAGAACCCGATCTTGGTCATGCGGTTGCGCTGGGCCGCCGCGAGAACCTTGGCGACCACGTCGTACTTGGCCATGCCATCGGGGTTCAGGTGGATTTCCGGCTGCGGGTCCTTTACCGACTCGGTGGCGAAATAGCCGTCGAGCTGCTGCAGGGTCACCGGCGTGCCGTTCCAGACGACCGTGCCGTCGAAGTCGATTTCGAGGTCGATCACTTCCGGTTGCACGGTGACCGGCGGCGGATTCTGATTCTGCGGCAGGTCGAGCTTCACCGCGTGCGTCATGACCGGTAGGGTGATGATGAGAGTCACCAGCAACACCAGCAGGACGTCGATGAGCGGCGTCGTGTTGATGTCGCACATCGGGCCCGAGCTCGAGCCCCCGATTTGCATGGACATGCTTCAGAACTCCTCAATGCACCCCGAGCTGATTGAGGTCAGGCTCGGTGATGAAGGCAACCTTGACCATCCCGCCGCGCTGCAGCTCGTACAGAACGTGACCGATGAACTTGTAGCTGGCCTGCCTGTCGCCGCGGATGTGGATCTCCGGCTGCGGGACCCTCACGGCCTGCTGCTCGATCATGGTCAACAGCTGATCGCTGCTCGGGACCATTTTGTCGTCCCAATAAACGTTGCCCGCCGCGTCCACCGCGATGGTGATGTCCTGGGGCTTGGTCTGCGTCGGAATGTTGTTGGCATTCGGCAGCTTGACGCTCACCGTCTTGGTGATCACGGGGATGGTGATGAGAAAGATGATGAGCAGCACCAGCATGACGTCGACGAGCGGCGTCGTATTGATGGTTGCCATCACGCTCGGCTCTTCTTCCGAGCTTTGTCCGACAGTCATGGCCATAAGGAAAGGCTCCTCACGCGTCGCTCAGCAAGCCGGGCGCCCGCGTGGCGGTGGGCAAATCAGTCAAAGCGATCAGGTCGGCCCGACGGGCCGGCCCCGCGCCGCGCGCGGAGCCGGCCCTGCGGCACTCTCGTGATTTCGACTCGTCTCTCACTTGCGGACGGCGGCGGCAGGCGCGGCCGTCGGGCGCGCACCACCACCCATCTCGGGGCCGGTGCTCACACGCGCACCGCTGACGAGAAAGGCGTGCAGGTCGCCCGCGAAATTGCGCAGCGCATCCTGCAGGACCTTGTTGCGGCCGAGCAGCCAGTTGTAGCCCCAGACCGCCGGGACGGCGACGAAGAGGCCGAGCGCGGTCATGATGAGTGCGCCACCGACAGGGCCTGCGACCTTGTCGATGCTCGCCTGGCCGGCGAGGCCGATCGCGATGAGGGCGTTCATCACGCCCCACACCGTACCGAAGAGGCCGACGAACGGAGCCGAGGAGCCCACCGTGGCGAGGAAGCCCAGGCCCTTTGACATGTTGCTGTTGACCTGGTCGACGGAGCGCTGCAGCGACATGGTGACCCACTCGTGCATGTCGATGCGGTCGGTGAGACGGCCCTCATGGTGCGACACGGCGCGCAGACCATCCTCCGCGACGGCGCGGAAGTTGTCGCCCTTCTTCAGGCGCTCTACGCCGTCCTTGACGGAAGGCGCGGACCAGAATTGCTTCTCCGCGGCGCGAGCGGATTTCTTGAGCCGGCGCTGATCCCACAGCTTCGTCAGGATGATGTACCAGGACATCAACGACATGAGGAGCAGCAGGAGGACGACGCCTTGAGCGACGATATCGCCGGAATTCAGGATACCCGTCAGGCCGTACGGGTTGTTGACGGTTGAGACTGCTTGATTACCCATATTTTCCTCGAATCACGAAAGGGCCGCGGTGGTGGTTGCGGCTTCGACAGGCGGAGACATCAGTGAGAGACAACGAACGTTAGAACGAATCGGTCAGCTGGAACTTGATCGGCAGAGCGGTGCACACCGTCACCGCCGCGCCGTTGCGGGTCTCCGGCTCGAAGTGGCCGGAGGTGGCTCTGGCATAGCGCATGGCCGCCTGATCGAGGCGCGAGCTGCCGGAGCTCCTCTGGATCTGCGGATCGCCGACGAGGCGGCCCCCGGCGCCGATGCAGAGTTTCACGAAGGCGGTCCCCTGCTCGCCGAGGCGGCGGGAGGCGTCCGGGTAGTAGTCATCGGTCGAAGGGAAATCCTTCGCGATCGCCCGCAGAGCCGTGACGTGCGCGGGAGCCGGCGGCGGAGCGGCATGCGGCACTTTCTTCACCACGGTGATGGCGTGGGTCTGCGACTCCTGCGGGACGTTGATGTTGATCACCGGCGGCGGGACCTCCACCTGCTGCTTCTGCAGCTGCGGCGGCGGCGGCGGCGGCGGCTTCAGCTGCTCCTTGGTCTGCTGCACGATATTGGTTTGGATGGGCGGCGCCACCATCTGAATGGCCCGGCTGGCCAGACCGGTCGCCAGCACCCATATAAGAAATATGTGCAGGGCGACGATGGCGAAAAGGACGACGGTGCGTCGTGTGAGGATCTGGGTGTCTTGTACGTAAGCGCTCATGAGTAGCTGGTGAGGCGTCGCTGTTGCAAGTCCGCAATGGCTGGGTCGAAACGTAAGCGGTGCAAAGTAACCGTCTTTCTATCTGCCCGCAAGCGGTCCAATCCGGATGGCGCGTGCGCCCTTCCCGGAGCTGACGCGCACGTATGGCTCAATCCCCTTATTAAGTAATTCAGTGTCGCTGCGCCTACCAGGCACGGAGCCTTGGGCGCGCGCCGTCCGCATCGGTGGACGCGGTAGCGAACTCTAACCGGTGCTCTGCGAGGTGACAACTGCGTGACGCTTCTCTGCCTGAACCGCGATTAAGCTAGCGCGCCCTCGGCCGGCCCGTCGCAGGCCCCGGTCCGGTTACGGCACCGCCGGAGGCGCTGCCGACGAGGTGGGCGTACTTGGCCAATACCCCGGTCGTGGTGAAGGGCCTGCGCGGCTTCCACGCCGCACTTCGCCGGCGCAGCTCCGCCGCGGAAAGGTCCACCCGAATCTCCCGCCGCACCGCATCGATCGTGATCTGGTCCCCGTTGCGCAGCAATCCGATAGGGCCACCCACCGCCGCCTCGGGCGCAATGTGCCCGACCACGAAACCGTGGCTACCGCCGGAAAAGCGGCCGTCGGTGATCAGCGCGACCTTGTCCGCTAGGCCGCGGCCGACTATGGCACCCGTAGGACTCAGCATTTCGCGCATGCCAGGACCGCCGACCGGACCCTCATAGCGGATGACGACGATATCGCCCGCTCGCACGTGCCCGGAAAGGATGGCCGCGGTCGCCCGCTCCTCGCCATCGAAAACCCGGGCAATACCGCTGAAAGCCTCGCCTTCCTTCCCCGAGATCTTGGCGACCGCGCCCCCGGGGGCCACGTTCCCGTACAGCACGACGAGGTGGCTGTCCTTCCTGAGCGGCCGTGATAGCGGCCGCACGATGTCCTGCCCAGCAACATACGTGCCTGTTTCCGCGAGATTTTCCGCCAGCGTGCGGCCCGTGACGGTAAGGCATCCGCCGTGCAGCAGCCCGGCGTCGAGCAGCATTTTCATGAGCGGCTGAATGCCCCCAATGGCCACGAGCTCGGACATCAGGTAGCGGCCGCTGGGCTTGAGGTCCGCGAGCACCGGCACTCTCCTGCCTATTCGAGTGAAATCATCCAGGTGAAGTTTCACCCCCGCATCGTGAGCGATCGCCAGCAGATGCAGCACCGCGTTGGTCGAGCCCCCGAGCGCGATTGCCACGGTGATCGCATTCTCGAACGCCTTGCGAGTCAGGATGTCGCGCGGCCGGATGCCTTCCTGCACCAGCGCGACGACCGCCTCGCCGGCGCGGCGGCAGTCGGCACGCTTCTCCGCGCTCACCGCCTCCTGGGCGGAGCTGCCGGGCAGCGACAGGCCGAGCGCCTCGATGGCCGAAGCCATGGTGTTGGCGGTGTACATGCCGCCGCAGCTTCCCGGTCCCGGAATGGCCGTGCGCTCGACTTCCGCGAGCTGCTCGTCATCGATCTTGCCCGCAGCGCGGGCGCCTACCGCCTCGAACACCGCCACGATATCGCGCCGGGCCGCCCCAGGTCGGATGGTGCCGCCGTAGACGAAGACCGAGGGGCGGTTCAGCCGTGCCATGGCCATGGCGCAGCCGGGCATATTCTTGTCGCAACCGCCAATGGCGAGGAACCCGTCGAAGCCCTCGGCCCCGACCACTGTCTCGATCGAATCCGCGATCACTTCCCGCGAGACCAGGGAGTAGCGCATTCCCGGCGAGCCCATGGCGATGCCGTCGGAAACGGTGATGGTATTGAAGAGGACGCCCTTGGCACCCGCAGCATCGACAGCGGCGATCGCCTCGCGGGCGAGCTCCCCGATATGCATGTTGCACGGTGTTACATTCGCCCACGTCGAAGCAACGCCGACCTGTGGCTTGGAGAAGTCATCGTCCTTGAACCCGACGGCGCGTAGCATGGCGCGCGATGGCGTCTGCTTGATTCCATCGACCACCAGCCGCGAATGCTCGCGCGGATCTACCCCTGCGCTGCGCGCAGGTCTTGGCGGGGTCCGCGAAGCGCGAACCCCGTCCGCGGTGCGGCGCGAGGACGCGCCGGAGGAACGGGTCTTCTTTTCCGTCACGGTCTATCTTGCAGGTGCTAGCCGCTTAGCTTAGCACTGTAGCGCGACCGTATCAGCTGGAAGAGGCTGCGTACGCATTGGGCCTCGGCTCCGACCGGCCGTCCCGGCCGCTCCTTGCCGTTCCATCCGTAGAGATCGAGATGTAACCAATCGCTCGTCTCCGTGACGAAGCGCTTCAGGAAGAGCGCGGCGATGATGGATCCGGCGAATGGCGTCGCTGACACGTTGCCGAGATCGGCGACTTTGCTGGCGAGATCGTCGTCGTATCCCGGCCAAAGCGGCAGCGGCCAGACCGGATCGCACTCTTCTTCCCCCTGCCGGCGCAACGCCTGCAGCAGGGCTTCGTTCGGCGAGTACGCGGCGGGCAGCTCCGGACCGAGCGCCGTGCGCGCGGCGCCCGTCAGCGTTGCAAGATCAATGAGGAGGTCCGGCCGGTCGACGTCGGCTTCCGCAAGTGCATCGGCCAGCACTAGCCGCCCCTCGGCATCGGTATTGCCGACCTCCACCGTCAATCCCTTGCGTGAGCGCAAAACGTCGCCGGGACGGTATGCGGCTCCCCCGATACTGTTCTCCACGGCGGGAATGAGGACCCGAAGCTGCACGGGGACCCCAAGTCGCATGACGAGGTCGGCGAGGCCGAGCGCGCACGCGGCGCCGCCCATGTCTTTTTTCATCAGGAGCATTCCGGCCGAGGGCTTGAGGTCGAGGCCCCCGGTGTCGAAACACACCCCCTTGCCGACCAGGGTCACGCGCGGCGCGTCGCGCTCGCCCCAGCGCAAGTCTACGAGCCGCGGCTCGCGCGCACTCGCGGCGCCAACGGCGCGCAGCATCGGGTAGCCCGCGAGCTCGCCGCCCGTCAGCACCTGACAGCGCGCGCCGTGACTTCTCGCCACATCCAGGGCCGCCTCAGCCAGCTCTTCGGGCCCGAGATCGTTGGCGGGAGTATTGATCAGATCGCGAGCGAGCGCGGTGGCGCGCGCTGCCGCGGCGGCATACTCGAGATCGGCCCCCGCCGGCGGTACCAGCGCGGCTCGTGGCGGCTCGGACCCATTGAGACGATACCGGCTCATCCGATAGCCGCCCATGAGCCATCCGAGCAAGAGGCGGGTGGCGGCGGGCGCCGGCAGGGGTGTGGCGAGATGCCAGGATTGCCCGGGAAGCCGGTCGGACAACCCCGCGGCATGCCAAACAGTGAGGTCGCGCGCGCTGCCGAGCGCACCCAGGCCGGCGACCGCGCCCCCGATGCCGCCCTCCGCGGACGGCAAGCTGAGGACGCGGTGTCGCTCCGCCTGGAAACCGTGGCCCCGCACCCACGCGACCACCGGGGCGGGCTGGCTGGCGAGCCAGCTCTGCAGCTCCCCTTCCGCCACCACCCAGAGCGGCCGGCTGTCGGCCGGATCGGCGCTCAGCAACATCTCTTGGGACACGGGGACGAGCATAGCGGACGCGCCATCACGTTGACAAAGTCGCCACGAATGTGCTGACATCGGCCTCATCATTCGCCCTTTTGGCATTCAATCCTTAATCCCCGGACACCCAGCCGTGGCAGCCGCAACAGAGAGAGACGTGAGCTGCGCAGCGTATACGACGCCGCGCGCCACCCTGCATCCTCTGCTGGCACTGCCTATTGGAAAGCTGCTCCTGGCGAGCAGCCGGTGCGGGGATCTCGCGCACGCCTGAGGACGACTCAAGCAGAGTGAGAAAAGACACCAGACCCCGCACCGGCAAACACCGATGCGGGGTCGTTGCTTTTTATTGGGCTATCTTCTATTGGCCAAACCGGCCTGGCGGCCGTTTGGCGGATTTGACTGGCAGGACCCTTATGCCTGCAAGCCGTCCGCTACTCGCTTCACGGGCGGCCGTTTGGCGGTCTTGCCTTCGAAACTGTTTTGCATGTCGGGAGAATGATGATGAGGCTCTATTCGCAGAAAGACGTCGACAAGAAAGCCTTGCGCGGCGCGCGCATCGCGGTGCTCGGCTACGGCAGCCAGGGCCGCGCACATGCCCTGAACCTTAAGGACAGCGGCTTTGATGTCGTCGTCGGAGTGCGTAAGGGAGGCAAGGGTTGGAAGAAGGCGAAAAAGGACGGCCTGGAGGTTGCGGAGCCGGGAGCTGCGGCGCGCGGCGCCGACCTCGTCGCGATGCTGGTGCCGGACCTGGCCCAGAAGTCACTCTATGAGGACGTCAAGGCGGCGCTGAAATCCGGCGCGACCCTGCTCTTCGCGCACGGATTCAACATCCACTTCAAGCAGATCAAGCCACGCAAGGACCTGGACGTGGTGCTCATCGCCCCGAAGGGACCGGGCGATCTGGTGCGCCGGCAATATCAGCAAGGGCGCGGCGTGCCTTGCTTGATCGCGGTCGCCCAGGACGCGACCGGCAAAGCCCACCGGAAGGCGCTCGCGTATTCCCACGGCATCGGCGGCACGCGCGGCGGCGTGCTCGAGACGACTTTCGCGGAGGAAACCGAGACCGACCTCTTCGGTGAGCAGGCGGTGCTCTGCGGCGGGGCGACGGAGCTCGTCGTCAAGGGCTTCGAGACTTTGGTCGAGGCCGGCTATCAGCCTGAAGTCGCCTACTACGAATGCCTGCACGAGCTGAAGCTCATCGTCGACCTGCTGCACGAGGGGGGGTTGCGCAAGATGCACGAGTTCATCAGCGAGACCGCGAAGTACGGTGATCTCACGCGCGGCCCGCGCATCGTCAACGACCGGGTCAAGAACGAGATGCGCAAGGTGCTGAAGGAAGTCCAGACGGGCAAGTTCGCCCGCCAGTGGATCGAGGAGAACGCCAACGGGCGCAAGGGCTACCAGAAGCTGCTGCAGAACGACATCGAGCATCAGATCGAGAAAGTCGGCGAGGCATTGCGCGCCCGCATGCCGTGGCTCAATGAAAAGCGCGCCTGAAACGCGGTGGCACGATTCCAGGAGACATCACATGGCTCCCCAACCTGACCGAGTGCTGATCTTCGATACCACGCTGCGCGATGGGGAACAGTCCCCAGGCTGCAGCATGACGCGCCCGGAGAAGCTGCGCGTGGCACGCGCGCTGGCGGAGCTGGGGGTCGATGTCATCGAGGCGGGCTTTCCCGCCGCCTCCAAGGGAGATTGGGAGAGCGTGCAGGCCGTGGCGCGCGAGGTCCCCGGCCCCATCATCGCCGGACTCGCCCGCTGCAATCGTGAGGACATCGAGCTCGCTGCGCGGGCGCTTGCGGATGCGCCCCGGCGACGGGTCCATGTGTTCCTCGCGACCAGCGCCATCCACCGCCAATACAAGCTCAACATGGCGCAGGAGGAAATCCTGCGCACGGCCGTCGCGGGCGTGAAGCTCGCCAGAGAGCTATGCGAGGACGTGGAGTTCTCTCCCGAGGATGCCTCGCGCACGGAGCTCGAGTTCCTGGCGCAGGTGGTCGAGGCGGCCATCGAGGCCGGCGCTAGCACGGTGAACATTCCCGATACGGTCGGATACACGGTACCCGATGAATTCGCCGAGCTCTTCCGCTATCTGCGCAAGAACGTGCGCGGCATCGACCGCATTCGGCTCTCCGTCCACTGCCACGACGACCTCGGAATGGCGGTCGCCAACAGCCTGACCGCGGTGGTGGCGGGCGCACGCCAGGTGGAGTGCACCATCAATGGCATTGGCGAGCGCGCCGGCAACTGCTCGCTCGAGGAAGTGGTCATGGCCCTGAAGACACGCTCAGCGTTCTTCAACGTCACCACTGGTATCCAGACTAATCGTCTTTATCCGACGTCACGGCTGGTTTCGAGCATCACCGGCATGACGGTGCCGCGCAACAAGGCCGTCGTCGGCGAGAATGCGTTCGCCCACGAGGCCGGAATCCATCAGCACGGTGTACTTCGTCACCACTCGACGTACGAGATCCTCCGTCCCGAGGACGTGGGACTCTCCCGCAGCAACTTGGTGCTGGGAAAGCACAGCGGGCGTCATGCCTTCCGCGATCGCGTGAAGGCTCTCGGATTCGAGCTGGATGAAGCCGAGCTCAACCGGGTATTCGAGGAATTCAAA
Source organism: Steroidobacteraceae bacterium (assembly GCA_025451845.1). Taxonomy (GTDB): domain Bacteria; phylum Pseudomonadota; class Gammaproteobacteria; order Steroidobacterales; family Steroidobacteraceae; genus 13-2-20CM-66-19. Next base: position 57,058 of record JANWJS010000028.1, read on the forward strand.
GCCCTGGCCGACAAGAAGAAGGAGCTGTTCGACGGCGACATCGAGGCGCTGGTGCTGCGCGCGGAAGGCACCGCCTCCGGTCCCTGGAGCCTCACCAGCCTCGACACCATGGCCGCGAGCAACGCGCCTGCGACTGCGATGGTACAGCTGCGGCATACGGATGGCCGGACGGTGGAGCGCAAGGCCTCCGGTGACGGTCCCGTCGACGCGGCCTTCAAGGCGATCGAGACCGCGACCGGCATCAGCGTGATGTTGCGCAAGTTCGAGATCCGGGGTGTCACGGAAGGTGAGGATGCGCAGGGCGAAGCGGTGGTTTACGTGGAGTACAACCAACGCAGCTACCGCGGCTCGAGCGTGAGCACCAACATCGTCGAGTCGAGCACGAAGGCATTCCTCGAGGTCATCAATCGCATCGAGCTGGCGCAGGCCGGCACCCGCTCGCGCGAGGAGCGCAGCGGCGCGGGGCGGGCGGCTCAGGCCACGGTCTAGGAGAGCGGTGCCCATGGATTCCCCCCAGACTCTGTTCGAGAAAGTGTGGCGCCCCCATGAGGTGGCGGCGGAGACTCCCGACACACCGGCCATCCTCTACATCGACCTGCACCTCATTCACGAGGTGACCTCACCGCAGGCTTTCACGGTGCTGCGCGAGCGGGGACTCGGGGTGCGCCGGCCGGAGCTGACATTCGCCACCATGGACCACTCCACGCCAACCCGCACGGAGCAAGTTTTCGGCGGGGCACCCATTGCCATCGAGGCGGCCGCCCGGCAAGTCCGCGAGCTCGAGGTCAACTGCCACGCCTTCGGCGTGGAGCTACTGGGGCTGCGCCACGCGCGCCGCGGCATCGTGCACGTCATCGGACCGGAGCTCGGGCTCACGCAACCGGGCAAGACCGTGGTCTGCGGCGACAGCCATACGAGCACGCACGGGGCCCTCGGTGCGCTCGCGTTCGGCATCGGCACCACGGAGGTGGGCCATGTACTCGCCACGCAGTGCCTGCTGCAAAAAAAGCCGCGCACCCTGGCCATCAACGTGAACGGTAGGCTCGCGGCCGGTGTCACCGCGAAGGACCTGATTCTCGCCATCATCGGCACGATCGGCGTCGCCGGCGGCACGGGTTTCGTCATCGAGTATCGCGGCGCAACCATCAGGGCTCTCGACATGGACGAGCGCATGACGGTCTGCAACATGTCGATCGAGGCCGGCGCGCGCGCCGGCATGATCGCGCCGGACGAGACCACCTACGCCTATCTCGCCGGCCGCCTGCGCGTACCGCAGGGCGAGGCCTGGGAGCAGGCGCTCGAGGAGTGGCGGCAGCTTCCGACCGATGCGGGTGCGCGGTTCGACAAGGAGATCGACATCGACGCTGCGGCTCTCGAGCCGATGGTCACCTACGGCACCAACCCCGGCATGGTCATCCCGATCTCGGGCTCGATTCCGCAGCGCCCGGGCGATGCGATGTTCGCGAAATCCCTCGCCTACATGGGATTCGAGCCGGGACGTCCCGTCGCCGAGCAGCCGGTCAACGTCGTTTTCGTCGGCAGCTGCACCAACGGGCGCCTCTCCGATCTGCGCGATGCGGCCTCGCTCCTGCGCGGGCGCAAGGTGGCTCCGGGGGTGCAGATGCTGGTGGTGCCGGGTTCGAAAGAGGTCAAGCGCGCGGCGGAGGCGGAAGGCCTGCACACGGTGTTTCTCGAGGCGGGAGCGGAGTGGCGCGAGCCGGGCTGCTCGATGTGCCTCGGGATGAACGGAGACCTCGTGCCGAAGGGGCAGTATGCGGTCAGCACCAGCAATCGCAATTTCGAGGGCCGCCAAGGCGTGGGCGCACGCACGCTGCTGGCGAGCCCGCTGACAGCCGCGGCGTCCGCTGTGCGCGGACGAGTCACCGACCCGCGCGAGTTGCTGTAGGAGCCGCCAACAGTGGATGCGATCAAGACTTTCCGCTCGCGGACCGTGGTGCTTGCGGCGAGTGACGTCGATACGGACCAGATCATTCCGGCACGATTCCTCACCACGACGACACGCTCGGGCCTCGGCGCCAATCTGTTTGCGGACTGGCGCTACGGCAGCGACGGCGCTGCGCGGGCGGATTTCGTGCTGAATCGGCCCGAGGCGCAGGGGTGCACCATCCTGGTCGCGGGCAACAACTTCGGCTGCGGCTCATCGCGCGAGCACGCCCCCTGGGCGCTCACGGACTATGGCTTCCGCGCGGTGGTGAGCACGCAATTCGCGGACATCTTTCGCGCCAACGCTTTAAAAAATCGATTGGTGCCGGTGATCGTCGATCAGGCCACGCACGGCTGGCTGGTGGAGCATCCGGGCGCGGACGTGACCGTCGATCTCGAGAGCACGACTTTGATGCTGCCTGCCGGGCGGGCCGTACGGTTTCCGCTGGAGCCGTTTGCGCGGTATTGCCTGATGAATGGCGTCGATGAGTTGGGATTTCTGCTCGGCAGGCAGACCGAGATTGTGGCCTACGAGCAGCGGCTTCGTTCGGCCACCGTGGCGTCGGTCGCCGGATGAAAGCCAGCATTGCCGTTCTGCCGGGCGACGGGATTGGGCCGGAGGTCATCGCGCAAGGATTGCGCTGCTTGCGCGCGGTTGCGGATGCTCACGGGCATGAGCTCACTCTGACCGAGCTCCCGTTCGGCGGCGCTGCCATCGACCTTTGCGGCAATCCCCTGCCGGAGAGCACCTTGAAGGCGTGTATGGAGGCGGACGCCGTTCTCCTCGGCGCGATCGGGGGGCCCAGGTGGTCGGCGCCCGAAGCAAAGGTGCGGCCGGAGCAAGGACTCCTGGGCCTGCGCAAGGCCCTGGGGGTATATGCCAACCTGCGGCCCGTGAAGGTGCACCCTGCCCTGCTCTCCTCTTCCACGCTGAAGGCGCAGATCCTGGAGGACGTCGATCTCGTGTTCGTACGAGAGCTGACCGGCGGAATCTACTTCGGGGAGAAGCGCCGGGATGCGGTGTCCGCCACGGACGTCTGCACTTACACGGTGGCTGAAGTCGAGAGGATAGTTCGCGTGGCGGCGCGGCTGGCCCGGCAGCGCCGGCGCAAGCTGGTTTCGATCGACAAGTCGAACGTGCTCGAGACTTCGCGCCTGTGGCGGGAAGTCACCACCCGCGTGCTGCGGGCCGAGTTCCCCGATGTCTCGCTCGAGCACATGCTGGTCGATTCCGCAGCGATGCATCTCATCCGGCGACCGCGCGATTTCGACGTGCTGGTAACGGAAAACATGTTCGGGGACATCCTGACGGATGAAGCGTCGATGTTGGCCGGCTCCCTGGGACTCCTGCCGTCAGCCTCTCTGGGTGAAGGCACGCGTGGCCTTTACGAGCCGATCCATGGCTCCGCGCCGGACATCGCCGGCCAGGGAATCGCCAACCCTTGTGGCACGATCCTGAGCGTCGCTCTTCTGCTCAGGCACTCGCTCGGACTCGAGGTGGAGGCGTCGGCGCTGGAGCGAGCCGTGTCAGAATCGATTGACGGCGGCGCGCGCACTCCGGATGTTGCCGCCAGCCGTGACGGCGCGCTGTCGACCGGACGTGTGGGCGACGCCGTGCTGGATCGAATCCGCGCCGCCTGAGTCCGGGACCTGCGGGCAAGGGCGCCTAGCAGGCGGCGGCGAGCGCCTCCACGCGATGCGGCCGGGCGAGCGCCGCCCGCTCCAGGCCCGCGGCCAGATCAGCCCGCAGGTCCTCGAAGGCTTCGATGCCGATCGAGAGACGGATGAGGCCATCCACCAGGCCCGCCTTCAGGCGTGCGGACGGGTCCATCGCGGCGTGAGTCATGCTGGCCGGATGGGCCACGAGGCTCTCGACGCCGCCGAGCGACTCGGCCAGCGAGAAGCAGGTCAGCTCGGCGCAGAAAGCGCGCACGGCCTCGTGGCCTCCCTCGAGCTCCAAGGTGACGATGGCGCCGTAGCCGCGCTGCTGGCGGCGGGCCACTTCGTGGCCGGGATGGGTGGGCAGGCCGGGGTAGTACACGCACCTGACGCCAGGTTGTCCTACCAGCCATTCGGCAAGCCCCGTTGCATTGCGGCCGTGATGCTCGAGCCGCGCGTGCAGCGTGCGCAGGCCTCTGAGCGTCAAATAGCTGTCGAAGGGAGCGCCAGTGATCCCCAGACAGTTGGCCCACCAGACCAGCTGCTCGTGTTGCTCCTGGGTTTGGGCCACCACCGCGCCGCCCACCACGTCGCTGTGGCCATTCAGGTACTTGGTCGTCGAGTGGACGACGAGGTCGGCCCCCAGAGTGAGCGGCTGCTGCCAGGCGGGCGACAGGAATGTGTTGTCGACCGCGACGAGCGCGCCGGCCGCATGCCCGAGCTCCGCGAAGTGCTCGATGTCGGTGATGCGCAGCAGCGGATTGCTCGGCGTCTCGATCCACAGAAGCGCCGTCGGCCTGGCGAGGGCGGCCTTCACCGCCGCGAGATCGCCGAAGTCGACGAACTCCACCTGCCGCTCGCCCCGGCGGCGCCAGGCATCGAACAATCGGTACGTGCCACCGTAGCAGTCATGGGGCGCCACGATGCGGGCTCCGGCCGGAATCAGATAGCCCACCAGAGTCACTGCGGCCATGCCGGTCGCGGTGACGACGGCGCCGAGTCCCGACTCGAGCTCCGCGATCGCCTCGCCGAGCAGATCGCGCGTGGGATTGCCCGAGCGCGTGTAGTCGTACCGGCGCTTCTCCCCGAAGCCGCGGAACGCGAAGGTCGAGGTCAGGTGGATCGGCGGCACCACGGCACCGGTGGCGTCATCGCATTCGAGGCCCGCGCGCACGGTCTGCGTGACCTGATTGGCGGCGTGGCGGCGTGTCAGCTTGCTCATGGCTCAGTTGGTCTCCAACGCTGCGGCGAACGCGCCGCTCAGCTGCTGTGGTTCCTTGAGGAAGGCGTCGTGCCCGTAGATCGAGGAAATCTCGTGGAAGCGGCCGGCGCCGAGGCGCGCCACCATGCCGCGTACGTCCGCGAACGGGACCAGTTGGTCCTCGCGAATGGCGACCGCAATCGTCGGAGCGAAGATGCGGCTCGCATCGACGCGGTGCAGATCGATGGATTCCGACAGGCAAAGAAAGGATTCGGGCCGATGGCGCGCCGCATAGTCACTGCCACGGGCCAGAAGATAGCGCTCCACCGGAAACACGAACCGGTCCGACTCCAATGCCGGGAGACCGGCGAACCGCGCCCCGAGCTCCTCGCTGCTACGGTAAGTCGCCATGGCCAGCGCGCGCGCCAGCTTCAGCCCTTCGGCGGCACGGCCGCTCGCGCGCGTGAGGCGCACGATCTCCCTTTGAACACTGCGCCAGGCGGTGGCGAGCGGATGCGGCCGGTCGGCGGCGCAGATCACGAGCAGGCGCCCCGCCCGCTCCGGATACCGCTCGCCGAAAGCAAGCGCCACCATGCCGCCGTAGGAGCCGCCCGCGATCGCCCGCAGTGACGGGATACCGAGATGATTGAGCAGGCGCAGGAGGAGCTCGGCCTGATCGTACGTCGAGATGCTGGGGAACGGCTCCGCGGCACGCGGGCCGGTCGTCTCACCGCCGCCGCCGAGGTAATCGAAGCTGAGAACACGGTAGCGGTGGGTATCGAGCGGCCGGTCCGGCCCGGCCACCTCCGACCACCAGCCACCGCGCAGCCGCTCGCGATGCGTCATCTCCGAGCCGCCCGCGCGTCGCGGCTCATCGCTGAGACACACGTAACGGCTAGCGGAAATGCCGCCCAGAGCGCAGACGACGGGAGCGTTGGCCGGCCCCACCATGCGCCAGCCGAGGCGCACGCCGCTCAATCGCCCGCCGTGATGGAGAGCCCACTCGCCGGGGATTTCCAGCACCCCCTCGCGTGCCGCCGGATCGGCGGACGGCGATCGTTCGAGCGCATGTATCCCGGGAGGGATCACGACTGGCTCGGCAATGGCGTTCATCGGAAGCTCCGCAATTCTTCTGGCCCGGTCTCACCGGCCCTCCTGCGGAGCGCCCACCAGGAACCTGGCGGGTTGTCGCGTCCATCCCGCCGCGCCAAGGGGGCACGGCAAGGCTACGCTGACCGCTCATCTGTCGATCGGGCTGCGGGCACCCATATGCCGCGCGGCTGATCGCAGGAGTTGGCACCTTTCCAGGATGGTTGGTCCTGGCGGTTGCCCCGGCGTCTAAGGGCCTTATCCCTCAGCCGGTCTCGATGAGTGGGAGGCAGTTTAGGGTGCGGGGACGCGACACGTCAAGCGGCACTCCCGTGCTGCAGCTCACGCCGCTGCCATCATGGCAACCGCCCGACTGGCGCCGGCGCCAGTCCCGTGCTAATGTACTAGCACGCTATTACATTGGCATGTGCATGAAAACCCATCGCAGTCTCACGCCCCGCCAGGAGGCGCTCGCCGAGCGCCACCTCTACGCCGCCATCGCCAGCCTGCGCAGCGCGGAAGAGGTGCGCGCATTCCTGCGTGACCTGTGCACGCCGGCGGAGCTGCAAGCCATGGCGGATCGCTGGGCCGTGGTGGACTACCTCGGCCGGGGGCTGCCCTACCGGGAGATCCACCGCCTCACCGGCGTCAGCGTGACGACCATCGGCCGCGTGGCGCGCTTCCTCGCCGCAGGCAACGGCGGCTACGCGCTCGCCGCCTCCAGACTGGACAAGTCGCGTCCGCAGCCCGAGGCGCCCCGCCATGGATGAGCTGCGCCTGAAGCTCGCCATACAGAAGTCGGGGCGGCTGACCGACCCTTCGCTCGACCTGCTGCTGCGCTGCGGACTGAAAATCTCGCGCGGCAAGGACCAGCTGATGGCTTACGGCGAGAACATGCCGCTCGATGTGCTCTTCGTGCGCGACGACGACATCCCGGATCTGGTGCAGGAAGATGTCTGCGACCTCGGGCTCGTCGGGCGCAACGTGCTGGAGGAGAAGCGCCTGGAGCTCGCCGCACGCGGCCATCCGGCGCGCTTCCAGCCGGTGCGCACGCTCGATTTCGGCCGCTGCCGCCTAGCGCTCGCCGTGCCCGAGGGCACCGCGTTCGAGGGGCCACGCACCCTGCGCGGCAAGCGCATCGCGACGACGTATCCCTTTCTGCTCGAGAACTATCTGCGCGAGCGCGATGTCGCCGCGGAGATCGTCACGCTCTCCGGCGCGGTGGAGATCGCCCCGCGCCTCGGGCGGGCCGATCTCATCTGTGATCTGGTCTCGACCGGATCGACGCTGCAAGCCAACCACCTGCGCGAAGTCGAGACCGTTCTCGAGAGCCACGCGGTGCTCATCCGTACGCCGCTCGGTCTGCCGCCGGTGAAGGACGAATGGGTGCAACGGCTGCTCATGCGCATCGATGGGGTGCAGCAGGTACGTGAGAGCAAGTACATCATGCTGCACGCGCCGCGTGCTGCGCTCGGCGAGATCCGCAAGCTCCTGCCGGGCAGCGAGTCGCCGACCATCATTCCGCTCGAGGGCTTCCCCGATCGAGTGGCGATTCACGCCGTATGCCGCGAGAACGTGTTCTGGGAGACGCTGGAGAGCCTGAAGAAGGCCGGCGCCAGCGCGCTTCTCGTGCTGCCGGTCGAGAAGATGCTGGCCTGAGCGATGCGTATCCTCGACTGGGAATCGCTCGCCGCCGGCGAGCGCCGCGCGGCACTCTCACGCCCCGCACAGGTAGCCCGCGACGACGTCGAGACGCTCGCGCGCGAAGTGATCGCCAACGTCCGCGCCGCAGGGGATGATGCGCTGCGCGCCTACACCAGGCGTTTCGACGACACCGAGCTCGAGTGCCTGGCGGCGAGCCGGGAGGAGTTTTCCCAAGCCGAGCGCGCGCTGACCTCGGAGCAGCGGGCCGCCCTCGAGCGCGCCATCGACAACGTCGAGCGCTTCCATCGCGCACAGCAACCTGACAGCCTGACGCTCGAAACCATGCCCGGCGTGCGGTGTGAGCGGGTCATTCGGCCAATCTCGGCCGTCGGTCTCTACGTGCCCGCCGGCTCCGCGCCCCTTCCCTCCACTGTCGTCATGTTGGCCGTCCCGGCGCGCATCGCCGGCTGCCCGCAGCGCGTGTTGTGCACGCCGCCGCGCCGTGACGGCAGGGCCAATCCCGCGGTGCTCTTTACGGCCCGCCTCTGCGGCATCGAGTTGGTGTTCAAGGTGGGCGGCGCACAAGCCATCGCCGCAATGGCGTACGGCACCGAGACGGTTCCCAAGGTCGCCAAGATCTTCGGCCCGGGCAACGCCTGGGTGACAGCCGCCAAACAGACGGTGGCGGCCGACCCGGCCGGCGCAGCGTGCGACATGCCCGCGGGCCCCTCGGAAGTACTGGTGATCGCTGACGAGAGTGCGCACCCCGAATTCGTCGCTGCCGACCTCCTCGCCCAGGCCGAGCACGATACGCAGTCGCAGGCAATCCTGCTGACGCCGAGCCGCCCGCTCGCCGAGGCAGTCGCGGCCGCGGTGGCGAGCCAGACACTCGCTCTGTCCCGCCGGGTGATTCTGGAGCAGTCGCTCGCGAGCAGCCGTTGCATCGTCGTCAGGGATCTCGACAGCGCCCTCGAGGTGGCCAACGAATACGCCGCGGAGCATCTGATCCTCGAGGTGCGCGAGCCGCGCCGCTGGCTCGAAAAAGTGGCGAGCGCCGGCTCGGTGTTTCTCGGCGCCTGGTCGCCGGAGCCGATGGGAGACTACTGCTCGGGCACCAACCATGTGTTGCCGACCTACGGCTATGCGCGCGCTTATAGTGGGCTTTCGGTGCTCGATTTCGTCAAGCGGATCACCGTGCAGGAGCTCTCGCCCGAGGGCCTGCGCTCACTGGGTCCGGCCGCTATCGCGCTGGCGCGGCTCGAGGGTCTCGATGGGCACGCCAGCGCCGTGACGCGCCGGCTCGCGGCGCTTGCAGCGGGCCAGGGGGGAACAGCGTCCGAAGGTCCCGTCGCGCGCCATGCGGGGAGCACCTCGTGAGCTGGGTTCACGAGCTGGCTCGACCTGACATCGTGGCCCTCAAGCCCTACGAGCCCGCCTCCTGGGAGCCGAGCCTCGAGCGGCTGCATGCCAACGAGCTGCCCTGGCGGCCCGCGGACGACGGCTCGTGCGCCGGACTCAACCGCTATCCGGAGCCGCAGCCGCGGGCGCTCATCGAGCGCCTCGCGGACCTCTACGCTATCCCCCCTGAATCCCTCCTGGTGGGACGCGGCAGCGATGAAGCGATTGACCTTCTGACACGCGCCTTCTGCCGCGCCGGCTACGATGCGGTGCTCGTGTGTCCGCCTACTTTCGGCATGTATTCGGTAAGCGCGCGGATCCAGGGCGCCGAAGTCCTGCAGACGCCGCTCCTGGCGGCGAACGGCTTTGCGCTCGATGAGCAAGGCCTGCTCGAGCATTGCACCGCGGCCGTCAAACTGGTCTTTCTCTGCTCACCCAACAACCCGACCGGCAATCTGCTCGATGAGAAGGCGATCCTGCGCATCGCGCGGCGCCTGGCCGGGCGCGCCCTGGTAGTCATCGACGAGGCCTATATCGAATTCGCCGGGCGCCCGAGCCTCGCACGGCGGGTCGCGGAGTTGCCCAACCTCGCGATTCTGCGCACCCTGTCGAAGGCTCACGGCCTTGCCGGAGCACGCTGCGGCGCGCTCATCGCCGATCCGGAGATCATCGTCCTGCTGCGCAAAATCATTCCGCCATACGCCATTGCGCAGTTGACCCTGGAGGCGGTGCTCGACCGCCTGACTCGGGAGGCTCGCGCGCAGTCCCTGGCGCGCCTGGAGGTATTACTCGCGGAGCGCGCGCGCCTCATGCAGGGGCTCCCCCGCCTGTCCCGCGTGACGAGAGTCTGGCCGAGCGATGCCAACTTCGTGCTCGCGGAATTCCAGGATGCCGGAGCAGCCTTGGCATGCGCCCGCGAGGCGCGCCTCCTGGTGCGTGATGCTCGCGGTTATCCGGGACTGGGACGCGCGCTGCGTATCACGGTCGGGACGCCGGAGCAGAACGGCCGATTGCTGGAGACATGGGCATGACAAAATCGCCGGCAGCGATTTTGCACGCGGCGAAGCCGCGGCCCCGCAGGGGCGAGGCTCAGGATGAGCCGAGAAAGCGTCCCGCCGCGACGCTCTTCATCGATCGCGACGGCACTCTGGTGGAGGAGCCGCCGGACGAGCAGGTCGACTCCCTGGAGAAAGTGCGCTTCATGCCAGGGGTATTCGCCGCGCTTGCGGACCTCACACGCCACGGCTATCGCCTGGTTCTGGTCACCAACCAGGACGGGCTCGGCACCGACTCCTTTCCGCAGGCGGCGTTCGAGCGGCCGCAGCAATTCATTCTCGAGACGCTGCGCTCGCAGGGAATCGAGTTCGATGCGATCTTCGTCTGCCCGCATCGCAAAAGCGACGGATGCGGCTGCCGCAAGCCCAACACGGGACTGGTGACGGACTACATCCGCACGAGCGGCGTGGACCTCTCCACCAGCGCGGTCGTGGGCGATCGCGACACCGACCTGCAATTTGCAACCAACCTCGGCGTGCGCGGGGTGCGGGTGCGGCGCGACGGAACACCTGACGAGACTTGGGGCGCGGCCGTGCGCAGCCTGACCGCGCGTCGTGCCCAGGTTGGCCGGCGCACGCGCGAGACGCAGATCGACGTGCGTGTGAATCTCGACGACCCCTCTCCCATCCGCATCACCACAGGCATCGGCTTCTTCGACCACATGCTGGAGCAGCTCGCCAAGCACGGCGGCTTTGCGCTCGAGCTCGCTTGCGAGGGCGACCTCGAGATTGACGAGCATCACACGGTGGAGGATTGCGCGCTCGCCATCGGGGAAGCGCTGCGCCGGGCGCTCGGCTCCAAGGTGGGCATCGCGCGCTACGGCTTCCTCCTGCCGATGGACGAAGCGCAGGCGCGGGTCGCGATCGATCTGTCCGGCCGCGCGTGCGCGCAGTTCTCCGGGAGCTTCAACCGCGAGGCGGTCGGCGGGCTGCCGACGGAGCTGGTGCCCCACTTCTTCCGCTCTCTGGCGGAGTCGCTCGGGGCGGCGGTGCACGTGAGCGTCACGGGCGAGAACAGCCACCACATGATCGAGGCCAGCTTCAAGGGCGTCGGCCGGGCGCTGCGCCAGGCGCTGCGGCGCGAAAGCGGCGAGCTGCCGAGCACCAAGGGAGTGTTGTGATGGAAGCCGTGATCATCGACAGCGGCGGAGCCAACCTCGCCTCGCTGCAATTCGCGCTGGAGAGACTGGGCGTCCGGGCTGCCGTGACTTCTGATGTGCGCGCCATCGCGGCAGCGGCGAGAGTCCTTCTGCCGGGGGTGGGATCGGCCGAAGATGCGATGCAGAGGCTGCGGCGCGCCCGCGTCGCGCAGTTGCTGCCGACCTTGCGCCAGCCGGTGCTCGGCATCTGCCTCGGGATGCAACTCCTCTTCGAGCACTCGGCGGAGGGCATGACCGAGTGCCTGGGTGTCCTTCCGGGGGCGGTGCGGCGAATGCAGCCGGCTCGCGGACGGCCCGTGCCGCATATGGGATGGAATCAGCTCACCGGCTCGCGTCAGGACCCCCTGCTCGAGGGCATCGATCCGGGCGAGTACTTTTACTTCGTGCACGGCTACGCGGTGCCCGTATCAGAGGTCACGATTGCCCACGTGCACTATGGCGAGGCGGTCTCGGCGGTAGTCAGGCGCGATAACTTCTGGGGCACGCAGTTCCACCCGGAGCGGTCCGCATCGGCGGGCGCGCGCCTCCTGGGCAACTTCCTCAAATTGACTTGAGTGTGCGGAGACGACCGGCCGATGTTGTTGATTCCTGCCATCGACTTGCGCGGCGGACACTGTGTCCGCCTGTACCAAGGGGATTTCGGGGCGGAGACCCGATATGAGTACTCTCCGCGGCAGCTCCTGGAGAAATATCGCGCGCTCGGAGCGTCCTGGGTGCACGTGGTGGACCTGGACGGGGCACGCGACGGCGTATTGGCCAATCGCGCAGTGATTCTCGACCTCGCGGCGCAGCGCGGCCTGAGGCTGCAAGTGGGCGGCGGCATCCGGTCGGCGCAGATCATCGAGGAGCTGATCTCGAGCGGCGTCGAGCGGGTCGTCATCGGCAGCGCGGCGGTGGAGCGGCCGGACGAAGCCATCGAATGGACCAGCCGTTTCGGCGCGGACCGGATCTGCCTGGCGCTCGACGTGCGGCACGACAGCAGCGGTGAGCCGCAGTTGCGGACGCGCGGCTGGAAATCGGGCACCGCGATCTCCCTGTGGGAGGCGCTGAAGCTCTATCCGGCGGCTGCGGTGCGGCACGTCCTCTGTACCGACATCGAGCGCGACGGCGCCCTGACCGGACCCAACCTCGACCTTTATCGCGATGCCGTGAAGCGCTTTCCGCGCATTGCCTGGCAGGCCTCGGGTGGCGTGCGCGACGCCGCCGACCTCGCGGCGCTCGCCCACATCGGAGCCGCCGCGGCGGTAAGCGGCAAGGCCCTGCTCGAAGAGCGCATCAGGCCCGAGGAGCTGCGAGCATTCTTGCCAGGCGCATAATTCCCTGCCTCGACGTCCGCGACGGTCAGGTCGTCAAGGGCGTGCGCTTCCGCGACCACCGCGTCGTGGGCGACATCATGGAGCTCGCCACGCGCTACCGCGATGAGGGCGCCGACGAGCTCGTCTTCTATGACATCACGGCGAGCCCGGAGGGCCGCTCGGTGGACCGCGGCTGGGTGCGGCGGGTGGCCCGGGTGCTCGACATTCCGTTCTGCGTGGCCGGCGGTATCCGTTGCGTGGCCGACGCCGAGGAGGTCCTCAATGCCGGCGCCGAGAAAATCTCGATCAACTCCCCGGCACTGGCCGATCCCGACCTCATCGGGGCCCTGAGCGGCCGCTTCGGCTCCCAGTGCGTCGTCGTCGGCATCGACAGCCAGCTGACAAGCGCCGGCTACCGTGCATATCAGTTCACCGGCGACCCGGACTGCACCCGCGAGTCCGGCCGCGACATGCTCGCCTGGGTGCGCGAGGTGCAGGAGCGCGGCGCCGGCGAGATCGTGCTCAACTGCATGGGGAACGACGGCGTACGCCGCGGCTATGACATCGAGCAATTGCGGGCGGTCCGGGAGATCTGCCACGTGCCGCTCGTCGCTTCCGGCGGCGCGGGTGCGGTGCAGCACTTTACCGCGGTGTTCCGCGAAGCCGGCGTCGACGCCGCCCTCGCCGCGAGCGTCTTCCACACCGGCGCCATCGCCATTCCCGACCTCAAGCGCGCGCTGCGCGCCGCGGCCATCGACGTGAGACCTTAACGTCTTCCCGTCCCTGAAGGGAGGGGATTTCCGTCCTCTGGAGGCCGACGTTCCAGCCCGAGACGAGGATATGGATAGCAGAGTTGATGTCCCGGTCATGCCAAGCACCACAGCTACCACAAATCCACTCTCTTACTACGAGGTCTTCTCGACCTTTTGGGCCGCCGCACACACCGCATGCGGAACAGACCTGCGTGGTCATTCGCTCGTCAACCTCGATGTATTCGGCTCCGTGCCTGATGGCTTTGTAGCGGACTTGCGATCGAAGCTGCGACCAGCCGGCATCGAGCACGGACCTGGCCAGGCTGGTCCTGGCCAGTGCACAGAAATTGACGTTGCCGACGCAGATGCGCCGGTTGCGGTGTGCATCCCGCGAGACGGCAAACTGCTTGCAGACCGCCTGCACGGTGTCCGAGTGCAGCCCGAGGAGCTTACTGCTACCGCAGGTGAGCTTGATCAGATCGAAACCCGAGGGCCAGTGCCTGTTGTGTCGCCGGGCGGCTTCCTGGATCTCGCCGCAGTAGTTCCAGACGTAGTGCACCGCCCGAGCTTGTCGGAGAAGATGCCGGCCGGTGGTCGCATCCTTGATCCGGTAGCGATAGGTCAGCACCATGGCAACATCGTGCTGGATAGATGTCATAGAATCAAGATAGACGCTAAACATTTTGCAGGAATTTTCACGCCTGACTTCGCATCCGCAATGACAGGCATCACCAACATGTATGGAACAATGCGACTGGGCGGCGGCTTGCAAGACGCCCACCGCCGATGCTCGAGAATACGTCATCCCCGGCATCGCTCTGCAACGGTGAAGGGGAGTCACAGAGCGCCTCCTCCTCGCCCTGAACGGCGAGGTTTCCGGCGCGGGGAGTTCAGATGAACCAGACAACGGCGCCCGGCCCTCTGCTCGCGCTCGCGGACATCGCCACCCTCGACTTCGACAAGAGCGGCGGCCTGCTGCCCGCGGTGGTCCAGCACGCGCAGGGCGGCGCCGTGCTGATGCTGGGTTACATGAATCGTGACGCGCTGCGCGAGACCTTGACACGGCGGCGCGTCGTCTTCTTCAGCCGCAGCCGCCAGTGCCTCTGGGAGAAGGGCGAGACCTCCGGTCATACGCTGGAGCTGGCCGGCGTGCGCACCGACTGCGACCGCGACTCCCTGCTGGTCACCGCCATTCCCACGGGACCCGTGTGCCACCTCGGCACCGCCACCTGCTTTGGCGACGCCGCGCCCGCTACGGCCGACCGCCTGGCGTTCCTCGGTGCGCTGGAGACCGTGATCGCCCAGCGCATGGCCGATCGGCCCGAGGGCAGTTACACCGCCCGGCTGTATGCCCAGGGGCCCAAGCGCATCGCGCAGAAGGTCGGCGAGGAGGGGTTGGAAGTTGCCCTTGCCGCCGTGGCGGAAACCGATGACAAGCTCGTCGCCGAATCCGCCGACCTTCTCTATCACCTCCTGCTCCTCCTCAAGAGCCGCGGCCTGCGGCTCGAGCATGTCCTCGCGGAGCTCGAGTCCCGGCATGCCGGTCGCACGCGCGCCGCCGCAAGCGAAGACTGAGTCGGCCGCGCCGGATTGCCAACACCGCTCGGCTGCACGGCTGCGTCGACGGTCCGCTTGGTACCAGGAGCACTTCCGGATGGCCTACACGGATGGCGCGCGGCTCTACACGGCGGCGGTCACTTTCACCTTCTGAGCCTGCCGGGCGCCCCCCGCATCCGGACCCTGCTTCGCGGGCGCAGCCGCCTCTGCGGCCCGCGCTGTAGCCGCGCGGCGACGGTTCCTGCTCAGGAACGATTCTTGATGCGCGACAGAGCCTCGCTGCAGGCGCCGTCGCGCGGATTATCATCGAATCGATGCGTATCGTTCCCCTGGCCGCAGTCGCCCTTGTCGCGCTCTGCTCCTGCGCGCAACTGCCGCGGGTCAATGAGCACCAGCTGTTGCAGGAAGCCTCCGGCTCCCAGCAGATCCGGGTCTACGGCACTCGCGGGCCGCTGTCCGCGCGCCAGGCGCGGAGAGTTCTCGCCCGTGTCAATGCCCAAGCCCCCGATGCCGATGCGTTCGACCGCGAGCTGGCGATCGAGCAGGTCATTGCCGAAAGTCCGCTGTATGCCGGCAACAACGTTCAGGTTCTACAGGACGGCAAGCAGACCTTTCCGGCGATGTTCGCCGCCATGCAGGGGGCGCAGCATTTCATCTATCTCGAGTACTACACCCTGCAGAACGTGCAAAGTGGCAGCCACAAGCTCAGCGATCTGCTCGCGGCAAAGAGCCAGGCCGGAATCCGCGTCCGGGTAATCTACGATGCCGTCGGCTCACTCGGTACCCCGGCGACATTCTTCGCACGCCTGCGTGATGCCGGCGTGCAATTCGTACGCTACAACCCGATCAACCCCCTGAAGGGGCCCATGTCGCTGAACCAGCGCGATCATCGCAAGATTCTGGTGGTCGACGATAGGCTGGCCATCGTCGGCGGCGTGAATCTGAGTACGACGTACGAGAGCGTGCCGCCGCTTGCCCACGCGCTCGGGGGCAAGCAGCAGCCGCTGCCCAAGTCCGGCCAGCCCGTCTGGCACGATGTCGATCTGGAGATTCGCGGCCCGGCCGTGCCCCAGCTCTCACGGCTCTTTCGCGCGCACTGGCTCGAGCAGAAGGGCCCGCCGCTGCCACCCGACGTTCCCGCCCGGATGGCACCGCAAGGCAAGGACATCGTGCGCGTAGTCGGCAGCAGCCCGACCAAGCTCGCCACCCGCTACTACGTGTCGGTCCTCACAGCCATCCGCTCGGCACAGAGCAGCATCTGGATGACGGCCGCCTATTTCGTGCCGACCCGCCAGGAGCTGCATGCGCTGCGAGCGGCTGCCCGCCGCGGTGTCGACGTCCGTATCCTCTTGCCTTCGCACAGCGATGTCGGCGCCACGCTTGCCGTGCAACGCTCCTATTATCCCGAGCTGCTGGCGGCCCATATCAAAGTCTATGAGCGCAGCGACGGCATCGTCCATTCGAAGAGCATGGTGGTGGATGATGTCTGGTCGCTGGTCGGCTCATCCAACTTCGATCAGAGAAGCATCCTCTTCAACGACGAAGTCGACGTCGTGGTGCTCGGCAACGATACGGCGAACCAGCTCCGCGGGACCATACTGACCGACATCCAGCATGGCAAGCGGATCGGCTGGGATATGGTGCGCCATCAAGGCGCTCTGCAGCGGATGCGGGGCTGGTTCTGGAGATTGTGGCAGCAGCTGTTGTGAGCCGCGCCGGCGGATCATTGCGGCGAGAGACGGGCCGCTTTCTCTTCGGCCAGGTAGGCCTCGTCATTGCGTCCCTGGGCGCGCAGCGACGCCGCGATGAGCTGCCAGGCGGATGCCTGGGCGCGCGGGTCGCCGCTGGCCAGATAGAGCGCCTTGCGCCCCATGCCATACGCCTGCGCCGCGTTGCTCGCGAGAATGTTCTCCCGCCCCAACTCGATCCACACCAGCGGATTGTGCGGCTCGATGCTCAAGGCGCGCTCCAGCGTCTGCGCCGCCACCCCGAAGTTGCGGCTCTGCTCCTGCGTGTGCGCGTCCGCGACCAGGGCGGCCGCTGCGGCGCCTAGCGCGAACTGCCGCTGCTGCGGCGCCTGTTGCTCGGGCGGTGTGGCCGCGGGCGCTCCGGCGAAAGGCGCCGGCTGTGCGGCCGGCGCGCCGGGCTGCGGCGCCTGCCGCTCCCGGGTTTGCGGATAACCGGCCGTGTTGCCCGCGGTCTGCGCCGGCGGCGGACTCAGCAACGCGCAGCCTGCCACCAGTCCACCGAGCACGAGCGCACCGAACATCAGCTTCACGGCTTCCAACCCCCTCAATGCACCAACTTGTGTACCCACTGCCCGGCGCGCTCCAACAGCGTCCCCGCCGTAGTGCCGGTTCCGCACCCCGGCATCGGCGGCACTTGCGTGCCCATCGGCAGAGCCACCTGCACCGGCACCGCCCCCGTGCAACCGGGCTGCACCCCCATGCCGGTCTGATAGTCGATCCAGGTTTCCGTCACCCCCTCAGGCTCCGGCAGCTCGACTGAGGGCGCGCCGAGTGCAGCCATCAGATGGGCCCAGACCGGCAGCGCACCCTCCGAGCCCGTCAGCCCCGTCGGCTGATAGTGATCGTATCCCACCCAGACTACCGCCAGATCGCCGCCCGAGAACCCCGCAAACCAGCTGTCGCGGTCCTGTGAGGATGTGCCGGACTTGCCCGCTGTCACGAGTCCGGGTGGCAGGACACGCAAGGCGGCCCGTCCGGTGCCATGCGTCATCACCTGCTGCATCATGCTCGCAACTTGATAAACGTCTGCTGAAGGAGCGACCTGCGTGACCTGCAGCGGGAAGGCCTTGAGCGTCTTGCCGTCAGCGCTGACGACCCCCTGCACGGCGCGCAGCGGCGTCCGGAATCCCCCGTTCGCGAGCCCGTTGTAGAGCTGTGCGACCTCCAGCGGCGAGATGTCGATGGCCCCCAGCAGCATTGCCGGCACTTGATCCGGCGCTTGCTGCAGTCCGAATCGCCGCAACGTGTTGGAGATCTTATCGAGACCAATGTCCATGCCGACGCCTACGGTCGCATCATTCAGTGACTCCGCGAGTGCATAAACGACCGGTACCGCCCCATAGTTGCGCCGCGTAAAGTTCTCCGGCCGCCAGTACCGTCCGTTGGCGAGCTTGATGCTGACCGGCTGGTCCTGAATGACGGTGGCTGCGTTGTAGCGCCCTGTCTCGAGCGCCGTGAGATAGATGAAGGGCTTCACCAGCGATCCGATGGAACGGCGTGCATCCAGGGCACGATTGAAGCCGTCGAAGTCGACATTGCGTGCGCCCACCAGGGCAAGTACGTCACCACTCTGCGGCGATGTGACGACAAGCGCTCCTTCCAGCTTCGCGCCGCGGCGTTGATGCCGCTTGTCGAGCGCCCGCAGCTGCGTATCGAGGGACTGTTCCGCCAGCTCCTGAGCACGGGGCTGGAGGCTGGTATAGATCCGCAGTCCGGCTTCCGTCAGCTCCTTTTCCGGATAGTCGCGCTGCAGCGTCCGGCGCACGAGGTCGAGGTACGCCGGATAGTAGGCCCCGGAGGCCCCATGAGTGACCCCGAGCGGCTGACGCTCGGCGGTCTGAGCCTGTTCCGGCTTGACGACACCCTGCTGAGCGAGGATCTGCAGCACCAGGTTGCGCCTGGCAAGCGTGCGCGGCGCGTGCTTGCGAGGGTCGTAGTAGGTCGGTCCCCGCACGATCGCCACCAGCGTCGCGATCTGCGGCAGGTCGAGCTCCGCCAGCGGCTTGCCGAAGTAGAACTCGCTCGCCAGCCCGAAGCCGTGAATGGAGCGGTTGCCGTCCTGCCCGAGGAAGATCTCATTGATATAAGCGTTCATGAGATCGGCCTTGCCGAAGTGCGCGGCCAGGGCGACCGCCATGATCGCCTCGCGCGCCTTGCGTCCGAGCGTCTGTCGGTTCGTGAGGAAGTAGCTCCTGACGAGCTGCTGGGTCAGCGTGCTGCCGCCCTCCTCGATGCGGCGCGAGCGCAGATCGACCCAGAGCGCCCGTAGGATCGCCAGCGGGTCGACGCCCCGGTTGGTATCGAAGCTGCGGTCCTCTACGGCTTTCAACGCTGCCGGCAGGAGCGGGGGCACCTCTTGCGGGGTCACCACGATCCTGTCGACCCCGTCAATGGGGAAGAGGCTGCCGATGAGGAGCGGATCGAGCCGCGTCACCGGCACCTCCCGGCCCGCGCTGTCGCGCAGGTCCTGGATGCCCGTGGGACCGAAAAGGACCGACAGCACCTGCGCCGGGCGGCCGCCGTCGGCGAACTGCACGGCGCGCATCGCGACATCGATGCGAGTGCCGGTCGCGCGATAAGTGCCCGGCTGCTCGAGTTCCGTCACCGAGTGGTAGGAGAGACGCTGCAATTCGTGCTCGAGTTGCGGCGCCGAGAGCTCGAGCCCCGCATAAAGATCCAGAGGCGCGGCATAAACGTGCGCGGGCAGCGTCCATCGTAGACCTTCGAAGCGGTGCGTGACCAGCAGGTCCAGGTAGTAGAGGTAGGCGGCGCCCGCTGCCACGCTCGCGAGCAATGTCCCGACGAGAATGCCGCCCAGCCCCCAGCGGGCCGCGGACCTTTTCCGACCTCTGGGTGGGGTGGTCCGCCCGCCCGAGGAACGCCGCGCCGAGCTCTTCAGAGCACCAGCTCCTCGGCGGGTTCGCGCAGGTTGTAGTGTGAGCTCATGCAGTGGCCGTAGGCGCCGGTATTGGCGATGAGGATGACGTCGCCCTCCCGGGTGGGCGGCAGCATGCGGTCATGACCGAGGACGTCCGCACTCTCGCAGATGGGACCCACGATGTTGACGAGCTCGGTGGCCGGCTCCGCCAGGCGGGTGAGATTGGCGATCTCATGGTATGCACCATAGAGTGCCGGTCGGATCAGGGAGTTCATGCCCGTTGCGATACCGATGTAGCGCACGTCGTCCTTGCTCTTCAGTTGCGTCACCCGCGCCAGCAGCACCCCGGCGGCGGCCGCCAGATAGCGACCGGGCTCCAACCAGAACTCCAGCCGCGGATGCTCCGCGCGCACGGCGGCGAGCAGCGTGTCGAGCTTCGCGATATCCAGGCCGGGCTGATCGGTGCGCTCCGGAACCCCGAGGCCGCCGCCGACATCGATCACCCGCACGGCATCGAAGCGCTGCGCGAGACCCGCCAGCTGCCGGGCCGTATGCTGCCAGGTGGTAACATCGAAGATGCCGCTGCCGACATGGGCCTGCAGGCCCACGATGCGCACATCTGCCTTGCGCGCTTCCTGCGCCAGCCGCTCGAGGTCCGCAACCGGCATGCCGAATTTGGCATGCGCACCCGCGGTGCGCACGTGATGGTGGTGCCCAGCACCCAGGCCGGTGTCAATCCGCACGAAGATCTCACGGCTGCGGAAGAGACTCCCCCATTCAGTCAGAGCGTGTAGGTTGTCAACCGTTACCTGTACGCCACGCTCAACCGCCCACGCATACTCCTGGCGTGAGGCGAAGTTGGGTGTGTAGAGCACACGGCGGGGGTCGAGATCTGGAAAGAGGCTGAGGACGCGCTCCGCCTCGTTGCGTGCCACACACTCGAACTCGATCCCCTCTTGCCGCACCGCCGCGAGCAGCGCCGGATGCGGGTTGGCCTTCATGGCATAGTGCACCCGCGAGATCGAGCTCATGGCGCGCAGCGCACGCGCCGCAGTGCGCACGGTATCGAGGTCGTAGAGGTAAGCTGCGTCTCGCTCGCCGAGCGCCGCCAGCACCTGCGGGCGCTTCTGCCGCCACCACGGCGTGGCTCGGGCCGCCCGGTCCGTGGGCTTGGCAAAGAGCTCCTGCCAGGTGGGCCCGAGCACCCGATCGCCCGGCACCGGCCGGATGAGAAGCTCATGCAGCTGGTCGACCAGCCTGTCCCCCTGCTGCTCATCGACGACGAAAGTGAAGTTGAGGTCGTTGGCGGCCTGGCTGACCAGATAGATCTTCTGTTCCTCGAAGAACTCGAACGCGCCGCCCAGCTGATGCAGGATCGCGCGGATGTTGCGTCCGACGAGGCTCACCGCGGCGCAGGGGCCTATCACCTGCACGCGGCAGAGGCGGGACAGATCGCTCACCAGACCCTCGAGCAGAGCCTCATCGAGCGTGTTGGCCGCGGGGTCCAACGAGACCGTGACCGTCGTCTCCGATGTCGAGACCAGATCCACCGACATGCCATGGCTCTTGAAGACCTGGAAGGCATCCGCGAGGAACCCCACCTGATGCCACATGCCCGGACTCTCGAGCGAGATCAGGGTGATGCCCTTCTTGGTGCAGACCGCCTTCACCTGCGCATTGCCCTCGCCCCCTTCCGCGCTGAGCACCGTGCCCTCGAGGTCAGGCGCCTGGGTTGCGTAGATATGCAGCGGAATCCGGTATTGGCGCGCCGGCAGGATGCAGCGTGGGTGCAACACCTTGGCGCCGCTCGTGGCAATCTCCTGCGCCTCGTCGTAATGCAGGGAGCGCAGCAGGCGCGCTGTCGGCGTCGAGCGCGGATTTGCGCTGAACATGCCGGGCACGTCGGTCCAGATTTCCAGCCGCCGTGCGCTCAGCTTTGCGGCGAGATAGGCCGCCGAGGTATCGGAACCGCCCCGGCCCAGGAGCACCGTGTTGCCTTCGGCGTCACTGGCGATGAAACCCTGAGTGACCACGATGGGCGCGAGGCTCGCCAGCCGCTGCACCAATGCTGCATCGGGAACGAAGCTGCATGTGGCGTTGAGCATGCTGGCCTTGGCGGAGGCGTTGGCGCGCTCCTCCGCGAGCAGCATGGTGCGCGCGTCGGCCCAATCCGCTTCCAACCCTTGGGTACGCAGGAAGCGCGCGCCGAGGTCGGTCGCCATGAGCTCGCCGCTCGACATGACACGAGCGCGGGTGCGGTCGCTCACCTCGCCGACGAGAGCGATGCCCGCCGCGATCTGACCCAACTCCGCGAGCTGGCGCTCACAGTCTGCCCCCAGCGGGATGTCGAGGTGAGCGGCGAGCTCGCGGTGCCGCTCCGCGATGAGCTTGAGCTCTTCCTCCTGCGCCTCGCCCCGTGCGGCGGCGAGGAGCTTCTCCAGCCGATCGGTGATGCCCGTCACCGCGGAGTGCACGATGAGCACTCGCGCGCCCTCCGCGCGCCGCGCGGCGGCGACTTGGGCAATGTTGCGCCAATTGGCGAGGGAGGAGACGCTGGAGCCGCCGAACTTCAGGACGATCCAGTCGGATGCGGTGCGAGTCACAACAGTATTCCGCAGGGGTAAGCGGCGGCGAGGGCGGCCACCGTGTGAGGCCCTCCCGGGCCCAAAATCGACGATAGTCGAGCAGTCCCCCGAGACGGCGCTCTAGGCGCTGGCGCCCGGCCGTCCTGCTCGCGTCATGCAGCGCTGTTACGGCTCTTCGTCGAAGTCGCGGAGGTCCTTCTCGAGCTTCTTGTCCGCGAGGACTTCCTCCAGCCGGCTCCACGCGGCCTTGCCGCGCTTCACCTGGTTGCGAACGCGTTTGTCCACCCGGTCGAGCAGCCGGTCATAGTCGGTGCTGTCCTCGGTGGCCCCGCTCAAGAATTCCTCGTCGAGATCGAAGCTCTCGTTGTCTCGTTCAGACATCTAGCGGCGCAAATCCTGAGTTAAATCAAAGAGTAAGTGCGTTACTGGCACAGAGCAAGGCAGCGAACTATAGCGGATTCCCGTCCGAGAGCAATATCTAGAACGAAGGAGGAGGAATCGCTCCCGGCTCACTCAGTCCGGTCACGCACCGTGACCGGCGCGCCCCGGCTCAGGCCCAAGCCTTCGGCGGCGCTCTGCTCCGCCCGGGCGATCTCCACTACCCCGAAGGAATTGATGAGCGCCAGGTATTCCCCCGGCCGCGTATCGCCATAGGTCCGCAGCAGCGGGAAAGCGTGATTGCCTGCGTGCACCAGCGGTAACCGGAAGCGCTCGATCAGCGGCGCGTCGATGTTGCTGATGAGATTGCCAAAATGGTCGATGGTGATGACTACGCCGGAAACGCTGGCGTGCTCGACCGAAGGCTCATCGACCCACGACGGGACCAGGGAGGCGGCGGTCGCCGGCTCGCCCAGGTCCGCAGGGACGCATCGGCCCGCGGCGAGCTCGGCGGCGAGAGGCGCGAAGATGTCCCGGCCGTGAAAGGTGGCGCTGGCGTGGTGGATTGCGAGCCGTGCCAAGCCCGACGGGCGCAGGCGCGCGATGGATGCCCCGGGATGCCGCACTACCAGCGGGGCGAGGAGCCCGTTGTCGGGAGCCACGAAGAGATGCTCGGCGGCGCTGACGATAATGATGTCCCGAGAGGTCCCTACTCCCGGATCCACTACCGCCACATGCACGGTACCCGCAGGGAAGTACTGAAAAGCCCTGGCGAGCCAGAATCCGGCCTCAGCCGGCCAGTGGACAACGATCTCGTGCGTGAGGTCGATGATCTTCGCCGTTGGCAGACGCCCGAGAATGCGGCCCTTCATGACGCCGGCAAACGGACCCTGGTGCCCGAAGTCCGTCGTGATCGTGATGACACCGGAAGGTCGCGTCATACCTCAGCCTTTCCTCGGCGGGGCCGAGCCGGGGGGGCGGCGCGTTCCCTCGGCGCAGGTGCGGCAGCGGTCTGTATAAGGCACCGCTTGCAGCCTTTCCTCCTCGATGGCCTCGCCGCAGACCGCGCAGGTGGTGTATCGGCCCTCTTCGAGTCGCCGCAGGGCCGCCTGCAGCAGGCGCAACTCCTGCTGCGCCGACTCGGAAATGGCCCCGAGCACGTCATCGGACTCGCGCTGAGTCACCTGCTCGGCAAAATCCGCGCTGAGGGGATCGGACTCGTGCCGCAAGTCTGCGCTGGCTCTGCTCGCCCGCGTCTGGAGCTCCTCCCGGCGCATGAGCAGGCGTGTACGTACCGCTTGTGTATCCACTGGAGCCTCCCGGCTGATGCAGGAGCAATGCGAGTGCGTAATATAAACCGCTCATGATCGTGTTGACCGTCAACACCGGCAGTACCTCGGTCAAACTGGCCGCCTATCAGGCGGATCCGGGGTCCGGCGAAGCCGTGCCGCCACCGCGGCGGCTGGCGGCACGGCATCTGACCGGCGCCGGGCTGGATCCCGCGGCGGCGCTGCGCGCCTTCCTCGGAGAATTGCAGGGGCATCCCACTGCCATCGCGCATCGCGTCGTCCATGGCGGCACGCGCTTCACCGGTCCTGCGCTCATCGATGACGCCGCGCGCGCAGCAATCTCGCGGCTCTCCGAGCTGGCGCCGCTGCACAACCCCGTGGCCGTCCGCTGGATCGACGCGGCGCGCGAGGTCTTTGGCGCGGGCGTCACGCAAGTGGCGGCCTTCGACACCGCCTTCTTTTCGGCCCTCCCCCGCGTCGCTGCGGAATACGCGCTACCACCGGAGCTGGGCGCGCAGCTCGGTATCCGCCGCTATGGGTTTCACGGGCTGGCGCACCAGGCGATCTGGCAGCGCTGGTGTGAGCTCGAGCCCAAGCTTCCGGCGGGCGGCAAGCTCGTGACCGTGCAGCTCGGCGGGGGCTGCTCCATGGCGGCGCTCGACGGTGGCCGGCCGCTCGATACCTCGATGGGCTTCTCACCGCTCGAGGGCCTGGTCATGGCCACCCGTTCCGGGGACATCGACGCCGCCATCGTGCCGTACCTCGAGCGGCAGCTCGGGGTGAGCGGCGAGAAGGTCGTGGAGATGTTGAACGAGCGCTCCGGTCTCGCCGGCGTTGCCGGCGAGACCGGTGACCCGCAGTCGCTGCTCGACAGCGGCAATGATCGGGCTCGGCTCGCGGTCGAGCTCTACTGCTACCGGGCGCGGAAGTACCTCGGCGCCTATTTCACCGTGCTCGGCGGCTGCGACGGCATCGCCTTCGGCGGCGGCGTGGGCGAGCACGTCGCGGAAGTGCGCGCACGCATCCTCACGGGTCTCGAGTGGGCGGGCATTGCGCTCGATCGCGCCGCCAATCAGGCCGCGAGCGGCAGCGAGTCGCGCATCAGCGCGGCCGGTAGCCGGGCGCGTGTCTGGGTGATACCCGTCGACGAGGAGCTGCCCATGGTGCGCGCGGCACTGTCGGTGGCTAAACTGGCTCGATAATCCCAGCCGAGTACAGTGCCATGAGCCCACAGTTCGATGCCGGAAAGCTCGCCGAAGACATCAAGACGCTGGTGAGAGATGCCGAAACACTCTTGCGGGCAAGCGCAGAGAACGCAGAGGACCTGACCGAGGAGGCGCGGCAGACCGCCGAGCGCTCGCTGCACGCCCTGCGCAGTCGGCTGAGCGAGATCGAGCGCGACCTCAAGGGACGCGCCGAGGTGCTCGACGGCTACGTGCATGACAACCCATGGACGGCCGTGGCGGTCGCCGGCGGTGTTGCGCTGCTCCTGGGCCTCCTGATGGGCCGCCGTTGATGAATGATCAGATCGCGCAGCCGGCTGCAGAGGCCGAGGGGGAGGCCGCGCCGCGCGGGCCGGGTCTCGTTCGCGGCCTCATCGCCGCGTTCCTCGACTCCGTCAAGACGCGCCTCGATCTCGCCGCCGTCGAGGCGGAGATCTATCTCGTCTATGTCGCACAACTCCTCCTGTGGGGTTTTGCGGCGGTCGCCTGCGCACTGCTCGCGATCGTATTCGCGCTGACGGCGGTGATCATCGCGGTGTGGCAGACGCATCGCATGGCGGGGCTGATAGGGAGCATGGTCGTCCTGGTCATCCTCGCCGTGATTTGCGGCATGATCGGGGCACGCATCTTCCGCGGGCGGCCGCCGCTGCTCTCGGGCACACTCGGACAGTTCGAGCATGACCAGCGCCGCGTGGGCGGCACCGACGGAGGCGAATCATGAGGCGGCTCCATGAGCTCGAGGCGCGCCGGCGCACGCTGATCGCCCGCTGCGAGCAGCAAAGACTCGAGATCGCTTATCGTCTCGCCGAGCTCAGTCCGGCGGCGCAGCTCTCCCAGTGGACACGGCGGGCGCCCACCTCAGCCGCGAGTCATCCGTTCGCGTGGCTCGTTTCGCTCGCAACCCTGTTCGTCATGATGCGCGAGCGGCGCCTGGTGGGTTGGATCGGCAAGGTGAGCGCCGGTGTGGCGCTGCTCTCGCGCGCGAGCGCCGTCGTCAAGTTGCTCCGGCAGATTCGCTCGCTGAGTGCCGCGGTGCGCTGAGCGACGGCTGCTGCGTTGTCTGCTGCGTCGTCTGCTGTGCCGGCTGCGACTGCTGGGGCGCTCCGGGCGCATTGGCCGGCGGAGTGTAATCGGCCTGAAGGCCGATGAGCTGCGGGATGCCGTTCGCCTGGGTGGCGACCTCGCGCACCTTGTCCCAGTCGATGGCGACCACGTTCTTGCCGAGGGCCGTATCGATGATCTGAGAGATCTTGTCGAAGTCCGGCGGCGCCGGCGTGTGATCGGCGCTGGTGGTCGGCGGATGGACCTCGAGGTATAGCTCGCCGCCCTGGAGGCTCGCCAGCACTGGCTCGTTCACTATGGTCACCGGCGTACCCACGCGCACGATCGGAAAGAGGGCCGCGATGTCTTCAGGATACAGACGCACGCAGCCATGTGTGACTGACATGCCGATCGCCATGGGGTTGTTGGTGCCGTGAATGTAGATCTCGCCGTGACTCAGGCTGGTCTCGAGCGCCCACTCACCCATCGGATTGTCCGGTCCGGCCGGCCAGACCTTCGGGATGGGGTCACCGGCCTCCTGGTGTGCCTTGAGGATGTGCGCGGTCGGTATCCAGACGGGATGAGGCACCTTGCGGACGATGTGTGTCACGCCGACGGGCGTCGGGAAGTCACCCTCCCCGGGGCTCGCCGGGTAAGTGATCACGATCGGCTGCTCATGCCGGCGCGCCTTCGGAAAGTAGAAGAGCCGATGCTGCGGCAGGTTGATGATGATGCCCTTGTGCTCGACGGTCGGTACGATGAAGCGCCCGGGGATGGTGACGTTGGTGCCCTGCCCCGGCAGCCACATGTCCACTTTGGGATTGGCTTCCTGGATCTCCCAATACCCGACGCTGTACCTGCGAGCGAGGTCGAGCAGCGTGTCGGTTTTCACCGACTGGATCTGCTGATCCTGCCCGATGAGCGAGCTGCCGTCCGGCGGCAGGGTGAACACCGCCGCGTGGCTCACCGTGGCCAGCAGGGACCCCACCATACCAGCCGCCAGCCGCATGCCCGTGGCCCTCCAGCTGGAGTCGCAGCTTCGCCGATTCAGCCTTCGCATCAGTCCCATTCCAGCAAACCCCTTGGCCCCCTCGCGCCCACCCTACATTGTAACATGCATGGTGCATGCCGCCGACACGGAAAATAACTCGCGATTTCTATGCCAGGGGCACGCTCACCGTTGCCCGCGAGCTGATCGGCATGCACCTGGTCCACGCCGTGGACGGCGCGCGACGCGTAGGCCGAATCGTAGAGACCGAGGCCTACCAGGGCCCGGAGGACCTGGCGGCCCACTCCTCCCGCGGCCGTACGCCGCGGACCGAGGTCATGTTCGGTCCGCCCGGCCATGCGTACGTGTACTTCATCTACGGCTTCTGGCACTGCCTCAACATCGTGACGGAGGCGAAGGGGGTGCCGCATGCAGTGCTGCTGCGCGCGTTGGAGCCTGTGACGGGGATCAAGGACAAGACGTGGGGACCGGGGCTGCTCTGCCGGGCGATGGACATCGACAAGCGATTGAACGGCGCGGACCTCTGCGGCGATGTTCTGTGGCTCGAGAGCTCGCGCCGCTCGCGCGGCCACGAGCCGCCGGCGATCGCGCGCAGCCCACGCATCGGGGTCGATTACGCCGGCGAGTGGGCGCGCCGTCCCTGGCGCTTCTACGCCAAGGACTCGCGCTATGTCTCGACGGCCTCACCCCGTCTGCGAGCCGTCATCGCCCAGGACTAACTGACCGTGATCGACCGGGATGCGCTGGCCCGGATCATGGTCCATGCGGACCGTGCCCTCCTTGTCACCCAGCCGATAGCGCACCTTGTAGCCTTCCTCCCGGACAGTTCGCTCGTAGACCGTCGCACATTTGTGCTCGGTCGTCGTGTAGGTGTTGCCTTTCTGCATGCGGTTCTCGATGCGGTTGCCTGCGTAGCCGCCGCCCGCCGCACCCACGGCCGTCGCGAGGTCGCGCCCCGTGCCGCCGCCCACGTAGTGGCCGAGCAAGCCGCCGACGACCGCGCCGGCAACGGTGCCGACGATATGGTGATCATCGCGTGACGGACGTTGATGGACCACGGAATCATCGTGGCAATCCTGCTTCGGGGTGCGAATGATCTTCGTGATCGGAATGACCTGCACCACTTGCGCATATTGCGGACCCTTGTTCATCATCTTGAGACCGGCTACGGCACCGGCGCCCACGGCCAACGCCGTACCAACAGCCGCGCCCAGCAACAAAGATTTGTTCATCGTAGTCATTGCCTCCTGTTCAAGCTTGGCAATTCTACGAACGCCTGCCTGAACCGAACCTAACTGCCGCTGTCGCCCGCTCGCGACAGCTCGAGCAGCTCGCTGCCCTCCGGTACCCGGTCGCCGCGAGCGAAGTGAATAGTCTGCACAACGCCGTCGTAGGGAGCTGTGATGCTGTGCTCCATCTTCATCGCTTCGATCACCATCAGCACTTCGCCGGCTGTGACGGCCTGACCCTGCTGCACCGTCACCGCCGATACGACGCCCGGGAGCGGTGTCGTGAGTCCGCCGCTCGCGGCACTCGCGGTGAATTCCTGGGTGCGCGGATCATCGATGAGCAATTCCTGATGGGTATTGCCGCTCCAGAGATGGAGTTGCGCGCCGCACAGGAACCAGCGGGCGTTGTGCCGCTCATCGTTTAGCACCGCTGTGACCGCGCTCTCCGTGACCGTCACGCCGGCGAGTCGCAGGCGCGTGCCGACATCCTGCCGCGCGGACTTCTCGGCGGGTGCGGGAAGGAACGCCTCGCAGGGCTGCCCGTCCTCCAGTGTCAATTGCACCCGATGCGGGCGTCCGCCGGTGGACAGTGTCAGCTCGATGCGTGCCGGCAGGTTCGGCTGGAAGCCGTCGCTCACTTCCCAGGGGCTGGGTGCCGCACGCCGTGCGCTCGCGCCGCGCGCATTGGGGGCCTGGCGAGCAGCGAGAGCGGCCAACACGAGTGCGGCAGGCGTCACTTCGTGAGGCTGCGAGAATTCCGCCGCACCCCGGTCGAGCAATGCCACGCTGTGTCGCACCTCGAGGAAGACCCGGGAGCGCAGGACCCGAGCGAGCCAACGCTCGTTGGTGTGGATGCCGGCGAGGTACGTGTGGTCCAGCGCATCGGCCAACCGCGCGGCCGCCTGCTCGCGCGTGGGCGCCCAGGCGATGATCTTGGCGATGAGGGAATCGTACACGGGCGGCACGGCATCCTCGCTCTCGAAGCCGGCATCGACTCGCAGCGACTCGCCGCGCGGCCACTCCGCCAGATGCAGCGTGCCGGCGCTCGGTAAAAAGTCGCGCTCCGGATCCTCGGCGCAGACCCGTGCCTCGATGGCATGACCGTCGAGACGGATTTGTGCTTGAGCGAGCGGCAACGGCTCGCCCGCGGCGACCCGCAACTGCCACTCGATGAGGTCCAGCCCGGTGACCGCTTCCGTGACGGTGTGCTCCACCTGCAGCCGCGTGTTCATCTCCAGGAAGAAGAAGTCTCGCCCGTCGAAGAGAAACTCGACCGTGCCGGCGCTGCGGTAGCCGATATTGCGCGCCACCAGCACCGCGGCGGCGCGCAGCGCCTCGCGCACCGGCTGCGGCATGGCCGGGGCAGGCGCCTCCTCGAGCAATTTCTGGTGCCGGCGCTGCACCGAGCAGTCGCGGTCGCCGAGATGCACACAGTTGCCCTGGGCATCGGCGAACACCTGCACCTCGATGTGCCGCGGCTCGGGCAGATACCGCTCGATGAGAAGCGTGCCGTCGCCGAAGGCGCTCTCCGCCACCCGGCGCGCGGCCGTCAGGGCTTCGTGCAACTCTTTCGTGGCATGCACCACGCGCATGCCCTTGCCGCCGCCGCCGGCGGCGGGCTTGACGATGAGCGGCAGGCCCGCCTCGAGCGCGCGCGCCTCGAGATGCTCGATGTCCTGGCGCTCGCCGTCGTAGCCGGGCAGCACGGGTACCCCCGCCGCCCGCACGCTCGCCTTCGCCACGCTCTTCGAGCCCATGGCGGCGATCGCAGCGGGAGAAGGACCCACGAACACGAGCCCTGCTTCGAGGCAGGCCTGGGCGAACTGTGCGTTCTCCGACAGAAACCCATAGCCCGGGTGGACCGCCTCGGCACCGGCCTTGCGCGCGGCGCGGATGATCGCCTCAATGCTGAGATAACTCTCTGCCGCCGGCGGCGGACCGATGCAGACGGCCTCGTCGGCCTCGCGCACGTGCCGCGCAGAGGCATCCGCGTCGGAATAAACAGCGATCGTGCGGATGCCCATCCTGCGGGCCGTGCGAAAGATGCGGCAGGCGATCTCGCCGCGGTTGGCCACGAGGAGACTTCGGATCAGGTTTGCCATGCGGGTCGCTCGAAAGTGGCCGTTACATGCGGAAGAGCCCGAAGCGCGTGTCCGCGGCGGGCGCATTGCGCACCGTAGCGAGAGAGAGACCCAGGATCCGGCGCGTCTCGAGCGGGTCGATCACGCCGTCGTCCCAGAGCCGCGCGGAGGCGTAGTAGGGATGGCCCTGGCGCTCGTACTGCTCGCGGATCGGCTGTTTGAAAGCCTCCTGCTCCTCTGCCGTCCAGCTGCCGCCCGAACTCTCGAGCTGCCCGCGCTTCACGGTCGCGAGGACACTCGCCGCCTGCTCCCCACCCATGACGGAGATGCGTGAATTGGGCCACTGAAAGAGGAGTCGCGGTGAGTACGCGCGTCCGCACATCGCGTAGTTGCCGGCGCCGTAACTGCCCCCGACGATGACGGTGAGCTTCGGAACCTGCGCGCAGGCCACCGCGGTGACGAGCTTGGCGCCGTCCTTGGCGATGCCGCCCGCCTCGGCCCGGCGGCCGACCATGAAGCCGGTGATGTTCTGCAGGAAAAGGAGCGGAATGCGCTCGCGGGCACAAAGCTCGATGAAATGCGCCCCCTTGAGGGCGCTCTCGGAGAACAGAATGCCGTTGTTGGCCAGGATGCCGATGGGGAAACCTGCGAGGTGCGCAAAGCCGCACACCAGCGTCGTGGCGTAGAGCTGCTTGAATTCGTCGAGCTCCGAGCCATCCACCAGTCGGGCGATCACCTCGCGCACATCGTACGGCCGGCGCAGGCTCGCAGGCACCGCCCCATAGAGCTCGCGCGGATCGTAATGAGGATCGCGGGCCGCCTGCGGGGGCGACGTATCCGCTGGCGGCCGCAGCCGGCCCACGATGCGGCGCGCAATGGACAGCGCATGCGTGTCATTCTCGGCGTAGTGATCGCACACACCTGACTCGCGGCAATGCACTTCGGCGCCGCCCAGCGACTCCGCATCGATGTCCTCGCCCGTCGCGGCCTTCACGAGCGGCGGTCCGCCAAGGAACACCCTGCCCTGTCCGCGCACGATGACGTTCTCATCCGACATGGCGGGCACGTAGGCGCCGCCAGCAGTGCACGAGCCGTGCACGACTGCGATCTGCGCGACACCAGCGGCCGAGAGCGTCGCCTGGTTGTAGAAGATCCGCCCAAAGTGCTCCCGGTCCGGAAACACCTCGTCCTGCGCCGGTAGGAACGCGCCGCCGCTTTCCACCAGATAGACGCAGGGAAGGTGGTTCTCGCGCGCGATCTCCTGCGCCCGCAGGTGCTTCTTCACCGTGATCGGGTAGTAGGTGCCGCCCTTGACGGTCGGGTCGTTGGCGACGATGACGCACTCCCGGCCGCTCACCCGCCCGATGCCGGTGATGAGGCCCCCGCAGGCGATACCCCCCCCGTACATGCCGTGCGCGGCGAGCTGCGAGAGCTCGAGGAACGGGCTGCCGGTGTCGAGAAGTATCTGGATGCGCTCGCGGGCCGTGAGCTTGCCGGCCGCGCGGTGCCGGCTCACCGCCTGGGATGATCCGCCCGCGGCCGCGCGAGTCACTTCGGCCTTGAGCTCGGCGGCGAGCTCGCGCATCGCCTTGTCATTGTCGCGGAACTCCTGCGAGCGGGTATCGAGGCGAGAGGCGATACGGGGCATGGGCTTGTCACGATGGCCTAATTGTCGGACAATCATACGATTCCACCCCGACGGATGACAAGCTCATGTCCGCGAACTCACCCGTAGACACCGATTTTGGCCTCGGCGAGGGCATCGACGAGATCCGCCAGCAGGTGCGCCGCTTCGCGTCCGAGAAGATCGCCCCGCGTGCCGCCCACATCGATCAGAGCAATGAGTTTCCGCGCGATCTCTGGCCGGCACTCGGGGTTCTCGGCCTCCTCGGTATCACGGTGCCGGACCGCTGGGGCGGCGCGGGCCTCGGCTACCTCGCCCATACCGTCGCCATGGAGGAGATCTCGCGCGCCTCGGGCGCCGTGGGACTTTCGTACGGCGCGCACTCCAACCTCTGCGTCAATCAGCTGCGCCTGAACGGCACCGATGCGCAGCGCGACCGCTATCTCCCAAAGCTCGTCAGCGGGGAGCACGTCGGCGCACTCGCCATGTCGGAGCCGCAGGCCGGCTCCGACGTCGTCTCGATGCAGCTGCGCGCGGAGCGGCGTGGCGACAGCTACGTGCTCAACGGCCGCAAGATGTGGATCACGAACGGACCGGACGCTGACGTTTTCGTCGTCTACGCGAAAACCGATCCAGCCGCGGGCGCTCGCGGCATCACTGCATTCATCGTGGAGCGTGGCTGGCGCGGCTTCACGACTGCGCAAAAGCTCGACAAGCTCGGCATGCGCGGCTCCAGCACTTGCGAGCTCGTGTTCGACGATTGTGCGGTGCCGGCGGCCAACCTACTCGGGCAGGAGAACGGCGGTGCGCGCGTGTTGATGAGCGGACTCGACTACGAGCGGGTAGTGCTCGCCGGCGGCCCGCTCGGCCTCATGGCGGCGGCGCTCGATCTAGTCCTGCCCTACGTGCACGAGCGCAAGCAGTTCGGCCAGCCGATCGGTACGTTCGAGCTGATGCAGGCGAAGGTTGCTGACATGTATACGGCACTCAGCGCCTCCCGGGCCTACGTCTACGCGGTGGCAAACGCTTGCGATGCAGGAAGAGTCAAGCGGCAGGATGCGGCGGCTTGCATCCTCTTCGCTGCGGAGAATGCCACGCGGGTCGCGCTCGAGGCGATCCAGGCGCTGGGCGGCAACGGTTACATCAACGAGTTTCCGGCCGGGCGGCTCCTGCGCGATGCGAAACTCTATGAGATCGGCGCCGGCACGCAGGAGATCCGCCGCATGCTCATCGGCCGTGAGCTCTACGAAAGCGCGGCATGAGCGTCCCATTCGCTCAGATCCTGCGGGTACCGGGTTACCGCAAGGTGGCCGCCGCGATCGCCGAGCGCATTCTGAGCCGCGAGCTGCGCGAAGGTGAGCGGCTGCCTTCCGAAACGGAGCTCGCCCGCCAGTTCGGCGTCAACCGCTCCACCGTGCGCGAGGCGCTGCGGGAACTCGAGAGCGGTGGGTTGCTGGAGCGGCGCCCAGGCTCCAAGCTCATGACCGTCAGCCGGCCGCAGCACCGCGCCGTCGCCAAGGATGTCAGCCGGGCCCTCGCGCTGCATGACGTCACCTTCTTCGAAGTTTGGGAGGCGCTGACACAATTGGAGCCGCCCATCGCCGAGATCGCCGCGCGGAACCGCACGGCGGCGGACCTCGACAGCATTACCGCGGCCCGCCAGCAATTCGCCGCTGGCAATACGGAGACCGGGAAGGCCGTGCATCAGGCCGCGGAATTCTTCCGCTGCGTCGGACGTGCCACCCACAATCAGGTGCTCGCCCTGGCGCAGGAGCCGCTCCTCGACCTTCTCGAGCCTTCGCTGCGTGTCATGATCGACAAGGTTCCGCAGGCGCGCTCGCGCATCGCGGCCGCGCAGCAGCGCATCCTCGAGGCCATCACCCGACGCGACGTCGAGGCAGCGCGAGGCTGGATGGCCAAGCACATCCGTGACTTCAGAAAGGGCTACGAGCTCGCTGACATCGCGCTGGATTGTCGTGTTCACGTGTCTCCCCACCGCTTGCCCGTCACCGGATGCGGATAGTGGAACGGCACTACCCGCGTCTCCGGCCAGCTCTTGGGAGTTTCCGGCAGAAGCTCATCGGGGCCGTTGGGGTCATCAGGATAGGCGCGCGTGATGGGCGGCAGGTGAATGACGCTGTTGGCCCAGCCCTGGTGGTAGTCGGCCCGCCAGAGCATGTTGTAGTGGAGGCATTTGATTTTCCAGGTGCCGTCCTCCTTGACATACGTGTTCTCGTAGATGCCGGCCTCCCAGAACTGCCGGGGAAAGTTCGGGATGGGATCGGGCATGCTCTCGTGGCAGCCGCCCTGCAGCACGCAGCGGAATCGGCCCTTGGCGGTGAGGCCGTCAGCGGCGACATCGACGACGTCCTGCAGCATCAGGTGATCCAGCAGGAGCCCGCGCAGAGGGCCATTCACACCGCCGGTGAAGTACTTGCGGAACCAGTTGCAGTAGAGGCGCCGGATCCCGGCCTTGCCGCGGTAGACGCCGTTGAGGAAGCGGACTTCGCCGGTGTCGGCGAAGAGCGTCACGGCTTCGTCGTAGAGGCACTTGTCGATGTAATAACCGTACTTGTACTGCAGGTACGTGACTGCGTGGGTGTCTTCGAGGCGTGCGATGTGGCGCGCAAGCTCCGTGACGCGGTTCTCCAGCGCGGCAAGCGCATTTGGATCGGTCATGCCATCCCCCTGGGCCTGAAGGCTCTCTGATAACGCGCGATTATGATGGCATAGCCCATTGGCGCCACGCCGGCCAATGACCCCGGTAAGATGGCGCTACCGGAATATCCGGCCGGAACAGCCCAAAAGGCAGGTGACCCTCTTGGCGGCGATAGGCAGCGAGCGTGTTCTCTCCGTCCAGCACTGGACGGATACGCAATTCACGTTCACCACGACGCGGGACTCGGGGCTGCGCTTCGAGAACGGCCAGTTCGTCATGGTGGGGCTGCATGTGGACAGCCGCCCGCTGCTGCGCGCCTATAGCATCGCGAGCGCCAATCACGAGGAGCACCTCGAGTTTCTGAGCATCAAGGTCCCTGACGGTCCCCTCACCTCACGCCTGCAGCACATTCGCCAGGGTGACGAGGTCCTGGTCAGCCGCAAGCCCACGGGCACGCTGGTGCTGCACGATCTCAAGCCTGGCAAGCGGCTCTACATGCTCTCCACCGGCACCGGGGCGGCGCCCTTCATGGCGCTCATCAAGGACCCGGAGATTTACGAGCGCTTCGAGCAAATCGTGTTCGTGCATGGCGTGCGCTGGGCGCGGGAAACGGCCGTAGTCGAGGACCGCATCGAGAGCCTGGGGGCTCATGAGCTCCTCGGTGAATGGGTGCGAGAGAAGCTGCACTACTACCCCACCGTCACGCGCGAGCCGCACGCCAACCGCGGGCGCCTCACGACCCTGATCGAGTCCGGACGTCTGTCCTACGACTTGGGACTTCCACCGCT
Source organism: Steroidobacteraceae bacterium (assembly GCA_025451845.1). Classification (GTDB taxonomy): domain Bacteria; phylum Pseudomonadota; class Gammaproteobacteria; order Steroidobacterales; family Steroidobacteraceae; genus 13-2-20CM-66-19. The sequence goes on from JANWJS010000028.1 coordinate 92,344, forward strand.
CGACCCGGGGAGCGACCGCGTGATGGTCTGCGGCAGCCCGGCGATGCTCACGGACACCTGCACGTTGCTCGATGGACGCGGCTTCGAGATTTCGCCGGGAATCGGTGAGCCCGGCGACTACGTGATCGAGCGGGCTTTCGTCTCGCGCTGAATCCCACGTCCGCTCCGGGGGCTCAGTTGAGATCCCGGGAGAACATCAGCTTGACGACGCGATCGTCGGTGGCCGCCGTCATCCCGAAGCCGAGCCCGCCAGCGAGGCGCCCACGCGCGCCGCCGCCAACCACAGGACCCCGCAGATCACTACGGCGCCGGGGACGATCATCACCGCAGCACCCAGCGTCGAGACATCGGACAGCTTGCCGATGACGTAAGGCGAGGGTACATCTCCGAGCAGATGGATCGCGAAGACGCTCAGCGCCACCGCGGAAGCGCGCTCCAGGGGATTCACCAGGTTGACGATCGCGGTGTTGATCGGCCCGGTGGACATGAAGAGGAGCAGCTCCGCGGCGATGAGTGACGGATAGAAAACCGCGGGCGCACCGGCGGAGAGCGCAAGCCATACGGCCGGCACCGCGAGCAAGGCGGTCCAACCGGACAGCCACAGATACGCCTGGCGAGAGTATTTGAGCCAGTAGTCGCCGAGCCAGCCACCCACGAACGTGCCGAGGAAACCGGTGATCACCACGATTGCACCGAATCCCGCGGAAGCCTGCTCGTCAGGGATACCACGCACCCGCTCGAGAAAGGTAGGCATCCAGTACGCCAGGCCGCCGAGAGCAAACGTGTAGGCGGCGTAGCCGAGCACTGTGAGCAGATACACGCGCCCGCGCAGGAGGCGCAGGTAGATCGACCATCCGTCAGTTTTTTGTGGCGCAAGCACTGCTTCATCTTCATCGTCCCGGACGCCGCGAGGGGGATCGGGAAGACGCAGAATCCAGGCTGCGAGAATCACGCCCGGCACCCCGGCAACATAGAATGCAGCGTGCCACCCGAAATGCTGGCGCACCACGCCTCCCACGATATAACCGAGCGCCGCGCCCACGGGGATGGCCATGTTGAAAATGGCGAAAGCACGCCCGCGCGTGCGCTTCCCGAAGAAGTCCGCGAGCAGCGAAGGCGCGATGGTCGCATACGCGGCCTCTCCGATGCCGACCACGGCGCGCGCGCAGAGCAGCTGCACGTAGCTGCGCGCGAGTCCCGAGAGGCCGGTGGCAAGGCTCCAAACGAAGACGCCGATCGCGATCGGCTTCGGCCGCGAGCCCCGATCGCCCCTGCGCCCAAATAGCGGCGCCGTGAGCATGTAGACGATGAGAAAGCCGCTCATCAGCGAGCCGAGCTCGGAGTCGCTGAGGTGCATCGGCGCGCGCTTCAAGTCCGGCAGCACCGCCGAGACCACGTAGCGGTCGAGGTAGTTGAGCAGATTGATGCCGGCCAGGATGCTGAGCGCCAGCATCCCGGTGCGCTTGCCGTGCTCCCGGCCGCTGTCTTGCGGCTCGGCGACCGCGTCGGGCGGTGGCATGGGTCTACCCTCAGCAGGCCCGGACTTTCAATCGCTCGAGGTGCTGGCGCACCATGTCGCGAAAGCCCTCGCTGCTCGTCACGGTGGCGCCCCCCGCGAGTACCAGGATGAAATCGCCCCGCGGCGTGCGGCTCACCTCCCGCACATGGTTCATGTTCACGAGACACGAGCGGCTGATACGCAACATGGGCTGGGACTGTAGTGTCTTTTCCGCCTGTTGCAAAGTGCTGCGCGCCTGAAACGTGTCGCCCCCGACGATCAGCTTGACGTAGTTGCGGTCCGCCTCGGCGAGCTCGATCTGCGCCACATCGAGCATGTGCATGCGGCTGCCACACTCCGCGAGGACCCGCGGCCTGACGTCCACGGTCGTTGCCCCCCGCTCGATGCGCGCCAGCACTGCGGCGAGTGCCTCCTGGCGCTGCGCCGCGGTTTCCGCCTCCCGCCGGCGCCGCACCCGCTCGAGCGTGCGACGAAAGCGATCGTCGTCGAACGGCTTCAGGAGGTAATCCACCGCGCTGATGTCGAATGCGTCGAGGGCATATTGGTCGTAAGCGGTGACGAATACGATGAGCGGCAGGGCTGCTGGATCGAGCGAACGCGCAAGCGATATACCGTCGAGCAAATCCATCTGGATGTCGAGGAACAGCAGGTGCGGCGGCTTCGCCCGGATGGCCTCGAGAGCGGCACGGCTGTCGCCATACTCGCCGACCACGTTGAGATCGGACTCGCGTGCGCAACACTCCCGCAACGTGCGCCGGCCCGCGAGCTCGTCGTCCACGATCATCACATCGAGCATCAAAGTGGCTCCGCCGACACCGCAGGTCCGACCGCCTCTCCTGCAGCGGGAGCGGTCTCGAGTACCTCGGTGAGTAGCGGCAGGCGGATCTCAGCGATCCACTCCCCGTCCGCTTCGGGCTCCGAGCGCAAAGCGGCCCGCTCGCTGAATTGAATGGCTAGCCGGTCGCGCACGTTCCTGAGTCCTATCCCCCCCTCGCGAGCGGGACGCTCCGCGGCCACGGTGTTGGTGACTCGAAGAATCAGCTCGCCACGCTCGCCCGTGGCCGACACGCGCACGATGACCGGCCCCTGGTGACCCGCCAACCCATGCACGACGGCGTTCTCGACGAGCGGCTGTAGGATGAGACTCGGCACCCATGCCGGCGGCAGTGCTGCGGGCTGCGGAACCTCGATGGCGAGCCGGTCCGTGAAGCGCCGCTGCTGCAGCTCGAGGTACAGACGCACGAACTGCATTTCGTCGGCGAGACGGGAATATTCCCGCTCACCCGCATTGAGCAGGCGGCGCAGCAGGTCGCCGAGCTGCACGATCATCGTGCGCGCGGTCGCCGGGTCCCAATCGATCTGCCCGCGGATGGTGTGCAGCAGGTTGAAGAGAGAATGCGGCGAGAGCTGCATACGCAGAGCTGCCAGATGCGCGGCCGCGAGCGCCCGCTCCAATGCCGCGGCACGGATCTGCGAGTCACGGAAGCGGCGGTAGAAGTCGAACCCGCTCAGCAGGGCGAGGGCAAACCCGTAAGTCAGAAGGAACGTGGTGGCGCTCGCCAGCCAGACGGGCAGCTCCGCGCCCGGCATTTGGTGCATGACTCCGGAGGCGCTCGCCCAACTCTCTTGATAGTGGGCATGGCGCGACGAAGCGTTCATCAGCCATTCCCCCAGCCAGAGCGCGGGCGACGCGGCTGCCGCGAATGCGCCACCTATCAGCAACTGCAGCGGCAGGCAGCCGCTGAGCCGCTGCCAACCGATGCGCAGCGAACCCCAGACGCCGGCAAGGAGCAAGGGATAAAGGAAAAGATGCTGCAGCAGACGCGCCTCCCAGCCTGCAAAGACGTCCGGCATGTCAATCGCGCTCAGGCTCTCCTGCATGCTGTGCGCGTAGATCACATTGGAGGCGGCGACGTACGCCCAGAAAGCCGTGACGATCACAAGGGGCGGACGGACGCGCGGAGTCATGCACATAGATTACGCGAAGATGGCGCAAATCGGAGTGCGCGCCAGCGATACGGCGCATTTTCAGGGACGATTCCGCCGGTGGCAGGGACGAGTCCGTTGAGTTGACTACGCATGGCGGCCCGGTGTCCGGCCTTGGGTCACCCCCGGTCTGGCCTCTCGCAACGCCCCGCACTCACGAGAAGTGACGGACCCGTGGTCGGCGGGGACGAATACGTGGCCGGACGGCTTACGCGGCGTTTAAACCGAGTGTCTCATATGCACGTCCAAGTGAAATGTAGTCGCTCGAACAAACTTCTGACAGGAGACACCGCCATGAGCCGCCTCGCACAGTCCGTGATCGCCCGCCCGCGCGCCCTCGCCGCCGCTTTCGCCGCCCTGGGCATGCTCGCGACGGCAGCGGTGCTCGCATCGCCCGTCGTACCGGCCAGCCAGCCATCGGCTGACGAGTTGCAGACGAACGTTTACTACGACCGGCGCGATCTCTCGACCGAGCGAAGGACTCGCGCGCTCTACCGGCGCATCGTGAGCGCCGCGCAGGAGGTATGTCCGGGATCCGACTCGCTATCGCCGAGGGTGGTTGGCGCGAGCCAGGAATGCCAGCGGCAGGCGATTGCGCGGGCCGTCGGACAGATTGGCAACGCCCGCCTCGCGGCGATCGATGCGAGGGCAACTTCGTGGCGCGGTTAAACGGTTCGTGAGCTGCCACGCACCCCGCCGTCTGGCGAGACGGCGGGGGCTTTCTGTCCCTGGCGCGGAGCTTCTCACCGAGCCGGCGCCGGCCGATCGGGCGGCTCGCCGCGGTCGCACTTGCGGCAGTCGAGCGCCGTGCCGAGCATGCTGCCGCGCCCTTCTCTCGTCGTAACCCAGGGACGGCTGACCCACGGAGGGTTGTGGCGCACGTGCTGATTGTGTCCGCAGTCGAGCTCGGCCACCCACTGCTGCTCGCCATCGCGGTGATAACCGGTGATTGTGCGTTTCATGGGCTTTGGTACATTGCCACGGATGGAGATCTTCAAGGAATTCCGTATCGAGGCGGCACACCGGCTGCCCAACGTGCCACCGGACCACAAGTGCGCGCGCCTTCATGGACACTCCTTTCGGGTGGGCGTGCACATCACGGGCGCGCTCGATCCGCACCTCGGCTGGGTATGTGATTTCGCCGCACTCTCGGCTGGCTTCGCGCCGCTGCACGAGGCGCTCGACCATCGCTATCTCAACGAGATTCCCGGGCTCGAGAACCCGACCAGTGAGCGCCTCGCGATATGGCTCTGGGAGCGCCTCTCGCCCCGCCTGCCTGGCTTGAGCCGGATCGTCATCCATGAGACCTGCACCAGCGGTTGCGAGTATCGGGGACTGGAAGCGCCGCCGTCCTCCCCCTGACCTCGTGCTAGGCTTGGCCGCCGCCGCAGAGACAGCAAGAGACGGCGGCAGGAGGGGTCCATGAGCACGCGTGCGCGCACCGCCTCACTGCCGGCTTGCGCCTGGGCGGCTCCGCTGGTCTGCCTGGGCATGGCCGTCGCGGGCACGGCGGCAGCACGAGACTGCGACGGCGTCTCCTTCCCGGAGCAGATCCAGGTGCACGGCGAAACGCTGACGCTCAACGGCCTGGGCCTGCGCAAGGCAACTATCTTCGGGATCAAGGTTTACGTGGGCGCGCTCTATGTGCCGCACCGGACTGCCGATGCCGCGGCCATCCTCAGCTCGCAGCAACCGGCGGAGGTCGAGCTGCGGTTCGTCTTCCACGTGACGGCCGGTCAGTTGCGCGACGCCTGGCAGGAGGGGTTCGAAAAGAGCGCGGCGGGCGAGCTGCCGCGACTGCAGAGCCGTATCGCGCAGCTCAATGGCTGGATGAAAAGCGTTGGATCCGGCCAGAGCATGACGTTTCTGCGCATTCCGGGTGTGGGCATCCAGTATTCCGTCGACGGCGCCGTGCAGGGCATCATTTCGGGGGACGACTTCGCCCGGGCATTCCTCGCGATCTGGCTCGGCCCCGCGCCTCCTAATCCGGAGCTGCGCGCCGGGCTTCTGGGCGGCGAATGCAGGTGAGCCCCGGTGACCGCGGTCTACGGATCAGGTCGTCAGTGCCGCGCAGAGATGCACGCCCGCCAACTCCACTATTCTCAGGATCACGAGTCCGCCGGCTATCACGAGATAACCTCGCAGCGCGAGCATCGACCAGCGCGCGAGCGGCCTGATGCGCGCAGGTCCCAGCGTGCTCAGCGCCGGCATGCGCCACGCATCCCGCAGCCGCGAGTCGATGCGCCAGGACGGTGAGCGCAGGGTCTTGAGGAAACGCGGCAGCGCGGCAACGAGCCCGATTGCCGAGCCGCCGCCGAGGATCGCGAGCATGGCGGCCGCGCCGAGCCCCGGGAAGAGCACCGCGGCGGTCAGAATCACCGAGAGCAGCAGCAGCACTCCGATCACCACGCCCGTGAACAGATTGAGCCAGGGCCCGTTCACCCAGGGGCCGAGCACCTCCTCGTCGTTACAGAGGAGCAGCAGAAACACCGTCGCGCTGGGCAGCAGGACACCGGCGAGCGTCTGCACCGCGTTGGTCAGCAGGCCGAGAGGGGTGCCCGGCGTCAGCACGAGTGCTGCCGCAAGGGCGATCAGTCCGCCGTACACGACATAGAAGGTCTTGGCCTCCTTCGGCCGATTGTGCAGCGAATGCCTGAGCGAGAGCACATCGCCGACCGCATAGGCCGTGGACAGGGAGACCGACATGGCGCCGATCACGCTGGCATCGATCAAGGCGACCGCGAAGCACACGCCCGCCGCGTGGCCGACATACTTGCCCAGACCTGCCGCCACCGCGCCCGCGTCCCGGAAGGCGCCGAACTCCGCGTGCCCGGCGAAGGTCGCGGCCGTGAAGCCGACCATGGCCACCGCCCCAAGCACCACCAGAGCGATGCCGAGGCACAGGTCGATCCGCTCGTAGCGCATGAAGCGCGGAGTGATCCGCTTATCGATGACATAGCTCTGCTGGAAGAAGAGCTGCCAGGGCGCGACCGTCGTACCGACGATGGCGATGATGAGCAGCATGATCTCGCTCAGCCTACCCTGCGGCAGCTGCGGCACGATGAAATCGTGCGCCAGTTGCGCCATCGGCGGATGGACCCAGATGAGCACCGGAACCAGCAGGAGGCTGCCTAGCACGAGGAGCAGGGAGAACCGCTCGAAGCGGCGGAAATCGCCCGTGCCGGCGGCGGCAATGACGACCGCAGCGGCGGCCAGCACCCCGAGCGGACGCGACACACCGAGATAGGAGAGCGCCAGGCTGATGCCGATGAACTCCGTCACGATCGTGAGGGCGTTGAGAATGAACAGATCGATGACGCTGAAGGCGCCCCAGAACTTGCCGTAACGCTTCAGAATGAGGCGCGCATGGCCGACGCGCGTCACCGCGCCCAGGCGCAGCACCATCTCCTGGTTCACATACAGAACGGGTACGAGCAGAAGCAGCGTCCACAGTAGCGTGGTGCCATAGTTCTGTCCCGCCTGTGCGTACGTCCCGAAGGCGCCGGCGTCGTTATCACCCACCATGACGATGAGGCCCGGACCCAAGATGGCGAGCAACGTCCGTAGCCGTGCCGCCCAGCCGCCGCGTGGGCCGACATCGTGGCGCCGAATGGTGCCGAAGGCGCCGTGGATGTCGCCGGCGTGGGCCTCCTCCAGCGCGGCATCGGCCACCGCAGTGAAAGCATCAGAATAAGACATGGGCATATCCTCAAAAAAACTCGTCGCGATGAGGCGTCGCCAACCCTTAAGGCAGCGTGCGACGCGCGCCGTGTCGAGAGCCCTTCATGGAGATGCGGGGAAGCCGGCTTCGGCTCCCGTGCCGTCGCGACCTTAGTCGTCGTACGGCATGCACCGCCCCGCGTCAGATGGCGAGACGGTGAGGAGGCGGGTTCATAGGACCGCGACCCTGTGACGTCTCGCCGTCAGACGGCGACGAAGCGGCTACTAGGGCTTGGGTCCATAGAGTTCTTGGGTGGCTGAGCTGGGCGCGGATTCTTTTGGCTCGAGGCTCGAAAGTCAAGAGGCATGTTGATTGAAAGCCCAAGTCCCATAGACCCCTGCTGCACGAGATTGCCCAGCCCGTCCCGCGCGATGTGGGTCAGCTCAAATCGGGCGGCGCAGGTGTTGGCTTCGGCGGCGGCTCGCTCGCCGGCGGGCTCGCGGCAGCATGCCGGGCGCTGGCGCGCTCCGCCTCTTGCGGGGTTGGCGGCAGCTCGTGCGTAGCGACCGAGGCCAGATTGACGACCGTGGGATCGTCGCGCAGCTTCACGAAGAGCTGCCCGTCTTTCGGATGCGGAACGGGTAGCGCATAGCCGGGGAAACCGTCCGGGACCTGCACGGCATGATCGAAGTGCGGATCGGTGGCGATCGAGTCGACCAGAAAGAGGCCGCTGCCGGAGAGCTTGCATGCGAGGTCTGGGGTAGCGGGACAGACGAGCTCACGCAGCTTCGGCAGGCGAACCAGCGTTGCCAGCGGCTGCCAGTCGCCCGTGACGCCGCCAGCCACCACCCGAAACTGCAGGGGTCCGAAGGCTGAGGGCCCGAAAGCCTGCGCCGGATCGAGCGTTGCAATCGCGACGTTGCGCGTCTCCAGCGTGATGCCGCCGTTGGCGAGGCTGAGCGTGGTCGAGTACGAGCCGTCCGCGGTCGCTATCTCAATCATCTCATCGCGGCCGAAAGCGGCCGGCGATTTCGCGCGGACGGAGAACGTGAGCCGCGCCCGCTGGGGCAGCTCGTCATCGTTCACCAGCTGAATGTGACTGCCGCTGTTCGCCGGCGAGGGCTGCACGCTCTTGCCGATGAGGACGACACTCGGGCGAGGCGCGGCGACCAGAGCCTCGAGATCGAGAACCCTGCCATCCTTCAACCTGACTTTGGCCAGCCCGGGATCGCCCGGCTTCAGTGCCGCCGCCGCCGTCACGTCCTGCGCGCTCAAAGTGAGCTGGTCGGCGCCCTGGCTGCCGCTCGCGAGCGCGCCCGGAACGAACGCCACGCCGGCCAAGGCAAGCCCCGCCACCTCATCCAGCCGGCTGCCGACGAGCACTCCCTGACTGTCGCCCGCGTGCAAAGTGAAGCTGTCGAGATGGGCCGCCTCCGCAAAGGCTCGCAGCGGCACGGGTTGCGGCGAGCGCGCCCCGAACTGTTGGACCAGAAGAGTCAGCTGCCCGGGCTGCGCGGTCTGCAGCGGCAGCTTCACCTCCACTTCGTTGGGGCGTTCCTGCCTCCATTGCGCCTCGAGCTCCTTGCCGGCGGGATCGCGCACCATGACACGGTCGATGCAGCTCACGCTGCTCGCCTCGAGGTGGATGGTGTCCTCCCGCCCGACGATCGCCGCGCTCTCATCAGCGGCCAGCTGCCAGGCCTCCTCGTGGGCATTGACCAGCTGGAAGGTGGGCCCCGAAAAGGGCTCGAAGCCCCAATACCCCGTCAGCGCGCCGTGGACGGTGTTACCGAGACTCGCGGCTCCCACGCCGGAGGTATCGACCACGAATCCGCCCTGCTCCGCGTCGGCGGTGGCGGGCAGGTCTATCGTCTTGCCGTCGCTACCCGTCAGGCTGAGGTGCATGTCGTGCGCGTAGCCTGTGGAGAATACGAGCGGCGCGCCCTCCACCGGCAGGACCAGCGAGCTCTTGCGCGCGCAATAGATCTCCTTGGGATCGACCGCATGCAGCGGCGGCGGCTGCGGCGCCTCGACGGCCGGCAGCGCGGTCACGAGCACCGACTTCGGATCGTGAAAGGACGGCGGGGCGTTGAGGGTCAGCGCCAGCACCTCGCCGCGCTGCGTCGCCAGCGCGGGAATGTATTGGTAGCGGGCGCTGGCGAAGGAGGCGAAGATCCGCGCGATGTCGAGCACGGATGCGATATAGGGACTGTAGTAGCCGTAGCTCAGCTGCGGCGTGTAGCTCGCTTCCATGGCCAGATCGCTCTCCGGTCCGGTCGTCAGCGCCTCGACGATCGAGGTGCTGTGGCCATCATTGAGGATGAGCGACTCCTGTCCCTGCATCAGGCAGGAAGCCTGCAGCTCCGCAATGCGATCGAGGCAGGACGCTTTCACCTTGATGGAGAGGCTCCGGCCAAGGAGCGGCGCCACTTCTTTCAATCTGCCGGGCGCGCGCCCATCGAGGGAGTGGACGGCTCGCAGGTAGCTCGCGAGCCGCGAGCTGTCGAGAGTGGCCTGGTTGAGGTCCTGGGAGGTACGCACGAAGGCGCCGGGTTGGCCTTGCACGGCGCCGATCAGTGTCCGCAGGTCGCCGCGCGATTTCGGAGCGAGGAAGAGGAGCACCTGCGCCGCGCCCTGGGGCACGGTGAGATCGAGTCCGTCCTGCGCGCAATCCTGCTGCCAGGTCCCGCAGGCGTGAAACCAGCTGCGCGGGGGCGGATTGGTGGCACCGCGCAGGAAGCCGATGACCAGCAGGTAACGCTGCGACTGCGACGCCGGCAGATCGGCGCGCACCCGCAGGCGATCGCCGGCGGCGAGATTTGGCACTTCGGCAACCGGCAGCGTCTCGTGTCCGCGGGTGACGGTCACCTGCAGATCGGGTCCCGCGAGATCGAACGGCGCCACGGCCGCGTGCGTGGGCAGCCCTGCCAGCGGGGACAACAGGGCGGCTAGCGTCGTGAGAGGAAGCAGTCGCATCCTTGCCATTTTACGGCCGCAGGCGACGGTACGGGGCGGCGTTCATCGTTCGGAACCCCTTCGAGCCGTCATCGGCACTCGTCCGCCATCATAGCCCAGGCCCTGCCCGCGCATGGTGGCGGCGACCCACAGCCAGAGACTGGCGATGGCGGCCGCAAACAGGAAGACAGCGGCCGTGCCGGCCGCTTGGTGCACCCAGCCGCCGATGACCCCACCGGCGAAGATGCCGAGGAACTGTGAGCTGGAGTAGATGCCCGTCGCCGTGCCGGTGGATCCCGCCGGCGCAGTCCTGGTGACGAGCGACGGAAGGCTTGCCTCCATGACGTTGAAGCCGGCAAAAAAGAGCACGAGTCCCGCAAGCAGGAGATACGGGTCCTGCCCGCCCAGCGCCAGCATGAGCTGGCTTACCGCGAGTGCCGCGACCGCCCCGACCAACACGGTCTTCATCCGCCGGTAGCGCTCCGCCACCAGGATGGCCGGCACCATCACGGCAACCGATACCAACAGCACCGGCAGATACACCCGCCATTGATCGCGGCCGCTCATCGCCAAGGTGCCGTGCAGCAGCGCCGGCACCACCAGGAAGCTCGCCGTGAGCATGGCATGCAGCGCGAAGATGCCGAAATTGAGACGCAGCAGCTCCGGGTTGCGCAGGCTCGCGCCGATCAGCGCCGGGACCGTCTCCGCCTCGGGCTGCACGTGCGGACGCGGTGCCACGGGCACGACCAGAAGCGTGATCGCGATGCCGGCGAGCGCGAGCGCCACCATCAGCCAGAAGATACCGGCGACCCCGACCCACCCCGCGATGGCGGGCCCGGTCACGATGGCTACCAGAAAGGAGAAACCGATGGTTATCCCGACGAGCGCCATGGCCTGGGTGCGATTGTTCTCCGCGGTGAGATCGGCGACGAGCGCCAGGACCACCGACCCTATGGCGCCCGCGCCCTGCAGCAGTCGCCCGCCGATCATCCCATCGATGGTGCTCGCGTGCGCCGCGACCGCGCTGCCGATCCCGAAGAGGATGAGGCCCACGACGATCATCGTCTTGCGCCCGATTCGATCGGAGAGCGCCCCGAAGGGAATCTGCAACGCGCCCTGACTCAGGCCATAGATGCCGAGCGCGACGCCGATCTTGTAGGGAGTCGCGCCGGCCAGGTGGCGGGCGAAGGCGGCGAATACGGGGTACACCATGAACAGACCCAGCATTCGCACGGAGAACACCGCCGCGAGGGATGAGGCGGCGCGCAGCTCATGCTTTTCCATCATCGCCCGCGAGCTTACTGGGTCGGCCGCGGATTGGCCACGCGGTCGCGGTGGCCGACATCGTTGCCGGCCGCCGCCGGCGCGCTTAGACTGGATCTGGGCGCAGCGGAGTCGATCGACCATGCAAGGCTCACTCTTCCGTTTCTACGTGCACGAGGGGCATCGGCACCATGGCCGGCCGGTCTGGGAGTGGTTGCTCGAAGAAGGCAACAAGCTCGGCATCCGCGGCGGCTCCGCCTTCAAGGCGATGGCCGGCTTCGGGCGGCACCACCTGCTGCACGAGGCGCGCTTCTTCGAGCTCGCCGGCACGCTCACCGTCGAGGTGGAGTTCATCGTCACGACCGAAGAGGCGCAGGAGCTGCTCGAGCTGCTGCAGCGGGAGCAAGTCCGCCTCTTTTACGCCCATACGCCCGCTTCCTTCGGCGTGATCAACCCCGACGTCACCGACCCGCCTTCGGTCGCGGACCTTCGCGAGTCACCCGGATAGTCAGGCGCAGCGCGCTCGGCCCCGGTTGCAGCATGCTGCAAGGCAAAACCGTCGTCATCACCGGCGCAACCTCTGGAATCGGCGCCGTGGCCGCGCGACGCCTTGCCGAGCAGGGTGCGCGCATGGTAATCGTCGCGCGCGATCGCCATCGCGCCGACGAGACATTGCGAACCTTGCGCGCCGCGAATCCCGCGGCAATGCACACCGCCTTCTACGCCGACCTCTCCTGCCTGCGCGAGATGAAACGCGTCGCCACGGAGATCGCCGCCGCGGAACCGAAGATCCACGTGCTGATGAACAACGCCGGCCTCATTGCCGCGAGCAATGAGCAGACCGAGGACGGCCTCGAGTTGATGTTCGCGACCAACCACCTGTCGTACTACGTGCTCACCCAGCTCCTGCTCGAGCGCCTGCGTGCGGCCGGCGACGCCCGCATCGTCTCGACAGCATCGCAAGCGCATCGGCGCGCCACGCTGGACTTTGACCGCCTGCAGTCGCAGAAGGGCATGGCGGGTTACGGCACGACCAAGCTCTGCAACATCCTGTTCACGCGCGAGCTCGCGCTGCGTATTGCCGGGACCGGCGTCACGGCCAACTGCCTGCACCCCGGATTCGTCGCAACCCGCTTCGGTGACAACACCCGCGGAACGATGCGGGCGGGCCTCGCGGTGGCCAAGCGATTCTTCGCCCTCTCGCCGGAAGAGGGCGCGAAAACCATGGTGTACCTCGCAAGCTCCGCGGATGTCGCCGGCCGCAGCGGCGGTTACTACGACCGATGCGCTCCGGCCGAGCCGTCCCGCGAAGCGCGGAATGATGCAGACGCGAAGCGGTTGTGGGAGCTGTCGGCGAAGATTGCCGGAATCGCGGGTTAGGTCACATGTTGAGGATGGCAGGGCCGCCCTGAGTCTGTGATATCTTCGCGCCGGGCAGTGATGCCCAGAGGGAGGCGCACAGTGAACAGAACGACGAAGATCGCGCTCGCCATCGGTGGCGTCATCGTATTGTCATATCCCGGCATTGCCTGGGTAACGGGCATGGCGATCGAGAGCCGCATGCAACACAGCGAGCAGCAGGCGCTCGATCAGGTGCCGTATCTGACGCTGGTGAAGCGTGAGTACCACCGGGGCGTGTACCGCTCCACCGAGATCGCCACCTACGGGTTTCACCTGCCCGTGCCTGGGGGCGTTAAAACGGCCGCCGCCCTCCCCTCCTCGGCCACGTTCACGGTAGTAAACAACATACGGCACGGACCGTTCCCCGCGGGGCATGCGGGTGCACTCGCCGTCGTCGTTTCCACGCTCGTCGTGCCCGCTCCGGTGGAAAAAACATTGTCCGGCGTCCTCGGCACGCGGCCCGTCCTGCAGGCTCATACGACCGTAAGCCTCTTCGGCGGAGCGGCCACCGCTCTGACGAGCCCCGCCTTCCGCCTGGTGCTGGCCGACGGCTCCGCCCTTGCATGGGCAGGGCTGACGGGCACCATCCGGACCGCCCGTAATCAAGCCGGCTGGACCGGTCAGTTGAGCGCACCGCGGCTCGTCTTCCAGGGCGCACGAGGCATGGTCGAGTTCGCGGGCCTGGAGTATTCCGGCTCCAACGCACGGGCGTTCGGCGGTCTCTATCTCGGCACCGGTACGTTGACCATCGAGCGGCTGGGCGCCAGCAGTCCACGTCCGGATGAAGGCTTCTCCGTGCAGCGCCTCTCGGTGACCAGCACCTCGAAACCTGACGGCGAATTCTTCGACGAGCGCACCGACCTCACGGCGGATGCCGCAACTTTCGCCGCCGTGAAGGTGAAGAACATCGCCTATTCGGTGAGTTTCGAGCACCTCGACGGACCGTCATTCGCGTCACTGTTGCAGGCGCTTCGCAGTGGAGCGCACGAGGCGGTCGCCAACCCGGTCCAGGGTCAGACCACCACCCGGAACGCCTTGCGCCAATATGGCGCCAACCTGTTGTTGCACGATCCGGTGCTCGACATCCCGCGGGCCGGCTTCACCATGCCCGAAGGGAGTTTCCTCCTGTCGGCGAAGATCCGCGCGCGAGGGCTCGCTTCGGCCGACCTGCAGTGGCCGGCAGCCTTCATGGCGCTGAAGACCCATGCGGAGGTCACCGCAGACCTGCGGGTCGACAACGGGCTGGTGCAGAAGTTTCTGACGATGGGCGGCTCGAACCCCAGGTTCGCCACCCAACTCACCTCCTTCGAGCAGCAAGGCTATCTGACGGCTGGAGCGAGCGCGGTCACGACGCACATTGACTACTCGGGGGGGCGGCTCACCCTGAACGGCCATGCCTTCCCGCCGGCCGCGCCGGCCGACTGAAGGCGGCTCAGATCCCGGCGGCTTGTGTCTGCGGTGTTGGGCGCGACGCCGCCCGGCTGAGAGTTTTCCGCACGAACTCCATGTGCTCGCGCAGCTGATAGATCTGCTCGGCGTGTGATCCGGGAATCTTGCGCAGAATGACCGAGCGCTCGATCTCCTCCAGCCGCTCGCTGAGCGCCTCGCGCCGCTCCGGGGTCAGCTCGCCCAGCGCTTCGCGCTCCAATGCCATCAGCTCCCCGTAGCGGCGGTGAATACGGGCATCCACGCGCCAGCGATAGAGGTTTGGCAGGAAGCGTAATCCGGGGATCAGGATGATGATGATGGGCACGAGCACTGCCGCGATGCGGGTCACCAGGCTCGCCCACCGGAAAGACAGGTAACGGTAAGCGAAACTGCCGTTGCCGGACTTGTAGTAGCGCGCGGCTTCCGGATCCAATGGGTAGTCGTAGGTATAGGTGCTCGGGAACTGGTGCAGGGACTGCAGCAGGGTGGCGTGGCCGTGCACGGCCTGGGCCGCTTCGAGCAGCAGGTCGCAGAGCGCCGGGTGCAGGTCCGAGTGCGCGATCAGCTCGACCGCCGGGGCCAGCATGGCAAGCGGCTTCGCCGGCAGATTGGCGCCGAGGTCGAATGTGCCTTGCGGAATCCGCAGCTCGTGGAGGTAGGGAAATCTCCTCGTATAGGCATCGGCCTGGGGGAAATTGAACATGCGGATGCCGCGGGTATGCAGCAGGGCACGGATCGTCGCGGTCGGCGCGGAATCGCCGGTGAGGAAGATCGCATCCACTCGTTTGTCGAGTAGCGCCTGGTACGCGGCCTCGCCTTCGATGTCGAGGAGTTGACTCGGACCCTTCGCGTCGATCCCGTTGGCATCGAGCAGTGCGAGTGCGAGGAGCCGCGTTCCGCTCCCTGGGTTGCCGATCGCAATGCGTTCGCCCTTCAGCTGCGACAGCAGGGCAATCGGCCTCCGCGCACGATAGAAGACAGTGAGCGGCTGATAGAACATACTGCCGAGGGACACGAGGTCATTGCTGCTGTTTCCCCGTCGCGCCGTTGCCGTAATACCCGCCTGCACCAGCGCGATGTCGACAGGGGAATGCCGCGCAGTCAGCCGATCGAGATTCTGCAAGGAGCCTGCCGACGGGACAATTTTGAGCTCGATGCCTTTCTCCGCGAGGAAGGCGCGGTACTTTTCGGCGTCTGCCTCAAACGAGCTGCCCTTGGGTCCGCCGCTCATGGTGAGGGTGTGTGGCGGCAGCGGGCGCACGAAATGCAGCGCCAGCCAGATGGCGGCAGCGCTCGCGGCCAGAATCGGCCCGAGCGTGTGGATGAGGTCCCACCAGGAAATGGTCGTGATCTTGAGCGGCAGACGCAGCTTGGGGCCGTGGCGGCGGGGAGCGTTGCCCAATTCAGGAGTCGATTCCATGGCGGGAGCGAGTCTAGCACCGCTACCGCATCCGTCCGAACGGCGCTGACACACCTCGACGGCTACTCTTCACCCCCGGCCGCAGACACGCACCAGTGCCCCCGTAACCGCTGCGGCCTGATCCGATGCGAGAAACGCTATTACTGCCGCGATGGCCTCGGGCTGCACCCAGCTCGAAAAGTCCGCGTTCGGCATGTCGACTCGATTCCGCGGCGTATCGATGACGCCCGGCAGCACGGCATTGACGGTGATTCCGCGGTCCTTCAGCTCCTCAGCCAGGCTCTCCGTGAGCTTATGGACACCGGCCTTGGAGGCCGCGTAGGCCCCCATGCCAGCGCCTGCCTGCCGCGCCGCGGCTCCCGAGCCCACATTGATGATACGGCCGGCCGGGCTCGCGAGCAGCTGCGGCAGCGCCGCCTTGGTGCTCACGACGGCAGTCCTGACGTTGCTGGCAAACATCTCGTCCCAACCTTCGAGACCGCCGCGCTCCACGGTCTGCCAGCGGAAACCGCCGGCAACGTTGACGAGGACATCGATCGAACCAAGCGCCCCCCGCACCGTTTCCATTGCGGTCCGTACGCCGGGGGCCTGCGTCAGGTCGACCCCACCCAACAGGCAGTGCGGCGCCGGAAATTCCGCCGCAACCGGTGCCGGCGGCTGCCCGCGGCCCAGGAGGGCCACCCCCGCGCCCTGCTCGCGGAAGGTACGGGCGACTGCGATTCCGAGACTGCCGAACGCGCCCGTCACGACTACGGAGCGCCGGCGGGTAAAGCTCGAGGCCATGGTGCGTCACTCCAGCCAGGCAGACGGGAATCGGATGATATCCCTCAGACTGCGCATGCGCCTTTATAGCGGCGGACTGAAGCCGCGTGAGAGGACCTCGCGCAGATGATCGATGACGCACTGTACGGCGCGCGGCGTCCGCGGTGACCACGGCCGGATGGCCTGGAGGCGCTCGCCGAAGAATCCGACCGGACGCCATTGCGGCAGTACTGGCACGAGCGGGAGCGATTCCGCGCCGCTCCAGGCGCTGAAATCGGGCAGCATGCCAACCCCCATCCCGGCTGCCGCGGCCTCGCGCAGCACCTCGCTGTTATTGGCCCGCAGCGGTCCCCTCACCGGCACGCTGACCCGCTCAGCCGCTTTGGCGCGCCGTTCGCGCCGCTCGAAGGACCAGCTGGGCGCGCCGCCGTCGCGCAGATAAAGGAGACAGTCATGCCGCGCAAGATCGCCCGGATGCTGCGGGGTCCCGCGCCGGGCGAGGTACTCGGGGCTCGCGAGCAGCAGCGAGCGCGTCTCGCACAACACGGTCGCCACGTGGGAGTCGGGGACGCGGCTCGCATGCCGCACCGCCACATCGAATCCCTCCTGAGTCAGGTTGACGAACCGGTCGTTGAGATCGAGCTCGAGCCGCAGCTCCGGGTAGCGTTGCAGCAGCTGCGGAATCGCAGGCGCGATGTGCTGGCGTCCCAACGCCACTGGCGCCGTGAGGCGCACCAGCCCGCGCGGCGCACCGGCGAGATCCCTGACTCCAGCGATGCCTTGCTCGATGTGCGCGAATGAGGCTCGTGTCTCCTCCACCAGCTGTTGTCCCGCCGGTGTCAGCGTGATGGATCGCGTGGTGCGGCGCACCAGCGGTACACCCAGCGCTCGCTCCAGGCCCTTCAGGCGGACGCTGACGGAAGACTTGGCGATCCCGAGACGGCGCGCAGTCTGTGTGAGACTGCGCGTTTCGGCGATCACGGTCAGCATGTGCAGGTCGGGCAGTGCCGCCTCAAAATCCCGCGTGCTCATCGCTTTCTGCGCCTCGATTGTTCAATTTATTGAACATTGTAATCGCCTGGTGGTGGTTCTCAAGCGAGTGGGGTGCTCCTAGACTGTGCGCAGGCTCCCCCTCGGATCTTCGCCATGGCAACCGCACCCCTTCTCCTCGAGGCCTCTACCCGCTCACTGGTCGGCCATTGGATCGGCGGGCAACCCGTGCCGCCCGACGCCGCCCGCGCCCAGGACGTTTTCAATCCGGCGACCGGTACGGTCGCGCGCCGCGTAGCTCTGGCAGATGCCGCCACCGTGGACCGGGCAGTCGCCAGCGCGGCGGCCGCTTGGCCGGCATGGGCGGATACTCCCCCCATCCGCCGGGCCCGTGTGCTCGGCCGGTTTCTCGGACTGCTGAATGAGCATCGCGACGAGATCGCCAAGCTCATCACCGCGGAGCATGGGAAGGTGCTCTCCGACGCCCAGGGCGAGGTCATGCGCGGGATCGACGTCGTGGAATTCGCCTGCGGGATTCCCCAGCTCCTGAAGGGAGATTTCACCGACCAGGTCTCGACCGGCATGGACAACTGGACACTGCGACAGCCTCTCGGGGTCGTCGCAGGCATCACCCCCTTCAACTTCCCCTGCATGGTCCCCTGTTGGATGTTTCCCATCGCCATCGCCGCTGGCAACACGTTCGTGCTCAAGCCGAGCGAGCGTGATCCATCCGCTTCGCTCGTCATGGCGGACCTTTTCAAGCGGGCTGGGCTGCCCGATGGTGTTTTTAACGTCGTGCAAGGCGACAAAGTCGCGGTCGATGCGTTGCTCGAGCACCCGGAGGTCCGCGCGCTCAGCTTCGTCGGCTCCACCCCGATCGCACGCCGCCTCTACGCGCGCGGCGCGGAGCTCGGTAAACGTGTCCAGGCGCTCGGCGGTGCAAAGAACCACCTGGTCGTCATGCCGGACGCTGACCTGGACCAGGCGGTCGATGGGTTGATCGGTGCAGCCTACGGCTCGGCCGGCGAACGGTGCATGGCGATCAGCGTTGCCGTGCTGGTGGGTGATATCGCAGACCGGATCGTCCCGAGGCTCGCGCAGCGAGCCCAGGCGTTGCGTATTGGAAACGGCATGGACGCGGGCGTGGAAATGGGTCCTGTCGTGACCCGCCAAGCGCTCGAGCGTATCTCCAGCTACATCGATGCGGGCGTGCGCGAAGGGGCGCAGCTGGTGACTGACGGCCGCTCGCTGAAGGTACCTGGATACGACGGCGGCTTCTTTCTCGGGGGCACCCTTTTCGATCATGTCAGGCCCGACATGACCCTTTACAAAGACGAGATCTTCGGACCCGTGCTGAGCTGCGTGCGCGTGAAAGATTTCGGCGAGGCCCTTCGCCTGGTCAACTCCCACCAGCTCGCCAACGGCGTCGCCTGTTACACGCGCGATGGCGGAGTGGCTCGTGAATTCACCAGGCGCATCGAGGTGGGCATGGTTGGCATCAATGTCCCCATCCCCGTCCCGATGGCCTGGCATGGCTTCGGCGGTTGGAAGAACAGCCTGTTCGGTGACATGCACGCCTACGGCGAGGAAGGGGTCCGATTCTACACGCGGCAGAAATCGGTCATGCAGCGTTGGCCGGCGAGCGCGCACGAGGGCACGGAGTTCGCCATGCCGACCGCGCGCTGAGAGGGACTGCGGCGCCGGAACGCTATGAGGGTTTCCGCTTGATCAAGGCGGATCGCACGCACTGGCAGACGACCTCGTCCCTTTGATTGATCGCCCGGTGCTGAAAAGTGACGATCCCCGCGGTGGGGCGTGAGCGGCTCTCTCTCAGGCTCACCACCTCGGTTTCGGCGCGGAGGGTGTCGCCGATGAACACCGGCTTCGGCATTACCACCTTGTCGTAGCCGAGGTTGGCCACGAGGGTACCCACCGTCGTGTCACTAACGCTGAGGCCGATCATCAGCGCAAAGGTGAACGTGCCGTTGACCAGTATTTGCCCGAACTCGCTCGCCTTCGCCGTCTCGAGATCGATGTGTAGCGGCTGGGCGTTGTGCGTCATCGTCGAGAATAGGAGATTGTCGGTCTCCGTCACGGTTCGCCGGATCTCATGAGCGATCCGGTCACCTACCTGCCAATCATCGAACCAGCGGCCGGCCATTCAATCCCCCTTTTTCGCGCATGCGCGGGCGGCGGTCCTGAGCAGGGCTTGCGCGCGCACCAGGTGTGGGCGATCGAGCATCGCTCCCTTGTGACCGAGAGTGCCGACGCCCGGATTGGCTGCGAAGAGGTCGACGATTTCCTGCGCCGCCTGTAACTCCTCGATGCTCGGCATGAAAGCCTGGTTGATGACCTCCACCTGCGCCGGGTGAATCGCGAGCATGCCGCGAAACCCGGCGCGGCGCGCCTCTTGCGCGCGCCGGTGAAGACCGGCCTCATCCCGGAAATCGCCGTGGATCGTCTCGACGGCGGCGACACCCGCCGCCGCAGCACCGAGGAGACAGAAGCTGCGCGCCATCTCGAACAGGAACACGTAACTTCCATCCGCGTTGCGATTATCGGTCGCGCCTACGGCAGCCGCCAGATCTTCAGCGCCCCACGTCAAGGCGGCCAAACGCGGCGCACCGGCGTATGTGCCGGTCGTGAACATGCTTTGCGCCGTCTCCGTCACGAGGGCGATCACTGCAGTCGCGCCCTGCTCGATGCCGGCTGCGGCCTCCAGGTCCGACAAGAAGTGATCGAGCCGCTCGACATCCGCCCCGCGGCGTGACTTTGGCAGCATGATGCCGCCAGGACGGCTCGGTATCACTGCCGCGAGATCCGCCAGCGCATGCGGCCCCTGCAGCGGGTTGATCCGCACCCAGAGGCGCGAGCGGTCTACGGGCTGGGCGGCCAAGAACGCGGCTATCTGGTCCCGGGCCCTGGGCTTTTCCGCCTCGGCCACGGCGTCCTCGAGATCGAAAATGACGACATCCGCAGGGCCCCCGACCGCTTTCTCCATCTTCCGCTCGCTGTCGCCGGGAGCGAAGAGCCAGGAGCGGGCATTGAAGCCGTCTGTGAGGGCAGCCATGCCGCGGATATTACCAGGAAGCGCGCAAACCTCCGGCCTCGAGCCGCGAGGCCGGAGGGTCGTGGAACGTCAGCGTGACGAGGCGTGGGGCTTGCGGGATCCGGACAGCATGTCGCCGAGGGCGAACGTGGCGCCAGCGCCGGCACTCGATTCGACTCCTGCCGGGTTCTAAGATACATTCTTGCGGTGAGAACGGAGAAACAAGAGCAAGAGTCTCACGAGGTTGGACGGATGAACGCCAACGGAACTCAAACACCGCAGTTCGCCACCGCCGAGTACGCGGCCAACATCCCGGCCGGCAACTGCGCCACCTGTAAGAAGCCGATCAGCGGCGCCTATTTCAAGATCAAGGGGGCACCGATCTGTGCGGCCTGCACGGAGAGGATCCGAGCGCAAATCCCTCGGGACTCGCATGGGGCATTCGTCCGCGCGCTCGTCTTCGGCATAGGAGGCGCATCGATCGGATTCGCGTTGTATGTCGCCTTCGCCCTGGCCACGGGCCTCATCATCGGCTACGTCTCCCTGGCAGTCGGCTACATCGTCGGCAAGGCGATGCACGTGGGCTCGCGCGGCATAGGCGGGCGCCGCTACCAGGTGGCGGCGGTGTTGCTTACGTATTTTGCCGTGTCGCTCTCCGCGGTCCCCATTGCAATTGATCAGAGCCGGGCGCATCACACTCAGGAGCAATCGGCCGCGGCAGCCATGCAGCCTGTCGCCCCCGTCAATGTCGGCAAGGCCATAGCCATGCTGGCACTGGTCGGCATCGCTTCACCGATTCTCGATCTCCAGGACCCGGTGCACGGTCTCATCGGACTCGTGATTCTGTTCGCGGGCCTGCGCTTCGCCTGGCAATTCACGGCGGCACGAACCGTCAACATCTCCGGGCCTTATACCGCGGCGTCCGCAGGGGCCACGTGACGTGGGCAAAAGTTGGCTGCCCTAGCCGCGCCGGATAACTGCGCTCGCTGCGGCGCGGCGCTCGCACCCGGCAGTCTGGCTTGCCCCCGATGTCAGGCGTTGGCGCATGGCTCCAAACTCGAGGAGCTCGCCGCCAGCGCGCGCAGGCACGAGCAGAGCCGGAACCCCGTCGCTGCGCAGGCTGACTGGCAGGCGGCACTCGAGCTTCTCCCCGCGGATTCTTCGCAGGCGGCGTGGGTGCGCGCCAGGCTGGCAGAGCTGCCGCCGGACACCGCCAAATCCGGGAAAAGCGACGCGCCTGCCTGGACACGCAAGCTGGGACCGTTCGCTCCGATTGCGGTACTTGCACTCAAAGGAAAGTTCTTCCTCTCGCTGCTGAAAGCCCCCTTTCTGCTGAGTTTCGTGGCCTTCGCCGGCCTCTATTGGGGGCTCTATGGGGCCAGGTTCGGTGTCGGACTCGCCATCCTCATCCTGGTACATGAATTCGGGCACTTCCTCGAGCTGCGAAGGCGCGGGCTTGCTGCCAATCTTCCGATGTTCATTCCCGGATTCGGCGCCTATGTGCGGTGGACTGCGGCAGGGGTCACCTCGGACACACGCGCGCTCGTGGGTCTCGCCGGGCCTCTCGCCGGGGCCGTTGGTGCGGCCTTCTGCGCACTGATGTGGCTACGGACCGGGGAGCGCGTGTGGATGGCGCTCGCCAGCTTCTCGGCCTTCATCAATCTCATGAACTTGATTCCCGTCTGGCGGCTCGACGGCGGCCAGGCCATCGTGGCCGTCACTCGTACGGGGCGCATCGCCATCGCCCTGGCGTCGGTCCTTCTCGCCGCCTATTTCTCGCAGCCCCTGGTACTCCTCGTGGCGGGCGGCGCAGTCTTTCGCGCGTTCGGCAATGAGCCCGCGGCCGATACATCGCGCAGCTACGGCCTAACCATTTACTTCATCGCGCTGCTTGCCGTCCTGACCTACCTGTCATCGCTGGCACGGCTCGGTGCACCTGCGCTCTGAGAGCTGTCGCCGACCTTGAAGTTCGCCGACAACCTCCCCATACGGGCTGGTGCGCATGCAGCTACCCTCTCTTCGCGACTTCCTCTCAGGGCACCGCAGGCTTTTCGTCCTGACCGGGGCCGGCTGCAGCACCGATTCGGGTATCCCGGACTATCGCGACGCGAATGGCAGCTGGAAACGCTCGCCGCCGATCGGGTTCCAGGCCTTCATGAGCAGCGCGGCGGTGCGCCAACGCTACTGGGCACGGAGCTTGGTTGGCTGGCGCCGGTTCCGTCAGGCAGAACCCAACGGAGCGCACGAGGCTCTGGCGAAACTCGAGCAGCAGGGTCGTCTGAAAGCGCTCGTCACGCAGAACGTCGATGGGCTGCATCAGGCTGCGGGCAGCACGCAGGTGATAGACCTGCATGGGCGGCTCGACCGGGTCCGATGCATGGACTGCGAAAGCTTGGTGTCCCGCGAGGATTTGCAGGCTGAGCTGCTGCGCCGCAATTCCGCGTGGTCCAAGTTGGAAGGACAACCGGCCCCGGATGGCGACACCGACCTCGAAGGACTGCCATTCGGCAAGTTCGACGTCCCCTCTTGCTCGCGCTGCGGCGGCGTCTTGAAACCCGACGTCGTATTCTTTGGCGAGAGCGTCCCGCGCGCCCGCGTCGAATCGGCGACACGGCAGCTGGAGCACGCCGACGCCGTGCTGGTCGTCGGCTCTTCTCTGATGTTGTATTCCGGTTATCGATTCGTGCATGCGGCTGCGCAGTCGGGCAAACCGATCGCTGCGGTCAATCTCGGCCGCACACGCGCCGACGAGTTTTTGACTCTGAAGGTGGCCGAGCCCTGCGCTCACGCGCTGGCCGATCTGTGGGGCCGGGAATGAACTAGCCTGCCAGACCTTCGCCCTGAGCCGGTGGCTCGTCCGCGGGCGAAGATGACGCCAAGGCCGCACGCTCGACCAATAGCCGGTCCTTGAACCAGAGCGCCAAGTCCTGAGCGGACAACGGTCGCGAGAGGTAATAGCCTTGCGCCTCGTCGCACCCGAGCAGCACCAGTTGCGCCAGGGTCGCCTCCGTTTCCACGCCCTCGGCAACGACTTTCAATCCCAGGTTGTGCGCCAGCTCGATGGTCGAGCGCACGATGATCTCATCGCCGGTATTCGATGCGAGCCCGCGTACGAAGGACTGATCGATCTTGATTTCGCGCACGGGCAGCGCGCGCAGATAGGCCAGCGAGGCGTATCCGGTGCCGTAGTCATCGATCGACAGATGAACGCCCATGCGTCTGAGCTTTTCCAGTGCTTTGCGCGCCTGCGACACGTTGTCTATTACCGCACTCTCCGTGATTTCCAGGCACAGGCACCCCGGTGCGATTCCGTGCCGGTGCAACTGCGCGGCGACGAATCCCGCGAATCCGCCAACCTCTAGATCGCGTACCGAGACATTGACGCTGAGAGGCAGGATCAGACCCGCCTCGCGCCACGCGGCGTGCTGGGCGCACGCGTGTTCTATTACCCACCGCGTCAGCCGCACGACGAATCCGGTCTGCTCGGCAAAGGGAATGAATTCGGCAGGAGCGATCATTCCGCGCTCAGGGTGTCGCCAGCGCAGGAGCGCTTCGGCGGAAATGCAGCGGCCGCTCTTCAGGTCGAGCTTGGGCTGAAATGCCAGCTCGAATTGCTCCCGCTCGAGCGCCGTGACGAGCTCGGAGAGCAGCGACAGGCCTTGTTCCGACTTCGCCTGCGAGCGGCTCTTGAAAACCGTTACGGCGGAGCCTGTCTTCTTGCCCTCAGGCAGCGCGGGGTCCGTGCGCGAAAGCAGTGCTTCGTCAGCGTCCGGCGGCGGATCTCCCTGTCGGCGCGACTTGCGGTCGTACATCGCGCGATCGGCAATCGCATAGAGACGATCAGCGTCGTCAGCTTCGTCCGGATATAACGAGAAGCCGATACTGGCGCGAATGGCCAGATGCCGGCCCAGAATCACGATCCCGGCGTCGAGCGAGCGCCGCAAATCCTGGGCCGCGGCGTGGGCAGCGTCACGATCGGGGACATCGCTGAGAACGACTGCGTATTCGTCCCCGCCCAGGCGGGCCAGGGCATCCTCCTGATTCAGCTGTGTGCGAAATTGCCGCGCCGCCCAGCGCAGTACCTCATCGCCGGCCGCATGGCCCAGCGTATCGTTGATCTCCTTGAAGCCGTCCAGATCGATCACCACGAGGGCCACCAGAGCCCCTATGGCCTTCGCTCGCTCCATGGCCTCGTGTAGCCGGCGCCCGAGCATGCGCCGATTGGGCAGGCCAGTCAGCTCATCGTGCAAAGAGGCGTATTCCGCCTTCGATAACTGCTCTTCGAGCAGTGTGAATGTCATGCCGGTGGCGACCAGAAACTTGGGCAGGTTCCATACCTCGGCATCCACGTGGGCATTCGGCCACAACACGGCCATCAGGTCGCTGACGGGAAAGACGAATGCCCAAGCGACGAAGCTGATGGTGGTGAAGCGGATGCTCGCTGATGGACGGGGCGCGGTCATGCGATAGAACGCCGCGACCGCGAGATAGTGCCACGTCAGCATCCAGCTCACCGCCTCGTCCGGTTGGTGCAAGGTCAGCAGGACCCCCTGCACCGAGTAAGCGCATAGTACGAGCGAGATGCGCCAGCGCAGGCTGGGTTGCTCGGTCGCGCCGCGCCAGACCCACATCATCCCCAGAGTCGAGGCCGTTCCCAGGACGGTCAACGCCGCATAGAGCCAGGGCGCTTCGATTCCGTAAGTGATGCAGGTCAGCAGCGCGACGTCCGGCAGCGCGCTGAATACCACAATCGACAGGTTGCGCCAGTGGATGTCGAGCTGTTCGTTGCTCGCCCAAGTGAAGGCCTGCGCGATGATGACCAACATCGCGACGGCGACGGAATAGGCGCTGTTCGCGCTGCCGGGGGTGTTCTGTGCCACGAACAGCGCGACGATGTGGATGAGCAGCAGTCCCCATCCGACCAGCCAAAAGTTGAGCCGGTGTTGCCCGGTACGCCGCGACAACGTCCAGAAGACCGCGATCAAGCCGCCGATTGCGGCAAAGTCTGGTAGGACCGAGTAATTCACGCCGTCTTCGGAAACCCGCCTCGGAATGCCCCCGAGTCACGATACCCGCAACCCTGTAGCGCAGTAGCGACACACGACACGGTGCGCTTCGATCCTGCGAAAACTGTGAAGCGCGTCTCGGATCGCCGGCAGCCGGCTTTCTGCGCGCGATGGCGTGCTGCTCGATCACCGGCAGCAGGGAGGGCAATCACCAGCCCTGGGCCGCGTGGGGCAGAGGCTCTAACGAGCTCTCACTGCCGGGCACGCAGCGGCAGTCCGAGCAGTGCCCGCCGCCGCAGCCAGAGACTCGGACGGTATCGGTCCGACCCGGTGACCTCCTGCATCTGCCGCAGCATGTCATAAACCCGCTGCGGCCCGAGCCATTCACCCCACTCGAAGGGTCCGCGCGGGTAGTTCTGCGCGAGACGCATCGCGATATCGATGTCTTCCGGCGTACCGATTTCCATCTGCGCGACCTCGCATGCGAGATTGACGATCAGGGCGAGAATCCGTGGCGCCACGAAAGCGGGGGAATCCTTGATCACCGCCACCGCAAGACCCGTCCCGCGCAAGAAGGCCGCGAGCTTCCGTGCTGCCTCATCACCGCCCACGGGAGCCATCAGCGTCAGAAACCGCTTCTCCGCTCCCATGAAGTCCACCGCGACTACTCGCGACGGATCGAGCCGGAGCCTCGCCGCGCTGCTCGCCGCGTCCTCGCCCACGGGATTCACGAGAATGACTTCGGCCTGATCCGCGGCGACGAGCCGCACGCCATGCTCGGCCAGCAGCCCAAACTCCCGTGCCTGCGCGGGCACCCAGGCCGACACGGGAGGCGCCGCGGCGGGAGCCGCGCTCGGAATGTCAGCATCGGCGGGAGGGGAGGCAGCCTTCCCTTCGCCATAATCGTGAAATCCGCGTCCACTCTTGCGTCCGAGCTGGCCCGCCATGAAGAGCGACTCGTGCAGCACCGTGGTCTTGAGGCGCGGATCGTGTTGGAAACCCTCATACACGATGCGCGTGGCCGGGAAGTTGATGTCGATGCCGGTGAGGTCCATCAGCTCGAAGGGACCCATGCGAAAGCCCGCCGCCTCGCGCATGATCCGGTCGATCGTCGCCACCGAAGCGACGCCCTCGTGCTGGATGTGCAACGCCTCGGTCAGGTAGGCGCGCCCGAGCAGATTCACGAGGAAACCCGGGACGTCCCGCACCCGTACCGCAGTCTTGCCCAGCCGCTGCGCGAGCTCGAGCGCCCGCTGCATGGTGCCTTCGGAGGTGTCGGCCGCGCGAATGACCTCCACGAGCCGCATGAGCGGCACCGGATTGAAGAAATGCAGTCCACAGACACGCCCGCGCAAGCGACACACCCGCGCGATCGCGGCGACGGGGAGCGATGAGGTGTTGGTGGCGAGCACGGTGTCCGCCGGCACGATGTCCTCGAGCGCCGCGAACAGCCGCTGCTTGGGCTCGAGCTGCTCGACAATGGCTTCGATCACGATTTGCGCCGGCGCCAGCTCTTGCAGGCGCTCCGCCAGCGTGAGCCGCCGATCGGCGTCCGCGGCCGCAGCGGCCGTGACCTGCCCTTTCTCCGCCAGCCGGGCGATCCGCGCATGCACTTCGCCGCGCGCCTTGGCGAGCGCAGCACCGTTCGCATCGTGCAGAATGACGTTGAGGCCGGCAGTCAGGGCCGACTGTGCGATACCGGCACCCATCGCGCCGGCGCCGACGACGCCTATGGTGTCGAGTGGCTGCGAGTGGTCTGACATCTAACGCCCCTTGAACTCCGGCTTGCGCTTCTCGAGGAAGGCCCGCATGCCTTCGGTGCGGTCTTCGGTGGCGAACAGCTTCTGAAAGCTCTCGCCTTCGAGGGCCAGAGCGGCCTCGAGCGCCAGGTCCGCGCCGACGAGCACCGCCTCCTTGATGGCCGCCACGGCGAGAGGCGGCAGCGCCGCAATGCGGCGCGCGATCTCGAGAGCATGCGGGAGGACCTGGCCGTCAGGCACCACCTCCGACACGAGACCCAACCGCAAGGCATCGGCCGCACTCAACAACTCGCCCGTGAGAACCCAACGCATGGTGGCGAACTTGCCGGCGGCGCGCACGAAGCGCTGCGTGCCGCCCGCTCCCGGCATGATGCCCAGCTTGACTTCGGGTTGGCCGAATTTCGCGCCCTCCCCCGCGATGATGATGTCGCAGTGCAGCGCGAGCTCACAGCCGCCACCGAGGGCGAACCCGCTCACCGCGGCGATGATCGGGCGACGATAGCGCTCGATCGCCGCCCATGCGGCCCGCGCCTTCGCGAACGCCTCATCGGTGGGAGCGCGCGCGGCAAGCTCCGCCACATCGGCGCCCGCTGCGAATGCCTTTTCGTCACCGGTAACAACGACGCATCTAACAGCGTCATCCGAGGCCAGCTCGGTAAAGTGCGCAGCCAGGCTCTCGCGCACCGCCATGTCGAGCGCGTTCAGGCGCTCCGGCCGGTTGAGGCGCAGTAGCGCGATCCCCGCCGCCGGCCGCTCGAGCAGAACCACTGCCATGCCGCCTCGCTACTCGCCCGTCATATAGCGATACTGCGCTTCGCTGAGCGGGACGACGCTCAAGCGGCCCTGGCGCACGAGCGGCGAGTCCGCAAAGAGCTTGCTCGTTTTGATGGTTGCGAGCGGCACCGCTTTGGGCAACGGCTTGCCGGCTTTGAGTTTCACCTTGGGCTCCTTCGCATCCGAGCCTTGCAGCGAAACCACACTCGCCATGCCCACAGCGCACTTCACGTCCCCGGTCTCATAAATCACGAGCCTATCGCCCGGACTCATGCCGCGCAGATTCTTGAGCGCCGTCGGATTCGAGACTCCATCCCAAACGGTCTCCTTGTCGCGCGCCAGATCGGCGAACGAATACTCCGAGGGCTCCGTCTTCAGCAGGTAATGACTCGTCACGTTACCTCCACAGTGCATCAGCCGGAACGTTTCAGGAACTCCACCATGCTTTTGGTGACCGCGGCAGGCTGCTCGAGCGTCGAAAAATGGCCCGAGTCCCGGATCACGCTCACGCGCGCGCCCGCGATGCCGCTTGCAATTTCCTCCGCCCGCTCCGGAGGTGTCAGCAGGTCGCTGTCGCCCACCATCACGAGCGTCGGGCAGCGGATGGCGCCCAATCCGGGCCGCGAGTCCGGCCGGCCCATGATCGCCGTTTGCTGGTTGATGAATCCTTCGGCGCCGACTTCCTGGACCATGGCGCGCCAGATGCGGCGCAGCGACTCGTCGCCCCAGCGGCGCGCGTGCACCAGTCTCGGGAAGAGCGTGTCCGCGACCTCTCCGAGCCGGCCGCTGCGCGCCAGCTCGATCTGTGAGCGCCGCCCCTCGCTCTGCTCCGGCGCATCGGGTCGCGCACTGGTGTCGAGCAGAACCAGGCTGGCGACCCGCTCCGGCGCCTGGCGCAGGATCTCGAAGCACACGTAGCCGCCCATCGAGAGACCCGCAAGGGCAAACTGCGACGGAGCGCCCGCGAGAATGCGCCGCGCGATGGCACCCATGCTGTCGTCCCGCGTGTGCGTCGCCACGGTCACGGGACCCAACCGCCACAGCTCCGGAATCTGCTCCGCATAGAGGCGCGGCGAGGCCAGCAGGCCCGGAATCAGGATGGTGGGCATCAAGGGCGGTTCGGCCATGATCTTTCTTTGAGCTGACGAAGGCGCATTCTACCCGCGACTGACCGCCAGCGGGCCGGGCCGGGTAGCCCCCCGCGACGGGTCGATGGCAGGTTAAGATGACGCCAGATGATGACGCGGAGGGCTCCAATGGGATCGGATCGGCTGGCTGCTTTTTGCCTGAGCTTCCTCGCCCTCGGAATCTCGTCCCTGGCCGCCGCGCAGACTGCGCCGCCGTCGTCCGCAAGCAGCGGCGCGGGACTCCCCGCGCCCACCGCTTTCCCGCGTTCCGGGACCTTCCCCACGACGGAATCCGTGACTCTGCTCGACTCCAACCCTGCGGTGAGCATTCACTACACGCTCGACGGCAGCGTGCCCACAGCAGCCAGTCCGGTCGTCGATCGGTGGCGGCTCCTCTTCATTGCCGGCCTCTACGATGGCAACCGCGGGCTGAAGACCCACTACACCATTCGCGCAATCGCCATGGAGAAGGGGCACCCGCCGAGCGCGGTCAGCCGCTTCGACTACCTGATCGACCGCCGCGACCGCACCGCCTACGTCTCGCAGGAGATCCTGCCCGGCGTGCGCATGATCCGCGACTCCGATAACGACAAGATGTTCCTGCTCCAAGGCACGAAGAAATTCGCACTCATCGATTCCGGCATGGGGCGGGGCGATCTCGCGGCGTATGTCGCAAAATTAAGCGCCGGACGCCCGCTCCTGGTGATCTTCACGCACAACCATGGCGATCACATCGGCCAGGCCGATCAGTTCGCGCGCAGGAGCATGGAGTACATCGGCGCCGAGGACCGGGATGGGCTGGCTCGGCTTCTGCGGACCCGGGACATCTCCCCGACAGTGATCGCAAAGCACGTCGTGTCGGTGCACGGCGGCGATCGCATCGACATAGGCGACCGCGCGCTCGCGATCTATGCGGTTCCGGGCCATACCCCGGGCTCGATCGTGATCTTCGATCCGAAAACCGCGGTGCTCTTCTCGGGAGATGCCTTCGGCAGCAACTCCCCGACCATCCCCGACGCCGCCTGGATGCAGTTCGATCCGAATCCGCTCGATGGATACCTGAGGGAGATCAAGCGCGTCCAGGCACAGCTCGGCGACCGGATGAAATACATCCTTACCGGCCACAACGATCACCCCCTGATCGGCCAGGCTTACCTCAATAACCTCGAGCGCGCCGTGCAGCTTCTCCTAGACCGCGGCGATGCGGCCCTCGTGCCCTCCTACCGCCCGCCCGGCCTCTTCCAGGTCATCATTGGCGACAGGATGCACGACCCCAACTGGGTCGCGGTCAACGTCCACCGCGAGCACTACCTCAGTGCGCCGCCAACTGTTCCGCGATGACGGCCTGTTTCTCCGCCCGCATGTGCTCGTGATCCTTCGCATCGCTCCACGACTTCCAGGCGGGGTCGGCGCTCAGCTCCCTGCGAGTCTGCTCGATCACTGATTCGCGGTTCGACAAGGCGTTGAAGTCCTTGTATTCGAGCACCAACAGGGACTGCACGGGCTCGTCGGGATAGAAGCGATTCACGTAGATCCCGTAGCTTGAAATGTTGCCGTGTCTCATCCAGCCCTCCGTCTCCGGCACGATGTAGCCCTGGGCATATTGCAGATAGCGCTCGAGAGGCGTCGGTGAGAACACATACGGTATGACGAGGAACACCGCGGAGTTGCCACCACTTTGCAGGGAGTGAGAGCGCTGAACGACATCCATCAAGTACTCCGAGATGGGCGCGAAGAGGTGCAGCTCGCGCGCCGTCAGCCCGCCGGGCGAAGTGCGCTCGATGTTCCTCCATCCCTCAATGCCAGCGAAATCCCGGAAAGTCAGTACCGCGAGGAGGTCCCACGCCTTGGCGTCCACGAAGGAGTTGCACAGCAGCTGATATCCGGCAATCGTTCCGTCGCGCCGCCACCCCTCCAGCCGCGGCACCAGGTCTTGCAGGACTTCCGATCGCAGCAGAGGCCGGTTGCCAATGCTGCTGCGGTACGCGATGACGACAGCGCTGCGCGGCTGCGGCGCAGCGAATGTCCGGGCCGGCACAGCGGCCAGCGTCGGCATTGCATGCCACATACCGAGAATCACCCCCGCGCAAGCAAGCATGCGGCCCGCGCCCGCCGCCCATTTCTCTAGCACCGCACCACCTCGAGCTGCCTTGCTGACTGAGAGCGGAACATTCTACCCGACGCATCGGCGCCGTCCTTGACGCGGCAGGGCCGCCCGCTCTACCGTAATCTGGCCACAGCGCGCCGAGCACCTGCCCCGGAGGCTTCGAATGTCGAGCCGCCCCCCGTTACCGCCCTTCACTGCCGAGACGGCCGCACAAAAGGCGCGCGGCGCCGAGGACGCCTGGAATACTCGCGAGCCCGAGCGCGTCGCCCTCGCCTACACGGAGGACAGCCGCTGGCGCAACCGCGCGGAATTCATCAACGGCCGCGCCGAGATCGTCGCTTTCCTGCAGCGCAAGTGGGCGCGCGAGCTCGACTATCGGCTGATCAAGGAGGTCTGGGCCTTCACCTCCCATCGCATCGCGGTCCGCTTCGCGTACGAGTGGCACGACGACAGCGGCTCGTGGTTTCGCTCGTTCGGCAATGAGAACTGGGAGTTC
The DNA here is from genome assembly GCA_025451845.1 of Steroidobacteraceae bacterium. Classification (GTDB taxonomy): domain Bacteria; phylum Pseudomonadota; class Gammaproteobacteria; order Steroidobacterales; family Steroidobacteraceae; genus 13-2-20CM-66-19. The sequence goes on from JANWJS010000028.1 coordinate 124,048, forward strand.
GACGAGCGCGGGCTCATGCGCAAGCGTCACGCGAGCATCAACGACATGCCGATTACCGAGGCACAGCGCAAGTACCGCTGGCCGCTCGGCCGGCGCCCGGATGACCATCCCGGCTTGAGCGATCTCGGCCTCTGAATACGATCGCGTCAGCCCCGGCTGATCAGTGGCCGCCCTGAACCAGGAGACCGGCGTCACTCAGCGCCACCGCGAGGCCCGCCTCGATTTCGGTCGCCTGCGCTCGGGCGATGCGCTGCAGGTGCAATGTCGGGCCGGCCAGAACTTCGAGGCCACGCTTGAGCACGCTGCCGGATGCGCGGATGCCCGCCTTGTGCTGATCGAATCGCTGCGCGGGCGTGTACTGGCTCATGCCCACATACACGCCGTAGGGACCGCCCTTCCGCTCACGATAGTCGAGCAGTACGAGATACAGATTCGACCGTCCCTTGCGCGCCGCACCGAAACCGGCGGCGATCTCGTAGACGATCGGCAGCCACTCGACGTAGGTCATCGGCAGCCATTCGGGGATCGAGCTCGCGGCGCTCTTCCAGAGCCGATCGAGAGCCCCGTCGATGTCGACGCCGAGCTCCACACGCATCCAGAGCTCGTGGATGCAGTGCGCCCCCGCCAACCCGTCGCCCTTCGCCATCGCGGCCTCGAGGCGCTGGCGAAGATCGCGGCCCGCCAGAGCACGGAGAGGGCGGCCAGCGGGCGGTGCCTGCGTCCAGTCGGACCGAGTCAACTACCCCGCCGGACCGCGAGCAGACCACAGCCGACCCCGATCAACAGCCCCCCGGAAATGCGCCCCTGCAAGCGGCGCCTGCCGGGAGTCACGAACCAACCCCGGGCGCGCGAGGCCAGCAGCGCGTAACCGCTGTCCGAGATCAAGGCCATCACGATCATCGTCGCGCTCATCAGGAGAAGCTGCGGCCCGGCCGGCAGGTGCGGATCCAGGAACTGCGGCAGAAAGGCAATGTAGAAGAGGATCGCCTTGGGGTTGGTGATCGCGATCAGAAATCCCTGCAGAACAATTGTGCGGCTGGGACTTGGCGCCCTCGGCATGTTCGCCGCTTCCTCTGTCGTCTCTTGCGTCCCGGGACCCCGCCAGGCCTTGATTCCCAGCCAAATCAGATAAGCCGCGCCGACCCAGCGTACGATCTCGAAGACCTCGCTCAGCCATGCGAAGAAAGTGACGAGCCCGACCGCTGTAGCGCCAAGCAGGATGGCATTGCCGAGGCTCGCTCCCGCCACCGTCGCGAAGCCTACCCGCCTGCCGTGGCGCAACGAATTGGCGACTACGAGCGTAACGATCGGTCCCGGTAGCACGACGAGGAGTGCCACTGCCAGGCAGAAGGCGGCGAAAAGATGAGGGTTCATACAGAAGCGGCTCACCGTCGTGGGTGCGGTTGACCTCCAGCATGCTCCACGCTGGCGCCCGCTGCAACGGCGCCATGCCTTCGGTCACAAAGGTACTCTCGCCCGCTGATAGTCCATCAGGGACGTGGGGATCCCAATACCCGCCGTGAGGCGCGGATCGGCAATGGGAGCCTGTGCCTCCAATCGGACCGGCAGCACGCCAGCCCAATAGGGAAGATCGTAATCGCCCTCATCGTCGAGTGGCGGCCCCGTACGCACCTTGGCGGAGGCCTCCTCGATGGATACGCAGAGTACCGAGGTTGCCTTCAGCTCTTGAGTGCTCGCTTCTCGAGTCTGCGCGCTTCGTCCCGCCAGGACGTGATCCACCAGTGCGCTGAAGGCGCGGCGCTTCTCCGCCTCGTCCTTCACTTCTCTGGCGCCGCCCAGAATCACCACGGAGCGGTAGTTCATCGAATGGTGAAACGCGGACCGCGCGAGCACGAGACCGTCGATGAGAGTAACGGTGACACAGATCGGCGCGGCACGCCGCAGCGTCCTCAGCATGCGGCCGCCGACAGAGCCGTGGATATACAGGCGATCGTCAATGCGCGCATGCGTGGTCGGCAGTACAAACGGCTGGCCATCGACCGCGAATCCGACGTGACAGATAAGTGCCTCGTCCAAGATGGCGTTGACGATCGATCGGTCATACGCGCCGCGATCAGGACGGCGGATAAGCGTCGTGCGCTGCGTCGGAGCGATCGTATTCACGGCTCTTCCTCGATGGGGCGTGGATGTAAGCCTGCACCCAGCTTGGCCCATCGAAAAGATCCAGTTTCGCGAAAACGACCAGGCCAGTTTACGGGCCGGCGGGGATTCGTTCCCGGGCGCGCACCGGAATCACAAATCGATGCATTCGTACTTTCTCGCTGCCCGTCCGGTGTCAATGCGATTTACTGGCCGACATTTCGTTGTTTTCGAGTCGCTCGGTCGCACGTATGAAGCCGAGTACGCCCTCGTACAGCGACACCCGATTTCGCTCCAGGTGCATCACATGCGTCCCGTCATCGATACACAGCCGCCACTTGAGCGGGCTGGAGGTGAACGCTGCGAGGAACGCTGCGGCAGTGGGCAGATTCGCCCACACGTCGTATTTTCCATAGACCATCAGGATCGGAGCCGTTAGTCGACTGGGTGAGTATGGATAGACGCCGGCATTCACCGCTTCGAAGTCGGCGACCGGCCCGTCCGGAATGCGAATCTCCCCAGGAGGGTCGCCGGGTATATGAGGAGCGGATGCCTCGAACTCCCCGGCCCACCTGCGGGTGACGGCGGGCTCCAGCAGCACGAGGCCTCTCGGCAGGACGTCCGAGAAATAAAGCTGCCGCAGGCGCTCTTGGGCAGTCAGGCTGAACCAGCCCACATGCTCCGATTCCGGCTGCGGGCCTGGCATGGGCAAGACGGGGCCAAACAGCGTAAGTGAGCTCAACGCGCCGGCAGGGGTCGCGGCAAAGTCCGCGGCCGGGATCGTTCCCCAGGAATGAGCGATCACATCTACCTCCCTGATGCCGCGGCTGTCGCGCATGTACGTGACAGCCACGCCTATTTCCCGGGCGGCCTCCGGTACGCGCAGCAGCGGCAGATGGGCGGCGGCCGGCTCGGCCATTGCCTGCGGGCGGCTCGATGCGCCGAATCCCAGAAAATCCAGGCCGCAGGCTAAGAAACCGTTCTTCGCCATGAACTCCATCCAGGAGTCGCCCGGCTTGAACTCAAAACCTGCCGCCAGCATGGTAGGAAAGCTCGAGCCATGAATGAAGAGCACGCCCTTGTCGGTGGCCTTCTCCGGCTTCGCGCAGTGCAGCGCGAGGTGCTGCGCCGATCCCGGCGAGAGCGGCAGGTTGATCGTCTTCACCCCGGACCTATAATTGCCCGAGGTGGCCAGCAGCGCCATGCCGAGTGCCAGTATCATTATCATTCCTAACGAGGTGGAGCGGCGATCGCCGGCGAGCGGGATTATCGTGGGTCACTGACCGGGCGTGTTTCCATGGACATTGAAGTATCGAATCGAGAAACCCTCGCAGATACTGCATCTCTCCTGAGCGATTCCTCGCGTGTCAAGATATTGCTGGCGCTTCTCGACGGGCGCGCATACACGGCAACCGAGCTCGCCCGGTCCGCGAACATCAGCCCGCAGGCGGCGAGCTTTCATCTGAAGCGGCTCGTTTCAGCCGGTCTCCTCAGTTGCGTCAGCAGGGGGAGATTCCGCTATTTCAAACTGGCGGGCCCGCACGTTGCCGAGCTTCTGGAAGGCCTGCTGGCAGTCGACCAGGTCGTCAATCGCGCCAACCCGCGATCGACCTGTCCGCCGTCCCTGCACGATGCGCGGGCTTGCTACAACCACCTTGCCGGCCGGGCAGGCGTGCATTTGTATCGGGGATTGTTGCACAAGGGCTGGCTCGTATTCGAAGGCTCGAAATTGGTTCCCACGGCCGCGGCCGCAGACCTGCTTGACGAGCTCGCCCTCTCGAAGCGCCTGCCGTCTCTCTCAGGCAAGCCGTGCCTGGATTGGTCGGAGCGCGAGTTCCACATCGCGGGTGAGCTCGGTGTCTTGCTCCTGAATTCGATGCTCGAGTCGCGCTGGTTTCTGCGGGGGAACGGCCGATCGCTCACCTTGACTGAAAAGGGCCGCAGGCGATTCGCGACTTACGCTCTGTATCCCTGGACACGCTGAGGCGCAGCGGCGAGCGCCCTCCATAACCGCCGACCTGGCCAATCTTGACTCAGCACGCGCGTTCAGGCACCTTTCGCCGGCGCGACAAGTTCCCCTCGCAGGGGATTAAAACGGGAACTCGGGTAAAAGCCCGGGCTGCCCCCGCAACTGTACGCGGTGTGCCACGCATCGAAGACCACTGGATGAGAATCCGGGAAGGTGATGCGCGGACGCTAGCCGCAAGCCAGGAGACCTGCTTGTCGCGGTCGCCCAATCGAGCAGCCGGGGTGTGCTGCGCGAGCGGACCAACCGAGTGGCGACACGGACCGCGTGGCAGGACGTGGTGACCGGTCGCGCTTGCAAGAGCTGAATAGACCGGCGACCTCCCGCGCGATCCGCCCGGATTGCGCAACTTGGGAGCTCTGCCTTGAAACGACGAATCGCCCTGCCGCCGGCGGCCATCCCGCTCATCCTCTTCGCAACCCAAGCCGCGGCGCATGCGACCGCCGACAGTGGCGGTACCTCACTCGACGAAGTCGTTGTGGTTGCAAACCGTGCGCCCGCCCCGCTATCGCAAGTCGGCAACTCGGTCACGGTACTCGATGATCAGGCCATCGAGGAAAGTCAGGCAATCATCACCTCGGATCTCCTCGCGCAGACGCCCGGAATAACGGTCGCGCGCACCGGCGGAGTCGGGCAGCCAACGTCGGTATTCATCCGCGGCGCAGAAGGCGATCAAACAGTGCTCGTCATCGATGGCGTGAAGATGACAGACCCATCATTAACCGGTGGGGGCTTCGACTTCGAGAATCTGTTGATCGGCGACACTTCGCGCATCGAGATCCTGCGCGGTGCCCAGTCGACCCTCTACGGCAGCGATGCCATCGGTGGTGTCATCAACGTCGTCACCGCCGACCCGGCTCGGAAGTCAGAAGGCGGTGCGAGCCTTGAGGGAGGATCGCACGGCACCGGTTATGGCACCGTGCACCTCGGCGGCTTGTCGGACGCACTCACGTGGCGCGTCGCCGGCAGCTACTACGGTTCCAGCGGAATCCCGTGCTTCGATCGGTACCTCGGCGGCCGGCGTGATTGCGCGAGCCAGATCGGCGATGGCGCCGGCCAGCTCCGCTATCAGTTCACCCCCGATGTGCAGCTGGACTTGCGCGGGTACATCGTCTCATCGCGCACCGATTTCGACGGTTATGACACTCCTACCTTCACCTTCGGTGATGACAGCGAATATGGCAAGACGCAGCATGGCATCGGGTACGCGGGACTCACCTTGTGGTCGCCGGATCATTCTCTCTCCAACCGACTCTCGGTTCAGTATACCGGCTCCGAGACCCGTGAATTCGATCCGAACGCTCCCGCGAATTACGGCGATCCCACGACCGAGACCTTTTACGGGTTCGGGCGCAATGTTCGCGAAGAATATCAGGGCACCTGGAAATTCTCCGATGCCGGGCAGGTCGTCTTCGGCGCCCAGAACGAGCACTCTACGATAAATACCGTGAGCCCCTTCTCGCCGTTCATCGGCGCGGGCGTAGTCATCGACAGCGGCTACGTGCAGGCGCGGTACGAGGTTCTGCAAGGACTCACGCTCACGGCCGGCACCCGTTACGATCATCATGACGTCTACGGCGGACATAGTACCGGCCAGCTTGCGGCCGCGTGGGTTCTGCCCGATCAGAACACCGTCCTGCGAGCGAGCTTTGGGCAAGGGTTCAAGGCGCCCTCCCTGTACCAACTCTACAGCAACTACGGCAATCGCGCGCTGCAGCCTGAAACGGCAAACAGTTGGGATGCCGGCATCGAGCAGCACATGCTGCAGGGGCACCTGGTCTCTTCCGCCACCTATTTTCAACGCAGCAGCCGCGATCTCATCAGCTTCTTCGACTGCTTCACCCCGAGCCCATTGTGCGCGACCGAGCCCTTCGGCTACTACGCCAACATCGCGCGCTCCTTCGCGCGCGGGGTAGAGCTCACGGCCTCACTCGAGGCGACCGACCGCCTTTCGTTCACGGCCAATTACACCTGGATGACTGCCGAGGATCGCTCGGCGGGGTCGTCGGCCTACGGAAACGCGCTGCCTCGCCGGCCCGGGGAGACCGGCAACGCAACGTTGCGCTACGTCTGGCCCTGGCGGCTCGACACGGACCTCGCGCTGCGCTATTCCGGTCCAAGCTTCGACGACGCGGCAAATAGGATCAGGCTCGCAGGCTATGTGCTGCTGGATTTCCGGACATCCCTGCCCATCAGCGATCATCTGCAGATCTACGCCCGCGCGGAGAACCTGACCGACCGCCACTACGAGCTGGCGTATCAGTATGGAACCCCGGGGCGCTCGGCTTACATCGGGGCACGTGCCACCTTCTAGCGCCCGCGCTTGATTCGGTCGGGCGTTGTCCTTCGCCAGCGCACCAAAGATCTTCGTAGCGCCCCCCCGGCAGGCGGATGAAGGCGCGCCACGGGACATCAGCGCTCGCTGAGGATGCTGCGCCAAATAGTAAGCCCTTGATTTGATTTAGTTTCAAATCGTCAGGGCCGCCTCCCTGTTTCGCTTACCCCGCATGCGCCGTTGCGCAAATGAGAGGTCGATGGAAGACTTTGCAGGGCAAACCCGCGTAGTATTGCGCAGCGATAGCGGTACCCAAGCCCCGTTGCTGCAGTGCCGCATCGCCGCGACGGGCCCAGTTCCGACGCTTTAAATAAATAGGATTTCGAGTCGGTCGGGGGTCTAGTGGGGTCGAATGAATGCTTGAGGCGCCAAAAGTGCGCCATGGTCGCGCGCTACGCAAAGTCACGAGACGCCAAAGGATTCACGCAAGTCTTCACGACCCTGGCTCCCTTGGCGCTTCTCTGGTGGACCGCCGTCCGGCTCGCCGGCGCATCGCCCTGGCTCGCCGCGATTCCATTGCCGTTCATCATCCTATTCACGGTGCGCGGCTTTGGCCTCATGCACGAATGCGGCCATGGCAGCTTGTTTCGGAATGCTCGTGCAAATCGCGGAGTCGGATTCCTCTTCGGCGTCATTTCGGGGATGCCACAGTATGTATGGTCACAGCATCACAACTACCATCATGCGCACAACGGCAATTGGGACAAATACCGGGGACCCTACGCAACGCTGTCCATTGATGAGTACTCTGCGCTGACAAGCGGACGGCAGCGCTTCTACCGGTTCAAGTGCAGCGTCCTGGCCGCCCCGCTCGCGGGCTTCATCTATCTGATTGCCACCCCGCGCTTCACCTGGCTGAAAGGCAGTGTTGGCCTGCTCATCCATATTGCCAGGCGGAAGAGGTCGCACCCCGGCATGTCCCTGCAGGCCCACGCTGCGACGTATCGAACGCGCTACTGGAAAACGGCTCGCGAGTACCGGCACATGCTGTGGAATAACCTCGTGCTCCTGAGCCTCTGGGTGTTGATGAGCTACGCATGCGGAATATTCACATTCTTCTGCATCTATGTGCTCAGCGTATCCATCGCGGGCGGCGCGGGAATCGTGTTGTTCACCGTGCAGCACAACTTCAATTACTCTTATGCCAGCGATGACGAACACTGGGACCAGGATACTGGAGCGATCGAAGGCACGAGCTATCTGGTACTGCCGCGCTGGCTGAACTGGTTCACGGTCAATATCGGCTATCATCACATCCATCACCTGTCGGCGAGCATCCCAAATTACTGCCTGGCTGAGTGCCACGATGAATATCAGCACGTGTTCCCGAGCGTGACCCGCCTGCGGTTGTGCGAGGTGCTCGGCGCGTTGAAATGCATTTTGTGGGACAAGCATGCGCAACGAATCATCTCGGTGGCGGAGTACCAGCGGCGACCGTGCGATGTCGTCGCTCGAGCCTGAGCGAACGGCCGGATTGCGCTCTGATACGCGGTGACCTAGAGGTTACACAGCGGGCACATTGGCGCTGATATGCGGGCCAAGCTTGCGAAAGGCGCGCGAAGCCCTCGCCGTAGATGTAGAGTGGGCGCAATCGCTCTCCGCCGGTAGCGTCTGCCCACGCAGAATGCGACCGCGAACGGGTATGGGACCTTGCCCACGCCTGCGCGGACGGGCTCAACTCAGGCAAATCATATGTCTTCGAACCCTTGGAGTCCCAGCTCGCATCTGGCACCGGCGGCCGATCATTCCGATCCGACGGCGGGCTACCCCGCGCGGATCGTTCGCGAGCAGGCTGAGGAAGCCGAGCGCGCGCAGCGAGAACGAATCGAACAGTCGTGTGAACTCAACACTCCCGCGACGCGAATCCGTGCTTGGGAAAGACTGCATCGCCTGACGCTGCCGCGCGGATCGGCACACTCGGTGCTCAGTGTGGTGGCCGAAGCTACGCACCTCACTCTCGAGGAGGTGCGTGAGGAGCAGCGGCGACGTTTGGAGCCTGCCCCCCTGCCGAAGCTGAGCGATTCGCCGGCGACCACGACGCCAACTGAGGAATCCGGCAACGCTCGCAACACATGAGGCGTTCGGCCGTCAGGGTGAGCCTGGTGTGCGGAGTCTTCCGGGTGAGCGCCCAAGAGCGCTGAGGCAATTCTCAGCCCACCCCGCAGATGGACGGCGAGCGGTTTGACCGCGCCGGAACGCATCTTCCCGATCCTGACAGAGGAAACTTCGTGCCCAGACAAAACTACCGCCAAGTCAAGAAGCAGAAGGAGCAGAGCAGGAAGGCGCGCCAGCTCGAGAAACAGCAGCGCCGGACGGCTCGCCCGAATACCGGAGAGATCGAGACGCCGTTACAGGATCCGCCCGCTAACCCGAGCGATCCGACAGTGAGCCGCGGAACATGAGGCTTGGCCAAGCCCGCGGCGCCGCTACGCGTCAAGGTCGCTTCTCACAGCTGCATCGCGACCGAGAGGCCGCGCCTAAGCTGCGCACGATGTTCCCGGTGGTCGAGCAGCTCCGCTTTGAGCTGAGTTTCGAGGGCGGCGGCGCGGCTACCCCGGTACCTCAATCACACTTTCTGCACCCTCCGGCCCGCGCGTACTTTACTTTCCCCTGTCCGTATAGCGACTGCGACGGCCGGTTCGAGCTCACCGCGGCCGTACACGCGGCAGTGGAGGATCCGGCGCATCGGATCGAAGGCGTACTGGAGTGCGCCGGCTCCCGTGTGAGCGACTTCAGGTCGAAGCCGCATTGTCAGTTACGCCTCTGCTTTACGCTCACGGCGGTGTGTTCGCCTGCCCATTAACGGACACTCCAATGAGCGAGTATGAGTTCACGGTTTCTCTGCGCATTCGCCATCCGGCAATAGACCCGGACACGATCACCGCCATGCTCGGCATCGAGCCGCAGCACGCCTGGCGAGCGGGCCAACCGCGCGTCGATCCGGCGGGCACGGAGCTCGGCGGCGCGCATCACGACAGCTACTGGATGGGAAGGCTGATGGACGAGCCGCAGCTTTCCTCCGATAGCGCCTCGGTGGAAGGGATGATCTTGAAGACCCTCAGTCAGCTGCGGCGCTCCCAGTCCTTCCTCGAGCAGCTGAACGCGGGGGGAGGGGTCGCAGAGCTGCTCGTGAGTCTCTATGCGCGCGAGGACTTCCGGCTCGAGCTTCCGTCGGACTCCCTGACATTGCTGGGCCGACTACATCTGGCGATCGCCTTGGACGTTCATCCCCATTCACCGCTCGAGGCGCCCGTGTCGAGAGCGAACTGAGGCGGGCACCGCTCGACACGCCACGGACCTCATTAGCATGGGCGAGACCAGAATCACCTCCGCGCAAGCGCTTGTCGCTGATGCCAGCGCCATCATGCGGCTGCTGGACGAAGTGCCGGATGCCGGCGAGATCTGCCTGGAGCTGTCCAAGCCGTACTTCACACGCCGCTGGCGGCACTCGGACCTGCGCAGCTTCTGGATCGCCAGCGACGGCACGACGGCCGTGTGCCACACCCTTACGGGCCTCGAGCTCGATGAAGTGATTGCCCTCTGGCTCAGCTTCGACGATTACCGGCGGCAGCCCGGATTCAGGCTGTCGGCGAGCTCGCTGGGCAATATCATTGAGACGGAGCTAGGCCTGACAGTCGGGCTCGACGAGTGATCACGTACCTTTCGGGCCCTGAAGGGCGAATGAGGATCGAACCCTCGGCCCTCGCCTTGCGAACGCGTTTCGGCTGACCCTCCGCCACCATGCCGCTCGTGCGGGCACGGGTGTCGCTCTATCTCGTCTGCAAGATGATGTCGCTGGGCGAAGTGATGAGGATGCAAATGCAGCCGGTCTCGCTCCACACGCGTTCATCGGCTGTGCCCAGCTCTCGCCGATTGTAATCCCCGGGGTAGAGCTTGCGGTCTTCTATCCAAAGCTCGCCGTCCAGGAGGAAGAGTTCCTCCACGCCCGCATGGCGGTGCGGCGGATACGCAGTGCCCGGAGCGAGGCGCACCAGCATGGTGACCCCGTCTCGCTCGGTGTCGGTTGCAAGTAGCTTACAAGAGATGCCGGCTGCGGCGCATTCCCATTCAGGCTCCTGCCACGGATGGCTCATGAGTACTGCCGGGTCCTCGGTCTCTTCACCGATGCGACGCTGGAGATGACTCCACATCGACTCCGATGGCCGCAGGATGTCCGTGGGCCACGCGATAAAGGAATCGACGACCGGACGCAGTGACTGCAGCTCTCGCTGACATTCGGCACAGTCTGAGAGGTGGGCTTCCAGGCGGCGTGTCTCCTCCGATGGAAGGGCATGCAGCACGTAAACAGGCAGCAGCTCGGCCTGCGCGCACCGACTTTGCTCAGAGCCCACGCTCATAGTTGCCCGTTCTTCATGCTGATGGCCTGGCGTAGCTTCTCCAGACCCGAGCGAATGCGTGTCTTGACGGTACCGAGCGGCTGATTCAGTCGCGCAGCAACTTCGGGGTAGCTCAGCTCGAGAAAAAAGGCGGTCTCGATCGCCTCGCGCTCGCCCGCAGTGAGGGTGTCCAGGCATGCCCGGAGCGCCTGCCGCCGCTGGACGGACTCGATCGCCTCAGCGGTGCTGTCGATGTCGTCTGCCCGCCATGCTTCGTCCACCGCGACAGGGGCGGTGCGCTTCTTTCGATGGTCGTGCCGCAGTCGGTCGATGGCTCTCGATCGTGCCTGGTTCATGATCCATCCCAGGACCGGTCCGGCGGCCGGGTCGTACTTGGCTGCGCGAGTCCAGACCGCATGGAAGGTGTCCATGGTCAGTTCCTCGGCGGACCGGCGATCGTCGAGAAGTCGGGCCAGGAAGGTAAAGACGAGGCGATGCGTCCTCTCATATAGCGCCCGCAGCGCGCGCTGATCCCCGGCCGCAATCGCGCGAACGAGCGCCACCCACGCGTCCTCTGGCACGCGCGACCGGGTAGGGTCCGCATAAAGTAAGGCAGCCAGCGTTCCGGGTACTGGATCAGCCCAGCTCTCCTTCGTTTGTTTTTGTTTTGCTGAGCTCACGTCCCGCCATAATGTGGCTATCGTTTGCCCGAGGCAAGGAATTATCGGTCGACTCCGCATTCCGGCGCTCGAGTTCCCATGCGGCGAAGCACCTGACGTGGACGTGGTAATTCCCCGCGCCGGGGTCCTCTCTCGAGGAAAATTGAAGCTCGAATTCCATCTCCTCGCCTCTGATAGTCATGCCGCACAGAGCGCACGATGACCCGCCGCCCGGTCCTCCCCACATTCGTTCCGGGCGGCTCTCCGGCAAGCTGCCGGTCTTCATCACCTTGCGAGCCAGGGTACGCAGCACGCGCTCATCACTCATCTTTGTTGTTCCTTCGCCTCGGATTGCGGACTCGGGCCACGTATAAAACGACAAATCCATCCGGGTGGATTGGAACCTGCCGGTGGCGCACGAGCGGCGCCACCTCAGCTCAGGCGACGGTGACGCTCTCAGAAAGCGTCATCGCTTTCGATTCGCACCGCAGGCTACCTATGCCTTACGGTTCGCGTGTATCTGATGCTAGCCTTCGCAGGCGCGCCGCGACCCGGATTAGCGATGAACGGCTACCGGTAATTCTTCCGGCTTTCATTCATCCGCAGCATGGCGCGGGTGAACTGTGCCAGGTGTGCGACCGGCAAATCGACCGGTACCGCATCGAATACCAAGTGACGGATCCCCGAGATCGCTACGGGTTGTCATTTCACCTCCCGTGTTACAGAGCCTGGCAGTTCGAGTGTAGATGTTTGTTAGTGCACACTCGCAGCAGCACTGCCAGGTCAACTACTCGACATCGGAGCAGCCGCCCTTGGTAATGCGTCGCCCATCAGGGCAACGTTCGCGCCAGTCGATCGCTCGTTCGGGTCCCGCTCAGGCACGCCGTTAGACGACCGCGTGGAGAACATCAACGATTCCCGTCCCTCCCCTCCAGACCTGACGGCCCGAAACCCAGAGGCGTTGCGAAGCGATCTTCGGTCGGGCCCTGCACAACGCGTGACGCGGACGCCGTTTGCCGCGTACGCGAGGTACACCTCGGAGAGCCACGCACGATGCACGTCGGATCGCGCCATTCTCCTTCGACGACAACTCTCATAAGAAAGTCAAATCTTCCACGACGGCTCATTCCAGAGCTACTAGAATGGGGTTCATGCGACAGCGTGACATGCAACACCATACGTATGCGGACTACCTCACCTGGTCTGTCACCTATGGGAATGAGGTCATAGACGGCATCGCCTATGTTAGAGATCCGCCTGCACCATCTCGACTGCACCAAGAAGTCGTCGGTGAGCTCCATCGCCAGATCGCGAATTCGCTTCAGGACAGGCACCCCCGTGTCTACGCCGCGCCCTTCGACATCCGCTTACCGAAGCACGGCGGCGCCGACGATCAAATCGACACTGTAATACAGCCCGATGTCATTATCGTCTGCGAGCTGCATAAGCTCGACGACCGCGGCATGCGTGGCGCACCCGACTGGGTCGCAGAAGTCCTCTCGCCCTCTACCGCCACTTACGACCGAACCACCAAACTGCGTGTGTTCGAACGTGCCGGTGTTCCGGAGGTCTGGCTGATAGATCCGACCGATCGTACCGTCACGATCTATCGAATCGCAGCCGGCCAGTACAGGCCACCGGTAGTGCTTGAGCTAAGGGGTCAAACGGCCCTAACCGCCGTTCCTGGCGTCAGCATTGATTGGGATCACCTGCTGGCAATGTAAGCCGACGAGATTCGACCGATCCCGCACGCGGCTCGACGGAAGTGGTCGGAACGACCGGGAATAGGTGGTGGAGCGGAAGGGGATCGAACCCTCGACCTTCGCATTGCGAACGCGACGCTCTCCCAGCTGAGCTACCGCCCCCACGCAAGGCGCGCGATTCTAGCACCCAAGGCCAGCCCGTCCAATCACGATGGCTTGGCGGGCTCTGCGCCTGAGGCCGCCGCCAAGTCCCAATTCCCTGCCCCAGAACGATACACGGCGCCTCCCCGCTGCCCCATTCCCCGAACGGCTTCACCCGCCACCCCACCCGGCAGCTATGATGGTCCGGGAGCCAAGCCATTCTGGAGAGGCCCATGCTGGCAATCGGCGCGCGGGCACCCGAGTTCACCTTGCCGGATGCGGACGGCCAGACGACCTCGCTCAGTAATCTGCTGCGGGACGGCCCGCTCGTCCTTTACTTCTATCCCGCCGATTTCACGCCGGGCTGCACGCGTGAGGCCTGCCATATCCGCAACCTGCATGGGGAAGCGCAGGCGGCGGGCCTCAGAGTTGCGGGCGTCAGCCCGCAAAGCCCCGAGAGCCATCGCGCCTTTCGCGACAAGCACAAGCTCCCCTTCATCCTCTTGGCCGACACTGACCGCTTCGTCATCAAGATGTATGGCGTGCAGGGACCGCTGGGATTCGGGGTACGCCGCGCGACCTTCCTCATCGATCAGGCCAGGCACATCCTGGATGCCGTCGTGGCAGATTTTCGCATCGGCGAGCACGCGGCATTCGTACGCAAGGCGATTGCGCTGAGCGCACATTCCGGGCGGGCGAAGCGCGCTCAATAGTTGCCCATCGAGCGGCTGTCGACCCCGAAAACAAGGAAGCGCCAAAACTTCCACTCTCAGGCTCAAGGAAGTGCTCCGCCGCCGCAGGCAGCGGGCCCTCGGGCAAAAAACCGCTTTTTTCGCGAGGCGCGCTGACCGGGCAGGAACCCGGATCCGGCACCTCTTAATAGGCGATCCGCAGCACGCTCGCAGGACCGTACCTCGGGACCGTGACCACCCAGACGGCGCGCTGCCCCTCAGGAGCTTTCACCTCTTGTCCGCTCAGCACCTGGATGAGGTCGGGGATGGTTGCGTCAGGGCAGACGACCAGGACGTTGTCGCCCCCGTGCTCGCCCATGATCTGCTCTGCGATTCCATTCGCATCGGCGCTGCTGAGAGTCGCCGGCTGCTTGCCGAGGGATTGCGCCAGCGGCGCGGCCGTCTGCTTCGCCGCACGGCTAGGGCTAACGTAGATCACTGCTAGGCCGTCGGGCCCATTGGCCGCCGCGAACTGCTGGGCGAGCTGCTGCGCCTGCTGCTCACCTGCGGCCGAGAGCGGCGGATCGTCGATCGTGCCCAGCTCCTCGCTCGCCGGCGGGACGATGACCACGATGGTGTTATCGGCCGACTCGTGCAGGCCGAGCCCCACGCCGAGAACAGCCAGCCCCGCCAGCAGGATCAGCCAGACAGGGGTGAGAAAAGGGCGGCGGCGGCGGGTGATGGCGGGGGGGCCCATGGCAGAGAGGATTCCGGTGAGGCGCGGATGCTGAGGCTTGCATATGGTAGCGACGTGGCAGGCTCCAGGGGAAACGTGCTTGCCGTCACATTTGCCGGGCAGGCGAGGCATCCAGGACCGCCTCCCCCTCCCCCGGACCCTGCCGTTGCGCCAGGCTCCACAGTTTTCGCCCCGCGCAATTCTGTAACATCCCTGTCCGGTGAGGGGAGTGCCCTCGGGGGGTCAAATGCGCACAGGTGGGCAGACCACCGTCATAAAGCGAGTCCTGGAGCGTCGCGCACAGCAGCCTTCGGCGATTCAGGAAGACACCACGGCCACGATCGCAGTCATGCTACGCGTGCTGCCGCCGCCGCGCGCGCTCGTCGCGATCGCTGATGCCGGGATCCTCAAGGACTTCGTCAGACGCATTCCGCCCGACATGCTCGAAGTCGAGACGGCCACCAATGAGTCTGAGGCGCTCGTCAGCCTGGTAACGGAATTTCGCTCCGTGGTCGTGACGGACAGCACCGAGCTCATCCGCAGGGTGCGGTCGCAGCAGTCCGCGCGCGCGCCCTACATCGTTTTCGTCCCCCCGCTCGACGAGTCCCGCGAGCGCGAGGCGGGTCTCGAGGCCGGCGCAGACGACTGCGTGGGCCGGCGTGCCTCGGATCGTGAGGTGTGTGCGCGACTCGGCGCGGCGCGGCGCATCGCAGAGCTCGAATCCGTTCTGCGCATCGCGCTCGTAGAGAATCGCAAGCTTTCGACGACGGACGATCTAACACGCGTCGCAAGCCGACGGTTCTTCAGCAAGAATTTTCCCCGTGAAGTGGATCGTGCGGCTCGCTACGGCAGGCCGCTGTCGCTAATCCTCTGCGACATCGATTATTTCAAGAACGCCAATGACACGCTGGGCCACGCCGGCGGGGATGAGATCCTGCGGCAATTCGGCACGCGGTTGCAGGAGTCTTTGCGCCGCGGCGTCGACTGGGTCGCGCGCATCGGCGGCGAAGAATTCGCGGTGGTGCTGCCCGAAACACCATACGATCATGCGTTGGATGTCGCACGCAAGCTGCGGGCGGGTGTTGCCAACAGGTCTTTCAAGGTGAATGGCCGAGACGTCGAGGTCACTGCGAGCTTCGGACTATGCGGGCTCGATCGCGTGCCGGTCGGCGAGCGCAAGCTCGCGGAGCAACTGCTCAAAGTAGCCGACGCCGCGCTCTATCGCAGCAAGAACTCCGGCCGCAATCGCGTCACCGCCACGATGCTGCCTGCGCGCTCACGCTGAGCGCCACGACCTGATCAATCGTTGTCCATGCTGACGCAAGCCCTTGCTGCGGCAACGGCTTTGCGCCGGCTGTGCCGCGGTGTGCACAGGGTTATTCACAAAATCTGTGGATAAAATCACGGCTGGCAAGCGCGCGGGCATTGTGTGAGACTGGCCGCCCTTTCGCCACCCACTCGCGATTCTGCATGGGGAACACTGCCAGCGAAAAGTGGTCCGCCGGCGCACGACCCTCCCGGGCGAGCGAAGACGTGGGCGCTTCCGCGTCTGGTGCACTTCCCGAAGCATCGGCAGCGGGAGAGCCAGCGGAGCCCCTGGAGCGCGCGCGGCTGCAGGCGGAGGTCGCCCGGCAGCGCGTGCGGATCGCCAAAGAAGAGCTCAAGCGCGCCCGCAAGGGAGTGAAAGAGGCCAAACGCGAGGCCAGGCGGGCCCGAAAGCAGGCCGACGCCGCCCGCAAGGTGTGGAAGAAAGCACGCAAGGCACACCGCGCCAGTTCCCCTGCCGAAGCTTCGGCCGGCAAGCGGGCCGCGCGAACGCAAGCCGTGAAAGGCCCTGCCCGTGGGGGCAAGCGCAAGCACGCGCGTCGCGGAGCAGCCCGCAAAGCATCCAAGACCGAAGCGCCCCGTAGCCAGCCGGCCGGTAGCGCTGCCGCCACCCCTTCAAGCGAGACCTGAGGCATGCAAGAACAGTCCGCCTACCAGATGACGCCTCCTCCGGCGGGAGAGCCGGGGCGCTCCACGCGCCCTTCCAGCTCGCGGATGCTCGCGAGTTATCTTTCGGATATTGAGCTGCTCCTCGAAGAGCAGCGTTGGGAGCAAGCGCTGCGCGAGGCATTCGATCTGCCCCAGATCGCCGCCGCATTGAGCGACCCGCGCATGCGAGTCTCCGTCGACCGCGTGCAGGCCTGGTGCGAGCAATGGGTGAAGCACGGTGAGGAAGAACGAGCGGCTGATCCGCGTATCGGCCGGATCAATCAGCTCGTCTGCGAGCGCGCTGAGCGCGCAAGTCTCGCGAATGAGTCGGTACCCGCCCTGGCGTTGCGGCGCCTGCGGCTGCATCGGTTGCAACGCACCCGCCAACGCGGCTTCAAGGCAGGCTCGCTGGCGCTGTTGGGTCCGGAAGCTGCGGATACAGCGCAAATCTGCACGAGCCTCGCCGACGCCGCTCGCCGCTGGTACGCGCAGAGCGCTTGTCACGACTCGGTCGTGCAGGCTAATCTGGCGCGGCTCGCCGTGCTGCGTTAGTTCTCGGGTCAGGTCTCCGACGACTTCAACACCATGGCTCCCGAGGCGACGAGCTTCATCTGCTCATCGCCCTCCAATGCCTTGCGCAACGCCTCGATCATCTGCTGGTCGATGCGGGCCGATTTCTCCGGCACGACCGGATAGCGCACCGCGCACTCCAGGCCATTGTCCGTCAGCCGCACTCGAACCTCCGGCACCGGGGCTGACGTCTCGAATTCGATGAACCGCTGCGCGAGGTCATGCTGGCGCTGGATGGCCGCGCGGTACGTGTCGTACACCTTGTTGGCGGCGGACTGCAGCCCGCTGTAGGCCTTTTCGATGTTCGCCGTGGCGACAATCGTCAACGTCACGCTGTGCCAGAGATACTCCGCGCCGGGGATCTGCTTGAAGAGCGCCGTCGGCTGAAAAAGCACGGCATTGGAAAGCACCACCAGCCGGCCGGTCGAATGCAGGTCGGGGCCGGAGAGCTCCATGAGATAAATCCTGAGCAAGGAGATGTCGACCACACGTCCCGTCACTCCGGAGATCGTGACGCGATCTCCGACCCGGACGCCATACCGCCCGATGAAAAAGAAGTACGCCACGATCGCCAGGATCACGTTCTGCAGCGCGACTGCGACTCCCGCCGTGACGAACCCCGCGTAGGTGGCGACCGAGCCGAACTGCGACACCAGACTGAAAGTCACCACCAGCGTGAGGGCGGCAGCGATGATGACGCGCCGCAGCACCACGAATGGCCGACGCCGCCTGGCATCCGGTAAATAGCGATAGATCGCTCGTTTCCAGATCGCCGACACGATGAGGACCGCGACGACCCAGCCGAGAAGTATGCCGAGGCGCAGGCCGATGTAGCTGGCGACGGCCGATTCCTGTGCGGCCAAGGCGTGGTTCCAATCCTCGAGTGTGGTTTGCGCGTCACTCAGGGTCAGCGCCTGCTCGCCGAGCGGCAGGATCACACCCGAGAGCTCCCGCAGCTGACCTGTAGCGGCCTCGATCACTTGTTGCTGCGCGCCGAGCTGCACTGTGTTGCCGGCGGTAATGGAGGCAAGTCCGCCCCCCACGAGCTGGCGCACGGTGACGAGGAGCCGCGAGCGCTTATCGGTGAGCTCGTTCTCGAGGCCAGTCGTGTCCTCGATGGCCGCCTCGAGCTGCACCCGATAGCCATGTAACGTGAACCACTGCCCGATGAGGGTCACGATACCGGCCGACTGCGGTTGGAAGTTGACTGGCGCGGTCTTCGAGGCTGCGGGTGCTGAGCTCGTGTGGCCCGCCGATGAGGGCGCCGCCGCTTTCGACGACTGCGGCGCAGTGGCTGCGCCCTCCGGCCCCTCGCCCGATGCGAGCTCTGGAATCGACTTCTGATACGCCGCAAGTTGCGCTCGCAGACCTTTGGGTGGCTTACCCTGCCCGGCGATGGCGTTTTCCTGGAAATGGCGGAGCTGGTCGACATTGGACTGGATCTGCTGCACGAGCTGCAGCGCGGCCACGATGCCTGCGCGCTGCGCCGCAAGAGCGGCGCGCGCCTTGGCACCTCTCGTCCGCCGTAGCTGACCATCGACCTGCGCCATCTCCGATCTGAGCGTCGCCGCCCGCGAGGCAAGATTCACCGCAGCCCGCTCGAGCTGCACGCCGGGGGTCGGCGCCGTCGATTGCGCCGAGGCGGCACCGCCGCCCGGGACCTTCGCGTTCTGTTTCTGCGCGCTGGCCTGAGCCTCACGGCCGAGAATGTCCTCGGCAGCCTTGCCGAATTCGAACGCCAGGTGGACCGCCGTGAGGGCCTGCTCCTGCAGCTCACTGCGGGCCAGCGGGTCCACTCCGGGAAGGTTGATCTGCTCCACCCCGGCCAAATCGCGGTACCAGTCGACGCTGTGGCGGACGTGCGCCAGTACGTCGGTCGCCGGGAGCGGCAGCAATGAGCTTGGCTTTGCCGGCGCAGGCTGCGAGGGACTGGCGCCCGTGGCTTTCGCCTGGCCAAGCGCCGGCGGGTGCGGCGTCGCCTGCGGTACTGCGGCGATGAGTGTGCATGGCAGTACGAGTGCTAGGGCGATCCCGGCGGCGAGCCAGGCTCGCCTCGTCATGGAGGTCGAGCTCATCCCCCTAGAATACGGAAGTCGCGGCGTAGAAGTCCTGCCAGGATCCGCCTATGGCCCGTCTGGCGGCGCCGGCGTGGCCGCTGCCGCGAGAGTTACGCGGCACCCCGGGGGTTGCCGCTTCGATCTTGAGGTCGAGGCCATGGAGGCGCGCCACCTCCATCCGGCTGAGAAGCAAGACGTGGGCGAGCGCCTTGCAATGCTCGCGCGCAACCTCACATACGGCCAGAATATCGTCGGCGCGAGCCCCAGCCCGGTCGCTGCATGGCGTTCGCACGCCGAGGGGCAAGTGCGATTCGATACTCATGGCGGCGGACTCCAGGCGGAGGAATTCCATCGCCCGATCGGGTTTCAGCTCTGCGATCGCGGAGGACGCTCGGCATTCGCTGCAGATCGGGAGTGCCGCCCCGGAGGGAGACTCACCGCGGTAGTATAGGAGTCACGATGAGCGGATATATTGACCTGAAGCTGTACATCGACGGCGAGTGGATCGGCACGGAGAAGCGCCGGACGCACCGCGTCGTCAATCCCGCGACCGGCGGATCTCTGGGCGAGTTGCCACTCGCCGATAACGCCGACCTGGAGCGCGCTCTCGCAGCCACGGAACGCGCGTTCCGGCAGTGGAAGCGCTCCACGTCCGAGGAGCGCTCCAAAGTCCTCAAGGGGGCGGCGCAGCTCATCCGGGAGCGTGTCGAGCACATTGCCCATGTGGCCACTCTGGAGGAAGGCAAGCCGCTGCGCGAGACCCGCGCGGAGACGCTCGCCGCCGCCAACCTCTTCGAGTTCTTCGGCGAGGAATGCCGCAGGGCTTACGGCAGAGTACTGGTGCGCCCCACCGGTACGCGCTCTCTGGTGGTCAAGGAGCCCATCGGCCCCGTTGCCGCTTTCGCGCCCTGGAACTTTCCCGTCATCAATCCGGCTCGCAAGCTCGCGGCGCCCATCGCAGCCGGCTGCTCGGTGATCCTGAAGCCCGCCGAAGAGTCTCCGGCCTCGGCAATCGAGCTGGTGCGCGCCCTGGTCGATGCCGGTCTGCCCGCGGGCGTGGCGCAGCTCGTCTTCGGGGTCCCGGACGAGGTGTCACGGCATCTTCTCGCTTCGCCGATCGTGCGCAAGCTGTCATTCACTGGCTCGACCGCCGTCGGAAAGCATCTGCTTGCGCTGGCGGCAGCCACCGTGAAGCGCACCACGATGGAGCTGGGCGGTCATGCGCCCGTCGTCGTCTTCGACGACGCGGACCTCGACCGCACGATCGAGCTGCTGGCCAGCGCGAAGTTTCGCAACGCCGGCCAGGTGTGCGTCTCGCCGACGCGCTTCTACGTGCAGCAAGGTATCTACGACCGCTTCGTCACCGCCTTCACCCAACGGACTCGCAAAGTCGAGGTCGGAGACGGGCTCGTCGAGCGCCATCACATGGGCCCCATGGCGAACCCGCGCCGTCCGCAGGCCATGGAGGCGCTGATCGGCGATGCGGTGAGCCGCGGCGCGGCCCTGCGCGCCGGCGGCGAGCGCCACGGCAAGGAGGGTTTCTTCTATCAGCCGACCGTGCTGTCGGATGTGCCAGCGGGCTCGCGGATCATGACCGAGGAGCCGTTCGGTCCCGTGGCGGTCATCGCGCCGTTCGCCACGTTCGATGAGGCCGTCGAGCAAGCCAACCGCCTGCCCTACGGACTGGCCGCGTACGCCTTCACGGAATCCGGCAAGCGCGCCATGCTGATCGGCGACGCCCTGGAGGCAGGGATGGTCGGGATCAACTCCGTTGCGATGGCAGCTGCGGACGCGCCGTTTGGCGGCGTGAAGGAAAGCGGTCACGGGTCAGAGGACGGATTAGAAGGCCTGGAAGACTGTCTGGTGACGAAGGCCATTCATCAAGCCTGATTCGTTGCGGAACGATTGCCTGCACCTCGCTCCTCTCGGCGGTGTCGTGCACCATGGCGCAGCCGCGTCCCGCTCGAATTGCCCGGTAAAGCGCGGCGTCGCGGCGATGCCTGACTTCCAAGTTGGCTGCTCGCTAGCCTAGCGCGGATGGGCCAGCGGCAGGCGATGTCCCTGTCCCGGTCAAAGCCTCGGGGTCCGTGTCGTGGCGTGATCGTGCTCATAAGCACGCTGACACACCGCGCAACGATTCGCTGTCGCATAGGCTTCGAGGCGCTCACGCTCGATCGGCTGACCACAGCTGACGCAGACACCGTACGTGCCTAGCGCTATGCGCCGCAGCGCGCGCTCCACAGCTCGGATTTCCTCCACGTCACGCGTGACCTGCGCGAGATTGACATCGACCAGCAGGTCAGCGAGAGACTGGTCCTCGAGATCGCTGACGCGGCCGGCAATATCGGCATAGCCTTCGTTGTCGGTACCTGTGAGCGCCTGACGCGTCTCGTCCCGCAACACGCACCATCTCTCCCGCAGCTTGTGCTCGAAACGGGAGTACTCGCTGGGCCTGCCGGCTCGACCGGGATCGTGTGTTTGCGATGCCATGGCCGGTTGCAGCAACCGCGATGCCCGCTACAGGCAGCGCGGGGCGCGCGATTTGCGGCGGGTATTCCGTTCCGGAGGCGCTTCGGCGGCCGCACCCACGGAGTCTATCGGATCCAAGGGTCGCAGGGCATAAGTCCCGTTTGCGCCAGCGGTAAACCGCTGGGGAGCTCACCTGGAGGCGCGTGGTACCATGCGCGGATGCCTTTGCTCGTGACGGTCCTGCGCTACCTGCTTCCGTGGCAGTTCTCCCCGACCATCTTCATCACCTTTGCGATTACCATCGCGCTTTACGTGCGAGGAATGATGGCACTGGGGCGCGGCAACGATCGCGTTCGTTTCTGGCGGGCATTCACCTTCTTTCTTGGCGTCGCGCTCAGCTATGCGATGCTGCAGACCTATGTCGACTATCTGTCGGCGCACATGTTCTGGATCCATAGGTTCCAGCATCTCATCCTGCATCACATCGCTCCGGTGCTCATCGTCCTCGCGGAATCTGGCCGCGTCCTGCGTGCCGGTGTTCCTGCCAGGGTGCGGCAGATGCGCGTACCCGCGCGGATTCGCAGTCCGATTCAGCTCTTCTTCCGCTCGATTCAGCATCCTCTCATGGCACCGACCCTGTTCGTCGGTCTGATTTTTTTCTGGTTGACGCCGTCCATCCATTTCACGGCGATGATAGACACGCGCCGCTACGACCTGATGAACTGGAGCATGCTCGCGGACGGCCTCCTCTTCTGGTGGCTCATGCTCGCGCCGCGCCAGGTTCAGGGAAGCGCGTCCGTCGGCTACGGCACGCGCCTCGTCATTCTCGCGCTCGTCGCCATTCCACAGCTCCTGCTCGGCGCTTACATCACCCTCCACGACACCAGCTTGTACGACATCTATGCGATCTGCGGCCGCGCCTGGGCCGTCGATCCGCTCTATGACCAGCAGATTGGCGGCCTCCTGACCTGGATCCCGGCTGCGATGATGTCCCTCGTCGGCATCCTGGTCGTTCTGCATCACATCCTGCACGATCCCGAGGCGACTACGCCGCGCAGACGTCTCGCGCGCTCCGTGCAGCCTGCTAGCAGCGGATGAGTCAGGAGACCTCGGCGTGACACCAATCCCTCGCGGCGTAGCGCGGCGCCGGCGGGCCGCCTTGTCAGTGGCGGCTCTCATTCTCAGCGCCGCGCTCGCAGCCTGCGCGGGCAGCGGTCCGCCGTACACTCTGAAGAACATCACCGGCCTGGTGCAACCGCTCGATTTCCACCTGACCAACCAGGACAATCAGGTGGTGACGGCCGGCGATTACCGGCACGACCTGGTGCTGCTCTACTTCGGCTATACGGAGTGTCCCGACGAGTGCCCGACGACGCTCACGACCCTCGCCAATGCCCTGCGTACCTTGGGGCCCGAGGCCTCACAGGTGAGGGTGCTCTTCGTCAGCGTCGATCCCCAGCGCGATACGACGGCCGTGCTCAAACACTACGTCAATCACTTTGGCCCGGAGTTCGTCGGGCTGCGGCCCGACGAGGCAGAGCTGACCGACCTCAGCAAGCGCTACCGCATCGCGTATCACTACGAGAAGCCGGACCCATACGGCAATTACGAGGTTGACCACAGCAACGCGGTTTTCATCTTCGATCGCGACGGGCGCGCGCGACTGCTGGCGTTGTCGGACAACACGGCGCTGCAGGTCGCCTCGGATCTGCGGCGGCTTCTCACGAGCGGCTGAGAGAGCGACTCCGATGCGATTCCTCGCCGCCGGGGCGGCGCTCCTGCTCCTTGGGCTCGCGCCGGCACTGCCCGTATCCGCGGCGGTGCCCATGCGGGCCGGCGCCCCCCAGCTCGCCTCCCCGGTGGGACTGTGGGAGCCTCTCGACCGCTCCGGCAAGTCGCTCGGCCTGATCCGCATCTTCGAAGTCAAAGGCCTCTATTACGGTCGCATCGAGCCGAGCTCCCCGACGGATGATCGCGCTGCACGCTGCACGCTGTGCAAGGACGAGCGCCACAACCAACCGATCATCGGGCTCGTGCTGATGCGACACCTGCGGCTGGAGAACGGGGAGTATGTCGGCGGGGACATCCTCGACCCCGACAACGGACACCTCTACGGCTGCACTCTGCGGCTGACGGACGGCGGCCGCCGCCTGATCATGCGCGGCTTCGTCGGGATCTCGCTGCTCGGGCAATCGCAGACCTGGCGGCGCGTGGCAGACGCGGGATCGCGCTGAGCGCCCTTTGCACACCGCCGCACTGATCCGGGCAGGATGCCCGGATCAGTGCTTCAAACTACCGCGCGCCGGCGGCCTTCTTCAGCTCCGTCGCCTTCGAGCCTATGACACCCATGAGACTGTCCCAGGAAGTGACGAAGGCATCCGCCCCGTCCCTCTGCAGCTTGGCGGCGAGGGCGGCGAGGTCCACACCCGCCTTGGTAAATTCCGCAAGGACTTTCTCGCTGTCGCCACCGCCGGTGGCGACCGCATCG
The DNA here is from genome assembly GCA_025451845.1 of Steroidobacteraceae bacterium. Classification (GTDB taxonomy): domain Bacteria; phylum Pseudomonadota; class Gammaproteobacteria; order Steroidobacterales; family Steroidobacteraceae; genus 13-2-20CM-66-19. The sequence continues at coordinate 148,314 of JANWJS010000028.1, forward strand.
CCCACCTTGCCGTGATCGGCAAACGCCTTCAGGGTGTTTTCCGGCATGGTGTTGATCGTATACGGAGCAATCAGTCCCTCGACATAGAGCACGTCCGGCGCCTTCGGGTCCTTCGTGCCGGTGCTCGCGAAGAGCAGGCGCTGGGACCTCGCCCCGGCGTTGAGCACCCGCAGCCAGCGCGGCGACGCCAGCAGCTCGCAATAGGCTGCATAGGCGCTGCGTCCAACTGCCAGTCCAAGCGTGTTGCGCAGCGCCGCGGGTACCTTGTCAGCCGTGGCGACATCCCAGCGGCTGAGGAAGATGGAAGCCACCGAGGCGACATTGGGATTCAAGCCCGCGGCGATGCGCCGCTCGACTCCCCGCAGCCAGGCTTCCGCCGCGTCCACGTACTGGCTCGCGGAGAAAAGCAGCGTCACATTGATCGGTACGCCCGCGAAGATGGCGGACTCGATCGCAGGCAATCCCTCCTGGGTGCCCGGTATCTTGATGTAGAGGTTGGGACGCGCCGCCCGCGCATGGAGGTCCCGCGCCTCGGCGAGCGTGGAGTGGGTGTCGTAGGCCAGGCGAGGCGAGACCTCGAGCGAGACCCAGCCGTCGACGCCGGCGGTGCGCTCATGCACGGGCCGGAAGAGATCGGCCGCGCGCGTCAGGTCCTCGCGCGCGAGCTCGAAGAAGAGCTTCTCATCCGCGAGACCCGACTGCGCGAGCTTGCGGATGTCCTCATCGTAGGCCGAACCGTGCTTCATCGCATGATCGAAGATCGTCGGGTTCGAGGTGAGACCGGTGACGGTCAGCTCCTCGATGTAGCGCTTCAGGGTGCCGCTCGTCAGCAACTCGCGCGTGATGTTGTCCAACCAGATGCTCTGGCCTGCACGATTGAGCTCTAATGTCGAATGCATCTCTCACTCCTCAGTCCGATTTCAGCGCGTCGCCGACGATCCGCTGCGCCTCGGCCACTAGGGTCGCCAGGTGGCTCTCGCTGCGGAAGCTTTCGGCGTAAATCTTGTACAAACTCTCGGTCCCCGAGGGCCGGGCGGCGAACCAGCCGCTCGCGGCGACGATCTTCAGGCCGCCGATCGCGGCGCCGTTGCCCGGCGCGCGGGTCAGCTTGCTGGTGATCGGCTCGCCGGCCAGCGTAGCGGCGCGCACGGATTGCGGTGACAGGCTGGCGATGCGCGCCTTCTCCTCCGGCGTCGCGGGCGCATCGATCCGCGTATACCAGGGCGTGCCGAATTGCGCCGTCAGCTCGCAATAGTGCTCGCCCGGATCCTTGCCGGTGCACGCGGTGATCTCCGCCGCGAGCAAGCCCATGATGAGGCCATCCTTGTCAGTGGTCCAGACCGTGCCGTCGCGGCGCAGGAAGCTGGCGCCAGCGCTCTCTTCCCCCCCGAAGCAAATGGAGCCGTCGAGCAATCCCGGCGCAAACCATTTGAATCCGACCGGCACTTCCCGCAACGGCCGCCCGAGGCGCGCGACCACCCGGTCGATCAGGCCGCTCGAGACGAGCGTCTTGCCCACCGCCGCGGCGGGATTCCAACCTGGACGATGGCTGAGCAGATAGCGGATTGCCACGGCGAGATAGTGGTTGGGATTGAGAAGGCCTGCCGACGGGGTGACGATGCCGTGCCGATCGGCGTCCGTGTCGTTGGCGAAGGCGACGCGGTAGCGGTCCTTGAGCTGCAGCAAGCCCGCCATGGCATACGGGCTCGAGCAGTCCATGCGGATCTTGCCGTCATGGTCAACCGTCATGAATGAGAAGGTCGGATCGACGTTGGGATTGACGACGTCAAGATCCAGGCCGTATTTCCTGTTGATGGGCTCCCAGTAGTGCACCGCGGCGCCGCCCAACGGATCGACGCCTATGCTCAACCGCGCCCCGCGGATGGCATCCATGTCGATGACGTTGGCCAGATCGTCGACGTAGGGTGCGACGAAATCCTCCTGGTGCGTCGTTGCCGCCCGGAACGCTGCCTCCGCCGGGACGCGGCGCACGCCAGCATTGCCTTCGCGCAGCAACGCGTTAGCGCGGTTTTGTATCCAACCTGTGACGTCGCCGTCGGCGGGCCCACCGTTGGGCGGGTTGTACTTGAAGCCGCCGTCATCCGGCGGATTGTGTGACGGGGTCACGACGATGCCGTCGGCGAGGCGCTGCGTCCGGCCGCGGTTGTGCGCCAAAATGGCTCGCGACACCGCCGGTGTGGGCGTGACTCCATCAGCGGGCTGGATGACCGTCTCGACGCCGTTGGCGGCGAGCACCTCGAGCGCCGCGCGCTGGGCCGGACCGGAGACCGCATGGGTGTCACGGCCCATGTAGAGCGGCCCGCTGATGCCCTGCCCCTTGCGGTAGTCGCAGATCCCCTGGGTGATGGCCAGGATGTGGGCCTCATTGAAGGACCCCTTGAGCGGGGAGCCGCGATGGCCGCTCGTGCCGAAGGCGACGAGCTGCGCGGCATCCGCCGGATCGGGCCTGCGGCTGTAGAACTCACTCTCGAGCCGCGCCGGATCGATCAGCAACGCCTGCGGCGCCGGCTTGCCTGCGAGGGGGGAAAGCGCCACGGTCGGACCTCCAAGACGAGGCCGGAATCGCCCCCGCGATCCAGGCCGCGCCACATTGCCACCATCTGAGGGCAGCATTATCGAGGCTCGCGGCCATCCGTTCCAGAGCGCCGAGCGCCCCGAAACGTCAGGAATCGGCCGGACGATGGGATACGCCTTCGCCGGAGCCGGGGCGTTCCGGTAGACTGCCGCGCCCATGAAACTGTACTCGTGGAACGTGAACGGCATTCGCGCAGTCGTCAAAAAAGGTGTTTTCCAGAGCTTCATGAAAGCTCACCGGCCCGATGTGCTGTGTCTGCAGGAGACCAAGGCCGAGCGCGGCCAGATCGAGATCGACCTGCCGGGCTATCACGAGTATTGGCATTCCGCGGTCAAGAAGGGCTATTCCGGCACGGCAATCTTTTCCAAAGAGGAGCCCCTCACGGTGACCCATGGCTTTCCGAAGACCTTCGCCAAGCGCTTCCGCTTTGCCGATGAGCTCGAGCGCGACAGCAGCGAGGAAGGCCGCCTCATCACTGCCGAATTCCCCCAGCTTTACGCCGTCACCGTCTACACGCCCAACACCAAGGACGATCTCAGCCGGTTGGCGCTGCGGCACAAGCATTGGGATCCCGCGTTCCTCGCCTACGTGAAGCAGCTCGAGAAGAAGAAGCCCGTGGTCTTCTGCGGCGATCTCAACGTCGCGCATACCGAGCTCGACCTGGCCAACCCCAAACCCAACCGCGGCAAGAAGGGCTTCACCGAAGAAGAGCGCGCGGGCTTTCAGAGCTTCATCGACGCCGGCTTCGTCGACACGCTGCGCCTCTTCAAGCAGGGCAATGGCCATTACAGCTGGTGGAGCAACTTCTCCAACGCGCGGGCGCGCAACGTCGGATGGAGAATCGATTACTTTCTCGTGTCGGCGGCCCTACGCAAGTCGGTCAAAGCGGCCGAGATTCACGCCGACGTCATGGGGAGCGATCACTGTCCGGTCAGTGTAACACTGGCGCTGTAACCCACGCTCGGCACCCCGCTCTCGGGCCCTCCCCGCGAGTCAGAAAATTCCGGGTTTGCCGCCGCTCGCGATGAAGGCTCTCATGGCCTCGAGCTTACCCGGAGGCAGCACCGGCCGCGGCTCGAGCGTTGCCGCCAGCACCATGACCTCGGGATCGCTCGGCCCCACTACCGGCCAGGCTGGAAGGCCTGCACCGTTGGGATTACCGGACTTCACGAAATCGACCCAGTAGCGCATCAGGCGCGCCGAAAGCGCCTCATCGACCGCCGTGGGGTGGCGCTCCGGAGCCGCATCGAGCGTACCGAAGACGTACGGCAGCTCGGAGGAATGAAACATCCCCCAGCGGCTCGATTGCGGGCCGGGCTCCAGGTGATCGAAGAGGTACAGGTAAGCCGGACCGCGCGCGTGGGCGTTCCAGACACGGCCCCACAAGTAGAGGGCTGCGAGCCCGAGGTCGCGGTGCAACTGCCGCGCCGAGTGCGCCCGCTCGGCGGGGTTGCCCGCGGGATAGAGGCCCGCGAACCGCGATGCCAGGGCGCCGAAGCTCTTCGCGAGAAGCGCCTTCCAGGCGCCCTGACTCATGGAATTCACGAGCGGTCCTTCCGAGAAGGCGGTGGCCTCATCGGCATCGATCCCGGCGAGTATGGGGACGTCGGCGAACGCGCCCGGAGTGAGGAGTGTCTCGGGCGCGGCCGGGAGCAGTACGCCATCGGCGATAGGCACGAGCAGAGGGACCTGCTTGTCGGCCAGCGCGCCGGCCGTCAGCTCCCTCGGTGTCAGCGCGCGAAGTGCCGCCAACGAGTCGGTACGCTTCGATCGGGCAAGCGTTGCGCCGGCTTTCTCAGCCTCTGCCAGCGAGGGTACCGGCTCCGAGTCCGCCAATCCGCTCTGCACGATGGCGCGCTGGAACAGCCCCGTGGCGAGCGGCGAGACGATCAGGTCGTGCACGGCCATCGCGCCCGCCGACTGGCCGCCGACGGTAATGGCATTCGGATCGCCTCCGAAGGCGGCAATGTTACGATGCACCCATTGCAATGCCGCGATCATGTCCTGCAGCCCATAATTGCCGGGAGGCTCGTGCTCACGGGCAGCTTGCGCGGCGAGCGCCGGCGTGACGAAGAAGCCGAACAAACCCACGCGGTAGTTGATGGTGACCACCACGATCCCTTGTGTGGCGAATCTCGCGCCGTTGTAGAGATCAACCGATCCCGAGCCCGAAACGAAGCCGCCGCCCGGAATCCACACCAGCACCGGCATCCGGTGCCGCGGGTCCGGGGCCGGCGTCCAGATGTTGAGATAGAGGCAGTCCTCGCTGGCCCGCCCCTGGGGGGCGTATTCGTGTGTCCAAGGACCCGAACCCGAGGGGGTGATCACCTGCCAACAGTTTGCGGCGAATCGCTTGGCCGGACGGATGCCCTGCCAGTAGGGTGCGGGCTGCGGCGCCCGCCAACGGTTGCGTCCGATAGGCGGCGCCGCGTAGGGAATGCCCAGATAGGCATTGGCCGCGCCCTGCTCGATACCGGCCAGCGAGCCCTGCAGGATGCGGACCACGGGCGCTGTTTGCGCCGCGTGGCAAGGTGCCATGAGCAACAAAGAAGCGGACAGCGCAGCCGCTGCCACGACGCCGGCCCTGCCCGCGCCGGCGGCACCACCACTCAGTCGTCGCGCCATGGATTCCCCTCACAGCAGAATGACTGCGCGGCGGAGTATAGCGGACATGGGACCGCTCCCATGCGCCTTGCACGCGCTCTACTGGAAAGCTTCATCTGATCCCTGCATGATCCGATGACGACCCTGGCCTGCCGGCCCTCTCGGGGGGCTGGAAGGGCTACTGCCACTGATGCATTGCGAACCCGACCGCACACCCGATGTCCACTGAATCCATTCTCGCCTCTCTGGCGCCGAGCGGAACGCTGCGCGCCACGATCAACGTGGGCAATCCGATCCTGGCGGCCGTCGAGAAGACCACCGGCGCGCCGCGCGGCGTATCGGTCGACATCGCGCGTGAGCTGGCGCAGCGTCTCGGCGCACCGTTGGAATGCGTCGTCGTAGCGGCCGCCGCAAAGTCAGTGGAGACGGTCGCGAGCGGGCGGGCCGACGTTGGCTTCTTCGCGGTCGACCCCGTGCGCGGCGCCGACATTGCCTTCACTGAGCCCTACGTCACGATCGAAGGATGCTTCCTCGTCCGGAGGGACAGCCCGATCAGGGACTACAGTCAGGTCGACGCGCCCGATACGCGCGTCGCGGCCGGTGCCGGCAGTGCCTACGATCTCTTCCTGACGCGCGAGCTGCAGCGCGCCACGATCATCCGCGTTCCAACCTCCCCCGCGGTCGTCGACGCGTTCGTCGAGCAGGGGCTCGAGGTTGCCGCGGGAGTCAAGCAGCAACTCGAAGCCGACGCAGCGCGTCACGGCGGCCTGAGACTGATCGAGGAGCCCTTCATGGTCATCCGGCAGGCGATGGGCATCGCCAAGGCTCGGGGCGATTTGGCGGCGCAATACTTGCGGGCCTTCATCGCTGACTTGAAGGCTTCAGGGTTCGTGCGCGAGGCACTGGCGCGGCATGGCATCAAGGGCGCCACGCCCGGCTGAGCGCAAACCGAAAGCGTCCCGGACGGAACTCACGGCCAGATTCAGTGAAAGCACGCGAGCTATATGCGCGCCCCGACCCGACGCCATTCCCCATTCCTCCTATGCGTATGCATGGCCCTCGCAGTGGCCAGCGCATACACACAGACTCCGACCGTCCTGGGCTATTGGCGCGAGCCGGGGGGCTCCATCATCCGCGTCGCCCCGTGCCCCCAGCAGCTATGCGTGGAAATCGCCAAGCTGCCGGCGGGAAAGCACGGGACGACTGACTCGCACAATCCCGACCCCAAGCTGCGCAACCGTCCGCTCTGCGGATTGTGGGTCGGCGCGGGTTTCATCGCGATCGACCCGCAGCACGCCCGCGAAGGGCATCTTTACGATCCGAGGAGCGGACGCACCTATAGCGGCGAGATGACCGCCGAAGGGAATCTCCTGCACCTGCGCGGCTATGTAGGTTTGCGGATATTCGGACGAACCGAGACCTGGGTGCGCGCCGCCCCGCCGCCGCCCTGTTGATGGAGCAGCGCGCCCCGGCTCAGGGCTGCAGCGGCAACATCCTCCGCAGCCGGGGATTGCGCAGCCAGAGTCCGCCCCAGACAAACACGGCGAAGACTATCGCGAAGCCGATGTCGAACATCGGGGCGTGAATGCGCACCTTCGAGGCGATCGCGCCGCCGAGGTATCCGGTCAGCAGCACCGCACCCAGAAGCGACGTGCGCGGAAACAGATAGAACGCGGTGCAGATCAGCGGGACGGCGCGCTTTCGACAGTCAGTCTTCGCAGCCTACGCGGCGCCGCGTCGCAAGCTGCGTTGCGCAAGGCCGGGGGCCTCGAACATGGGCCGACGCTTTGCGGCGCTCGCCGGGCCGGCCGCCGCCGCTCTGGGGTCCTCATGCGGCCGCAGGAGCCGCTTCAGCATCGACTCGAGGTGCGCGGGTGACAGTCCGGACGGCGGCAGCGAGATCCTGAGGCTCGCTTCGTCGATGAGGGTATTGCCGTGCAGCACGGCCAACGCACCGGCGCGGCGGCCGAAGCCAAGCGAACGCCCGAGCGCCGTTGCCGGCTCCGAGGCAACCATCTGCTCCTCGATCGCGGCGAGCATTTCCTCCGACAGCCGCCACTCGGCGCCGATGTGCCAGGCGAAGGCCGCTGCGCGCGAGTCGAGTATGGCAGCGACCACCAGAGGATCGACTCCCTGGCGCCCGGGTGCAGGTGCGCAATGCTCGAGCACCGCGCGAAAGAGGACGATCTCCGCGAGACCGTAGATGAGCGTCAGGAGCTCGGCCGCAAACGCATTCGCCCGCTCCACCAGAGCAGCGTGAGGAATGGCTGCGTGAGCAGACCGTACCGCGTGCTCCCAGACGATTTCCGGGAACCGTGAAGCCCCCCCGGCGCCGGGAACCTGGAAGATGGGCTGCATCAGAGCCGCCGCCATGACCGAGCGCAGCCCGTCGCTCCCGAGAATCACCATGGCCCTCTCGATGGTCTCGATGGGCTGTTGGGTGACTCGGTAATACGAACTGTTCGCTACCCGCAGAAGATTACCGACCAGCGCCGGATCTTGCGCGACGATGGGCACCAGCCGCCGCACCGAGACGTGCTCGTCGTTGATGGCGCGGATCAGCTCCGGGAGAAGATTCGGACGCCGCGGGAAATACTGTTTCTGGCTGGCGGGATCGCCGATGGCCGCCAGGGCGGCCGCCACGATGCGGTCGTGCGCGGGATCCTGCAAGCCAGCCTGGGAGGGGAGCTCCGCTCCCAGCTCCAGGCCGCGAAGCCTCCTCAAGGTCTCGGGCCAATCGAGCCACTGCACCGCGGCGGCCGGCTGCAATATCGGGGGCTCCGGCAGATGACGCAGGTCGACCGGGAGCTCGTTGGCGATGTCGGGCGATCCGACCACGCGCGCGATGACGGCGGCGCCAGGGCGGCGCGCGGCAGGCAATGCCGCGAATCCGCAGGCTGCGACGAAAAGCGATGACAGAAACCTGAACACTCTACGGCCGTCCCCGACTCGGAAAGCGCATTGCTCCCGGCGCTCTAGGGATTTCGGCCGCGCGCGGGAAATGCCGAGACCGGCAGACTGGTTTTGTGATCCACCGCACGGACCGCAGCGGGCATGGTACAAAACGGCGACACCCTGAGACCGTGATGCACACTGAACATTCCCGATTCCCGGCACGCGCACTCGGCTTCCGCGAGTTCCTGGTTCTCACCGCCGCCATCATGGCGTCCCAGGCGATCGCCGTGGATACGATGCTGCCGGCGCTCCCCGCCATCGCGCACGATCTCGGCGTGACCGACTCGAATCGCGCGCAATGGGTGATCACCAGCTATATCTCCGGCGTCGGCCTCGGGCAATTGTTCTGGGGAATGCTCTCGGACCGCTTTGGAAGACGGCGGGTGCTGCTGACCGGCATGACGCTGTATGTCATGGCCGCACTGGCGGTAGGCGTGGCCGGCAGCTTCGAGGCTCTGCTCGCCTGGCGATTCGCACACGGTATCGCCGCCGCCAGTATGGTCATAGCGCGCTCCATCATCAGGGACCTCTACGGCGGGCGGCAAATGGCGCGCGTCATGTCCCTGACCTTCATCGTCTTCATCATGGTACCTATCGTCGCGCCCAGCCTCGGCCAGCTCGTTCTGCTGCTGGCTCCCTGGCGCGCGTTGTTCCATGTGTTCGCCGCGTTCGCGGCCGCTGTCCTGCTGTGGGTCTACTTTCGCCTGCCCGAGACCTTGCATCCGGAGTACCGCATGACGCTGACGGCAGGCCACATCGCCCGTGCAATCGGCAAAGTCGTCGCCGACCGCGCGTCGCTGTGGTACACGCTGGGTGTAGCTCTGATGTTCGGTTCCATCATCGGCTACGTGGGCATGATGCCGCAGATCTTCAGCACGGTATTCCACCGGCCGACGCTGATGCCCTCCGCGTTTGCGCTGTGCGCAGCATCCATGGGTGTCGCGTCCTTCCTCAACTCGAGGGTCGTGGAACGCTTCGGCATGCGGATCATCTCCCAGGCGGGCCTGCTGATCTTCATTGTCATGGCCGGCTTGCACGCGCTCGTCGCCGCGCTCGGGGCAGAGACTCTCTGGACGTTCATCGTCCTGCAGGGCACCACCATGGCCTGCTTCGGCTTGATCATGGCCAATTTCGGCGCCATGGCGATGGAATCGATGGGAGCGGTGGCGGGCATCGCCGCCTCGCTGCAAGGTTGTGCCGGCACCTTCGGCGGTGCCTTGATCGCCGCGCTCATCGGCCAACAATTCAACGGCTCGACGCTGCCCCTCGCCCTCGGCACTCTCCTCTGCGGCCTGGTAGCGCTCGGCTTCGTACTGCTCGCGGAAGGCGGACGGCTCTTTCGCCCGCATCAACTCGCACCAGGCGAGCCCGCCGCCGCCGGCATGCACTGACTCTCGGTACGAGCTCCCGCGGCGGCATAGCGATTGCTCTCCTGTTTCAGTTCCGTTCACAAGCTGAGCCACGGGAGCAACGGCATGACATCCAAGGTACAGGGTGAAGGCGATTACGAATCCGCTCGCCGCTATGACGAGAAGACGAAGCGCTTCGTGGAGGAGAAGACCCAAGGCGGGAAAGAGCTCAAAGGGTCAGCCTCCGAAGCATCCGACAAGTTGACGCCCGAGGAGAAGGAAGCGCTGTCACACGCGAAGTCGGGAGACGAAGACAAGCGCGATGCGGATGCTTTGCGCGCAGCCGAGGAGCGGCGCAAGGAGCATTGATCGGACGCAGCGCCCGATATCTATAAATTACATCCAGATTAAATCGTAACCTGCTGAAATAACTGGCGGAGAGGGTGGGATTCGAACCCACGGTACCCTTGCGGGTACGCCGGTTTTCAAGACCGGTGCATTCAACCGCTCTGCCACCTCTCCGGCGGGCGGGAACTCGGCGCGGGAGATGCTATCAAAATTGGCCCTTGCCGGCCCGCACCCTCGCCCTCACCTCCACCGTATCAGCCGCGCGGCAGCCCCCCAGGCAATATCCACTCGTTCCGTCCGTCAAGACTTTCATGTCGACCGAAAGCGCCACCGCGCGCCCGACCGCCCCGCTGCCCCTCCCCCGCCCGAGACACAGGCGTCGGCGGCCATCGCGCTTCGTCCGCAACGTCGTCACCCTCGTCGCCCTGCTGCACCTCTATGTCGGTGTGCGGTTACTGCCTGCGTTGCCGATCGACGCGCCGGGGCGCGTGCTCGGCGCGCTCGCGCTCTGCGCCTCCTTCGCGCTGATCATCGCGGGCGCACGCGCCCGCGGGATGCAGGACAGCGCCTTGGCGGCGAACCTGGCTTGGGTAGGCTCGCTCAACGGGGGGTTCTTTTCCTCGCTCGCCGTCCTCACGGTGGCGCGCGACATTTTTCTCGGGCCGGTCGTGTTCCTCGCATCCCGCGGTCACGCCGCCACACTCGAGACGGCCTCGGCCATCGCCGTACCTCTCCTCGCGGTGCTCGCGACGGTAGTGGGATTCTTCGATGCGCGGCGGCCGCCGCGCGTGGTAGACATCGCCGTACCGTTGCCCAATCTGCCGCCCGCGCTTCACGGCTTCACCATCGCGCAGATCAGCGACGTGCACGTGGGCCCCACGATCAAGCGGGACTTCCTGCGCGGCATCGTGGAGATCGTCAACTCGCTGCACGTCGATGTCATCGCCGTGACCGGCGACCTCGTCGACGGCTCGGTCGAGCAGCTCGCCGCACAGGTCGAGCCGCTCTCCCACCTGCGCGCGCGCCACGGCACCTACTTCGTCACGGGCAACCACGAGTACTACTCCGGCGCCGCGGCCTGGATCGCGGAGCTGCGCCGGCTGGGGCTGCACGTTCTCCTCAACGAACACGTGGTGCTGAGTCATGGCGGCGGTTCGCTGCTCCTGGCGGGAGTGACCGACTACAGCGCCGACCGATTCGACCCGGCGCAGCGCAGTGATCCGCAGGCCTCTCTTGCGGGCGCGCCGGCGCACCTGCACCCGAGAGTGCTGCTCGCACATCAGCCGCGGACAGCTGCCGCGGCGGCAGACGCCGGCTTCGACTTGCAGCTGTCGGGCCACACGCACGGCGGTCAGTTCTGGCCGTGGAATCTCTTCGTGCGTCTGCAGCAGCCTTTTACCGCCGGCCTGCATAGATTGGGGGCTCTGTGGGTCTACACCAGCCGCGGCACCGGTTACTGGGGTCCGCCCAAGAGGTTGGGCGTGCCGTCGGAGATCGCCCGGGTACGGCTGGTACCTGCTCCGTTGAGCTGAGACATGAGACAATCGCGCCGCCGCTTGCGCGGCGGCCTGCGGCCCCGGCATCCCGCTGGCAAGGTCCATTCTCCATGCTCAACCCTGCACTCGAGGTCGAAGACCAAACCAACGCGGTGTCCCTGATCGTAGCGCTGGCCGAGTACGCCGCAACTTTCGCGATCCAGAGCTCCACGGCCCTCGAGACGGCACGGCATTGTCTGGTCGCGGCACTCGCGGGCGCTTTCGCGGCGCTGCGCGACCCGGAGCGCGCGGTACTGATCGGTCCGCTCGTGCCGGGCGCCCTGATGCCGGGTGGCGCGCGGGTTCCGGGCACTTCGCTGGAGCTCGACCCCGTCCAGGCTGCCTTCTGCACCGGCCTCATGCTCTGTCAGCCCGCCAGCGGCGATCACTGGCTCGCGTTGCGCAGCGGACCGGCCGCCGACTCTTTCGGCGCCGTCCTCCCGGCCGCCGATTACCAGGCACGCAAGGCCATCATGGAGGGCAAGTCACCACCGAGGGTGCGCGACATGCTGGCCGCGATGGTCAAGACGCTGGAGATCCAAGGCGTGCTCGCGGCCGATGGCATTGATGACCGGCCGACGGCGATCCGTCTGGCACGCGTTGCGTCTACCGCCATAGTCACTGCGCAGCTCGGCGGCAACCTGGGACAGATCGTGAGCGCGCTCAGCTTCGCTTGCGCCGAGGGCGAAATGTTGTTGGATGCGGATGAGCGCCATCACGCCGCGCGCAGCGACTGGGCCAGGGCCGATGCGATCAGCCGTGCGGTACGCCACGCCTGTCAGGCAATGGCCGCAGGCCGCCCGACCTACCTGACCGCGCTCGATCTCGAAACGGTGGATCTGGCCGGCAAGCTTCTCGGTGCCCGGCCGTCGAAGCCCCTGAAGGTCTTCGGCACGGCGATCAGCGATCGGCTGGCGACCGAGCGTCAGCCGCAGGAGGCCGCGCAGCTCACGGCGGGATTCCGCGCGGCTGTCGAGCAGTATTTCCCGCCGCGACAGGCGGAGCGCATCAAGGCACTTTTCGCGGCGCCGGAGCGGCTGGATGACTTGCCGGTCAATGAGCTGCTCGCCGCCATGGTGACCAACGGCGCCCGGTAGCGGCGGCGGTCGCTAGCGATGGCCCGCCAGCTTGCTGTGGGTGCGTTCGGCCTCGGCGCGCGACTCGGCATCCTCCGGCCGTTGCCAGCTGCGCAGCAGCTCCGCAAATTGACCCGCGGGCAACGGCGGGCTGAAATGAAATCCCTGGTACTGATCGCAACCGAGGCTGCGCAGGAACTGCAGCTGATCTGGCGTCTCGACTCCTTCGGCGACGACTTTGAGCTTCAGGCTGTGCGCCAGGGAGATGATGGCCTGAACGATCGAGGCGTCGACCTCGCAGTCGAGGTCGCGGACGAACGAGCGATCGATCTTCAGCTTGTCGATCGGAAAGCGGCGCAGGTAGTTGATGCTCGAATAGCCCGTGCCGAAATCATCGACCGACACCAGCACGCCCATGCGGCTCAATTGCTCGAGAATGGCCGCGGACTCCTCCGGGTTGGTCATCACCGCGCTCTCGGTGAGCTCGATCTCGAGATAGCGCGCCTCGAGCCCGGCGCTTTGCAGCGCGCCGGCCACGACCTCGAGCAGATCGCCCCGCCGGAACTGCGTCGCCGCGACGTTGACGGCCACACGCAACTGCGGCAGGCCGCTACGCTGCCATTCGGCGCACTGGCGGCAGGCCTCCCGCAACACCCAGGAGCCGATCTCGTTGATGAGCCCGCACTCCTCCGCGAGGGGGATGAACTGGTCGGGCTGGATCAGACCGCGTTGCGGATGCCGCCAGCGGATGAGCGCCTCGGCACCGTAGACGTCGCCGGTCTGCGTATCGGGCTTCGGTTGATAGTGCAGCTCGAACTGCCCAGCATCGATGGCCGCGTGCAGATCGCTCTCCAGACTCACGCGTCCAACCGTTACGGAGTCCATCCCCTCGGCAAAGCATTGCACGTTATTGCGTCCGCGTTGCTTCGCGCAGTACATGGCAACGTCAGCACGCGCGATCAGACTGTCAGCCGAGCTGGCGTCGGTCGGAAAGTAAGCCACACCGACGCTGCTGGTGACGTGCAACTCGACACCAGAAACCTGCATGGGAGCTCGCAACGCTTCCTTTGCCCGCTGTGCGACGGCCACCGCATCCTCCGGAACAGGAGACGGACTGATCACGACGATGAACTCGTCGCCGCCGGTGCGGGCAACAGTGTCGATGTCACGCACCACGGAGCGCAGGCGCCGCGAGACCTCATCGAGCACCACATCCCCGGCGCGGTGTCCGAGCGAGTCGTTGATGAGCTTGAATCGGTCGAGATCCACCGCCAGCAGCGCAAAGGGCTGCCCGTCGCGGTTGGCGTGCGCCATGGCCTGCGCCAGGCGGTCATCGAGCAGCACGCGGTTGGGCAGGCCTGTCAGCGCATCGTGCGTGGCCAAGTGGCGCAGCTGCCGGTTCGCCGCTTCCAGATTCTCCGTACGCGCGGCGACGACATTCTCCAGCGTCTCCACCTGCGCGCGCAGAGCCCTCTCGTGCTGCCACTTGCGTGTCAGCGCGCTCGCGCACTGCAGCACCTCGATCGGCTCGAACGGCTTCTTGAGGACGAGCAGCCGGTCCGTCTGCCCGAGACGCGCGACGACATCATTCCAATCGTAGTCGGAGTGCGCCGAGCAGATCACCACCTGCACATCCGGGTCGACCGCCCAGAGCCGCTCGATGGTCTCCAGGCCGTCCCAGCCGGGAGGCATGCGCATGTCGATGAAGGCGATCGCGAAGTGCCGTCCCGCGGCCACGGCACGCTTAGCATGCTCGACGCCATCCTGGCCCTGCAGCGCGAATTCCAGCGCGTAGTGTGGACGCTCGCACCGCGCTTCCGGAGCATCCCCGAAGAGCAGTGATTCGACACTGGCGAGCTTTGTAGCCGGCTCGGCGCCGCCGCCGAGTATCTTGTCAAAATCCCGATGAATGGCCGGATTGTCATCAATGATGAGAATCCGCGTCTGATCGTGACAGGCTGTCTCCCCGGTGCGAGGCTCCGTCCCTGCGCCTCGCCCGTCGGGCCGGCTGCCGCCGTCCAAAATCGTTCCAGACGATTTTGTGCTCGGCCCATCCTGGGCCTCACCCCGTCGGGGCCGGCTATCGCCGTCCAAAATCGTTCCAGACGATTTTGTCATGCGCTCCTCCTCTGCGGCTCTACCTCGGCCGCCGCGATCGGCAACCGCACCGCGAAACAAGCTCCACGACCCGGGCCTTCGCTGCGCGCGCTGAGCTCACCGCCCATCTCCTTCGCCAGAATCGCGCTCGCGTGCAGCCCGAACCCGTGGCCATCCTTCTTGGTGGTGAATCCAAACTCGAACAGCCGCTTCATCGCCTCGGCAGCGATGCCGACTCCCGTATCCTCCACCTCAACGGCAAAAAAGCCAGGAGGCAACGCGCGCAGCCGCACGGTGAGCTCTCGCGGCCCGTGCGTCCGGTCACGCAGCGCATGGCGGGCATTGCTGAAAAGATTGCCCAGGATCTGCAGCAGCTTGTGCCGGTCCACCATCACGCGGTCGACGCCGCGATATTCGCGGTGCACGGTCACCTCCATGCTGGTCGAGAAGTGCAGCACCAGGGCGTGCTCGATGAGCTCCGCCGCATCGAGCTGCTCGAGGCTGCCGCCGCGACGCGCGTAGGTCTGCTGGGCGGCGACGATTTTGCCGATGTGCTCGACGTGGGTGACGACTGCCTGCGCCTCATCGCTGAGTTCACGGTTTTCCGTGATCAGATGCTCGCCGAGCTGCTGCAGGTAAGCGGGCAGCTCCTTGCCGCGCGGATCGCTCGCGAAGAACTCGCCGAGCCGCGGACCCTGCTCGGTGATCAGCTTCGCCGCCCGCTCGACATTGGCGACCTTCGATGCCTTCAGGCGCGATTGCAGCAGCACGGCTGAGACACCGAGGCTGTTGAGGACATTACCAACGCTATGCAATACGCCAGTTGCAACCTCCGCCATGCCGGCATGGCGTGACGCTTGCTGAAGCTGCAATTGCAGCTGAAGCCGTCGCTCTTCCTGGCGCACTTGCTCACTCATGTCCCATGACACACCTAGAAGCCGTCGCAGGCGGCCTCCGTCATCTCGAGATAGCCGCGCGTGCGCCTGCAGATGAATGGTTCCCCCGCTGGGCGCCGACACTCTCATGCGTACCGCACAAGTCTCACGATCCCCGCTGAGTGCCGCGCGGACCGCTGCCTTCAGTTCCGCCACGTCCTCCGGATAGAAGCTCGCGAGAAGCGCCCCCGGGTGCTCGCGCGGATCGAGCCCGGCCGCTTTGATGGACGGGATCTCATTCTCCGTCCATATGATGCGCCGCCCGGCCAGATCGTATTCCCAACAGGCGATTCCTGCCGCCTCGGTGGCGAGAGTGAGCAGGCTCTTGCCGTGCTGTAGGCTTTCGTTGAGCTCGGCGAGCCGCATCGCAGCGCGCCGGGTCGTCGACTCGAGATGGGCATCGTAGAGCGTGGCGACCAGCGTGATCGCGACCACGCCCAGGGCAATCATGCCGATCATCACGGCAAGCCAGTCGTTGTCGAGCGCGGCTCCGCCGCCGTAGCAGTATGACCCGGGCGCCAACATCGAGGCGGCCATGCCCGTGTAGTGCATGCCGGTGATCGCAAAGCCCATGACGATGGCGGCACCGATGCGCGCCAGGCTCATCAGCCGCGACTCGCCGGTGCGCAGCCGGAAGAAGAGCCACAGCGCGACGAACGAGGCCATGATCGCGATGGCGACCGAGGCGGAAACCAACAGGGGGCTGTAGGTGATCGCCGGCACGATCTGGATCGCCGCCATGCCGGTGTAGTGCATGCCGCAGATGCCGGCGCCCATGAAGAGCGAGCTGACGGCCAGCCGCCGCAGTGACAGATCGGCGAGGCTGGAGATGGACAACGCAAACAGCGAGGTCAGCATCCCGATGAAGAGAGATGCCAGGTTGATGAGCAGGTTGTAGCGCAGTGTGATGCCGACGGAGAAGGCCAGCATGCCGATGAAGTGCATCGACCAGATGCCGACGCCCATCGAGACCGCACCGCCGAGCAGCCACAGCCGTCCCGCCCCGCGCTCGGCGCCGGCCACCCTCTCCGTCAGCCGCAGGGCGGTGTACGAAACGAGGATGGCCACGATGACCGAAAGGGTCACGAGCCATGGATTATAGGTGGCGTGCATCCATGGGAAATTGCCCGAGATACCGCTGGCGTTGCAGTGTGCGTATCTCAGTTCCCGGTTGCCGGGCGGGCAACTGTGACGCAGTCGACAGTCAGTCTCAGTCGGGAGAGACGCTCGCGGTGCATGGCGAGCGGCGGCGGGCGCGCCGCCCGAGATAGGCAAGGACCGCCACGGCAAGCGCGAGGAGGCTGACGTGCAGCTCGTGGGCAAGCGATGGCGTGAGGGCCATCGCAATGAGTACCGCGGCCATACCGGCTATGGCGGCGTAGCTCAGCCATGGGAAGAGCCACATGGTCAGCACAGGTGCAGGAGCGCCTGCGCGCTCGCGCTGGTACCGCAATTTCACGTGCGCGACGGCGACGATCATGTAGACGAACACCATGAGCGCGCCCGCGGCGTCCACCAGAAACGCGAACACGCGTTCCGGCGCAGCGACTGCCGCCAGAATACCGACGACGCCCGCGAGCGCGCAGAGCAGCACCGACTTGACCGGCACCTTCCGGCGGTTGAGTTGAATCAGTGCCTGCGGCGCATCGCCGTGCTCCGCCAGCACGAACAGTACACGCGAGCAGACGTAGAAGGCGGAGTTGAGGCAGGACAGCACCGCCGTCAGGATGATGACGTCCATCGCCGCGCCCGCCCAGGCGAAATGCATGGTTCTCAGGGCATCGGTGAACGGTGACTTGCCGACCGTGATGCTGTTCCAGGGCACGATGGCGACGATGAAGAAGATGGAGCCGACATAGAAGGTGAGGATGCGAACGATGACGGAGCTCGTGAGTTGCGCCACCGCGCGCGCCGGTTCCGCCGATTCGACGGCAGCCACCGTGATGATTTCCGCGCCTGTGAGCTGGAAGAACACGGTAACGGCGCCCGCGAGCACCGCTACCGCCCCGTACGGCGCGAAGCCGCCATGGCTCGTCAGATTGGCGAAGGTCGCGCCGTGAGGTGAGGCCCAGCCGAAGGCGTATGAAGCCCCGATCGCGATGAAGGCGATGATGGCGGATACCTTGATCGAGGAGAACCAGAACTCGAACTCGCCGTAGGACCGCGCCGACATGAGGTTGACGGCCGTCATCGCCGCCACGAGGATGCACCCGAGCAGGCCCGCAGGCAGCGGGATCCAGGCGTGCAGGATGTTCGCGCCGGCGATCGCCTCCACCGGCACCACGATCATCCAGAAGTACCAGTAGAGCCACCCGGTCACGAACCCGGCCCACGGCCCGAGCCCGGCGCGCGGAAAATCGCTGAAGGAGTGCACGGTGGGCAGGCTCATCGCCATCTCGCCGAGCATCCGCATCACGAGGAGCACCAGCGTGCCGGTGATGACGTAGCTCACTACGATGGCCGGTCCGACGGCGGCGATGGAGGCGCTGCTGCCGACGAACAGCCCGGCACCGATGATCCCGCCGATGGAGATCATCGTCAGGTGTCGCGGCTTGAGCGATCGACTGAGCTCAGCGGGAGCCATGGGGTGTACCCCTTCTTTTATGCTGTCAGTTTGTCGCGGCCGCCCATGTAGGGCCTGAGGGCCTGCGGCACGCTGATCGTGCCGTCGGCGTTCTGGTAATTCTCGAGCACTGCCACGAGCGTGCGCCCCACGGCGAGCCCCGAGCCGTTCAGGGTATGCACCGGCTCGGGCTTGCCGCCGTCCGGATTGCGCCAGCGCGCCTGCATCCGCCGCGCCTGGAACGCCTCGAAGTTGCTGCACGAGGAGATCTCGCGGTAACGGCGCTGGGAGGGCAGCCAGACCTCGAGGTCGTAGGTCTTGGCGCTGCTCGCGCTGATGTCGCCGGCGCACAGAGCGACGGTCCGGTAGGGCAACTGCAGGCGCTGCAACACCTGCTCCGCGTGCGCCGTCAGTTCCTCGAGCGCAGCGCAGGAGTCCGCGGGCCGTACGATCTGGACCAGCTCGACCTTGTCGAACTGGTGGTTTCGGATCATGCCGCGGGTATCCTTGCCCGCAGCGCCCGCTTCGGAACGGAAGCAGGGAGAATGGCAGACGAACTTCAGCGGCAGGGACTCGGCGGGCACGATCTGCTCGCGCACGAGGTTGGTGACGGGGACCTCGGCGGTCGAGATGAGATACAAAGCCTGTTGCGCCGCGCCCTCGCCTTTGCCGGTGACCTTGAACAGGTCCTCTTCGAACTTGGGCAGCTGCCCGGTGCCGACCAGAGCTTGACGCTGCACCAGATAGGGAACGTAGACTTCCGTGTAGCCATGCTCGCCGGTATGCAGGTCCAACATGAACTGCGCGAGCGCCCGGTGCAGGCGCGACACCTGGCCGCGCATGACCACGAAGCGCGCACCGGACATGCGCGCGGCCGCCTCGAAATCGATGCCGCCGAGCCCCTCCCCGAGCTGCACATGATCCTTCGGCTCGAAGGTGAGCACGCGCGGCTCGCCCCAGCGGCGCACCTCGCGATTGTCGGCCTCACTGCGGCCATCCGGCACCGAATCCTGCAGCAGGTTCGGCAGTCCCATCTGTGCGCTCACCAGTTCTTCTTGAACGGCGGTCAACTCCCGCTCGGACGCGGCCAACTCGCCCGTCAGCGCCTCGCCGCGCGCCAGCAGCGGCGCCGCATCCTCGCCACGGCCCTTCGCCATGCCGACGGCCTTGGCGTTGGCATTGCGCTCCGCGCGCACGCGGTCCGATTCCACTTGAGCGGCTTTGCGCTTCTCCTCGAGCGCACGCAAGGCTGCGACATCGAGCGTGTGCCCTCGCCGCGCCAGGTTGCGGGCGACCGCTTCGGGATCGGAGCGCAGCAACTTCGGATCGATCATTTCGCCTTGTTCCTCAATCTCGCCAGCGCCTCGCCGATCTTGAGCTCGAGTCCGCGCGGCACGGGGCGGTAGTATCGCCTATCCGGCATGTCATCCGGCAGGTAACGCTCGCCGGACGCGTAGGCCTCCGGCTCATCGTGTGCATAGCGATACCCTTCGCCATAGCCCAGACCCTTCATGAGACGCGTCGGCGCGTTCCGCAGGCGCAGCGGCACATCCAGCGTGCCGTACTGCTCGACGTCCGCCATAGCCTCGCCCATCGCGACATAGACCGCATTGCTTTTCGGCGCGCAGGCGAGGTAAACCACCGCATGAGCGATCGCCAACTCACCTTCCGGCGAGCCCAGGCGGTCATAGGCTTCCCAGGCGTCAAGTGTTAGAGCAAACGCCCTGGGATCGGCCAGCCCGACGTCCTCCACCGCCATGCGGACCACCCGCCGCGCGATGTAGAGCGGGTCGCAGCCGCCATCGAGCATGCGGCAGAGCCAATAGAGCGCCCCGTCGGGGTCGGTGCCGCGCACCGCCTTGTGCAGCGCCGAGATCTGCTCGTAGAACTGATCGCCGCCTTTGTCGAAGCGCCGCCGTCCGCCGCTGGCAACTTCCTGTGCCAGAGCGAGAGTCATGAGCCGTGGGCCGTTGTGCGACGCCTCGGCGAGCCCCGCAGCCAGCTCCAGCATGTTGAGTGCGCGCCTGCCGTCACCGTCGGCGGCTTGCGCAATCAGCTCCAGGGCCGCCGGCTGCGCGCCGATCTCCTCATCGCCGAGCCCCCTTTCCCGGTCCGCCAGCGCCGCGCGCAGCAGCGCCTCGATGTCGGCCACCGTCAGTGGCCGCAATACGTACACCCGAGCCCGCGATAGGAGCGCGCTCACCACCTCGAAAGACGGGTTCTCCGTCGTCGCGCCGACAAAGGTCAGCGTTCCGTCTTCCAGGTACGGCAGAAAGGTGTCCTGCTGCGCCTTGTTGAATCGATGCACCTCATCGAGGAACAGCAGCGTCGGCCGAGCGCTCTTCGCCCGCGCCTCGCGGGCGCTCTCTACCGCGGCCCGGATATCCTTGACACCCGCCATGACGGCCGAGAGTTGGATGAACTGCGCGTCGGCGCGCCCGGCGATGAGCCGCGCCAGCGTCGTTTTTCCGGTGCCCGGCGGGCCCCAAAGGATCATGGAGTGCAGCTGCCCCGACTCGATGGCGCGGCGCAGCGGTTTGCCCGGAGCGAGCAGATGCTGTTGGCCGACCACTTCCTCGAGGGATCGCGGCCGCATCCGGTCGGCGAGCGGCCGCGACGGATCGGGCGCGCCCGGGTCGGCGGGGCTCACTTGGCCGGCGTTCCGATCACATCCGCTCCCGGAGGCGGCGTGAAAGTCAGTTCCGCGGCCGGCACCGCGACATTGAGCTCGACATCCTGGAAGATGATGGTGACGATCTGGCCGAGCTTATCCTCGAGAATCATCCGCTGCAGCGTGCCCTTGCCGTCGAAGCCGAAGAGCGCGCTCTTGAAGTCGGCCTCGGTGCTGCGCGGCTGCACATACACCCAGTCGAGGCCCTCACGCTTGCCGGCGCTCGTCTCCGTGAAGTGCTCGTGCACGTCGACCGTTCCCGAAAGCAGCATCGCCGGAGTCGCGGAGAGCGCGGCCGTCATCGGCCGCACGGTGACCTGCTGCAGGTCGCGGTCCAAGTACCAGAGATTACGGCCATCGGACACCATCAGCTGGCCGCTGCCGGATGAGCCTGCCTGCGCCGTGGGCCCGCCCGCACCGCCCGCCGGCTGACCGGCAGCCGCACCCTGCGCGGTATTCTGCGGGTGGATATCCCAGCGGAACTTACCGGGCCGCTCCACCGTCAGCGTGCCGGAGGACCGGCCCACGTCCGCGCCCTGCGCGTCCGCGACCGTTTGCAGAAACCTGACACGCAGCGTCTTCAGATTCTTCAGGTACCGATCGAGTGGCGTCGGCGCCTGCGGTGTGGCAGCAGTGGCCGATGACGCCGGCGGTAGCGCACCATCGGCCGTGGGCGCCAGCGCCATCACCAAAACACTGATCCCCGCGGCTACGGCTGCGTTCGAAACTCGGTTGCGCATTCTTTGATCTTTCAGTCTTCCGCCGGCGCGGGCGCCAGCACCTCGCGCGACCCATTCGCCTGCAGGGGCCCGACGAGTCCCGCCATCTCCATCGCCTCGAGCAGGCGCGCGGCGCGGTTGTAGCCGATCTTCAGCCGCCGCTGTACGTAGGAGATCGACGGCTTGCGCTCCGTGATGACGATTCTCACGGCCTCGTCGTAGAGCGCGTCCTGCTCCGGATCCTCCATCGCCGCCGCCCCTTCGCCCTCCTCGCCCGGCAATCCAGGTATCGGCGCGCGCGGCCCGGAGAGCACCTCCTCGATGTAGTCGGGAGGCACCGTGGTCTTCAGCCCCTCAACGACGCGATGCACTTCCTGATCCGAGACGAAGGCGCCGTGCACGCGCGTCGGCAGGGAGGTACCGGACTGCAGATAGAGCATGTCGCCGTGCCCGAGCAGCGTCTCCGCCCCCATCTGGTCGAGAATCGTGCGCGAGTCCACCTTGGCCGACACCTGGAAAGCGATGCGGCAGGGAATGTTGGCCTTGATGAGGCCGGTGATCACGTCCACCGACGGTCGCTGCGTTGCCAACACCAGGTGGATGCCGGAAGCGCGCGCCTTCTGCGCGAGGCGCGCGATCAGCTCCTCGACCTTCTTGCCGACGATCATCATGAGGTCGGCGAGCTCATCGATGACGACGACGATGTAGGGCAGCGGCACGAGAGGCTGGATCTCGCGCTGGTCGATGGTTGGATCGTTGGCGGCGCGCTGCAGCATCACCGGATCCAGAATGGGCTTGCCGGCGTCGTTCGCATCCTTCACACGCCGGTTGAAGCCCGCGATGTTGCGCACCCCGAGCGCCGCCATGAGCTGATAGCGGCGCTCCATTTCCGCCACGGACCAGCGCAGCGCGTTCGCCGCCTGCTTCATGTCCGTCACGACTGGCGCCAGCAGGTGTGGAATGCCCTCGTACACGGAGAGCTCCAGCATCTTCGGATCGATCATGATGAGCCGCACGTGCTCGGCAGTGGACTTGTAGAGGAGCGACAGCACCATTGCGTTGATGGCCACGGACTTGCCGGAGCCCGTGGTGCCGGCGATGAGCAGGTGCGGCATGCGGGCCAGGTCGGCGACGTACGGCTGCCCGCCGATGTCCTTCCCGAGAGCGAGCGCGATGGGCGAGTGCATCTCGTCATAGGCCTTGGAGCGGATGATCTCCCCGAGAGTCACGATCTCGCGCTTCTCATTGGCGATTTCGAGACCCATGACGCTCTTGCCCGGGATCACCTCCACCACCCGCACGCTCAGCACCGAGAGAGCCCGCGCGAGATCCTTGGCGAGGGTCGTGATCTGGCTTGCCTTCACGCCGGGCGCGGGCCGCAGCTCGAAGCGTGTCACCACCGGCCCCGGCTGCACGGCGACGACCTCCGCGTCGATACCGAAGTCCTTCAGCTTCATCTCCACGAGGCGCGACAGCGCCTCGAGGGCCTCGGCGGAATAGAGTGGCTCGCGCGCGGGCGGATCATCGAGGAGCGACAGGGGCGGCAGCTCACCCGCCTTCGGCGGATCGAAGAGCGGTACCTGGCGCTCTTTCTCGACACGCTCGCTCTTCTCGACGCTCGGCGTCGGCGGCTCGATCCTGGGCGGCGGCCGCGTGGCGACCCGCTTCTGCTCGCTCACCATTGAATCCCGGCGCGCCGCGCGGCGCTCCTTGCCCGCCGCGACATCCTTGGCGCTCGCGCGCCGCTCCCGCACCCAACCTATGGCGGCCCAAGTCCAGCTCCCCAGCCGATCCATGACGGTGAACCAGGAGACCTCGAATGAGAGCGACAGTCCCGCCATCCACGCCGCCAGGAGAAGCAGCGTTGCACCGAGGAATCCGAGGCCATCCTTGAGCCCGTAGCCGATCTCGCTGCCGATCACACCGCCGGCGCCCGCCGGCAGTAGGCCCTTCTGCCAGTTCAAGGCCGCGAGCCCGCAGCTGGTCGCGAGCAGCAGCAGGAACCCGGTGGCCCGCACCACCGAGTTGATTCGGGAAGCGGCCTCGGCCTTGACGCGCCGGTGCAGCACCCAAGCGCTCGCGCCCAGCATGAGGGGCAGCAGGAAGGCCGGGCGGCCCAGCAGAAAGAAGAGCACGCCGGCGAGCCAGGCTCCTACCGGACCGATACGGTTATGCACGTGCGTGAAGTCGCCGCCGTGCGCGTAAGAGGGGTCGGCGGGACTGTACGAGGCGAGCGCGATCAGCAACACGATCGCCGCGACGCCAATCGCGATGACGGCACTTTCCCGCAGCCCGCGCGCGACGCCGGCAGTGAAGCGAAGGGGGCGCGCCTGCGCCTGCGATTCGGCCAATTCCTACGGCTCCAATGAGTAATGAGGGCAGACTATGATATTAAGCCGTGGGCAGTGCCACTGGCCATTGCGCTACGCTTTTCCATGCTCCGCGCAAGCCCCGGCGGCCGGCCCCGCGCATCTGCGCCGGGCGCTCGCCGGAGCGAGGACACTTTAACCGTCCTCGCTTAAAGGCACCGGCTCGCCCTTGCTACTATGACCGTCCGACCGCATAGATTGCCTGGACCCGAAGATCTCCGATGACCACTCCCCGGCACAGCCCGCTCATCATCCTAGGCTCAGGCCCCGCAGGCTACAGCGCAGCGGTCTACGCCGCGCGGGCCAATCGCACGCCGCTGCTCATCACCGGCGTCGAGACCGGTGGTCAGCTGATGACCACCACGGACGTCGACAACTGGCCGGGCGATGTCGAGGGGCTGCAGGGACCCGCACTGATGGAGCGTATGCGCCGGCACGCGGAGCGCTTCAGTACCGAGATCGTGAGCGATCATGTGCACTCGGCCGATCTCTCCCAGCGCCCCTTGCGCCTGAAGGGTGACGCGCGCACCTACACCTGCGATGCCCTGATCATCGCCACCGGGGCGACCGCCAAGTACCTCGGGCTGCCCTCGGAGGAGGCCTTCCGCGGCCGCGGGGTCTCGGCGTGCGCGACTTGCGATGGATTCTTCTTCCGCCGGCAGCGGGTGGCAGTGATCGGTGGAGGCAACACGGCCGTCGAGGAGGCGCTCTACCTTTCGCATATCGCGGAGCACGTGACGCTGGTCCACCGGCGGGATCGCCTACGCTCGGAGAAGATCCTGCAGGATCGCCTCTTGCGCGAGGCCGAGGCCGGCAAGGTCTCGCTCGTCTGGAATCACACCGTCGACGAGGTGTTGGGAGATGACCAGGGCGTGAACGGCTTGCGTCTCAAGTCCGTGAGGGACGGTGAGATGCGCCGGTTGTCGGTTGCCGGTGTCTTCATTGCCATTGGCCACGAGCCGAACACGCGCGTCTTCGCCGGTCAGCTCGAGATGCACAACGGCTACATCCGGGTGCGCAGCGGCACCGAGGGAGATGCGACCGCCACGAGCGTCCCGGGCGTATTCGCTGCCGGCGACGTGGCAGATCACGTATACCGCCAGGCAATCACCTCCGCCGGAGCGGGGTGCATGGCGGCGCTCGATGCCGACCGTTACCTCGAGCGGCTGGAGACCGCCGCGCGCTAGAGGGAACGGTGCGCTCGAGAGTCCACTCCAGCATCGACGACATCGATCCCCGCGAGTGGAATGCGCTCGGCGGCACGCAGTGCCCGTTCCTGCGCCACGAATTCCTCGCTGCGCTCGAGCACACCGGCTGTGTGGGCGCGGGAACGGGATGGGAGCCCTGCCCGATCACTCTGAGCGATGACCGCGGGCTCGCGGCGGCAGCGCCGGCCTACATCAAGACACATTCCTACGGAGAGTTCGTGTTCGATTTCGCTTGGGCCCAGGCGTACTCACGCCATGGGCGCAGGTACTATCCCAAGCTCCTCCTCGCCATTCCTTTCACGCCCGCCACCGGGCCGCGTCTGCTCGTGCGCGCGGGGCTGGACCGTGGCGCCGTGGCGAAACACCTGCTCGATGCGATCGAGACTGAAGCGGTGAGCCGCCGACTGTCCTCCGTTCATGCGCTCTTTCTCGATGAGTCCGCGCGCATGGCGTGCGCGCGGGCGGGCTGGCTGCTGCGGCGCGACTGCCAGTTCCACTGGAGCAACCGCGGCTATTCGAGCTTCGATGCCTACCTGGAGACCTTCACGGCGGACAAGCGCAAGAAGGCACGGCGCGAGCGCCGCCGGGTAGCGGAGGCAGGGATCCGCTTCGAGACGCGCTTCGGGGGCGATCTCGACGAGCGCCTCCTCGACACCGTCTACGGCTTTCATCGGGAAACCTTCCTGCGGCACGGCAACGAGCCCTACCTCACCCGGGAGTTCTTCAGCGAGATCGCGCAAACGCTCGCGGACTCCCTCATGGTCAAAGTTGCCATGCACGGTTCCATGCAGCACCGCGCGTCAGCGGACACGCCAGTCGCGGCAGCCATCTTCTTCTGGTCGCAGGAGGCGCTCTACGGACGCTACTGGGGCTCGGCGGCGGATTATCACAGCCTGCATTTCGAGACCTGCTATCACCAGGGAATCGAATTCTGCATCGAGCGCAGCGTGCAGCGGTTCGAGCCCGGCACGCAGGGCGAGCACAAGGTGAGCCGCGGCTTCGAGCCCACGCTCACGTGGTCCTCCCACTACATCGCGGACGGCAGCTTCCGCGAGGCGATCGGCGATTATCTCGAGCGCGAGGGCGGCGCCATCGACGACTACGCCGCCGAGGTGCGGGAGCACGTGCCCTACCGCAAGGCGCCCGCATGAAGACCCAGTGAAGACGATCACCTGGCTTTCGCCGAAGGACGCGCCGGAGTGGTTCCCGCCGCCGGAGCAGGCGCTGGACGATCCGGCCGGACTGCTGGCAGCGGGCGGCGATCTCTCGCCGGCGAGGCTCCTCGCCGCCTATCGGCGTGGCATCTTCCCGTGGTACTCGCCGGGCCAACCGGTCCTCTGGTGGTCACCGGATCCGCGCGCGGTTCTCTTCCCGGACGAGCTGCGGGTGAGCCGCAGCCTGGCGAAAACCCTGCGCAATGGCGGCTTCAGCGTCGCCACCAATCAGGATTTCGCCGGCGTCATCGATGCCTGCGCCGAGCCGCGGCCCCACAGCCTCGGCACCTGGATCACCGCGGAGATGCGCGCAGCCTACCTCGAGCTCCATCACCGTGGGCATGCGCACAGCATCGAGGCGCGGCGCGACGGGGCGCTCGCTGGCGGCCTCTACGGGGTGAGGCTCGGGGGCGTCTTCTTCGGGGAATCCATGTTCAGCCGTGCGCGTGATGCCTCCAAAGTGGCGCTCGCACATCTGGTGGCGGTGTGCCGCCGCAACAGCATCGCCGTGATCGACTGCCAGCTCGCCTCCCGGCATCTGGCGAGCCTTGGCGCCCGCAGCATTCCGCGGGCTCAGTTCCAGGCGCTCCTGCGGGAATGGGTGTCGCTCGAGCCGATGCCGCTCGAATAGCCCATCGGGCCCCGCCGCTGCAAATTGCAGACCCGCGGCCTTTGTGCTCCAATGCGCGCCCCCGAGACGATAAGGGCAGTATGTCCAAAGAAGACGCGATCCAGATGGAGGGTGAGGTGGTGGAGACCCTGCCCAACACCACCTTCCGCGTGAAGCTGAAGAACGGCCACGTGGTTACCGCGCATATCTCCGGCAAGATGCGGAAAAACTACATCCGCATCCTCACCGGCGACCAGGTCACGGTGGAAATGACGCCCTATGACCTGACCAAGGGCCGGATCATCTACCGCGGCAGGTAGAAAGCAAGCCCGTGAGGCGGCAACGACCGCCCTTGGGCCGGCCTCCTCTAGCCAATCAACTCAGGCGTATTCGTCGGGGTACATTCGAGCTCGAGCTGGGAGGCGTCCGCCGCCACCGATACCCGCACATGCCCGCCGCCCACCAGGCGGCCGAATAGCAGCTCTTCGGCCAGGGGCCGCTTGATGTGCTCCTGGATCGTGCGCGCCATCGGCCGCGCGCCCATCTTCGGGTCGTAACCCTTCTCCGCGATCCAGCGGCGCGCCGTATCGTCGAGGGAGATGGTGACTCCCTTCTGCTCGAGCTGCATTTCGACTTCCACGACCAGCTTGTCGACCACGCGCTCGATCGTGACCGGATCGAGGCTGGCGAACTGAATCACCGCATCCAACCGGTTGCGAAACTCCGGGGTGAAAGAGCGGCGGATCGCCTCCATGCCATCGGTTGCGTGATCGGAGTGAGTGAAGCCGATCGAGGGGCGCGCCATCTCCTGCGCGCCGGCGTTGGTCGTCATGATGATGATGACGTGGCGGAAGTCCGCCTTGCGGCCGTTGTTGTCAGTCAGCGTGCCGTGGTCCATCACCTGCAGCAGGAGATTGAAGACATCCGGGTGCGCCTTCTCGATCTCATCGAGCAGCAGCACGCAATGCGGGTGCTTGGCAATCGCCTCGGTGAGCAGGCCCCCCTGATCGAACCCGACATAGCCCGGCGGCGCGCCGATGAGGCGCGAGACCGTATGCCGCTCCATGTATTCCGACATGTCGAAACGCAGGAACTCCACGCCCATCGTCAGGGCGAGCTGGCGGGTGACCTCGGTCTTGCCGACGCCGGTGGGACCCGCGAAGAGGAAGCTGCCGACGGGCTTGCGCTGGTCGCCCAGACCGGAGCGGGCCATCTTGATCGCGGCCGCCAGCGCGTCGATGGCGCGGTCCTGGCCGAAGATGACGAGCTTGAGGTTGCGCTCCAGGTTCTTCAGGACCTCCCGGTCGGAGGTCGAGACGCTCTTCGGTGGGATGCGGGCCATGCGCGCCACGACATCTTCCATGTGGCGGACCTCGATCACCGGCTCGCGCTCGCCGATCGGCTTCAGGCGCTGCCGCGCGCCGGCCTCATCGACCACATCGATCGCCTTGTCCGGCAGGTGCCGCTCGTTGATGTGCCGTGCGGCGAGCTCCGCTGCGGCCTTCAACGCGTCGGCCGCGTAGGTGATGCCGTGATGCTCCTCGAAGCGCGCCTTGAGGCCCATCAGGATCTCCACCGTCTCCGCCACCGAGGGCTCGGTGACGTCGATCTTCTGGAAGCGACGCGCGAGCGCGTGATCCTTCTCGAAGATGCCGCGGTATTCCTGATAGGTGGTCGAGCCGATGCAGCGGATCTCGCCATTGGTGAGCACGGGCTTGATGAGGTTGGAAGCGTCCATGACGCCCCCCGAAGCCGCGCCGGCGCCGATCACGGTATGGATCTCGTCGATGAAGAGAATGGCTCCGGGCTGCTTCTTGAGCTCCGTGATGACACCCTTCAAGCGCTTCTCGAAATCGCCGCGGTACTTGGTGCCCGCGATGAGCGCACCCATGTCGAGCGCGTAGATCGTACAGTCCGCCAACACCTCCGGCACCTTGCCTTCGATGATCAGGCGCGCGAGTCCCTCGGCAATCGCGGTCTTGCCGACGCCCGCCTCGCCCACGTAAAGGGGATTGTTCTTGCGGCGGCGGCAGAGGATCTCGATGGTGCGCTCGACCTCCAGCTTGCGGCCGATCAGCGGATCGATGCGACCTTCCTGCGCGAGGCGATTCAGGTTGGTGGTGAACTTCTCGAGCGCGCTGCCGCCTTCCGGGTCGCGCTCAGTGTCGGCCTGCGCCTCCTCCTTGTCCGTCTTCTCCTCCGCGATCTTGGAGAGCCCGTGGGAGATGTAGTTGACGACATCGAGCCGCGTCACGTGCTGACGGTTCAGGAGGAAAACCGCGTGGCTCTGCTTCTCGCTGAAGATGGCGACCAGGACGTTGGCGACACCAACCTCCTTCTTGCCGCTCGATTGCACGTGGAACACCGCTCGTTGCAGGACACGCTGGAAGCCCAGCGTCGGCTGCACTTCGCGCTCCTCGCCCTCCTCGACCCGCGGCGTCGATTGCTCGATGTGATCCTTCAGCTCCTGCTTGAGCTTGGTGAGGTCGGACCCGCAGGCCCGAAGAATCTCGCGGACCCGGGGCGTGTCGAGGATCGCCAGCAGCAGATGCTCGACCGTCAGATACTCGTGACGCGCCTCCCGGGCCTGGTGGAAGGCATCATTGAGACAGTATTCAAGCTCGTTGGACAGCATACTTAATTGGCGCAAAGTCGGCTGCGCCGCGTTGCGCGGCCAGCCTGGTTACTGCATTCGATCTCGCCGCCCAGGAAACGGCCCTGGGCAGCGCACTTACTTGCAATTGGACTGACCTCAAAGATATCAAGCCTCTTCCAGGGTGCACATGAGCGGATGCTGGTGGTCCCGCGCGTACGTGGTCACTTGTGCCACCTTAGTTTCCGCGATCTCGAACGTAAAGACCCCGCACACTCCCTTACCCTTCGTGTGGACTTCCAGCATGATGCGCGTGGCGTTCGGCCGATCGAGACCGAAGAACTTCTCCAGCACGTCGACCACGAACTCCATCGGCGTATAGTCGTCATTGAGCAGCACGACCCGGTAGAGCGGCGGCTGCTTGACCTCGGGACGCGCCTCCTCAACGAGAATGCCGGTATCGGGACGGGTCGGATGCGGGTCGGGCATGACGTCTTTATAGGGGTCGCGAATCTGCAACACAAGCCTGCGATGATGGCCGGCCCTTACTCTTTGAGAAACAATCGCTTGAGAGCGCAACCGGGGGCGCCGTATGATTGGCCGGGCGACGGCAGTGCGGCACGGATTGCCCCGGTCGCGGTCCAACCGGGGTATCCCAGCGAATCCATGACTTTCCCACCTCCATGAGCGCCGCTTCCTGGCTCCAGGCCGTCCCCGGGTCCGAGAGATGGCGTGCCTTGTTCTTCACCCGCGGACCGCGGCTGGCGACGTGGCTGCTCGCCCTTGCCGTGGGCGTGCAGGCCGCGATGATCGTCACCGACCTGGCCGGTGCGGATCGCGCACCCTCGCCTGGCGCTCTCGCCGGCGCCTCGCCGATCCAGCGCCCGACGGTCGACATCGCCGCCATCACCAATTCGCATCTTTTCGGGACTGCCCCGGTCGCCGCGGGTAACGGCGCCAACGCGCCACAGACGAACATGCCGCTGGTCCTCACGGGTGTGATCGCCGCCAATGATCCCCGTAACGGGCTCGCAATACTTGGGCCGAGCTCTGCCGCGACGAAAGTGTATGCGGTTGGAGACAACATACCGGGCGGCGCAAGGCTGCACGCGGTCATGTCGGACCACGTCCTGCTGGAGCGTGACGGAAGTCTCGAAGCACTGGCGTTGCCACACCAGCTCGCCGGCAGCGCTCCGCCGCCGATGTTGTCCGCTGCACCGACGCAGCCCGTGATGGACCGCATGCGTGAGCTCGTCAGCCGCGATCCCGGCATCATCGGCGACATCATGCGCCCGGAGCCGGTGTTCGCGGGTGGCAAGCAGCAGGGCTTCCGGGTATACCCCGGCCGGGATCGCGACGCATTCATGCGCCTCGGCCTGCGGCCGGGGGACCTGGTGACGGCCGTCGACGGCACGCCGCTCGATGATCCGGCGCGGGCGGAGCAGATTCTGAACACGCTGGGTTCCTCCAGTGAGGCGCACATCACGGTACTGCGCAACGGACAGCAACAGGATCTCACTCTGGATCTGGCGGCTGTCGAACAGGAGGCGGAATCGCTCGCCGGGTCGCAAAATGGGGCATCCGGGCCGCCGCCCCAACGCACCATGCCCTTCGCACGGCCGCGCGGCGTGCAGTAGTCCACAGGTCCCAGTTACGGGGGTTGAGGTTGGTGAAAGGTTTTCGCAGATTCGCGTACTGCTGGGCTCTGCTCGTTCCGATGCTCGTCTGCCAGGCGCAGACGGCGGTGCAGCAGGCCGCGAGCATCACGCCGAACTTCAAGGATGCGGACATCACCCAGATCGTGCAGGCGGTCGCCGCCGCGACGGGGAAGAGTTTCATACTCGACCCGCGCGTGCGCGCGCAGGTGACGATGTACTCCTCCGCGCCGATGTCCCCGCCCGCTTTCTATCAGGCGTTCCTCTCGATCCTGGCGGTCTACGGCTTCATCGCGGAGCCCTCGGGCAACAACATCATCAAGATCGTGCCCGACGCGGACACGCGGTACGTGCCCTCGAATTACCTTTCCGCCCACGTGAGCCCGACGTCCGACGAGATCGTCACACAGGTGGTCGCCGTCAAGAACGTGAGCGCCGCGGAGCTGGTGCCGATCCTGCGGCCGATGATCCATCAGCAGGGGCATCTCGCCGCCTACCCGCCTTCCAACATCCTGATCATCTCCGACACGGCAAGCAACGTGTATCGGATGCTCGCCATCATCCAGCGCGTCGACCAGATGGGCAGCCAGGACGTCGATGTGATGGCGCTGCAGAACGCTTCCGCCTCCGATGTGGTCCGCACGATCACATCGCTATCGCAGGGAGGCGCGAACATGCAGGAAGGCCCTGCCCCCAAGGTGGTGGCGGATGACCGCACCAACAGCATCCTGATCAGCGGCGAACCGGCGCAGCGGCTGCGCATCCGCGCGCTGGTGGCGGAGCTCGACACGCGCTCGGAGTCGGGCGGAAACAGCCGCGTGGTATTCCTCCACTACGCCGACGCCTCCAAGCTCGCACCCAAGCTCAAGGAGCAGATGGCGGAGCTCGCGCAGATGTCGGGCGGCGGCGATGCCGCCGGCAAGAACCCCACGGCGCAGGCGGAAAAGAACGCACTCGTCTGGGCGGATCCCCAGAACAACGCGCTCGTCATCACCGCGCCGCCCAAAGTAATGCGCTCCATTCTCGATATCGTGCTCTCGCTCGACCGCCGCCGGCCCGAGGTGCTGGTGCAGGCGATCGTCGCGGAGATCAATGTCAGCAAGACCGACGACCTCGGCATCAACTGGGCGGCCTTCTCGGAGCACGACAAGGTGCCTCTCGGCGGCTTCGTCTCGCCGGTCGGCGGCACGAACATCGTGAATCTCATCGCCGCCGGGGAGGGCGGCACCGCCGGTCTCAGCAGCGCCGCCTCGCTGCTGACGGGCACCACGATCGGCGTCGGCACGCTGAGCGCAGGCGGGGAGTCGTTCGCGGCCATGATTCGCGCATTGCGGAGCAATGGCGACACCAACATCGTGTCCACTCCCTCGGCCGTGACGATGAACAATCAGGCGGCGACTTTGAAGGTAGTTGAAGAGGTGCCGTTCGTCACCGGGCAGTACTCCAGCCAGGCGGGAATCAGCAATGGCAGCGTCACCCCGTTTCAGACCGTGCAGCAACAGGAAGTCGGTACGGTTCTGAAGGTGACCCCGACGATCTCGGCCGAGGGTAACGCGGTGATGCTGAAGCTCTCCGTGGAGAACTCGAGCGTGCTGAATGGCGCCAGCACCAGCCTCACCGGCGATCCCACCACTGAAAAGCGCAGCATCAGCACCAACGTGCTGATCGAGAACGGTGGCGTCGTCGTGCTCGGCGGCCTCATCTCGAACGAGCAGGACCGCACCCATGAGAGCGTGCCCTTCCTCGGCAGCATTCCGATCATCGGGCTCCTCTTCAAGACGCGCAACGACTCGGCGAGCCGCGACAACCTGATGATCTTCATCAAGCCGACGATCATGCGCGATCAGTCGGAAGCCGCGGCGCAAACCGGCCGGACCTACGACTACATGTTGCACCAGGAAAGCTCCATGCCGCCCGAGCAGTTCCCGCAGCTGCTCCGGGGCGAGCCCGCGCCGCGCCTGCCGCCGCTGCCGCCGCCGCCGCCGCCGGGCACGCTGGCGGCTCCGAGCCCCCTCGAGCCGAGCGCCCCGGAGCAGAAGCCCCGGGCCAAGACGGCGCCGCCGACCGGGCAAGCATCGCCCGCTGCGACCTCGCCGGCTGCAGTGGCTGCGCCGGCCCAAACCCCGCCGGCTGGTGACGCAGCGTCTGCCCACACCTCGCCGGCGCCGTCGAGCGGCGCGGCAGTGCCGGCTCAAACGCCACCGGTGCAACAGCCTTCTGCCAAATCCGCGGCCGAGTCGGCCGGCAGCGCGCCCCCGCAGGGCGGAGGGAACCCGTGAACGCAGCAGAAGTCATGGAAGAGCCGCAGCAGCTCCAGGCCGCTGCACCGCAGCGGAAGCTTTCCTTCGCCTTCGCGAAGCGTCACGGCATCCTCATCAAACAGGTTACTGACAGCGAAGCCGAGTGCGTCTATCGCGAGCATGCCTCGCCGCTCGCCCTGGCCGAGGTCCGGCGGTTCGTCGGCCGGCCGGTAAAGCTCGAGCGGGTCCCGGAGGCGGAATTCGATCTCCTGCTACGGCAGGTCTATGAGGCGGGCTCCGATGCCATGCAGGCCGTCGAGGGGCTCGACGACACGACCGATCTCGCGCACCTGGCGCTGGAACTGCCCGAGCAGGCCGATCTGCTCGACAGCGACGACGACGCACCGATCATCCGATTGATCAACGCCGTGCTCACCCAGGCTGTCAAGGAGAACGCCTCCGATATCCATGTCGAGCCGTTCGAGAACCGCTTGGTCGTGCGCTTCCGCGTAGACGGGGTGCTTCGCGAGGTACTGCAGTCGAAGCGCGCCGTGGCGCCGCTCGTCGTCTCCCGCATCAAGGTCATGTCGAAGCTCGACATCGCCGAGAAGCGCCTGCCACAGGACGGCCGCATCGGCCTGAAGATCGCCGGCCGCGCGGTGGACGTGCGCGTGTCCACGATCCCTTCCGGCCACGGTGAGCGCGTGGTGCTGCGTATTCTCGACAAGCAGGCGGGACGCCTGGACTTGACCGCCCTCGGCATGGACCCGAACACCGAGGCGCTGATCGATGAGCTGATCCACAAGCCGCATGGGATCCTGCTCGTCACCGGCCCGACCGGCTCCGGCAAGACGACCACGCTCTACGCCGCGCTCGAGCGGCTGAATGACAACACTCAGAACATCATGACGGTCGAGGATCCGATCGAGTACTACATCGACGGCATCGGCCAGACGCAGGTCAATACCAAGGTGGAGATGACCTTCGCGCGCGGCCTGCGGGCCATTCTGCGCCAGGACCCCGACGTGGTCATGATCGGTGAGATCCGCGACCTCGAGACGGCGCAGATCGCCGTGCAGGCGAGCCTCACCGGCCACTTGGTCCTTTCCACCCTGCATACCAACACCGCTGCCGGCGCGGTCACGCGCCTGCGGGACATGGGCATCGAGCCGTTCCTGCTCTCCTCGAGCTTGATCGGGGTGCTCGCGCAGCGCCTCGTCCGGGTGCTCAACCCTGAGACCAAGCAGCCCTTCGAGGCCGGCGAGTACGAGCGGCGATTGCTGAATCTCGGGCCAGACAACCCCTCGCCGGTGCTGTATCGCCCCGGGCGCGATGCCATGGGAGGCTACCGCGGCCGCTCAGGCGTCTACGAGCTGATCGTGGTGGACGACAGCATGCGCACGATGATCCACGACGGCGTGAGCGAGCAGGAGCTCGAGCGCCACGCCCGCCTCACGACGCCTTCCATCCGCGACGACGGGCGCACCAGAATCCTGCGCGGCGAGACGACCATCGAGGAAGTGCTGCGGGTCACCCGGGAAGACTAGTATGAAGCGCTGGATCCGGACATTGCGCTGCGCAGTCCCTGCTCCGCGCAAGCCCGGGACATCCGTCCATGGCCGCCGGCGCGACGCATGCGCCGCACCCTGCCCGGCCCAGCGCGGCGGCGTGCCAAGCGCGCGACCTGTGCCCGTCGCTCGCCGCCTGCGCCGGCGGGCATGTCCCTGTGCCTGTGGAGACAATGTCTGATGGGTGCGTTCGAGTACATAGCGCTCGACAACGCCGGTAAGGAACGCAAGGGCATCCTGGAAGGCGATACGCCGCGCCATATCCGCCAGTTGCTGCGGGAGCGGCAGCTCCTCCCAGTCACCGTGAGCGAGGTTGCGCAGAAGGAAGCGAACCGCCAGCGCTCGTTCAGCTTCGTGCGGCGCGTCTCCCCCGCCGACCTCTCTCTCTTCACCCGCCAGCTCGCCACCCTGGTGCGGGCCGGCCTGCCGCTCGAGGAGTCGCTGCTCGCGGTGTCGCAGCAGACGGAGAAGCCGCGCGTGCAGAGCATCATCCTCGGCGTGCGGTCGAAGGTGATGGAAGGCCACACGCTGGCCGATGGTATGACGGAGTTCCCGCGAGTTTTCCCGGAGATTTACCGCGCCACCGTCTCGGCCGGCGAGCAGGCCGGGCATCTCGACAGCGTGCTGGAGCGGCTCGCCACCTATACGGAGAGCCGCGAAGAGATGCGCCAGAAGATTCTGGCGGCGATGCTCTACCCCATGGTCCTCACGGTGATGTGCTTCGTCATCGTCTCGGCGCTGCTGGTCTTCGTGGTGCCCAAGGTCGTCTCGGTCTTCCAGTCCAGCAAGGCGCAGCTTCCTCTCATTACGCGGATCCTCATCGGTACCAGCGGCTTTCTGCGGGTCTACGGTATTTGGCTAGTCATACTCGCCATCATCGCGGCAGTACTCTTCCAGCGTTGGCTGCGCAACCCGCACGCCCGGCGCCGCTACCATCGCCTGCAGCTTCGCCTGGCGCTCGTCGGTAAGCTGGTGCGCGGCTTCAACACGGCGCGTTTCACGCGCACGTTCAGCATCCTCTCCTCGGCCTCCGTACCAGTGCTCGAGGCGATGCGCATCGCCGGGGAGGTGGTGACGAACCTGCCCATGCGCGATGCCGTGGCCGAGGCCGCCGCACGGGTGCGCGAAGGCGCCCCGATCGGCCGATCGCTGTCCACGAGCAAGCTCTTCCCGCCCATGACCGTCCACCTCATTTCGAGCGGCGAGTCGAGCGGCGAGCTCGATTCGATGCTGGAGCAGGCCGCGGTGAGCCAGGAGCGGGAGCTCGATGGCATCCTGGCGGCCATGGTGGGTCTCCTCGGCCCCCTCCTCATCGTGTTCATGGGCCTCTTCGTCATGGGGATCGTCTTTGCCATGCTGCTGCCGATCTTTCAGATGAATGACTTAATCCACTGAACGCGAACAGCAGGTCCGGGAGCCGGCAAAGGCCGCCCTATTGCAGTTGTCACGGAACCTGATTTAAGTTTTGCGCCGTTCCCCCTGCAGGACTCTCGGTGTCCCGCATGAGCGAGAAATCCGAATCGGACGAATTCGAAAACGAAGAGGACGACGAGCCTGTCGTTGAAGAAGGCGACGTCGATCTCGACCAGGTCATCAAGGACCTGGACCTTGCCAAGAGGCGAGGCCAGCGCGCCGGTGATCCTGCGTGGCGTCGCCTCGAGCGATTGTTCGAGGAGAAGCGCACGCAGGAGCTCACCAGCGACTTCGAGGACTACGACGTCGGCGGTGAGGGCGAGGGGGACGGCGCCGGCAGGCCGCGGCGCAAGAAACCAGGAAAGGGCTAATCGGACGCCGGCAGTTCGAGCGACACCACCAGCCCGCCTCCCTCGCGATTCGCGAGGCGAATGTTGCCGCCATGCGCCTCCGCGATCTCGCGGGCGAGGGCGAGTCCGGGACTGAGCTGGCCGGCCGCGGACCGGGCGCCATTTCTGGGTCGTTGGCTCTGATTCGACGGCGACGGGAGCTGACGGGCTAAAGCAAGCTACGGATCTCTGCGCGCGCGGAACCGTCTGCAATCATCAGATAGCCGATCGTGACGGGCAGTCTGAAACGCTGCGGTCCGGCGCTGCCAGGGTTTACGAGCAGAACGCGGCCGCGCTCGACCACGCTGGGCTTGTGTGAATGACCTGCGACGACAACGTCAAACCGGTCCTCCTCCTCCTCCGGTCCAACGGCGAGCTCCTTCAAATCGTGCAGGACGTGAACCCGGACGCCGCCGCGGGTCAGGTCGAGCCACAGCGGCAGCTTATCGGCCCAGCGGCCTCGGTCGTTGTTTCCGCGTACCGCGCACACCGGGGCTATCACTCGCAGGCGAGCGATCACCTCCTGACTCCCGATATCACCGGCGTGAATGATCCCCTCGACGCCTGCAAGCGCCGCGAGCGCCTCCGGTCGCAGCAACCCGTGCGTGTCCGAGATCAAGCCGATCCTCATCCATTCACCCCCCGTCTGCGGGCCTTGTGTCCCACGGTGTAATCTTAGACGACTGTCTGAGCATGGTTTCATGGGTGACATGCCGTCACGAGCATACCTCCTGTCGCTTCCGGAGCGCGTGATCCGCTCGGCGCTCGGGCTCAGCGCCGGCCTGCTGCGTGAGGTGGGCGAAGTGGCGCTCCCGCGCGGCGTGCGGCGTAGCCATCTGTACCGGAGCCTGGTAGACGTGACGCTTCGGTATGTGATTGAGCAGGTCGCGGGCGCCGAAG
Source organism: Steroidobacteraceae bacterium (assembly GCA_025451845.1). Taxonomy (GTDB): domain Bacteria; phylum Pseudomonadota; class Gammaproteobacteria; order Steroidobacterales; family Steroidobacteraceae; genus 13-2-20CM-66-19. The sequence continues at coordinate 185,921 of JANWJS010000028.1, forward strand.
GGATCTACCCCAGGGCGCAGCCTCAGGCAGGCGATTTTCTCGCGAGGCGCGGAGCCGGTCATGCCATCGAGCTGCTCGGCATCGTCGCCTTTCGCGTCTCGCCGGTGTGGGTGCTTGCGGCCCTGGCCGACCTCAGCGGCATCGGGCGGCGCCTGATTCCGGAAATTGCCGCGGCCCTCCAGGCGGAAGGCCTCCTGGAAAAAAGCTCCCGCTTCGAGAGCGTGGATCAGCTGCTGGACGGGCTGGAGAAAACCTCGGCACGGCTGGCAGAGACGCTCAATACGCCTCCGCTCGATGTCGCAAGCTTGCGCGAGGAATGGAAGGCGATCCGCACTGAGGCAGCCCGCCGGCCGAAGGCGGCTGCGACCGCACTGCCGCCGCCGCACGCGATCTCCGGCCGCTGGGAGGATATCAAGGCGGAATCGGCGCGGCAGGGGCGATCGATTTTTGAGACCTCATCGCTGTTGACAGTCGCCGCCGTACGCGCGTTTCCGGGAGCGGCCCGGCGGCTTTCGGTCTCCGCTCGCGTCGGCGCGAAGCATACGGGAAAGCTATTGTCGGAGGCGATCCTCGACCACTACGAGCAGACACTGGCGGAGCTGCGTCAAGTGGGCTATCTCACCTACGCCAAGCGGCAGTTGAGTCCTTACATGCGCGCATGCGTCGAGCAGTTCTCGCCGCAACGGCGAACCCTGACGCAGCGCCTGTTGGATAAGGTGCGCCATCGAAGCTGATGGCGTCCTGGCGTGGCGGCAAATGGGTATGCCGCTTCAGCCCCCCGGAAGCCGTCAGGAAGCCAAAACCGATAGTCGCAACGCCTCGCGTGAAGAATAGACATGATCGACCAGCCCCCACTCCTTGGCCTCGGCCGCTGTCATGAAGTGGTCGCGGTCCAGGGTGCGCTCCACCTCCTCATACGTGCGACCGCAGTGCTTCGCGTAGAGCTCGTTGAGCCGGCGCTTGGTCTTGACGATGTCTTCCGCGTGCCGCTGGATATCCGACGCCACACCCTGGAATCCGCCCGAAGGCTGATGCACCAGAATGCTGGCGTTGGGCAGTGCAATCCGCTGTCCCGGCTCACCGGCCATCAGCAGAAACGAACCCATGGAGTAAGCCGTCCCCATGCAGACCGTGGCGACGGGACACTTGATCCACTGCATGGTGTCGTAGATGGCGAGCCCGCTCGTCACCGCACCGCCCGGTGAGTTGATGTACATGGCGATCGGCTTCTCCGGATTCTCGGACTCCAGAAAGAGCAGCTGCGCATTCACCAGCACCGCCATCCCATCATCGACCGGCCCGTTCACGAACACGATCCGATCGCGCAGCAGGCGGGAGAAGATATCGAATGCCCGCTCGCCGCGCGATGATTGCTCGACCACCATGGGCACGAGATTCGCGCTCATCAGGCGGCCCGCCGCCAGGAGGTCTGCGCGGCGCAAAACCAGACCGGAGTCCGCAGGCGACGAGCGCTCGTGATCGGCCTGACGCGGGAGGTGGTCATGGACGGCCTCGCGGCAACGATCCGGAACTCCCCGTGCGTGAGTCGAAGATGGGTGCCCCCCGCCGGACACGGAGTGAGCTCGACGGTCACAAGGGAATGGACTTCCCGCCCGCCCGAGTCGCCAACTGCACTCTCGCGGTCCCGCCAGCGATAGCGAACCCGGCGATTGGGCTCAGCAGTCACAATCTCGTAGTCACTGGAGCCGGCGCGGCCGGTCCCGCGGTTTAGGCCTGTCCCGCCGTCGACTCGATCCGGCCTCTGCGCCGACTCCGTCGCAGGCGGCGGCAACCGGGGCGCGGCCGCGTCGTGCGCCGAGTCAGCCCCCGGGTGATCAGTCGTAGTCAACCACGCCTCGAGCAGCCGAGGCTCCGTCAACGCGCGCCAGACCTTCTCCAGCGGCTCGTCGAAGTCACACTCGAACACCAGGACGTCCGAGGAATCCGGCACGGCCTTCATCAGTCGATCTCCTTCAAGACTCGCTTCAGCTTCTGCAGGCGCTCCGGCCAGAACAGCCGATAACGCTCCATCCACAGCGCGAGCGGCTCCAGGCCGGTTGGGTCGGAGCGGTAGTAGGCCCTACGCCCTTCGCGGCGCTCGCTCACCAATCCCGCCCGCCGCAAGGCGGCCAGGTGCTGGGAAATCGCCGGCTGCGATACCGGAAACCCGGCCGTGATCTGCGCCACATTCATCTCGCGCCGGCAGAGGCGCTCGAAGACCGCGCGGCGCGTCGGGTCGGCCAACGCCTGAAATACCTGCGACTCGACCATGCATAATCATAAGCGCGTACTTATATGAAATGCAAGACGGTCGTCGCTACGCCATATTCCGAGCATGTCTGAGAAGATCAGTGAAAATCGCGTGAACGGGTGATCAGCTGCCCAAGCAGGGGTGATCGGTCGAACAGCCGGTGGGCGACGACGTGCGTGACGCCTTCTTGTCGCTGCAGCTCGCCATGAACCTCCAGTAGTCGTGATTCCACGAGCGCACGGCGGTACTCGTCCCCTATCCGTTCCCATACGATGATGTTCACCTGCCCTGTCTCGTCCTCCAGAGTGAGGAAGGTCACACCACTCGCGGTACCCGGACGTTGACGCATGAGAACGATGCCTGCCGTGCGTACCGGCGTCCCATGCGCAACGCCATCCAAATCGCGCGCGCTTAGTAGACGCTTGGATTGCAGCGATGCACGCAACAATGCCAACGGGTGGCGGCCCAAGGTGAGCCCCACAGAAGCATAGTCGGCGACGATACGCTCCCCTTCCGTGGGAGTCCGCAACAACGGAGTCGGCTCAAGAGCTGCTTCATGTGTATCGACCAGAGCGGCTTCCAGCGGCAACGGCCGCTCCGTCCCCGCGACCTCCCAGAAAGCCAGATGACGGTTGCCGCTCAACGCGGCGAATGCGCCAGCGGCAGCCAGTGCCTCCAGGTCCCCCCGGTCAAGCGCAGCGCGAGCTGCCAGATCCTGTACGCTTGCGAACGGTTGATGCAGGCGAGCCTCGATGAGACGGTCAGCACCGCTTTGCGAAAGCGACTTGACCAGCCTCAAGCCCAACCGCAGTGCCGGATGACCATCCTCCCTCCGCTCCAGCGTGCAGTCCCACACGCTCATACAGACATCGACGGGCCGTACCTCCGCCCCGTGCGTCCGTGCATCTCGGACGAGCTGCGCCGGCGCATAAAAGCCCATGGGCTGGCTATTGAGCAGTGCTGCCGTGAAAGCTGCCGGTTCGTGACATTTGAGCCAGGCGGAATCGTACGCCAGCAGTGCGAAGCTTGCACTGTGAGACTCAGGGAAGCCGTACTCACCAAACCCCAACATCTGTTGATACAGCCGCTCCGCGAATTCGTCCGCGTAGCCGCGGCTCTTCATCCCCCCGATCAGCTTCTCGCGGAAGTGCTCGATCCCGCCGCTTCGCTTCCACGCGCCCATCGCGCGGCGCAGCGCGTCGGCCTCCCCGGGCGTGAAACCCGCGGCCGCGATGGCGAGCTGCATCACCTGCTCCTGGAAGATCGGCACGCCGAGGGTGCGCTTCAACACCGCTCCGACCTCGGTTGAGGGATAGCTCATCGGCTCGCCGGACTGCCGGCGTTTCAGGTACGGATGCACCATGTCGCCCTGGATGGGGCCAGGCCGGACGATCGCGATCTCGATGACGAGGTCGTAATAGCAGCGCGGCTGCAGGCGTGGCAGCATCGCCATCTGCGCGCGCGACTCGATCTGGAAGACACCGATGGTGTCGGCGCGGGAGATCATCTCGTAGACCTCCGGCGCTTCCGCCGGTAGGCCGCCGAGGGCATGCTGGGTACCGCGGAAGGCGTTGACCAGGTCGAATGACTTGCGCAAGGCGGTCAGCATTCCCAACGCCAGCAGGTCAACCTTGAGGAGGCCGAGGTCGTTGAGATCGTCCTTGTCCCACTGCACCACGGTGCGGCCCTTCATGGTCGCGTTCTCGATGGGCACCAGCTCCTCGAGCGCCCCTTCCGAGATCACGAACCCGCCGACGTGTTGGGAAAGATGGCGCGGAAAGCCCGGGAAGGCGACCAGCTCGTGCGCCAGGGGCAGCAGCCTTGCAAGCATCGGGCCGTCGGGATCGAAGCCCGCCTCGCGCAGCCGCTCGCGCATGACCTCTCCCCCGTCCCACCACTGGATGACCTTGGTGAGCCGCGCGCACTCCTCGGGATCGAGGCCGAAGACCTTGCCGAGATCGCGCAGCGCGCTTCGCGGCCGGTACATGATCACCGTCGCCGCGATCGCCGCCCGCTCACGGCCGTACTTCTCGTAGACGTACTGGATGACCTCCTCGCGCCGCTCGTGCTCGAAATCGATGTCGATGTCGGGCGGCTCGTTGCGCTCGCGGGAGATGAATCGCTCGAAAAGCAGCGATGCGCCGCGCAGCGGATCGACCGAGGTCACCCCCAGGCAGTAGCAGACGCGGGAGTTGGCGGCAGAGCCCCTGCCCTGACACAAAATTTTCTTGCTGCGAGCGAAGGCGACGATATCGTGCACGGTCAGGAAGTACGGCTCGTAGCGCAGGTCCGCGATGAGGGCGAGCTCGTGCTCGATGGCGGCACGCTCACCGTCCGGCACGCCTTGCGGCCAGCGCCAGCGCGCTCCCGCCTCCGTCAGCTTGCGCAGGTGACTCGTCGGCGTCTCACCGGGAGGCACGAGCTCATGCGGATACTCGTAGCGCAGTTCCTCCAGGGAGAAAGTGCATCGTCTGGCAATGGCTACCGTCTCTTCGAGCAGCTCGCGCGGATAGAGCTTGGCCAGGCGCGCGCGCTCACGCAGATAGCGCTCGCCATTGGGGTAGAGCTTGCTGCCGGCTTCCCAGATGGGCACGTTGTGCCGGATTGCGGTGACCGCGTCTTGCAGCCTGCGGCGTGCGCGCACGTGCATGTGGACATCGCCGCTGGCAACCAGCGGCAGCTGGCGCTCCCGGCCGATCCGCTGCAGCGCCTGCAGATGCTCGCGATCCGTGCCACCTCGAAGCAACTCGACGGCGATCCACAACTTGTCGGAGAAGCGCTCATCGAGCCAGCGGGCCTCCTCGAGGCGCGCTTCTTCGGAGGACGGATCCTGAGGCAGCCAGAGAATGAGACAGTGCTCGAGCCCGTTCTCCTCCAGGTCCGCGCGCGTCAAGGAGTATCCGCCTTTCGCGGCGGCACGCCGGCCGCGGGTGATGAGCCGGCAGAGCCGGCCATAGCCGCGCCGATCGGTGGCGAGCGCCACCAGCTTCAGCCCGCAGGTAAGGTGCAGCTCCGCCCCGATGATCAGCTTCAGCTGCTGGCCCTTCGCCGCCACGTGGGCGCGCACCACACCGGCGACGGAGCACTCGTCCGTGATGGCGAGCGCCTCGTAGCCCAACTCGACCGCCTGGCCCACGAGCTCGTGCGGATGCGATGCCCCGCGCAGGAAGGTGAAGTGGGTCAGGCAGTGCAGCTCAGCGTAGGGAACCTCGGACCTCAACCGAACACTCCATGAAGGAACCACCGGTGCGGCAGCTCGCGCTCGCGGAACACCCACAGGCGCGCGCCGCGGGCATCGACCGCCGTGTAGTAGTCACGCGCGATCTCATGGCCATCCCACCAACCGGTCTCGATCCGCTCCGCCTCACCGAGCAACCGCAAAGCTCCGCGCCGCCGTGGCAGGCCGTCGCGCTCGTTGAGTTGCCGCGGCACGGGCAGCAGCCAGGGAGGGCGGTGGCCAAAGGGCCACGGATCATTTTGCGAGCCGCGCGCAGCCGCCGGCAGGGTCATGACAGGCTCCCTCACCTGCCACGCCGCCTCCGGCCGATGATCCTCAATGACTCGAAGACCGTACACCGCCTCGGGCCCGAGCCGCGCCCGCAGCCGCTCGATGAGCTCCGGCGCCTGCGCGGCAGCGCCGCCGCCATGCTCTCCGGGCTGCCAGAGCTCGCCGGAGGCGAGTATGCGCGACACCAGCGGCCCCGAGCGCAGCTCACAGGCGCGCACCGGCTGCGGCAGGACGAGGGCGTTCAGGCGCTCCCCGAGCAAGGTGGCCAGTTGCACCGCATCAGCGAGCGGTGCGGCGAGCCGCAGCACGCAGCGGGTCGGCGGGATGCCGCGATGCCGCAATCGGCATTCGAGGGTCAACACTCCGCACTGGCGCGCCTGCAGGAATTCACCGAGCTGCGCGAGCAGCGGCGTGAGCACCGCCAGGAGCGCCGCGTGACTTTCCAACTCATAGATCAGCTCGCGGCGGCGGCGGAAGCGGGGGCGCACCTCGAAGCGATCCTTGAGATCGCTCACGCGGCCGATCAGCCGATCCAGTGTTTGCAGTTGCACGGTGCCAAAGCGCCGCGCGAAGCCGGCACGCGGCAACCGAAGTGCCTCACCGATGGTCCGTACGCCGATGCGCGCGAGACGATTCAGCGTGTCCTGTGGCCATCGCAGTGCCGCAAGCGGCAGGGGCGAGAGTTTGCCGACGAGCTGCGCGAGATCCGTAATGGTCAGCACGGCAGCAGAGTCAGCGGTCCGCGATGGAGAGACGCCGAGCTTGCGGCCGGCCCGCGCCAGTGCCAATGCGGCAAGAGGAGTGGGTGCCACCGCAAGCATGCAAGGCATTTGCAGACGCGAGCACTCGCCCGCCATTTCCCGGCTCAACCCTGCCACGCCGCCGAAAAGATGCAGGCTTCCTTTGATCTCGAGCAGCAGACTGTCGGGCGGATCGAGACTGACCCTGGGAGTGAGCCGCTGCGCCCGGGCCCCCAGGCGCTCGAGGTTCTGTTGTGCCGGTGGAGAAGGCGATGCCAGGTGCACGGCCAACCACAGCTCCGCAGGAGCGATCGTCGCCGCATCGGCGCGGCCGACGATCGGGTGAAGCAGATCACCGGATCGAGATGCAGGCGCCTGCCGCGGTGCCGGTGCGGCCGCGCTGTCCTCTAAAGGAAGCTCGAGTGCTCTGCGGTGTCGCATGGCGCCTCACCGAGCGGGGAGCTCGATCGCGCTCCGTGCGCCACCCCGACTCTTCAGCAGCGTGACCCGCACGCCCGGAGCAGCAGGCTCCACGGCAATCCGCAAGGCCGCCGGCGAGGACTCCCGCGCCGTCTCCCGCGGCCGGAACAACACACCGAGGGTGGCCCCCTGCTCCGCCGCCAGGTGCAGGCGACGGATCTGCCGCGGCAGGGCGTTGCGCAGCCAGGCCAGCGCGATGTCGCAGGCACCGGAACGCAGCATCTGCTCGAAGGCCCAGAGCGCGGATTTTCCTTTGGCATCTTTCCTACGTGCATTCACTACGAGTATCCGCTCCGGCGCCACGCCGCATTCCGCGAGTGCGGGCGCAAAAGGCTGCAGGGGTGGCGCCACCCATGCGCACCAGCGCGCCTCCGGGCGCCGCGTCATGGCGGCCAGAGCGGGCAGCAGAAGAGACAGCTCCCCCACCCCGAAGCAGCTCGGGAGGATCTCGATCAGGCCGGTATGAGGCCAGCCTCCCCCGGGCAAACCCTCATCGAGAGCCGGGAACCCGGTAGACAATGTCCTCGTCCGCGCGGCACTGCGCCCTCGCCAGATGGCGGGATGCTCGAGAAGTCGGGAGAGATCCCGGGCCATAGCAGGACCTGGGCATTTACTACATCGACCTGCGCATTTACTACATCAATCCGTGGGTCTTCCCCCGGCGCAGCACCCCGACCACGATGCCTTCGATAAGCAGCGGTTGCTCCTTGAGGTCCACCTTGATCGGCTCGAAGTCACTGTTCTCCGGCAGTAACCAAACCACGGAGCCTTCCTGACGGTAGCGCTTCACGGTGACCTCGTTCTCCAGGCGTGCCACGACGATCTGGCGGCTGCGCACTTCCGCGGTACGGTGAACCGCCACCAGGTCGCCATCGAGAATACCGGCGTCCTTCATGCTCATGCCGGTGACCTGGAGAAGGTAATGCGGCCGCGGCTGAAAAAGGCCCGGATCGATCTGCAGGCGGGCTTCGAAGTTCTCTTCCGAGAAGATCGGCTTACCGGCGGCGACGCGCCCGATGAGCGGCAGGCCTATCTGCTCACGGATGGTGTCTTTGAGCTGGATGCCGCGCGAGGCGCCCGGCACGAGCGCGATGACACCCTTGCGGGCCAGGGCACGCAGGTGGTCCTCGGCGGCGTTGGGAGACCTGAAACCGAGCTCGCGGGCGATCTCCGCCCGGGTGGGAGGCATGCCGGTATCAGAAATGAAGCGCTGAACCAGGCGCAGAATTTGCATCTGGCGCGGAGTGAGGTCGGACATATTGTGCTGCCTGTTCATTTATACACCACTGCAATTATATCCAGACTAAGAGCGATGGCAAGAGCGTCTTCCAGCCCCGTCCGTGGGGAACATGCGACAGCTACGTCAACGCCAATCTGACAGGCGCCCTATTCGGCCGTCCGGCGGGACGCTCCCTCGTCCCGGACGCCAGTGCCGTCCGCCGGGTTGCACCCTTAGCGCGCACCGGTACCGCCTGCCGGACCCCGGCACAATTGTCGCGACTCAAAGACAAAGTGGCGTTTTGAGTTGCATTCCCGCCTCAAATTTTGTGCAATTGCGTGCTGCGAAGGCGACGGAGCGCTTGCCTGCCGTCTTCGCATTGCGTTCTCAGGACCTTCCGAATCAACAACCCAGAAGGGGACTTGTATGAAGTGCGCGAGTGTTGTCAAGGTGGCCGCTGCCGCGGCATTGGTCATCGGCCTCGTAGGTTGCCAAGACCTCAAGCCGATGCAGTCTGATATCGCGGATCTGAAGTCGCAGGTCGCTCAGCTGCAATCGCAGGTGGCGGCCTCGAAGAGCTCGGCGGATCAGGCGGCCAGCGCTGCCCAGTCGGCCAGCCAGGCAGCCAGCGGTGCGCAGAGCACTGCGAACCAGGCGTTGGCTGCTGCTCAGGCCGCCCAGTCGGCGGTCGATGCGACCAACGAGAAGATCAACCGCATGTTCAAGCGGTCGATCTCGAAGTAAAGGGCGGTTTTCCGCTTCTTTAAGAACGCCGCGCATCCGCGCGGCGTTTTTCTTTCGGTTTTCAGAAGCGGATCAGGGCGGACCCCCAGGTCACCCCGCCGCCGAAGGCCTCGAGCAGGAGAAGCTCACCGCGCTTGATCCGCCCATCACGCACCCCGGCATCCAGAGCCAGGGGAACGGAGGCCGCGGAGGTATTGCCGTGGTCGTGCACGGTGGTGATTACGCGCTCCATGGGCATGTCGAGCTTGCGCGCGGTGGCCTGGATGATGCGCAGATTGGCCTGATGCGGCACCAGCCAGTCGATGGCCGAGCGGTCGAGCGCATTGGCCGCGAGTGCCTCGTCGATCGCCCGCGCGAGGGTGGTCACCGCGATCTTGAAGACCTCGCTCCCGGTCATGGTGATCGCGCGGCGCGACTTCGCCGGATCGCCGTTGGCGGCGCACCCTCCCCCGCAGTAGAGAAGGTCCTTGTACGAGCCGTCGGCGTGCAGGTGCGTCGATAAGATTCCCGGCGCCTCCGCCGGCTCCAGCACGACGGCGCCCGCGCCGTCCGCGAATAACACCGCGGTCGAGCGGTCGCTCCAATCCGTGATGCGCGAAAGCGTCTCGGCGCCGATGACCAGAGCCCTGCGGGCATCGCCGAAGCGCACGAACTTGTCCGCGATCGAGAGCGCGTACATGAAGCCGCTGCAGGCGGTCTCCACGCTGAAAGCCGCGGCGCCACGGCAGCCGAGCCGCGCCTGCAGCAGCGCGCCGCAGTTGGGGAAGACCATATCAGGCGTCGTGGTGCCGAAGGCGATGAAATCGACATCGGCCGGCCGCACGCCCGCGGCATCGAGGGCGGCGCGCGCGGCGCGCTCAGCCAGGTCCACGGTGGTCTCGCCGCTGGCGGCGATGTGCCGCCGCTCGATCCCGGTCCGTTCCCGGATCCATTGATCGCTGGTGTCCATCATCTTCTCGAGGTCGAAGTTCGTGAGAACCTTTTCCGGAAGATACGAGCCGGTCCCGGCGATACGCGAATACTTCAAGTTGTCGAACCCTGTGGTGGATCGCCTCCCTGTTCTGCGAGCGCTTGTGCGATGTGCGCGGTCAGTCCGCGACGCGCGGCGAGCGCGGCGGTGACGATCGCCCGGGCGAAAGCCACGCCGTCGGCTCTACCGTGACTTTTTACCACGATGCCGGTCAGGCCGACCATGCAGGCGCCGTTGTATTTGCGCGGATCGAGGCGCGCGGCCACCCGGCGCAACACGGGGCGGGCGGCGAGAGCCGCCAGCCGGCTCAGCCAGGTCGCGCGGAACTCCTGGCGCATGCGGTCGGCTATCAGGCCCGCGGCCCCTTCCATGGTCTTCAGGGCGACGTTCCCCGTGAAGCCGTCCGTGACCACCACGTCGACGTCGCCCGAAAAGATGTCGTCGCCCTCGACGAACCCCACATAATTGAGATGGCTGGTAGCAAGAAGAGCGTGCGCGGCCTGCACGACCTCATGTCCCTTGATGTCTTCCTCGCCGATGTTGAGCAGGCCGATCCTCGGGGCGGCGAGACCGTAAACATCGCGCGAGATGATGGCGCCCATGGCGGCAAACTGGCGCAGCTGCTCCGGCGTCGCCTTGGTGTTGGCACCGAGGTCGAGCATGTGGGTATGGCCGTGGGCGGCCGGAATGGCCGAGATGATGGCCGCCCGCTCAACCCCGGGCAGGGTCTTCAACACGAAATGCGCGATGGCGTTGAGCGCGCCGGTGTTGCCGGCGCTTACACACGCCGCGGCGCGCCCGCTCTTGACAAGCTCCACCGCGACACGCATGGACGAGTCCTTCTTGCGGCGGATCGCCTCGCGCGCGCTCTCGCTCATCGTGACGACCTGGCTCGCGGGCGCGACCTCCACGCGCTCGCGCAGCGCCGCGGAGAGCGCTGCGACCTTCGGTCCGAGCAGATCGGGAGCGCCGACGAGAAGCACCCGCAGGTGCTCGTCCTCGCGCAGGGCGGCGAGCGCTCCGGCAATGTATTCGGGCGGCGGATGGTCGCCGCTCATCACGTCAATGGCGATGGGCAGCACGGTCGGCGTGCGGCAGCGGCGCTCTTCGGCGGGGTGGAGCTATTCCTGCTCGTCCGCCTCGGCGGGCTTCTCGATCACGCGGCGGCCGCGATAGAAACCATCCGGGGTGATGCGATGGCGCAGGTGCGTCTCCCCCGACTGCGGGTCGGTGGACAGCGCGGGCGTCGAAAGCCCGTCGTGGGAGCGATGCATGCCGCGCCGGGAGGGCGTCTTGCGACTTTTCTGAACAGGCATAATGTCCTCGTGCGCCCGAAGCGCGCGCTAACTTCAAACCAAACTCACGAACTACTTGTGTCTCAACAGCTCGGCCAGCCCTTCGAAGGGCCGCTGAGTCACGTGCTCCGGCGCCTCCTCGGCGACGAGCGGCGCGGACGGCGGCACGGCACAGTCGCGCAGCTCCTCATGCAGCGGCACGATCGGCAGCGCGAGCAGCAATTCCTCCTCGACCAGCTCCGCGGCGCTGATTCGGCCCTCGCGCACGAGCACCGGCTCGAGCTCCTCGGGCACCTCGGCGGCCTGCGCCTCCGAGAGGATCAGACCCACGCGGGTCGTGCTGTCGACCGGAAACTCCATCGTCTGCATGCACCGCTGGCATTGCAGCTTCGCCTTGCCGACGAGCGACAACTCCGCCACGGCGAAGCCCGATTGCCGCCCGAAGCGCGCAGCACCGCGCACGCTCCCGCCGATTCCCGCGATCCGCGCTTGCAGCCGCGGCAGCTCGGCCAATGGAACGTCAAAATCGATCTCGGTCTCACCTAGGGCGAGCCGATCGACATCGAGCGGCTGGAACCAGGGCGGCGACATGGGGCGCGTATAATAGGTAGCGACTGCCGGCAAGTCAAAATCCGCTGCGTGCGTTAAGTCGTTGTTTCGCACGGGCGATTTCAGGGAAACCTCATGCCCCCGCTAATTCTCGCCTCGACCTCGCCCTACCGCCGCTCGCTGCTCGAGCGTTTGGGCATCCCCTTCACGGCCCAGCCCCCCCAGACACCCGAGGATACTCTCGCTGGTGAGCTGCCGCCGGACCGGGCCGTGCGCCTCGCCATCGCCAAGGCCCAGGCCATCGCATCGCACCGGGCGGACGCCGTGGTCATCGGCAGCGACCAGGTCGCCGCCCTTGGCAGCAAAATCCTCGATAAGCCCGGTGATGCCGCTCGGTGCCGCGCCCAGCTCACGGCCGCCAGCGGCTCGAGCGCGCGCTTCCACACTGCCTGCGCGGTCATTGCGCCCGAGGCAGGAATCCGCATGGTGCATATCGACACGACGACTGTGTTTTTCCGCAGCCTCAGCAGCCAGGAAATCGACCGCTACGTGAAGCGCGAGCGCCCGTTCGATTGTGCGGGAGGCTTTCGGGCGGAGGGGCTGGGGATCTCGCTCTTCGAGAGCATAGAAAGCCACGATCCGACCGCCCTGATCGGACTGCCCCTCATCTGGCTGGCTTGCGCTCTGCGCCGCGCCGGCTTTCTGCTTCCGTAGGCGCAAAGCTTGCGGCCCAGGGAGCGGCTCTGGCCCGCTTACTTCCTCGATTTGCGCTGGCTCTGGAGCCGGTCCAGCACTGTGGACAGGTCGGGAGGTAGCGGCGCGCTGGCACTGAACGTGCCGCCCTGGGGCCACTCGAAGCTCATGCTGTGGGCGTGCAGGAACATCCTCGTGAGCCCGAGCTCGCGCATCCGCGCGTTGAACGCCGCATCGCCATATTTCTCGTCGCCCGCCACGGGGTGACCAGCGTAGCCGGCGTGCACCCGGATCTGATGAGTCCGCCCGGTATGCAGGCCGACCTCCATCTGTGTAGCCAATTTGCCGAAGAACTGCACGGGTCGGAAGTCGCTGACCGACGGCTTGCCTGAGGCATCCGCGCGGACAGTCCGCTCGCCACCCACGCGGGTGTCGGTCCGCAACGGGACGTCGATTCGCTTCTGGCCCAGATTCCATTTGCCACCGACCACCACCAGGTAGCGCTTCTCGCATTCCCCTTCGCGCAACAGCGCATGGATCGTCCGGAGGGTTGCGGCGTTGCGCGCTACCAGCAGGCAGCCGCTGGTGTCCCGATCCAGGCGATGTACCAGCTCGAGCGGCTCACCGGGCTTGAGTGCCCGCAAAGCCTCGATGACCCCGAAGCTGATGCCGCTGCCGCCGTGGACGGCGATGCCGGCAGGCTTGTCGAGCACCAGCAGACGATCCGTCTCCTGCACGATCGCGCGAGCGACGGCGTCCAGCATGGAGGGAGGGGGCCCTCGCTGCACGCGGGCTGCGCCCGGGTCGGCTTGCTCCCAAAGGGGCGGTACACGGACCCGGTCATTGGCGCTCAGACGCGCCTCCGGCCCGGCACGGCGGCCGTTCACCCGCACCTCCCCCCGGCGGATGATGCGGAATATCCGCGTTCGCGGCACATCGCTAAGGCGGCGAGCCAGGTACTTATCGAGCCGCTGACCGGCCTCCGCCTCTTCGACGTCGAGATGCCGTACCCCATGGCCCCGGCCCCGGTTTTCGGCGGCCAGGCCGTGGTCCGGGCGGCTGGTTTCAGCGGGCGTTGTCCTCGAATTGTCCTCTGGCACGTCGACCCTCGATGTAAGGCGCTGTTTCTAAAGTGATCTTTGCAGTATACTCCGTGCGCCGTCCGACTGTTCGGACGCGCCAATGGTACGCGGCGCGCCGCGCCGTATGTTAGTTGGACCTCCAAGGAGAGGCCATCGTATTGGGCCGACAAGATCGCGCAGCCGGCGTCGAACCCCCTTGCTCAGGGTTCCGCGGGCCGCGGCATCGGTTGAGAGCACCGAAGCTTTTCCGGCACCCCGCCCTTCGTGAGGCGGGCATCGACGTGCACATCGAGACTGCAGCGCAGCGTGAGCGTGCGCTGAGTGTGAGGAATCTTCGCCGCCGTAGCGCGCTCGCGCCGCGGCCTCCCGCCTGCTTGCCGGCCCCACATCTGACAGTAGGGGCACATGAAAAGAATGCTCGTGAATGCAACTCAAGAAGAGGAGTTGCGGGTCGCACTGGTTGACGGGCAGAAGCTCTTCGACCTCAGTATCGAAATTCCGTCGCGCGAACAAAAGAAAGCGAACGTCTACAAGGGCCGCATCTCCCGCATCGAGCCATCGCTCGAGGCTTGCTTCGTCGATTACGGCGCCGCCCGGCACGGTTTCCTGCCGCTGAAGGAAGTCTCCCGCGACTTTTTCCGCCAGCAGCCGCAGGGCGGACGGATGAACATCCGCGAGCTGCTCTTCGAGGGGCAGGATCTCATCGTGCAGGTGGAGAAGGAGGAGCGCGGCAACAAGGGCGCCGCGCTCACGACCTTCGTGAGCCTTGCAGGCCGCTTCCTGGTCCTGATGCCCAACAACCCGCGCGCCGGCGGCGTCTCGCGCCGCATCGAGGGCGAGGACCGCGACCAGATGCGCGAAGTGATGAATCAGCTCCGGATCCCGGACGGCATGGGCGCGATCGTGCGCACGGCCGGCGTCGGCCGCGGCGTCGAAGAGCTGCAATGGGACCTCGATAACCTCAACGGGCAGTGGGAACAGATCGCCGCCGCGGCCAAGGACCGCCCCGCACCCTTCCTCGTCTACCGGGAGAGCGATGCGGTCACGCGCGCCATGCGCGATTACCTCTCCGATGACATCGGCGAGGTGCAGGTCGACGATCCTGCAGCCTTCCAGAAGGCGCAGGAATACATGCAGCGCTTCATGCCCACGGACGCGCAGCGACGCCTGAAGCTCTACACCGACGATATTCCGCTCTTCACGCGCTATCAGATCGAGAGCCAAATCGAGTCCGCCTACGCGCATAAGGTGCAGCTGCCCTCGGGCGGCAGCATCGTCATCGATTACACCGAGGCGCTGGTGTCCATCGACATCAACTCGGCGCGCGCCACCAGGGGCAGCGACATCGAGACCACCGCGCTCAATACCAATCTCGAGGCGGCGGATGAGGTCGCGCGCCAGCTGCGCATCCGCGATATCGGCGGCCTCATCGTCATCGACTTCATCGACATGGAGTCGACCAAGAACCAGCGCGAGGTCGAGGACCGGCTGCGCGATGCAGTGCGGATGGACCGCGCGCGGATTCAGATCGGCAAGCTGTCGCGCTTCGGGCTGCTGGAGATGTCGCGCCAGCGCCTGCGGCCCTCCCTCGGGGAGTCGAGCCACAATGTCTGCCCGCGCTGTGTCGGCATTGGCAGTATCCGCAGCGTGGAGTCGATGACCCTCGCGGTGCTGCGGCTGATCGGTGAAGAGCTGCGCAAGGACCGCACCACGCGAGTCATAGTCCAGCTTCCGGTGGAAGTGGCCACCTATCTTTTCAACGAGAAGCGCGAGTGGCTGCGCACGCTGGAAGACCGCAGCTCCGCTGAGCTCGTGATCGTCCCGAACCCCAACATGCAGACGCCTGGGTATTCCATCAGGCGCATCAGGGATGATGAGGCGGACCTGCCGGAGAACCGGCAGACGAGTTACCTGATGCCGACGGCGTCCGAGCCCGTAGAGCCCGGCGACGCCCGTGACAAGCGGCCTCCAGCGGAGGCCCCCGCCGTGGCGGCTCTGTTGCCGAGTACGCCGGCTCCAATCATGTCGCAACCGACCCCGGCGGCGCCGGCTCCTGAGGCAGCCAGTGCGGAGCATCGCGCCAACGGCGGTCTGCGCGGGTGGTTCAAGAAGCTTTTTGGAGAAGCCGAAGGCGCGCAGCCCGCTCCCCGCACCGAGGCGCCGCAATCGGCGGAAGCGCCGACGGGCACCACGACCCATCATCGCTCGGCGGGCGGCGGCGAGAGGCGCAGCGACGGCAGGCGGGAGCATTCCCGGCAGCCGCGCCGCTCGGAGGGCGGTCAACGCCGCGGGCACGGCGATGGCCGACGCGCCGACGGGCGCGGTCGTGACGGACGTGATCGCGATCGGCGCGAGCCCGACCGGGATCAGGATCGGCGCCCGCAGCGGGATCGAGACGTGAACCCGCGTCCGGCAGAGTCGGCGATGAGCGCTTCGGCGCCTTCAGCGGGTGGCGAGCCGCGCCCCAACATCGAGGCGGGCGGAGAGCAGCGTCAGCTTGCAGGCGATCGAGCGGAGCGCGGGGAGCGGCGCGGCCGCCGGCGAGGTCGCCGCGGCCGACATGGCGGCGGCGGCGCCGGCCGGGAAGGCGGCACGCGAGACACAGCTGGCACTGCAGGCGCGCCCGCGGCTGCTTATGAGGGTGGCGCAGGCGAAAGCTCGGCCAGCGCACCCGTCAACGGTGCTCGCGAGCATCATCATGAGCCGGCCGCTGAGCGGGAATCGTTCGCTCCACCCGAGCAGCGGGAACCAACCCAGTCACGAGAGTCACATGAGTCACATGAGTCACGTGAGCCGCGTGAGTCACGTGAGCCGCGCGAGTCACGTGAGTCACATGAGTCACGTGAGTCACGTGAGCCGCGTGAGTCACGTGAGCCGCGCGAGTCACGTGAGCCGCGCGAGTCACGTGAGCCGCGCGAGTCACGTGATGCATCGCTGCGTCACGAGGAGCCCGCGGCGCCGCTCGCACATTTCGAGCCCTCACCTCCAACGGAAAGCAACACGCCGCACGAGGCGAAGCCCTATGTGGTGTGGTCGTCAGCGCCGCCCGATCGGCCGGCGTCCAGCGGTGGCCGCGGGCCCGAGGAATAGGCGCGTTCAGCGCCGTCTGCACCGGCGCGAACCGCGCGCCGGTGCACGACCGCCGTGCATGCGGCCGGCGGCCGCACCAAGCGTACCTGTGCGCCCCTGCACGCAGGGGTCGATCTGCTAACTTGAGCCGCTGCAGTCGCGTCTTATGAGGGCATAAGTCGACAGACACTGCTCGTACTGGGGGCCGTAGCAACTCTAAGACATCCAATGCTCTCTGCAATTTTTCTCGATCCGCTGCGTGGCAGGACGCGCTTGTGGAGAGTGGTGCTCTATATGTTTGTGGCCAACTGCTGTTTCAGCACGATTGGAGCATTCTTTCTGCCCGCCCCCGCCTCCACCTCGATGTACCGCTTTTTCCTATTTCTTGGGCTAGTCGTCGGCTTGTACCAATTGATAGCACTGTGGCAGTGCGCTTATAACAGCCGGTCTCCATTCTTGGCCCGTCTCGTCCGTACGGCGGTTGCTGGGTCCTTCCTTCTTGTGCCTTTCTTCATTTATGTGCTGATCACGGACCCCACCGCGCTTTCCAATTGACCGCGAGGAAGGTCAATGTACTTTGACCGTATACGATCGAGAACATGAAGCGGCGAATTGCAGCCTCCCTCACCGTCCTGTCCTGGGGCCTCCTCACGTATATCGGAGCCACTCTGATATCCGGTGTTGCGCACCGGCACGTGCCCGGCTACCCAAACGCTGGGCAGTGGCACTACTACGTGTACTTCCCAGTGATAATGGCGATCGCCAGCGTTTGCTTATTGCTCCTGGCCAGAAGACTGTCGGTTACGCTGTTCGTCACGATATGGATTCTGCAACTTCTTCTAGTTCTCCCATTCCTCTTTTGGTATGGGGGCGGCGTATAGCAGGCTGATTCAAGAAGCAATGTGTAGTGGCCGGACGGTTACGTAGCAACGAGGCTTTTCGCCATTGTTGTCGGAATCACGATGTTGTTGCGCGCCGAGCTTGCGGGCGGGTGTACGCCCGGGCAAGTAGCGCCATTTCGCCACCGTTTCCCGCCACGGGACACCTGGCCGAGGTGCGGGTGTTCGACTCCGGGACGCTCCAGGAGATCCACCGCCAGCCCCTCTCGGCCTAGCGACCCCCATCGCACGCGCGTGCCGCACTCCACTCGCTGATCCTCGATCAGACGATCCGCCTTCGCGACTACGAGGGACCGATCCTGCCCGGCGTGCGGCTCGGCAATGGCTGCCCTGCCGCCAAGTCCGACGTGATGATTGGCGAGCGCGGGATCACGGTGCTCTTCCAGAAGAGCGCTCACAACGCCTTGCTGCTCGCGGCCGCCTATGCAAAAGCGAGGCGCCCGTCTCGGGGCTCGGCAAGAGAAAGCTGCCGCTGCTTTTTCAGGTAGCCGTGGTGTGTACAGTTCGATTCACTCTGCCGGACACATCTTCTGGCAAGCTAACGTTGAATGTATCCTCGTCCAAAGGCGAGCCCGTTCAGCGCTTGACTACCAGGATCATGTGTAATATATTTCTTACACATATCCGCCGGAGCTGAACACTGAGGACTACAGGGGAACGCCTACTGGTTGTACTGGGCGCGCTGGCCAATCCGCATCGGCTGCGCATCATCGGAATGCTCAATGCAAAGGGCCGCGAGTACGTGAGTCAGCTTGCACGAGAAATCGGGATAAGTCGGCCATTACTGCACCTTCATCTGCAGAAGCTGGAAGCTGCGGGCTTGGTCAGCAGCAAGCTCGAGCTTTCCCCCGAGGGCAAGGCGCTCAACTACTTCGAAGTGACTCGATTTTCGATAGAGGTCACGCCGGCAAGCATCTCTAAAGCCATAGCGACGCTCCCGGCAGAATCAGATTGAAATAGGGGTCCGGTATGACGACTGTCGACGTTCCAGGCATCATTTACGCGGTGGTCCTCGGTACCATGGTGATCTTCGGAATTAAATACATCTCCGGCATTATTCAGGCCCGGGCCGTCGGGACAAGCGAGAAGCAATACCGCGCTCTTGCGGAGAAAACCGCAGCCTCCCAGTCGGAAAATCAGGAAGCCTTGTCCGCGATTCACGCGGAGCTTTCCAAAATGGCATCGCGTCTGGTGGAGATAGAGAAGATTCTGAAGCAGGTTGAATGAGATTACACGTCAACTTCCCGTGAAAGGCGGCGAAATATGAATACCATGTCCACCTTGCGGCTCAATCTACTGCGCGTGTTCTATCTCGTCCTGGTGCTCGGGATTGGATTGGACATGCACGTATGGTCGAAGATGATCCACGAGGTCTATTCAATGCCATTGGATTCCGGGACCGTGATCTGCATGCTGTTCGCTCTTTCCGTACTGTCAATTCTGGGCCTGCGATACCCGTTGAAAATGCTCCCGGTGCTGTTCTGGGAATTGACCTGGAAAGCCTCCTGGCTGCTCAGTGTCGCGCTACCGCATTGGCTGCGAGGGCAGTGGAATAAGGATCTCGGGACAACTACCTTCGCCGTCGGGATGATCGTTATCTTTGTCCCGCTCGTCCCCTGGTCATATGTCTTTGAGCACTTCGTGAAGAAGTCAGGAGATCCATGGTGGCAACATTCGGCGGCCGATCCGGTGAGCGAGTGATCGCCTGTATAAGCGAAGATCCGCCACCAGGTACGTGGATTATCATCCACCATCCGCCCCTAACGAATTTCACAGCCATACCCCGTGCTCCCGGGAGCAGTGAGGATGCCTGCGCATTATCTATGCGCATTTCGACGTAGTAAAATGCCGCATCCGGGGAGACACCATGCCGCGCCGCCCTTCCCCTGCTTTGGTCGCCAAGCGTCCTACCAACGTCAGCATTCGCAGTGATCTGCTCGCCGCCGCCCGCGAAGCCGGAGTCAATCTCTCGGCGACGCTCGAGCGTGCACTAACCGAGGAGCTGGCTGCGGGCAGGCGCAAGCAGTGGCGTGAAGAAAGCAGCGAGGCGATCCAGGCCTACAACGAGCATGTGGAGAAACACGGCACATTCTCCGACGACATGCGAAACTTCTGATGGCGCAGTTCACTGTCTACCGGAACAAGAACGCGGGTTCCAAGGCAACATTTCCCTTTCTCGTCGACGTGTAGTCGGATCTTTTGGAAGACCTGCACGCGAGAGTAGTCGAGACTCAGGCTGCTCGTGTCTGGCGGCGCAGATGCTCGATGAGCCCCCTCGAGGCCTCCTCGATCAGATCCAACACGTCCTCGAAACCGTTCGGCCCCCCGTAGTACGGGTCCGGAACTTCAGTGATGCCGACCTCGGGCGCGAACTCGAGGAAGAGCCGCAGCCGGTCGCGAGCATGAGGCGGTGCGCGGCGCTCCAATGCGCTCAGGTTCTCGCGATCCATGGCGAGGATGAGGTCGAAGTTCTCGAAATCGCGCGGCTCGACCACGCGCGCGCGAAGCGCCGAGAGATCGTAACCGCGCCGGGCTGCGGCCTGCCGCGTACGCCGGTCAGGAGGCTCCCCCACGTGGTAGCCGGCCGTGCCGGCGGAGTCGATTTCCAACACGATGTCCGGCGCCTCGCCAGATGCGACGGCGCGAAATACTACCTCCGCGGTGGGCGAGCGACAGATATTGCCGAGGCAGACGAAAAGTATTTTCACTCAAGCCCTTACATGCAGCGAACAATGGACATGAGCCTCGCCCAAGCAGGCATCAAAGCCGGTGGCTTCACGGGCAAGGTTCCTACGTGATCTTACGCTTAAGCAGCTTTCTCGAGGAGTGGATATGGTGCAGATAGAGATACGCAGGCCCGACGAAGTCGCCGCCTATCTCCGCCGCATGGAGCCCGCCCTGCTCTCGACAAAGCTATCGGACCTCGAGCGCCCGAATATTTGGTATTTTCCGCGTCGTTACGCAGAATGTCGTCGGCACTGCCGATAACGAGCCGAGATGCGAAAGTGTAGACTTTTCAGCTGACGGAGCATGTCATGATCGTTCGCGCCCGACGGGAACGTGTATCTCGAAACGGCAACCACGGCCCGCCAGGCCGTACATGATCTGCACCATACCACCCATGCGTGCGACGGCTTGCTTGACGATCGTGAGACCCAAGCCGGCCCCAGGTATGTCCCGCTGCCGCCCGCGATAGAAACGCTCAAAGACTTTCGAGTGGTCGCTTGTCGGAATGCCGGGCCCATCATCGCTAACTGCGAGAACCACTAAATCACGCGTCGAACCCGTGACTGACAACTCGACGACGATCCGTCCGTTGTCGCACCCGTAGCGAATGGCGTTATCGATCAAGTTCTGTAGGGCGGATTGGAGAGCGTGCACATCCAGGCAAGCGATGAGGGTTTCCGGGCCTTCGAGCGAAATATCCATACCGCGTGACATCGCGGTCGGAACGAAGGACCCAATTTCCTCACGCACCAATTGGGACACATTAATCGGTTCCGACGGCGTCGCGGCATGCGCCCTTTCCACGCGCGCCAAGACGAGAAGCTGCTGAACCACGTGCGAGGCCCGACTGATCGCAGCATTCATCGATCGCTGCGCTTCAGACCGTTCCTCTTCAGTCCTCCCTTTGGCCAACACGTGCGCTTGCGCGCTGATCACGGCCAGCGGAGTGCGCACCTCGTGCGCGGCATTGGCGACGAAAATCTGTTCTGCTTTGACCTTCTGGAGCAGTTGCGCCAGCAGAACGTCGAGCGCCGTGACCCGAGGAGCCAATTCGGCATATTGCGGCACAACGCCGACCGGCCCCAGGTCATCCGGCGATCGGGATGCAATACGCTCGGATAGTTGTCGTAGGGTCGGATCCCGTGCCCAATGGCAAGCCAGATCGGCAGCAATATGACCGGGAACGCGATCAGCATGTATTTGGTCAGGTCGCTGGCCCAAGCCTTTAACAGCCAGCCGTTCGCGAGCCGCGGTTGCGCAACCAGGATGGACCAGCGAGGTGTGTCGAACGACTGCCGTTAGGGAGCAAGTCGGGGTTCATCTCGGAGATTGTTTCTGCGCAGCAGTGTGATGGTATACCAGGTGCCGAGCGGCCTGAAGGCATTGATCTAATAGCTCGGGGCAGTCCTCGGCTCGCTTGCCGCAGATACATCCTTTGCCGCTCGCAACCGGAACCGTCGGTGCCCGGAAGACCCGAGATGCCGCCGCCGCCGACCACTTGATCATCCAGGCTAGCGACGAAATACGCCGACCGCCGATGGCCATATGACAGTCTTGCCGCAGAATGGCGAGCAGTGGGAGTAACATATATGGCGGAAATCCGCAGGTAACACCATGACCCTGAAGAAGCGCTCTGCTCGCACCGGCCTCGAGTCGCAACCGCGCGGGGCGAGCCTCCCGCAATCGTTCGCACGAGTCGCCCAAGCATTCGCTCATGATGCACGGGTCACTCACGGTGGCAGGGGCTTCGGCGCGAGCGCCTTGAAGGTCGACGGCAAGATCTTCGCCATGCTTTCGTCCGCGGGACAATTCGTCGTCAAGTTGCCGGGTACGCGCGTGGATGAGATGGTTCGCTCCGGAATGGGGCAACACTTCGACGCGCGGCGCGGCAGGAAGATGAAGGAATGGTTGGCGCTCGACGGCCGGGAGCAAGCGTGGCTCGCACTCGCATTGGAGGCGTGCCGCTTTGTGGCGGGGCACCCGAGCGACCGAGCGCTGGCGCCAAGCCGCTGAGCTGAGCTACCCGCACCCTTTTTACCGCGACCGCTCCGCTCAGGAAGCGCTATCGTTTTCGACCGCTATCCACCCGTCGTTGTGAGCGTGAGGACGTCAATCTTCCAGCCTCCACCGTCACGCTCGAGAGCCGCAATCCAGTGAATGCGGTCATTGAACGAGTCGCCGCGGGAATCCGTGGCGCGAACGTTGACGACGATTTCCAGATAGGCGTGGTTGCCCACCCGATCCTCGGTCTGAGGCGCCCCAGGCTCGATCGTGTACTGGACCTGGCTGCCGAGCGGGTTCTTCCGAAAGAACTCCCCGAGTGCCATCTTGTGGTGGTAGGAATACGGGGAAGCATCTACCAGAATCGCAGGATCTTGCGTGAAGGCGTGCAGGAATGCGGAAAGATCGTGCCGGTTCGATGCGGTCAACTCCGCCCTGGCCGCGTCCATCAACGGATCGTCCGTCGAGCTTTCTCTGGTAGACCCCCCACTCAGGGGTGGCGTTGCAGCGTACGCGATCATGGCGGAATCCATCGTGACTGTGCCCGCGAGTGCCGCCGCCAGAGCGGCCCACAACATGACGGATCGGAAGCGGGAATTTCTCATCGGTAAATCATCAGTCCTGAGCATCTGAGCTCGATCGCCAACCGTATTGCAGGTGTCTGCCTTCGCTAGGGCACTGACGGCAGCGGAGCAGGAGACGGGCTGCGAAGAATGGGGGATGCGAATTCACGGACATCGTCTGTTTGTGCCCAAATGCTACTGCAGCGGACCCACGGTTCATCGCCGAGAAATGCTCGGTCCGGCGCACCTCTCGGCGCGTTTCCCTGGAATAGGGCTTCGCCCCAGCAAACGGCGGGCGCGCGGGCGTTTGGGCCCGGATGCTGGCGATCGAACCCTCGATCGGCAGCTCGTGCATGGGGCTACTCGACGATGCGGCGGCGATGTTCGGTCAAGGCGGCCGGACCGTCTGTGTCGGGGCGGTGCCGGCAGTGCAGTATCTGATGCACAGGGGACCGCTGCGCATCGCGCGCGACTACGGCGCGCTCGGACGAAGTTATTTTACGCTGTACCCGCGGCCTTCCAGGCATGCACTGAGAGCGCGGCGGTAGTCCGACGCATTCTGCGACATCGCAGCCGCTTGCTGCTGCTCCTGCGCGCTCATCTCCATTTCATTCTGTTGTACACGCTGGGCATCGCTGGCGCTGCCGATCATGGCGCCGGTGAGACCGCCGAACACCGCTCCAGCCCCCCTGTCCCAGCCAGGCGAGATGGCGGCGCCGAGCACGGCGCCTGCGATCGCGCCGATGGCAGTGCCGGTGCCTGGCGGCGGGCCGCTTGCGACCACGCGATACTCCGGAGGCACATTGGACGCACTGGGATCAAAGCCCGTCTGGTGAACCGCCCAGAGGCTGCACTCATACCGGTCGCGGCTCTGCTGATCGGCAGATTGGCCATTCTGCGGATAGGCGAAAACAGTCGTATTCGGCGGTGGGCCGGCATAGGCCGCGGGCGGGGGATCCGGCCGAGGCGCGGGGTGCGTAGCGCAGGCCGCGAGACTCAGGGCCAGGGCCGAAAGCGCGGCGATCCCCGCCATGCCCCTGAGAGTCGACGAACCTTGCAACAATTTGATACACATGGCTTTTCCCTTACGCGAGCCCGCTCCCATCGCTCAACGTGGGGGCGATTCGCGGGTTGACAACCGGGGCCTTGGCACTCGCCATCCGTGGCGCAAATTATACCTCCCAGCGGACCCGGCTCCCGAGCCGTGGTTCACTCTGGAGTCATCAGCACAACTCGAAGGAAAATGGATTATTTTGCCTTCAACTCGCGAATGCGGAGAGGCTCTGGACATTAGAAGCGCCATCCAAAACGCGGATCGGAGCTGAGATTATGCTCCCGCGCCATGGGAGCTCACGCGATGCAATACGTCAACCTCGGCAATACCCGGCTCAAGGTCTCGCGCATCTGCCTCGGATGCATGAGCGATGCGGTGACAGAGGGCGCTTGGCGGCATCGGGCCATGCGGCCCCGATGGTATGGGTGATCTCGCGTGCCGCTCTATGGCGCCATCAGTGTCGCAACACGCTCCAGGTCTTCCGCTGTATTGACGTCCGGGCCCGGCCTTTCCGTCGCGTCGGCGACCCGGATCAGGAGACCATTCTCCAACGCGCGCAGCTGCTCCAGCCTCTCGGCCTTCTCCAGCGCCGTGGGCGCGAGCGCTGCGAGGTGCCGCAACGCACCCACGCGGTAGGCGTAGATCCCGATATGCCGCCGCGCGCCGGTAAACTCGCGCTGGCTCGACAAGCCCGCGACAGCTCCGTCGCGATTCCAGGGAATCGGCGCGCGACTGAAATAGAGCGCCCTGCCCTTCGAGTCGGCGACCACCTTCACTGCGTTGGGATCGAGAAACTCCTCCAGCGATTCCACCGGCGTCGCCAGGGTGGCGATCGCCACGTCACGATCCGAGTCCAACAATGCGGCCACCTGCCGAATGATGGCCGGCGGGATGAGTGGCTCGTCACCCTGGACATTGACCACGATGTCGGCCTCCGGCCAGCCCTCGATGACCGCGAGCTCCGCGAGGCGGTCAGTTCCGGATGCGTGTGCGGGGGATGTCATGCGCGCCACGGCACCGAAGGCGTTCGCGGCAGACGCGATCGCAGCATCGTCCGTGGCTATGAAGACATCGCGGGCACCGGAGGTGCGGGCGCGCTCATAAACCCACTGCAGCATCGGCTTGCCCCGGATCGGCACAAGCATTTTCCCCGGCAGACGCGTCGAGCCGTGGCGCGCGGGGATGGCGACGTGGAAAGAGCAGGTCACGCGGACGCGGCGGGCCGGCTCAGCGCTCGAGGAGCGGGTCGTCGGCCGCGAGCTGCCGCGCCTCTTCCTCCAGCATGATCGGGACATCGTCGCGGACTGGATAGGCGAGGCGGTCGAGCCGACAGACGAGCACCTGTGACTCGCGCCGGTAGACCAGCGTTCCCTTGCAGACGGGACAGGCCAGGATATCGAGTAGGCGGGCGTCCATCGGGAATCTAACCTCCGGCGGGGATGAAGGAGTCGATCGCGCGTATCGCGAGCTCGAGCAGCCGGCGCGAATCGGCTTCGCTGAAGGCCGCTGCCACCGGTACGTACCAGAGCCGCGGGCCCGCAACCTCCCGGCATTTTACGGCATCCTTCTCCGTCATGAGCACCGCCAGGCCATCGCCGAAGTCGAGGTCGGCCGGCGACAGGGCCTGGTGGTCCGGAAAGGGGTGCTCGATGATCTCCAGCCCGCGGCCGCGCAGATCGGCAAAGAACCGCTGCGGGTTGCCGATCCCGGCGACCGCATGCACCGGCCGGCCGCGAAAGGCCTGGAGCGGCTGCGCCTGCGCGGAGCCGGCCACCGGTAGTGCCTCAGCCGCGAGCAACCACATCCGCAGGGCGGCCGCGGCAAGCTCCGGCGGAACGCCGCGAAGCGGCTCGCCCTCTGCCCCGCCATTCACCACCAGCGCGTCGGCGGCCCGCGCCCGGGAGCCGCTCTCGCGCAACGGGCCGGCCGGCAGCAGGCGGCCGTTGCCGAGGCCGCGGGTGCCATCGACGACGATGATCTCGCAATCACGCTTCATCCGCAGATGTTGCAGGCCATCGTCCGCCAGGATGACCTTGGCTCCCCGCTCCGCCAGCGCCCTCGCCGCGGCAACACGGTCGCGTGCAACGAGGGTCATGCAGCCCGTGCGCCGGTGGAGGATGAGCGGCTCATCTCCGACCTCCCGCCAGGGCGAATCCGCCGTGACCGTGTGCAAGCCGCCCCGCTCACGACCGTACCCGCGAGATACGAGACCGACCTCGAATCCGCGCTGTCGCAGATGGTTGGCCAGCCAGATGGTGAGTGGCGTCTTGCCCGTGCCGCCTACCGTCAGATTACCGACGACTATGACCGGCCGGCCGACACCATACGATCGTGCCCAGCCTCGCTCGTACGCCTTGCGCCGCGCCGACACGACTGCGCCGTAGATCCAGGAGAAGGGCTGGAACACCGAGACCCCGGGCGGCTCCTCATACCAGAGCTTGAGCAGCCGGTGGTGCATCGGTCATCAGTCGGCGAACTGCAGCCTGTAGAGCTGAGCGTAGCGCCCGTCGCGCGCCAGCAGCTGCGCATGAGTGCCGCTCTCGACCACCTGCCCCGCATCCAGTACCACGATCCGATCTGCCTGCTCGACGGTCGAGAGCCGGTGCGCGATTACGAATGTCGTCCGGTTACGCACGAGCTGCGCCAGCGCCGCCTGGATATGGCGCTCGGCTTCGGTGTCGAGCGCGGAGGTGGCCTCGTCGAGAATCAGGATGGGCGCGTTCTTGAGGAGCGCCCGCGCGATCGAGATGCGCTGCCGCTGGCCTCCCGAGAGCAACACGCCGCGATCACCCACGACGGTGTCGAGGCCGGCCGGCAGGGCCGAGACGAACTCCATTACGTGAGCCGCCTCAGCCGCCTGCAAGAGCTCGTTCTCGGACACCTTGCGGCCGAAGGCGATGTTGTTGCGGATGGTATCGTTGAAGAGCGTGACGTCCTGACTGACGACCGCGATCTGTGCGCGCAGGCTGCGCACGTCATATTCGCGAACGTCATGACCATCGATCAGGATCGAGCCCGAAACGACTTCGTAGAACTTCGGCAGCAGACTCACCAACGTCGACTTGCCGCTTCCCGAGCGTCCGACTATTGCGAGGCTCGTGCCGCCCCGCACTTCGAGCGAAACATCATGCAGCGCGGGCCGCTCCCCCTTCGGATAGGTGAAAGTGACACCCCGAAACTCGACATCTCCGCGGACTCGTGTGACGACATAGCCTCCGCCGGCGGGCTCCGGCGGCTCGTCGATCAGATCGAACAAGCTCTCGGCTGCCGCGATGCCCTGCTGCAATGGATCGGCCACCTGCACCAGCTCACGCAACGGCTGCGCGATGCTGGTGAGCCCGACGAAAAAGCCAAGGAGGTCGCCGGGTGTCATGCGGCCGTCGATCGTGTCGCGAAGCGCCAGTCCGAGAACGAAGGCGCCCCCCAGCGCCGTGACGAGCTGCACGGTCGGGTTGGCGAGACCGCGCGTGAGAATGAGCTTCATGTAGGAGCGGCGGTTGTGCTCGTTGACCGCCTCGAACTGCGCCCGCAGATGCGGCTGCGCCTCGTATACCTTCACCAGGCGCGGCGCCTCGAAGCTCTCCTTCGCGATTCGGGTCACATCACCCATCGAGTCCTGGATGCGTCGCCCGTAGCGTCGAAAGTTTCTGTTGACAACCGACACCAACCAGGCGGCGATCGGCCCGATGGCAAGAGAGATCAGCGCGAGTTGCCAGTTGAACCAGAAAAGGCCGGCGATCATCCAGATCACGGTGAGCGCCGCACGCACCATGATGACGATCGAGTCGCTGGAGGCCTGCCCGACCTGCTCGCTGTTGTACGTCAGCTTCGAGAGGAGCGTGCCCGCTGAGCTGCGATCGAAATAGGCGGCCGGAAGGTCCAGCAGGCTGTCGAATACTTCGCAGCGCAGCCGCTTGACGATGCTGCGGCCGACGTAGCCCATGAAGTAGGTCTGAGTGAAATTTCCTGCGCCGCGGCCGATGAAGATGATGACGAGCGCGATCGGGATCAGGTAGATCATGCGCTGATCAGGATGAAGGAAAGTGCCGTCGCCGAAGCGCTTTGCCAGCCACAGGAGGCCCGCCGAGGATACGGCGTAGAGGGTGCCCCCGAGGATGCCCAAGGTGAATGCCCACTTGTGCGGCTTCAAATACCCGAGCAGCCGCCGATAGGTGACCGACACTTTCACCGGCTCGCGCGGCCGGCGGCTCGCCACGTCGTTCAAGGGGCGCCTGCGCGATCGGCATGGATCGTCGCGATATTGAGCCGCACGAAACCGAGCTGTCCGAGCACATCCATCGCCGTGACCACCGACTGTTGCCTGGCGCGGCCATCGGCGCGGATCGTCACGGTCATGTCGCGACCGGCGCCGGCCTGCTTGAGGAGCGCCGAGCGCAGCGTATCGGGACTGGAATTGATGAGCTCCCGCCCGTTGACGAGATAACTTCCGGCCTCCGTCACCGACACCACGAGCGGCTCGCTCTGCGGGGCGGCCGATGGCACCGCGCTCGCCTGCGGCAGCTGCACGTGCAGCCGCCCTTCATCCGTGAACTTGCTCGAGAGCATGAAGAACACGACGAGCAGCAGCACCACGTCGATCAGGGAGACGACGTTGATCTCCGGCTCCTCGTGGCGGCGCGGCTTGAGGTTCATGACAGGAGCAACGGTGTCAGGCGGCGGCGGAGCGTCCGCCACGGACGCCGGCGGCCTCGACCGCATCGGCCATGCGCATGGCCTGCTTCTCCATCTCCACGACGATGCGCTCGACCCTGCCGCGAAGGTAGCGGTAGGCGAAGAGCGAGGGGATGGCAACGCAGAGGCCCGCCGCGGTGGCAACGAGCGCCTCGGCGATGCCGCCGGAGAGAACCCGTGGATCGCCCATGCCGCCCGCCTGGATGGCGTTGAATGCGCGGATGATGCCCGTGACGGTGCCGAGCAGCCCGAGAAGCGGGGACACCCCGGCGATGGTGCCGAGGGTGTTGAGGAAACGCTCGAGCTCGTAGACCACGTGCCGGCCGGTATCCTCCAGGCGCTCCATCAGGATCTCCCGCGGCCGATGACGGTTCGCGAGACCCGCGGCGAGGAGTCTGCCCAAGGGCGAGTTCTGCTCGAGCGCGGCGATGACTTTATCGTTGATCTGATTGGCCTCGATCAGCTGCCAGACTTTCTGCGGCAGCTCCCGCGGCATCACCCGCCGGTCCTGCAACGTCCACAACCGCTCGAGAACGATCGCCGCGGCGGTGATCGAGCAGAGAATGATCGGCCACATGAGCGGGCCGCCGGCCCGCACGATTTCCCACATCCAGCGACCCCGGGCAAGAAAACTGCGACGGCGCATGATACCCGAGAGCAGTACGCGCTCAAGGTGACTTAATCACAGGCCGATGAAGAAGACGGCGACCCCGTCTGGCCCCATACCGTCGCCAATCTGGTACAGTCCCGACTCCTGATGTTCCGTCGCCTGCTGAAAAAGCTCCTTCCTTCCCCCCACCACCTGCAGGGCCACTGGCTGCTGCGGCATTTTGGGGAGCGGCTGCTCGATCCCAGGCTATGGGCGCTCCACCGCCGCGCCATTACCGGAGCCTTCGGCGTGGGCATTGCCATCTGTTTCATCCCCCTGCCGGTGCACCTCGTCGTCGCGGTCCTGATTGCGATCGCCTGGCGGCTGAACGTACCGGCGATCTACGGGACCACCCTGCTGGTCAACCCCCTCACCATGGTGCCGATTTACTACCTGGCTTACCGGGTGGGGGCGATGCTGCTGGGGATCTCACCGGAAAGGTTCTCGTTCCATCTGAGCTGGGACTGGCTGGCGAGCGGGTTGGGACCCATGTGGCAACCCTTCCTCATCGGCTGCGCGGTCTGCGCCGTGGTTCTAGGCGTGCTCGGCTGGGCGTGCCTGGAGCTCGTCTGGCGCTGGCGGGTTACGTCCCGGTATAGGGCTCGTCACGTCGCAGCGACGGCATGAGGCGTTCCGACAGCCTCCCTTTCTCGATCTCGTAGACCCGTTCCATCCGATCCGCCAGGCGGGTGTCGTGGGTCACCACGACGAGGCTCGTACCCCGCTCGCGGTTGAGCTCGAGCATCAACCCGAAGACCGACTCCGCATTGGCACCGTCCAGGTTGCCGGTGGGCTCATCGGCGAGAACGATTTTCGGTTGCGTCACGAGTGCGCGCGCGACAGCGGCGCGCTGCCGCTCGCCGCCTGATAGCTGGTGCGGACGATGATCGAGCCGCTGCCCGAGACCGACTCGCTCCAGGAGCTCGCGCGCCGCTTTGCGCGCCTCGGGTACCGGCGCGCGGCGCACCAGAAGCGGCATGGCGACGTTCTCCAGCGCGGAAAACTCCGGTAGCAGATGATGGAACTGATAGACGAATCCGATGGCACGGTTGCGCAGCTCACCCCGCTCTTTCTCCGTCAGCCGGTGAATGTCGCGCCCGTCGACCAGCACCTGTCCGCGGGTCGGCTGATCGAGCCCGCCCAGGATTTGCAGCAGGGTCGTCTTGCCGGAGCCGGAGGCGCCGATGATCGCCACACGCTCTGCGGCGGCCACGGAAAGCGCGGCACCCCGCAAGACCTCGAGAATGACCGGCCCCTGGTGGAAGCTCTTGGAGACATCGCGCGCATCCAGCACCAACGATCCATTGCTCGGCCCATCCTGCGCCGCGCCCCCGCCGCTGCGCGGGCCGACACGCTCACGCGTGTCGTCAGAAGTGGCTCCCGGCTTACTCATGCCGCAGCGCCTGCGCCGGCGCCGTGCGCCCGGCGCGCCAGGCCGGATAGACGGTTGCCAAGGCACACAGGAGGAACGCCACGCCACATACGCGCAGCACATCGAGGCCCTCCACGTGGGCCGGAAGATCACTCATGTAGTACACCCGCGGATCGAGGAACTGAGTATGCAACAGCCGTTCGAGGCCGCCGACGAGCGCCTGCAGATTGTGGGAGATCAGGGTGCCGAGTGCCGCCCCGAGCAGCGTCCCGGCGAAGCCGATGATGATGCCTTGGATGGCAAAGATGGTGAGCACGTTGCGCGGGCCCGCGCCGATGGTGCGCAGGATGGCGATGTCAGTCTGCTTCTCCTTCACGATCATGACGAGGGTTGCGACAATGTTGAATGCAGCCACCGCGACGATCATCGAGAGCATGACGAACATGATGGACTTCGTCGACTGGATGGATTGGAACAAGGTGGCATGGTTATCCGTCCAATCGCTGACGTAGTAACCCGGCCCGCCGAGGTCGTAGGCGACTCGCCTCACCACCTTGGGCGCCTGCCAAGGGTCATCGAGCGCGAGGCGCATGCCAGTGACCTCACCGAATGACAGGCCGAAGAGCCGGGCCGCATCGGTCATGCTGACCAGGGCGAGTCCCCGGTCGTACTCATACATCCCGGAATGAAAGAGGCCCGCCACCTGGAAGCGGCGCATGCGCGGCATCACCCCGGTCGGGGTCGCCACCCCTTCCGGCGCAATCAACACCACCGAGCCCCCAACCTGCACGTGCAGCGCCTGCGCCAGTGCATCTCCCAGGATCACACGGTAGGCGCCGGGCTGCAGGTCCGCGAAGCTCCCGGCAGTCAGCCGCTGTCCCAGGCCCGTCGCACGTTCCTCCTCCCGGGGCAGAACGCCGCGCACCGAGGCGCCGGTAATCTGCTGACCGTGCGTCAGCATCGATTGCTCTTCCACATAGGGCACGGCCACGTGTACGCCGGGCTCACGCTCCAC
Source organism: Steroidobacteraceae bacterium (assembly GCA_025451845.1). Lineage (GTDB taxonomy): Bacteria > Pseudomonadota > Gammaproteobacteria > Steroidobacterales > Steroidobacteraceae > 13-2-20CM-66-19. The sequence goes on from JANWJS010000028.1 coordinate 217,493, forward strand.
GCGCTTCTGCACCGCCTGCCAGTCCGAGATCGTACCGTGGAGGCCCATGAGGGTCGCGTCGGAAGTGACGCTCAGAATGCGGGTCCGCAGCTCCCGGCCGAAGCCGTTCATCACCGAAAGGACGACGATCAGCGTGGCGACGCCCAGCGCGAGTCCGCAGACCGACATGATCGCGACGAACGACACGAACCCCCGGCGATGAGTGGAGCGCAGATAGCGGGTGCCGACCAGCCATTCGTACAGCGAGCTCATGGCGGCCTACTCGTAACGCAGGGCTTCGGCGGGGGCCGTGCGCGAGGCGCGCACCGCCGGGTAGACGGTCGCCGCCCCCGTGAGGACCAGTGCCGCAACACTGATCGCCACGACGTTGCTCCACCTCACAATGGAAGGAACGGTGGTGATGTAATAGATACTGGAGCTGAAGATCTGGAAGCCGAAGGTGTTCTGCAGGAAGGGAACGATGGTGTCGACATGGAAGGCAAGCGCGAGTCCCAGCGCCACCCCGAGCGCGACTCCCAGCCAGCCGATGACCAGCCCCTGGGTCAGGAAGACTCCCATCACTCGCCGCGGCGAGGCGCCGAAGGTGCGCAAAATGGCGATGTCGGTGCGCTTGTCGGTGACCACCATGACCAGCATCGCCACGATGTTGAATGCCGCCACCGCGACGATGAGCAGCAGGATGAGCGACATCATGGTCTTCTCGATCCGGATCGCACGGAAATAATCCGCGTTGTCTTGCGTCCAGTCGATCACCTGGAATCCACGCGGAAGGCGCGTGCGCATGCCGGCGGTGAACGCCGGGGCGTCCAGCGCGTCGCGGTAACGTACCCTCAGGCCCTGATCCCCTTGACCGGATGGACCCAGCGCGCGCACATCATCGATGTTGGCGAACACCAGCGACGCGTCCTCGTCGGAGAGGCCGACTTCGAACACCCCTGCCACTTTGAATTGGCGCAGCCGCGGTGCGGGCACGCCCCCCGCCGTGACGGTCGGGATGAGAAGGGTCATGGAATCGCCGGGGGCGAGGCCGAGCTCCTCGGCGATCACCTCCCCGACGATGATACTATCGGAGCCGGACGTGAGGTTGGACAGCTTGCCTGCCGTGATCGCGCCGACGATACGGGTGACGGAGGGCTCCGACTTCGGATCGATCCCCCGCAACTGGACGGGCAGCATCTCCGGGGTGCGTACAGCGAGCGCCTGTATCTGGGCATAGGGAGCCACGCCGATGACCCCCGGAGAGCCGCGGATGGCCTGTGCGGCCCGCTGCCACTGCCCCGGACCGGGCGTGCCCGCACTTTGCGTGTCTGCCGGCACCACCCTGGCATCCGCATCCAGGGCAAGGAGTCGCTGCCTGAGATCTCCTTCGAAGCCATTCATCACGGAGAGAATGACTATGAGTGCCGCGACGCCCACACACACGCCGGCCAGGGAGGTCCAGGTAATGAAGGAGACGAAGAATTTGTGCGAGCGGGCGCGCACATAGCGCAGGCCCACGAACAGCGACAGCGGGTGGAACATCCCGGTCATTTAACCATATCGGGCCGGTTGACCCGAACCTTGATGGGCTTCACAGATCTGCGGCGACCTCGGCCTATCGTCTTTGACAGATTCCGGCAGGGTGTATAGTCACCACGGCTCGGTGGAGGTTCCGTATGCGCTCGGCAAAACTACTGGCACTGCTGATCGGCTGCGCACTCGCGGGAGGCGCGGCCGCGGAGACCGTCGTGGTCGACGGACAGGTGCAACTGGAGCAGACCTCAGTCGCACGGCCAGGGCGCGGAACCACCATGCACGAGGTGGAAGCGAAGTTCGGCGCGCCCGCGAAGCGGTACCCCGCCGTCGGCAAGCCGCCGATCACCCGCTGGGACTACGCTTCCTTTTCAGTCTTTTTCGAGTTCAACCGGGTCGTGCACTCGGTCGTACACGGCTGATATCGCACCCGGCGGTTTCCCGCCGCGCGCTGCCGCAACCGCCGCGCCTCATTTCTTCGCGGCGATGATCTCGTCCAGATAATTTGGCGTACCGCTGAGGCGGACCAAGTGCGGGTACTGCATGCCGCCGTGGTAATCGACCGCGACGGTCTTGTACTCGCCCTGATACTTCAGCAACAACCTGATGGGCGCCTGGTCGTGCTCTGCGCCCTTGAGCGCATCCGTCATGACCTCGGGCGAGTAGTCGAGTCCGTTCACCGCGACCAGCGTCGCACCCGGTGAAACCCCGGCCTTGAAGGCCGGGCTGTTCCAGCGCACGTCATCTATCACGGCATTCTTGGCGAGCGTCAGACCGATGGAGAACGCATAGCTCATCAAGTGGCGGAAGGAGGCACCCGAGTCGAATTGCTTCTGGAAAGCGCTCTCCTGGTCGTTGTAGACCAGCTTCCAACCGCTCGCCTCGATGCCGCTCATCGGCGGCTCATGCGCATTGAGCCGCTGATGGAGGAAATCGGCCCAGTCGTATTTCACGACACCGTTCAGGGCTGCCGCGACGTCGTCGAACGTGTAGGTCTTGGTGACGAAGCTGCCGTTGTCGACCCCAAAGAACTGGCGGGCGAAAGTGTCGAGCGACTGCCGATCGCCGGTGAGGGCGCGGATCTTCGCGTCGGCTTCCAGCCACATCAGCTGGCCGGCGCTGTAGTACTCCTCGCCCATCTGCCAGCTGCGGTAGGGGATCGGCTCCCGACGCGCCGCGGTGGGATCGTTGGTCGTGTCCTCGATGGTGCGCCACTCGAAGCCAGGCCGGTTGCGATCGTACGTCGCAGCGACCAGCGCGAGCGCGTCGCGGAACTGCTGGTCGCTCCACATGCCGGAGCGCGCGGTCAGCACATAGCCCCAGTATTGGGTCTGGCCTTCGTAAACCCACAACAGCGAGTCGCCCATGGGCACGTTGAAGTTGGGTGTCCACAAGTCCGCGGGGCGGCGGAACTTGCCATTCCACGAGTGAGTGAATTCGTGCGCCAGGAGGTCGCGTCCGGGAGCCGTCTTGTCCCAATCAGTGAAGTAGCCCGCGCGCGTGCCGTCTTCGCTCGAGCGGTGATGCTCGAGACCATTGCCGCTCAACTGGTCCGAGAGCGAATACAGAAAGTCGTAATGGTTGTAGTGATGCGAGCCGAAGAGCTTGTAGGCCTGGGTCACGAGGTTGCGATGGACCTGCAGCTGCTGGGGCGTCATCTCCAGATACTTCGGCGCATCGGCCACGATATCCAAATGGACGGGAACGGCGGCGCCCGGGTCGAGGTCGACCCGCTTGAAGAAGAGACCGGCATACATCGGCGAATCGACCAGTGTGTTGTAGGTCACCGGATTAAATGTCGTGGTGTCACCCGACTGGGAGAGCGTCTCCAGGGCCGTGCCCAACTGCCACCCGTGCGGCAGCGTCACGCTCGGCGCGAACGTGATGTCACGCGAGTAGTGGCCGGCCGGGTACAGGCTCACGTCGTTCCACTCGAGCGACAGCATGGCATCGGTCATCTGGGTGCGCTGCGTGGGACCGCGCCCGGAGAGATACTCGAAGTCGACATCGAGGCGCGAAGCATCCCGCGGCACATCGACGCGGAAGGCGTACACGTCGTACTCATCGCGCTGCCACTCCAGGCGCTTGCCGTTTGCGTGCAGGGTGAGGCCGGCAATCATGTCGATCGGACCGGTCGGCGAGTGATTTCCCGGGATCCACTTCGGATAGAGCAGCGTCAGCTTGCCACCCCGGACCGGGATCACTTCGTGCACGCGGAAGATCCCTTGCGCCGTATTGCTGGCGTCCACGGCAAGCTGAAGGGTGCCCGGATACGGCGTGTCCTTGGGCGGGGTGATGTGGGCATCGGCCGCATCGGCCCATGCGACGCCAGCCGCGGTCGCGCCGGAAACGCATAGGACGACGACCGCGGCGAGCCGGGCCGCAAGGGTGGGTCTCGAAGAGGGTATCGAGCGTGGCATATACCGGTTCCAAAACATCTTTGCCGACGTTAATATCGCTCCTTCACGCTCGCCAGTGCGCATACCGCATGGAGCCAACCACTCGGCGATTGTCACGCCACGCCCTCGCGCGCGGCGGCACGCAGCTCGTGCGGCTCGGAAGCCCGCTGCGCGGCCGGCAACCTGTGGTAACCTTCTATTTTGATAGAAAAATATCGGGGATGGGACCTTGTCCGTCGATGAGTCTCTGAAGACCCGCATCGAGGAGCTGGTGCGCGCGGGAGCGGTGCGCCGCAAGCTCGCGGCAGCGCAACTCGAGGCAGAGATCCGGCGGCGCGAGGAAGTCCTGCGCCGCACCTTTCGCCGCTATCTCTCGCCGCGGCTCGCCGACAAGATCCTCGATGACGCGCAGCTGCGCGATACGCTGCTGTCCACTCAGGACCTGCGCGCGCATGCCGTCGTTCTGTTTGCGGATTTGCGCGGATTCACGACCATTTCCGAGCGGCTGGCGCCCAGCCAGGTGGTACCGCTGCTCAACGAGTATTTCTCGCTGCTCACGGAGATCACTTTCCGGCACGACGGCACGGTCTTCCACATGGCGGGAGACTGCCTGATGCTCGGCTTCGGCGTGCCGCTGGAACAGTCGGACAGCCCCACCCGGGCCGTACACGCGGCCCAGGAGATGCTCGAGAATTTCAAGGCACTGGCGCAATCGTGGAAGGACCGGTTCGGGGTCGATGCCGGGCTCGGCATCGGCATCAACGAGGGCGACGTGGTGGCCGGCAACATCGGCTCGAGCTCGTACATGAGCTACACGCTCATCGGTGACACGGTGAATGTCGCGGCGCGGCTCTGCCAGCGTGCCCGCGCCGGTGAGATGCTCTTTTCGCTCACGGTCAAGCAGTCGCTCGATGCACGCGGACTGGATATCGGCGCGACCCCGCTGCCGCCGATGCAGGTGCGGGGCCGCTCCGGCTCGATAGACATCTTCTGCGTGCCTGTGGAGGAGCGCATGCAGGTCACGGGGATCCCCGTCGCGATTTGAGAGTCCTCAATCCGCCCGTTCCGACCGCCGCCCGGCGGCATCTACGCTGGCATCAACTCCATGGGAGCGCGCCGGCTCTCGCGCTCGCCGAGGCCACGCACTCGGACCAACGCTTGTATGTCGTCGTGGCCGATGCCGCCCGCGAGCTCGATCGCCTCGCCGCGGAGCTGCGCTTTTTCGCGGGCGAGCGCCTGACACTGCTCGCCTTCCCGGACTGGGAAGTGCTCCCATACGATCTCTTCTCGCCCCATCCAGACATCATCTCCGAGCGGCTGCGGACGCTCTTTGAGCTGCCGCAGACCCGACACGGGTGCCTGATCGTCGCGGCGGACACTCTGATGCAGCGCCTGCCGCCGAAACAGTACGTCCAAAGCCGCGCCTTCGAGCTCACGCGCGGACAGGCGCTCGCGCTCGAGCCCTTTCGCCAGAGGCTGACAGACGCCGGATACGCAAGTGTCAGTCAGGTCACCAGCCCCGGCGAGTTCGCAGTACGCGGCTCCCTGTTCGATGTCTTCCCGATGGGCGCAGCGGCGCCGCTGCGGATCGATCTTTTCGATGAGGAGATCGAGGCCATCCGACGCTTCGATCCGGAATCGCAGCGCTCGCTCGACGCCCTGGAGAGCGTCCGCCTCCTGCCCGCACGCGAGTTGCCGCTCGATGCGGAGGCCGTGAAAGAGTTCAGACGGCGTTTCCGTACGCGCTTCGAGGGAGATCCGAACCGAACCATCATCTATCGCGGCGTCAGCGAGGGTCTCGCGCCGGCGGGTATCGAATTCTACCTGCCACTCTTCTTCGAGCAGACGGCGACACTGCTCGATTACCTTCCGGCCAATGCCGTCATCGTGCACGACGCGGCACTGCCGGCCGCACTGGCGAAGGCATGGGACGGCATCGCCACTCGTTACGAGGACCGGCGGCACGACATCGAGCGCCCGGTGCTCGCTCCCGCGGAGCTTTTCGTGGAGCCGCACGAGCTGGACGCAAAGCTCGATGGCTTCTCTTCCATCACCCTGGAGGCGTTCAAGGCGGATACCACGCTCGGCGCCGTGGCTGCGGAGGTGCGCAACTTCCCCACGGTCGCGCCGCGCGACCTGCGTGTCGACCCGCGGGCGGAAAGCCCTCTCGCCGCCCTGGACGGCTTTCTCGCCGAGTTCGATGGCCGTGTGCTGATTGCCGCCGACTCACCGGGCAGACGGGAAGTGTTGCACGACCTGCTGCGTGGACACGGACTCGCAGTCGACGCGGTACCGGGCTGGGAAGCATTTTCGGACGGCGGCACTGGGCTTGCGCTGACCGTTGCAGCAGATCTCAATGGTCTGACGCTCACCGAGCCGCGGATCGCGATCATCTCGGAGGCGCAGCTCTTCGGGGCGCGGGCGCGGCAGGAGCGGCGAAGAAAGCGCGCGGCCGTCGACCCGGAAGCCATTCTCCGCGACCTGCAGGACCTCAACCCCGGCGCACCGGTGGTGCACGAAGAATACGGTGTCGGGCGCTACGTCGGACTGCAGTCGATGGAGGTCGCGGGGCAGCCGGGGGAGTTCCTGGTCCTGGAGTATCTCGACGGGGATCGAGTGTACGTGCCGGTGCATGCGCTGCACCTCGTGACCCGCTACACCGGCGCGGCGCCCGAGAGCGCCCCCCTCCACAAGCTCGGGACGGACCAATGGGCAAAGGCGCGCAAGCGCGCCGCGGACCAAATTCGCGACGTCGCCGCGGAGCTGCTCGACCTCTATGCGCGCCGCCAGGCGCAGAAGGGTCTGAAGCTCACGCTGAACGAGAGCGAGTACCAGACTTTCGCCGACGCATTCCCCTTCGAGGAAACGGAGGACCAGGCCGAGGCCATCCGCAAGGTGCTCGCCGACTTGCAGAGCGAGCGGCCGATGGACCGGATCGTCTGCGGCGATGTCGGCTTTGGCAAGACGGAAGTCGCCATGCGGGCGGCCTTCGTCGCCACACAGGCGGGCAAGCAGGTCGCGGTGCTCGCGCCCACCACTTTGTTGGTGCAGCAGCACGTTGCCAACTTCCGCGACCGCTTCGCCGACTGGCCGGTGCGGATCGAAGGCTTGTCGCGCTTCGGCAACGCGAAGGAGACCCAGGCTACCGTCGAGGGAATCGAGCGCGGCTCCGTCGATATCGTGGTCGCGACGCACCGGCTGCTGCATACGCATGCGCGGTTCAAGGACTTGGGCCTGCTCATCGTCGATGAGGAACATCGTTTCGGCGTGCGGGACAAGGAGCGGTTGCAGGCACTGCGGGCGAACGTTCACGTCCTGACTCTCACCGCGACACCTATTCCCCGCACGTTGAACATGGCGCTCGGCGGGTTGCGTGACCTGTCGCTCATCACGACACCGCCAGCCGAGCGGCTCGCGATCAAAACCTTCGTGGTGGAGTGGCACGGGCCCACGCTGCGGGAGGCGGTGCTGCGCGAGCTGCGCCGCGGCGGCCAGATCTACTTCGTGCACAACGAAATCCGGACCATCGACAAGATCGCCGCCGAGGTGCAGGGCCTCGTGCCCGAGGCGAGCGTCCGGATCGGCCACGGGCAGATGCGGGAGCGCGAGCTCGAGCAGCTCATGGTGGACTTCTATCACCGCCGCTTCGATCTGCTGCTCTGTACCACCATCATCGAGAGCGGCATCGATGTTCCCACCGCCAACACGATCGTGATCAATCGCGCCGACCACATGGGGCTGGCGCAGCTCCATCAGCTTCGCGGCCGCGTCGGGCGCTCGCACCATCGCGCATACGCCTATTTGGTCGCCCCGCCGCGCAAGGCACTCGCGGGCGATGCGGCCAAGCGGCTCGAGGCGATCGAGGCGATGGAGGAGCTCGGCGCCGGCTTCGTGCTCGCGACCCACGACCTGGAGATCCGCGGCGCCGGCGAGCTGCTCGGCGAGCAACAGAGCGGCCAGATGACCGAGATCGGGCTCGCCATGTATCTCGATCTGCTCGAGCATGCCGTCAAGGCGTTGAAGGAGGGGCGCGAGCCTGTGCTCGACAAGCCGCTCGCCGCGGCGACGGAAGTCGAGTTGCGTCTGCCCGCGTTCCTGCCGGAAGTATTCATTGGCGACGTGCACGTGCGCCTCGGCCTCTACAAGCGCATCGCGGCCGCCGAGAGCGCCGAGGCGCTCGATGACCTCACCGCCGAGGTTCACGACCGTTTCGGCGCCCTGCCCCCTTCCGCGCAAAATCTCATCCGGATCGCCAAACTGAAGCTCACTGCGCGAGCGCTCGGCATCCGGCGCCTCGATCTCGGGCCCCAGGGCGGCTCGGTCACGTTCGAAGAACGCAATGCGATCGAGCCGGCGGCGGTCGTGCGCATGATGCAGCAGGCACCGCGCGAGTACCGACTGGAGGGGCCGCTGCGATTGCGTATTTCGCGCGCGATACCGACGGAAGAAGCTCGCTTCGACTTCGGGGCGAGCCTGATGAAGCGTCTGGCGGCACGCGCGCGTTAGGTCGCTGGGTGCCGTGCCGGGAGGTCATCGGGTAGACTGCGGGTATGACACCCCGACGCACTGCGCCCCGCCGGCTCGCCATCCTCATCACCATCGCGCTGATCACGCCCCTGGCGGCATTTGCGCAGACCGCCGGGACTGAAGCTGCGCCCGCTCAGACCGCTGCGCCTGCTCAGGGGCCCTCGAGGCAAGGCGCCCCAGCGCCGACCGCGGCAGCGGCGCAAGCGGCGCCACCCCAGACCACCTCAGCGCAGTCGGCTCCAGTGCAGGGCGCGCCGTCTCAGACTGCCCCGTCCCAGACTGCACCATCGCAGGCCGCCACGTCTCAGGGCGCCTCATCTACAGCCGCCCCGTCCGCGGCTGCTCCCACTCAGGCGTATAGCGGGCCGGCATACGACATCGAGATCGTGATCTTCCGCGCCAAAGGGGCGCTCGGCCAGCCGGAGAACTGGGCGGCGGAGACCACGGCCGGCGAGATCGTGGCCGGTGGCGAAGCCTCGAGCGGATCCGGCTCGGTCGGCAAGCTGTTGACCGTCCTGCCCGCCTCCAACTACCGCCTCTCGGCCATTGCCACGAGATTGCGCTCGAGCGGCACGTATGAGCCCGTCGCACACGCGGCCTGGGTGCAGACCGCGAGCGCCTGGGGAACCCACACCGGCTTCACCCTCGACTCCCTCGGGATCACCGTACCCGGACTCAGCGGCGTCATATTCCTGGAGCGCGGCCAGTTCCTGCATCTCGGGATGGCGCTCCACTACACCATGCAGGACCCGCCGCCGGGTTTGAACGCGCCTCCCGGCACGAGCTTCGTGATGAACGAGACGCGGCGGGTACGCTTCTACCAACGCAACTACTACGATCATCCGGCGTTCGGCGCCATCGCCCTCGTCACGCCCGCGCGGGGTCCCCGTCCGCCGGGTAGGTGACATTCACGCCGCGCGAACGGTAAATCTACTCGCCATACTCGGCGAACTCCGACCGTAGTGCGCGCCTACGGTCACCGACGCGCATAGCGCGCGCTCGCCGCTGCGGTCCCGCAGATCTCCTGCGGCTATTCCTCGCGGTTTCGATCCGAAGTACCGCCCGCTGCAGGTCGCCGGACGGACGTCCGCGTGTCCGCGGACACTTCCCGGACAAAGTTGCATCGAACAATCTAGCGACGAATCAATATCTTACATCCGCCGCAGCATTGGCATGCGGCTTGTATTGACTCATTGCAGACCATTACGAGACACGCACAGTGCTCGCCTCTTCCAACGATATTGAGGTTCCCGCGTCTAACTGGACAGAGGATCCCGCCAGTCACCGCAACAAAGGAGAAGTCATCATGAATCGCATCCAGAAAGCAGTAGCCGCCGTCATGGCTCTCACCATCACCCTGCTGGGCGCGGCCGGCGTCACGGCTCCCATGGCATTCGCCAGCGTCCAGCCTACCGCATTGCATCAGGTGCAGACCGCCCCGGGCACACAGCCCAACAGCCGGACCGCGATGCCGAACCCGCGGCCTGTTTGAGGACCTTCGTCAATGTGCGTCATGGACCCGGTGGTCGAAGGAATCGATCACCGGCCGGTCGCTCGACCCCAGCGACCACCAGTAATCATCATCGAGTACCTGTAGACCCGCTTCCCGGGCAAAGTAAAGCTGATCCCCGACGATCCCGACCTCGCCTTGCAGGTACGCCTACGCGATCGGTTCTTCGACAACTACCTGCACGCGCAAATGCAGAAGTTCGCCGCCGACCCCCTGCGGCCCGAAGGCAAGCTACGCGCGCACGCTGGAGGAGGCGAAACCGTTCATGCACCTGCTTCCGAAGTAGTACCCACGTGCACTACACTGCGCACGATGGCCGATCCCATTGAACATGTAATCGTTCTGATGCTCGAGAACCGGGCGTTCGATCACGTCTTGGGAGACTGCCCGAAGATCAAATCGAAGGTCGGGCACGCGCCCAATGGATTCAATGCGTACAACGGCGTGACGTACACGCAGGCCTCTGGCGCGGGACGCCAGGTGACCGATGACCCGCATCACGACACGTCCGACGTTCTGGTACAGCTACAAGGTGTTGGGTCCGCAGCAACGAATGGCGGCTTCGTCCTTGACTACGCCCGCAACTACCCTGGACTTGCGAACCTCGGGGAAGTGATGCGGTATCACGCAAATGGAGCCCTTCCCGCCATTCACGCGCTCGCGGAGTCCTTCACCGTCTGCGACCAGTGGCATGCATCGGTGCCGGGTCCAACGTGGACGAATCGGCTGTTTGCGATGAGCGGCACGAGTCTCGGACGGGTGAAGATGCCGAACGGCATCATGGGTCTCAATCTCCATTGGTACGATCAGCCTACGGTATTCGATCGGCTGAACGAGCAGCGCAAGGACTGGAAGGTGTATTTCGGCGATACACCGCTCTCGCTTCTTCTCGTCCACCAATGGGAGCCGGAGAACGTCGCCCGGCACCACCACATGACCGACTTCTACAAAGACGCGGCCGGCGAAGCGGCGCAGTTCCCGGCATTCGCGTTCATAGAGCCTTCATACATGTCACCCGGGGCAAACGATGCTCATCCACCCCATGACATCATCGAAGCGGATGTGCTCGTCGCCCGGGTCTACAACGCCATCCGCGCGAATGAAGAGCTGTGGATGTCATCGCTGCTGGTGGTTCTCTTCGACGAGCACGGGGGATTCTATGACCCGGTGTTGCCGCCGGCGGCCATCCCCCCCGATCATCATGCCGAGGAGTATTCGTTCACTCAATACGGCGTCAGGGTTCCCGCGCTTCTCGTTTCGCCCTACGCCGCGAACGGGTTCTATTCCGAGGTCTTGGATCATACGAGTCTGCTGAAGTACCTGCAGGAGAAGTGGGATCTCGGCGATCTGGGTGCACGTGCCGCCGGCGCCCAATCGATCGCTGCCGCGTTGCAAGCGAAGTCTGGAACGGCTGCCCCGACGAGTCTGCAGACTGCGCGGCCGGCCGGGCCGCCACAACTCGCAACGGGGACTTTGAGCAGCCACCAGAGCGCGCTCGTCGCCCTCAGTCAGCATCTCGAGGCCATGACCGAAGAGGATCCGGGTGTGGTGGCGGCGCGCAGCCGCCAGGTACTGAGCGGCCCGCAGAGTCAAATCGACGTAGCCGTGGACCGAGTAGAGGCGTTCATTGCGCAGCAGAGCGCAAAGGTCGCCGATTGACCCGGCCTCGCAGGCTCCGAGCGTTTGACAAGCTCGTGGCAGGAAGACGGAGCGGGAAGTCGGCACCAACTACGTGCTCGGGCTGTGGCAGAAGCATATCGAGCGCGGGTTGGCCGATGGGTCGGCAGTGTTGACTCGGCCCGACGGATATGTGGCCTGGGCAGGAAACCTGGCTCAGCCGGGGCTCGAGGCGCTGCCTACCTGGTTCGGACCGCCGAACACGGCGTAGCGCCGGCTGGAATCAGGCGAAGTCCCGCGACTCGGCCGTGATGATGCCGTTCTTCCCGGTCGCCTTGGCGCGCTTCAACGCCGCGCGGCAGCCTTTGAGGAGCGCCTCGAGCGGCATGTCGCGCGGCGGCACGAGGCTCGCCACGCCGGCGCTGATCGTGAGATAGCGTCCGGAGCCGTTGCGCGGATGATGGATGAGGAGGTCGCGCACGCGCTGCGCGACGATCTGCGCGTATTGCGGCGCCTTCTGCGCTGCATCGCCTTGTGTCAGCGTCGCGAGGGTGCCCCCCTCCCACCGGCCGACGAGGTCGCCGCCCCGCCGGTAGGAAGCGCCGATGACGCGTGCCACGCGGCGGATGCACGCATCGCCCGCGCTCTTGTCAAAGGTATCGTTGTAAGTGGCGAGATCGTCTATGTCGAACAGCGACAGTGCGATCTCGTGCGAGTCGCGCTGCGCGAGCAGCCAGTCGCGCGCCAACAGCTCCTCGAAGTAGGCGCGGGAGTGCAGCCCCGTCAGCCGATCCTCACGCAGCCAGGAGGGCAGGCCCTGAGCGGCTGTCTCGCCCGCTTTGAGCCGTTCGCTGACATCGCGGTAGAAGGCGACGAAATGAGTCAGTTGGCCGGAGGGGTTGCGAACCGGCTGGATCACCACCTCGTTCCAGAAGAGCGAGCCGTCCTGGCGGTAATTGCGCAGCAGTACCTTTGCCGTCTCGCCCCGCTCGACCGCCTCGCGCATACGCTGACGGCCCTCCTGCTCGCGGTCACTTCCCTGCAGCATGCGCAGGTTCTTGCCCAATAGAGCATCGGCCGCATAGCCGCTCAGGGTGGCAAACGCGGCGTTGGCATAGATGACGGGATGATCGGAAGCCAAGGCGTCGCACACCACGACGCCCTCGGGCGCGCTGTCGACGACCTTGCGCCAGGCTTCGGCCAACCAGTTGTTCATGCGTTTTCGCCGATCATCGTCCCGAATCCAGTCTCAGCGCCGGGGCTGCGGCACAACGCTGCAGCCACTCCTGGGCTCTCGGCCATTCCGGGCGATTCTTGAGGTCCTCCGGGCTCCATTCGCCGCGCCCGTGGAGCCTAACGAGACGCAGGCCCGAAGCCGGCTCCGGCTGCACCCGCAGGCGATGCAGCAGCTCGAGCACCGCGGCGCGCTGGTTGCAGACCGGCAGCATGTCGCAACCCGCCGACAGCGCCCGCGTTGCCCGGGTCACGACGTCCCCGAAAGCGGCCGCGGCCCCTCCCATCGACAGGTCGTCGGTGAACACTACCCCCTGGAAATGCATCTCTCCGCGTAATACGTCGCGAATCCAGCGCACCGACAGACTGGATGGGGCGTCATCCACGGCCGGGAAGAGGATGTGGGCCACCATGACGGCCGGCAATCCATTGGCGATCAACCGGCGGTAGGGCGTCAAGTCGCCAGCCATGTCGGCGAGCTCGCGCCGGTCCACCGGGAGCGTCAGGTGGGAGTCGGCCACGACCGCACCGTGCCCCGGGAAGTGCTTCGCCGTCGCGGGCATTCCCGCATCCCGCATGCCATGCGCATAAGCGGTAGTCAGCGCCCCCACCACATCGGGATCCCCGTGGAAGGCGCGATCGGTGATGAAGCTCATTCCGTAGTCGATATCCACGCACGGCGCGAACGACAGGTCGACTCCGCGGGCGCGCAGCTCCGCGGCCATCAGCCAACCCATGCTCCGGGCCAGCTCCAGGCCGGCCTTGGGGTTGGCGTCGTACTCGTGGCCGATCCGCCGCGGCGGTGGCAGAGCGGAGAAGCCGGTGCGAAAGCGCTGAACCCGCCCGCCCTCTTGATCGACGGCGACAATGAGGCGTGGGCTGCGGGTGGCATGGATATCGGCTACCAACGCTGAGAGTTGCTCCGGATCGGCGTAGTTGCGTGTGAAGAGGATCACACCGCCCACGAGCGGGTGCCGGAGCATCTCGCGCTCCGCGGCTGTCATGGACGGCCCTTCCAGGTCGATCATGAGGGGCCCCAGAGTCATGGCCGGCTCAGCAGCGCCAGCGACTCGACGTGCGCGGTGTGGGGAAACATATCGACGACTCCGGCTGCTTCGAGAGAGAAACCGTGCTCGTGAACCAATATGCCGAGATCTCTTGCCAGGCTGCCCGGATGACAGGAGACGTACAACACCCGCTCAGGGGCAAGCCGCGCGATGGCTGCCAACATCTCGGGCGTGGCACCGACCCGCGGCGGGTCCAGAAGAACGTGGCTATACGGCCCGCGGAACCAAGCCGCCGGGAGCGCGGTCAACTTCGATAGATCTCCCACGTGGAATTCCACGTTGGAGATTCCGTTGCGGCGTGCGTTGTGTCTCGCACGCTCAACCAACCCCGCATCACCTTCCACTCCGAGGACGCGCCCAGCGCGCCTGGCAAGCGCAAGCGTGAAATTTCCCAGGCCGCAGTAGAGGTCGAGGATCGTCGACTCGGGCTCAGGATGCAGAAGCTCCGCTGCGCGGCTCACCAGAGCCCGATTCACGGCCCCATTCACCTGGATGAAGTCCGTCGGAGTGAACTCGAGCGCCAGATCGAAAGCCGGCAGCGTGTAGCCGAGGGGCATCGCATCCGGCGCGGCCCGGGCCACGCTGCCGGCCGGTTCACCGGCTGTCAGCTCCTCCACGGTGTCCAGTCCCCCGGTCTGCAGGTAGAGACGCACCGCGCGGGCCGCAGCAAAGTCACGCAACTTGCCGCGGTCCTGCTCGCTTGGCGCCTGCAGGACGCGGAGTACGAGTGCTGTGGCGTTGTCCGCCACTGACACCTCGATCTGCGGAACGTGCTGGCGGATGTCGAGCGCCCCCAAGAGCTCCGCGAGCGGCTGGACCAATGTACCCACCGGCGGTGCGAGGACGTCGCAATGTATGACATCAGCTACGTAGGGCGCCAGACGCTCGCGAAAGCCGACGACGACCTTCCCCTTCTTCGGCACGTACTTCGCGCCAAGCCGTGCACGTCTACGATAACCCCATACGGGCCCCTGCAATGGCGGCAGCCAGCTTTGGCACTCTACCTGGGCGACGCGCTCCAGGTTGTCCCGCAGCTCTCTCTCCTTCAGCGCCAGCTGCGCTTGCGGTTCAAGATGTTGCAGCGCGCATCCGCCACAGACGCCAAAATGGGCACAACGCGGCATGACCCGCTCCGGCGCAGGCCGCAGCACTTCCAACAACCTGCCGTCATCGTGCCGTCGATGCTTGCGAATGCGCTCGAAGCTCACGATCTCCCCGGGAAGCGCACCCGCTATGAAAACCGTCTTACCCCCTCGAACGATTCCTTCCCCGTCGCGAGTGAAGCCAACGATCTCCGCCGTTTCCGGTTCGCCGCGGCCGGCGGCCCGGATGGCCCCTCCGCCGCTCATGCGCCCGCTTCCCACACGCGCAGGAACTCCGCAAAATGCGGCTCCTTGCCGGCGCGCAGCAGCGTCTTCACTCTTTCCACCTCCTGCGCGTAACGCTCTCGCGTCAGCCGCCCGCGCATGAGCTCGAAGCGCAAATACACCAGATAGGTATTGAGCACGTCGGTCTCGCAATAGCGACGGATGCCGAGCAGATCCCCCGCCAGATACGCATCCCACACCTGCGCGCCCGAGAATCCGAGCTTGCCCGGCAGCCCCAGCAGACACGCCACGTTCGCCAGCGACACCCGCGCCCGCGCCTGAAAGCCCGACAGCACATCCATGAGGTCGGTGTGCCGCCAGTGATACCGGCTGAGATAATTGTTGTAGCGGAATGCCTTATCGCCGTCGCCCGACTCCCAGTAGCGCTGCGCCTGCGCCCCGGCGAGCAGTCCCCGATAGTTCAGCACCGGCAGATCGAAGCCGGACCCGTTCCAGGATACGAGATCGGGCGAGAACCGCTCGATGCCGTCGAAGAAGCGCTCGATGAGCTCCGCTTCGGGTGAGCTCTCTTCCCCCAGGCTCCAGATCCTGAGCCCGTCCCGGCTGCGCAGCACGCAGGAAATCGCCACGACCCGATGCTGCTCGAGCGGCAGAAACTCGCCGCCCGAGCCCTGCCGCCGCAAGGCGAACATCGCCTTGGCGACCTCCGCATCCGGCAATTCCCCGAGCCCGTAGAGCCGCCGCCCCAGCGCCACATCCGGCACCGTCTCGATATCGAACACCAGACAGTTCATGAGCACCTGAAGACCCAGGGGTGAATACCTAAAAGCCAGGGGCGGATCGATTGCATGGGCTTTTTCCGCGGGCCTCGAAAACAAAATGTTGTAGCGGCAGCCTCCGTGGACGGATGCACGGCGTTCCCGGAAGAGGCCTAGGCAAGCGAGCCGCCGGACTCTTGAATGCAATCCGCATTGCAACTCATCACCGCAACTCCGCCTTCATGAGCACCGCAACCGCCACAACCAGCCCCGCCTCATCCGTCAACGTCACGTGCCCCTCTCCAACACCCAATCCCCTCCTCACCCGCTCCCCGCGCTCCGAGAACACCACCTCCGGCTTCCCCCAGGCGTTCTGCACCACTCCGACATCCCTGATCCACACCCCGTGCGCGAAGCCGGTGCCCATCGCCTTGACGATCGCCTCCTTGGCCGCAAACCGCATGGCGATGAACCGCTCCGGCCGCCGCGTCCTGGCGAGCTGCGCCTGCTCCTCCGGCATGAGCAGACGCTCGACGAAATGAGCCCCGAACCGCTCCAGTGTCTGCCCGATCCGCTTCACCTCGAGGACATCGACCCCGATCCCGAAGATCATGCGCGCGCCGCCGTCATCAGCGCCTTCATGTCCCGTACCGCCGCCGCGAGCCCGGCGAACACCGCCCGCGAAATGATCGCGTGCCCGATGTTGAGCTCGACGATCTCGCGGATCGCCGCCACCGGCTGCACATTGTGGTAGTTGAGGCCATGCCCGGCGTGCACCTCGAGCCCAAGCCCCGCCCCGAGCCGCGCACACTTCATCAGCCGCTCGATCTCCTTCGCCTGCGCCGCGCCCCGAGCCTCCGCATACGCTCCCGTATGCAATTCGATTGCCGGCGCCCCGATGCGCGCCGCCGCCTCCACTTGGCGCGGCTCCGGGTCGATGAAGAGCGACACCCGGATCCCCAGCCCCGCGAGCCGCCCCGCCGCCTCTTTCATCCGCGCCTCCTGCTCGACCACATCCAGCCCCCCCTCCGTAGTCACCTCCTGCCGCCGCTCCGGTACGAAGCAAACATCCTCCGGCCGCACCTCCGCGGCGATCCGCAATATCTCCTCCGTGACCGCCATCTCCAGATTCATCCGGGTCTGCAACAGCCCCTTCAGCGTCCTGACATCGAAGTCCTGAATATGACGACGGTCCTCCCGCAGATGCAGCGTGATGCTGTCGGCCCCCGCCATCTCCGCGACCAAAGCCGCCTGCACCGGATCCGGCTCCTTCCCCCGCCGCGCCTGGCGCACGGTAGCCACGTGATCGATGTTGAGGCCGAGTGCAATGTACGATTGAGTCACTGGTGCTCCGGTCGAATCGGCTGGCCGATAGAGTATCTAAGTACGCGATCCCCCGCGCGAGGCCACCGCCCGCGCTACGCGTCGGGTCGTGAGCTCCTTCCCTTCCAGCCTCTCAGCCAGCGCCGCCTTGAGTACCCTGCGCGCATCCTCGAGAGATCGCCCCTCCCCCAGCTCCTCCCGCGCCAGCGCAAAAAGTGAGCTCCCCGCGACCGCCTCGGCATCCCCCGCCCGCGCTGGAACCAGCCCCTGCGACACCTCGAACCGGTAAAACCCCTCCGCCTCGATGGCCTTTCCCGTCCGCGCCTGCGAGGTCAGATCCACCCCATACCCCACAGCCTCGAGCAATCTCTTCTCGAACACCCGCAACACCGGCTCGACCCTCCCCGCCGCACGCAATCCGCCCAGCGCCCATCGATAGTCCGCGAAGATCTCCGGCGCCGGATCATGCCGCGCGGTGAGTTTCAGCAGCAGCTCGTTGAGGTAGAACGCCGCCATGAGGCTACCCGCCGGCAATGGCGGGGCGCTTTCCGCGCTCTCGGCCCCCGTGAGCTGCCCGGCCTCCCGCCCGACCTGAAAGGAAAGCAGCAGCAGATCGAACGGCTGCAGCACTCCCCCAAACCGCGGCTTCGGCCCGCGCACACCCCGCGCAAACAGAGTCAGCCGCCCGTGATCGCTCACCAGCACTTCGAGGATTCGACTGGTATCCCGATAAGGCCGGTGATGCAGGATGTACCCCGGCGCCAGCAGAATGCGGCGGGGATGCGCCGTGGCCACCTCTCTATTACTCGAGACCTAACTCGCGCAACGCCCGAGCATTATCGGCCCAGTTTTCCCGCACCTTTACCCATAGGTTGAGGTGCAGCCGCCGCCCGAGCAGCCCGTTCAAGGCGAGCCGCGCCGAGGTTCCCACCCGCTTCAGCCGCGCCCCTTTCGGCCCGATGACGATCGGCTTCTGCCCCTCGCGATCCACCCAGATGGCAGCGTCCACGGTGAGCTGCCCGTCCTCCTCGGCCAGCTTCTCCACCTCCACCGCAATCCCGTAGGGCACCTCCTGGTTGAGCTCCAGAGTCAGCTTTTCGCGGATCATCTCCCCGATGCGGAATTGCAGGCCGCGGTCCGTGAGCTCCCCTTCGGGAAAGAGCGGCGCCGACACCGGCAGGTGCGCCACGATCGAATTGCGCAGATCGTCGAGGTTCTTCTCTTTCAACGCCGAGACCGG
Source organism: Steroidobacteraceae bacterium (assembly GCA_025451845.1). Classification (GTDB taxonomy): domain Bacteria; phylum Pseudomonadota; class Gammaproteobacteria; order Steroidobacterales; family Steroidobacteraceae; genus 13-2-20CM-66-19. Next base: position 236,007 of record JANWJS010000028.1, read on the forward strand.
CACCAGCGCCAGGAATCCATGCCGGCGATCCAGCTCCGCCAGATAGGGGAGCAGCCGCTCGCGCGGCTTCGCCCGGTCGACCTTGTTGATGGCCACCAACACCGGGCGCCCTGCGCGCGCGATCCGCTGCAACACGAGCTCGTCCTCCGCGGTCCAGACGAGCGCCTCCACGACGAATACCACGAGGTCAGAATCGTCCAACGCGGCCGTTGCGGTCCGATTCATCGCCTTGTTGAGTGCGCGCCTCGCCTGGCTGTGGAGTCCCGGTGTGTCGACGAACGCAATCTGCGCGTTCGGCATCTGCACCAGACCGATGATCCGATGGCGCGTGGTCTGCGGCCTTGGGGTGACGATGCTCAATTTCTGCCCGACCAGCGCGTTGAGCAGAGTGGACTTGCCGACGTTCGGACGCCCGACGAGCGCCGCGAAGCCGCAGCGAAAATCAGCGGAGGGGTCGGTCATTGTGCTCATCTGTGCTGTCGAGGCCCTCCAGTATGCGCTCGGCCGCCTCCTGCTCGGCGCGCCGGCGGCTCGAACCGCGGCCTTCGGCGGCAAGCCGCAGCACCGGTACCTCGCAGGTCACATGAAAGATCTGCTCGTGGGGTTCCCCTTCCACCCGGTCCACCCGGTACCGCGGGATCATGAGCCCGCGGGACTGCAGATATTCCTGCAGGCGCGTCTTGCCATCCTTGAGCTCGTGCGGGGCCGGGAGCGCGGCAATCCGCGGCTTGAACAAGCGCTCGATCACCCCTTCGGCCACCCCCAGACCGCCATCGAGATAGAGCGCGCCGCAGACCGCCTCGAGAGCATCCGCGAGAATGGATTGGCGGCGAAAGCCGCCCGTCTTGAGCTCACCCGAGCCGAGCTGCAGCGCCTCCCCAAGCTGCAGCGATGCGGCCACTTCGGCCAGCGGCTCGCCGCTCACGACCCGGGCCCGCAGCCGGCTCAGATCCCCTTCGCTGGCGTCCGGGAATGCGGCATAGAGGTGATGCGCGACGAGGAGGTTCAGCACCGCGTCGCCGAGAAACTCCAGCCGCTCGTTGTTGGGGCCAGGGGCACTGCGGTGGGTGAGCGCCACCCGAAAGAGCGCAGGGTCGCGCGGCTCGTAGCCGAGCTGAGCGCGAACCCAGGCGAGCGGCCAGCCGGGCCTATCCACCGCCGCCCAGGGTGACAGTCTTGTCGAAAGTCACCTGCAGGGTGATGTGAACGAATAGCGGCGCCTGGTCGTAGTAGGCGGCCTCGACTTCCCAGCCTTGGCCAACGCGGGAGATGTGGATCTGATCGACCGTGGGGTAGCTCACGCCCTCGACGTCGAATTGGTTCTGCAGGGACTGGCGGATGCCCTGCGGCGTCGCCCCGCCGCTCCGGTACTCGCTCGTCAGCGCGCTCAGCGAACGCGCGACGTCCATGTAATTCAGGTAAATCGGGATCAGCCGGATAGCTGCATAAATGATGATGGCGAACGGGATGAGCAGTATCAGCCACCCGATCGCCGTCACGCCACGTTGACGCAGGTGTGTCGATTGGCTGAACCAGGCCTGCGGCCGTTTTTGCGGTCTACGCGCGGCCTCGCTCGACCCCGCAGGCAAAAAGCGCGGTTTTGGCCCGCTCAGTAACACGCGGAACATGGCTCGACCCCCGTTATTGAATCTTCATGCCTATGCGACGCCACATCGGGCCGCCGGCGCGCTGTGGGTCCCAATTGAACCATATGTAGGTCGCCTTGCCGACCATATTCGCATCGGGCACGAAGCCCCAGACGCGCCCGTCGTCACTGTTGTCCCGATTGTCGCCGACCATCAGGTACTCCCCGGGCGGCACCACCTTGGTGACCACTTCAGGCTCGACCAGGGGGATCGCGCCGGGGGGCGGCGTGCCACCGCAGACATAGCCGCGCGCATCGCTGCGCCGGCAGCCCGGCAAGGGATAGGGAGTAACCTGCAGCGGCACGGGACAGAGGAGCGCGTGATGAGTATGGACGCCCAGATGCTCGACGGCGAGCTGCATGTTGATGTAGCAGCCGTCGGTATAGGCGTCCATGATCTTGAACGGTATCACCTGGTCGTTGATGATGAGCCGGTCGTCGCGCACGGTCACATGATCCCCCGGAAGGCCGACCAGGCGCTTGATGTAGTTCTCAGAAGGGTCGAGGGGATAGCGGAAAACCACCACATCGCCCCTCTTCGGGCCGCCACCGTGCAGGATCTTGGTGTTGGTAACCGGGAGCCTGAGGCCGTAGGAGAACTTGTTGACCAGGATGAAATCCCCGTCGAGCAGCGTCGGCATCATGGAGTCGGAGGGGATGCGGAACGGCTCGAATATGAACGCGCGCAGCAGGAGCACCGCCAGAGCTACTGGAAAGAAACTGCGCGCGTAGTCCACCGTGCCGGGCTCCGGTATGGTCGCCGGGTCCTTGCCCGCCGCCTTGGCCTTGGCCCGCCGCCGCCGATGCAGCACCCCGGCGTCCACGGCCCAGATGACCCCCGTCACGGCCGATATCGCGACCAGCACCGCGCTGAAGTCGAGTTGCTCGGCCACCAGGAGCCGTATCACCGCGGCGCCGATGAGGATCGGCAGCACATGGTAGGCGAGCGACATCAGCGGCGAGTCGGGAACGGGCTGCGGCGAGGCGGCGATCTGCCGCCGCGGCCGCAGGAACCAGTCGTCGAGGATGCAGAGGAGCCCGACCGGCAGCGCGAGCCAGGAGAGGACCAGGATGACCTGCATGAGAATAGGAGGCATCGCGCCGGCGCCCTACTTGCGGCCGATCTTGAGGACGGCGAGAAACGCCTCCTGGGGAATCTCGACCCGGCCCAACTGTTTCATACGCTTTTTGCCTTCTTTCTGCTTCTCTAGGAGCTTGCGCTTGCGGCTGACGTCGCCGCCGTAGCATTTGGCCAGCACATTCTTGCGCAGCGCCTTCACGGTGGCGCGCGCGATGACGGCGCTGCCGATCGCTGCCTGCACGGCGACCTCGAACATCTGCCGCGGGATGAGCTCGTGCATCTTGTCGACGAGCTCGCGCCCCCGTTGATAGGCGCTCTCCTTGTGCACGATGATCGACAGTGCGTCGACCCGCTCGGCGTTGATGAGGATGTCGAGCTTGACGAGCGGCGCCGCCTTGAAATGCGAGAACTCGTAGTCGAAGGAGGCGTAGCCGCGGCTCGCTGACTTCAAGCGGTCGAAGAAGTCGAGCACCACCTCGGCGAGCGGCAGCTCGTACTGCAGCGATACCTGGCTTCCCAGGTACAGCATCTTCTTCTGCGTGCCGCGCTTGTCATTGCAGAGCTTCAACACCGCGCCGACGTGGTCGGGCGGCACGAGTATGTTGGCGACGATGATGGGCTCGCGAATCTCCTCGGTCTCGTTGGAGGGTGGCAGCTTCGCCGGGTTGTCGACGAATGCCACGGCTCCGTCAGTGCGCGCCACTTCATATATCACCGTCGGCGCGCTCGTGACGAGGTCGAGCTGGTATTCCCTCTCGAGGCGCTCCTGGACGATGTCCATGTGGAGCAGCCCGAGAAAGCCGCAGCGGAAGCCGAACCCGAGTGCGCCGGAGACTTCCGGCTCGTAATGGAGCGCGGAGTCGTTGAGCTTCAACTTCGCCAGCGCGTCGCGAAAGCTCTCGTAATCCTCGGAGTTGACCGGGAAGAGCCCTGCAAACACCCGCGGCTTGATCTGCCGGAAACCCGGGAGCGGCGCCCCCGCCGGCCGGCTCTCCAGCGTGATGGTATCGCCCACCGGGGCGCCGTCGATCTCCCTGATGCCAGCGACGATGAAGCCGACATCGCCTGCCGACAGCATCTTCTCCACCACCGGCTTCGGCGTGAAGCGGCCGAGGCGGTCAACGGTGTGGCTGCGCCCGGTCGACACGACGCGGATCTTCTCGCCAGTCTTGACGCTCCCATTGACGACACGCACGAGGGAGACCACGCCGACATAGTTGTCGAACCAGGAGTCGATGATGAGCGCCTGCAGCGGCCCCTCCTCCTCGCCCTTCGGCGCCGGAATACGGCGGATGAGCGTCTCGAGCAGGTCCGGCACACCCTCGCCCGTCTTCGCGCTCACCCGCACGGCGTCCCCGGCCTCGATCCCGATGATCTCTTCGATCTCGCGCATCACCCGCTCGGGATCGGCCGAGGGCAGGTCGATCTTGTTGATGACGGGCAGGACCTCTATCCCCTGCTCGATCGCCGTGTAGCAGTTGGCGACGCTCTGCGCCTCCACACCCTGGGAGGCGTCGACCACCAGCAACGCCCCGTCGCAGGCCGCGAGCGAGCGGGACACTTCGTAGGAGAAGTCCACGTGCCCCGGCGTGTCGATCATGTTGAGCTGATAACGCTCGCCGTCGCGCGCCAGGTAGTAGAGCGTGACGCTCTGCGCCTTGATGGTGATGCCGCGCTCGCGCTCGAGGTCCATCGAGTCGAGCACCTGCGCCTGCATCTCCCGATCCTCGAGGCCCCCGCAGAGCTGGATGAGGCGGTCGGCGAGGGTCGACTTGCCGTGATCGACGTGCGCGATGATGGAGAAATTACGTATGAGCCGCATGAATCGGGTCTGTCGCGTTACTGCCGCGCCAGATGATCAGCGGCCGTCGCAATTATAGCAGTCAACCCTTCCGCAGCAGGCGCTTCAGCTCGCCGGCATCCAGCCGGTGCCGGCAGACCACCGTGCCATCGAGGAGGAGCACCGGCACATCGAGCCCGTGGCGTCGCTCGAGAACGGGATCACTCTCCACGTCCACCACCTCGATCCGTGGCAGCGGCATGGCTCGTCCGAGCGCCTGCAGCTCGGTGAGCATCTGCTCGCAGAGGTGGCAGTCGCGCCGATGGACTACGGTGAGAACGGCGAGCCCTTCAATGCGGGCGCGGCGAGTGCGCGAAAGGTCCCCCCGGAAGCGGCGGCAGGTCGGCGGGGGGCGGCGCGAAATCGGAGGCCTTCTCCGCCTTCACGGAGTCCGCGATGAAGCGCACCGTCTCCGGTGGCACCTCTCCGACCGCGGTCACCTTGTGGCCATCCACCACCGTCGAGAAGGCATATGAGGAGCCCACACGGGCAGACTCCACGACCGCCTGCCCTGAGGTTGCCTCAACGTGCGTCTCCACGAAAACGGACACCGAGGCCAATCCGTCGCTGAAAACGAGATGATCGACCGGGCCCGGCGAGCCCGGCATGGTCTGCGCGGCGCGCACGGTCATGTGAAACCCTGGCGGCAGTTGAGCCGCGTTCCAGACGGTGCCGCCTGCAGTCACCGGATCCTTGAGCGGCGGGGAATCGTTGCGCAGCCACTGGAAGCCGGTGGTCGAGATGCTCGCCCGAAAGGCCGAGTCAGGGATGTGCGACCGGACCTTGAGATTCGCGAAGACGACCTGCTCGATAACGTTCCCGTTCGCGTCACAGAGCTGCGTCTTCAACGGCATCGCGGTCGAATCGTCGATCCAGAGGCGGTAGCCGTACCGGTACTGGTCCCGCGGCATCACCGTGATGACGTGCGTACCGCGCCGATTGAAGCGCATGTGCGCAACTTCCTTGATGTCGTAGAAGCGTGCGGTCTGCTCGTCGATCGCGGGGAAACCGCTGAGGAGCGAGACTTTGGCCGGCGTGCGCTCCACCAGCACGACATGTTTGTCGGGCAGATAACACGTCAGGCTGGCACCGGTGCGGATGAACTCCCGGCCCGAGCCGTCGAGGGACACGAGCCGCTCGGACACGGTGCCGTCCGCAACGCGGTGGATGATGCGCAGCATCTCCACCTTACCGCCCTCCCAATGAGCGAAGGTGCCGTCGTAGTTGAGTGTGGTGAGCGCGTGGTTCATGCGCTCGAGCCACCTTGCCGGCTCCTCGGCGCTCGCCACCCCGGCGATGGCCAGGGCGAGCGCCAGCCAGCCGATACGCTCGCTACTTCGGATTCGGGATCGCATTGCCTTGCACGCGTGGAGCTGGCTGTTCCGACCCCGCGGGCGTGCTGGAGGTTCCCGGCTCACTCACCATCAGCGCCGAGAGCAGATTGCCGCGGCTGACGGGCCAGGAGAAGGCGCTGTGGGCCACCACGTAGTCGGCCAGCTCGGTGGCCGGAACGACCATCATGGGCCGCTGCGGCACCGGCGGCACGACGAAGCTGTCGGACACCGTGGCGCTCGCTCTCTGCAAGGACGGCTGCGCTACCCGCAGGGTGAGAGCCGAGTTGGCGGCGGTCATGGCCGGCGCCACCGCCCGTGAGCCGCCCGGCAGCGCCTGCGAGCGCAGCCAGAGAATCGAAACCGCCGCCACGCCGGCCGCGACGCCGACGCCCGCGAGCGGCTGCCACCAGTGGTACTGCAGCCCCCGCGCGGGTGCGCGCGCCGGGTCGTCCGACAGCGCAGGCTCGCTGGACAGGGCCGCGCTCACGCGCCCGGCCACCAGGCTGTCGAGGGTGATCCCGCGCTCCGCGCGAATGACCGCGCCGATGACGGCATAGCGGCCCCATCGGGCCTTCAGATCCATATCGCGGGAGAGGCGACGGGCGAGCAGCTCGCATTCCGCGGGCGGCAGCTCGTTGTCGAACATGGCGGAAAGCTGGCTGTCGAGTTCCTCGCTCATCCCAACTCCTCCGCGCGGCCGAGGCCGCCTTCGAAGACTTCACGCAGGCGCTGGTCGATGGCTTCACGCGCCCGAAAGATGCGCGAGCGGACCGTGCCAACCGGACACGCCATCGTGGCGGCGATCTCCTCGTAGGACAGTCCCTCGAGCTCGCGCAGCACGATGGCGGTGCGCAGGTCCTCAGGCAGCTCCTCGATCGCGGCGTTGACGGTGGAGCGGATCTCGTCCGTCAGCACCAACCCCTCGGGGGTCTCGGAATCCTTCATTCTGCCTTGCATGTCGTAGGACTCATCGGTGTTGCTGCGGTCGAGATCGTATTCGACGGGACTTCGGTCGCGGGACACCACGGCATTCTTGGCGGTGTTGATCGCGATCCGGTACAGCCAGGTGTAAAAGGCGCTGTCGCCGCGAAACTGCGGCAGGGCGCGGTAGGCCTTGATGAAGGCCTCCTGGGCAATATCCTCGGCTTCGGCCGGGTTGCGGACATAACGCATGACCAGCTTGACGAGTTTGTGCTGGTACTTGAGCACCAGCGCATCGAATGCCCCTTTATCACCGCGCTGCACGCGGCGAACCAGGCTGAGATCGCTTGCATCGGCGCTCATTCGCGCCCCTTCCTCCCAGGGATCAGGCCGCGGCGCCGCGACCTGAATAGACTCTGAACCCTTTTCAAAGTTCAGGAGTTTCTCCCGATTCGTGTTCCCAGCGTCCCTTGCGCCACCCTGCGGGTCTTCAGCGGGATCACGCTGGCCGGGGCCGGTCACTGATTTGGACTCGGTCAAAGTCCTTCAGCCATCATGATGCACCGTTTCCCGGGACACGTGCCACTCGGCCAGGGTGGGTCTCGGAGCCGTGATGCGCGTCACGAGACTCGCAATGTCCCGCTCGCCCGGCGTCTCACCCCCCAGGAAGTACCCTGCGAGCTCCGGGTCGGGGCGCTCGAGGAGCCTGGCGAGCAGCTGGCGCTCGGCGGGATCCGCATGCGGCAGCACGGCGGCGGCATAGCGCTCGAGCAGGATATCGAGCTCCTTCATTCCCCGCCGGCACCGCCAGAGAAGCGCTCGCGCCTCGGCGTCCATCAGCTCGTCCGCTCGACCAGCATGCGCTTGATCTCCGCGATGGCCTTGGCGGGGTTCAAGTCCTTCGGACATACGTCCGTGCAGTTCATGATGGTGTGGCAGCGATAGAGCCGGAAAGGGTCTTCCAGGGCATCCAGCCGCTCACCCGTAGCCTCGTCGCGGCTGTCGATGATCCAGCGGTAGGCGGCGAGCAGTGCCGCCGGACCGAGGAAGCGATCGCTGTTCCACCAGTAGCTGGGGCACGCGGTCGAGCAGCAGGCGCAGAGGATGCAGGCCGCGGGGCGGTCGATCTTTTCCTGCTCCGCCTTCGACTGCAGCCGCTCACGGTCGGGAGGCGGCGGCGTGTGGGTCACCAGCCACGGCTTGACCGAGGCGTACTGTGCGTAGAAGTTGGTGAGATCCGGCACCAGGTCCTTCACCACCGGCATGTGCGGCAGAGGATAGATGTGGATGTCGCCGCGGCCGAGATCCTCCATCGCGGTGGTGCACGCCAGCCGGTTCAGCCCGTCGATGTTCATCGCGCAGGAGCCGCAAATGCCCTCGCGGCAGGAGCGGCGGAAAGTGAGCGAGGAGTCGATGCTGCCTTTGATCTGAATCAGGGCATCGAGGACCATCGGCCCGCAGCCCGTGATGTCGAGCTCGAAGGTGTCGACTCTCGGGTTCTCGCCCGAGGTGGGATCGAAACGGTAGATGCGGAACGTACGCAGCGCGAGCGCGCCGGCGGGGGCCCGGTGCGTATTGCCCTTGCGGATGCGGGAGTTGGCTGGAAGTCGGAAGTCGGCCATCTGTGAACCTTGGCAGTCAGTACGTGCGCGCCTTCGGCGGAATGCTCTCAGCCTCAGCGGTCAGGGTGTTGAGGTGCACCGGGCGGTAATCGAAGCGCACGCGCCCGGGTCCCTCGACCCAGGCGAGGGAATGCTTGAGCCAGCGCTGGTCGTCGCGCTGCGCGAAGTCTTCGCGGGCGTGGGCACCGCGGCTCTCGGTGCGGTTGCCGGCCGAGTGGATGGTCGCCGTCGCCTGCAGGAGAAGGTTCTCGAGCTCCATCGTCTCCACGAGATCGGTGTTCCACACGAGCGAGCGGTCGCTGACTTTGACGTCGGCGAAGGACTCGAAGGTCTGAGAGAGCTTGCGGACGCCCTCCTGCAGCGACTCCCCGGTCCGGAACACCGCCGCGTCCCTCTGCATGATCTTCTGCATCTCGAGGCGAATGGCGGCTGTGGGGCGCGAGCCGTTGGCGTTGCGCAGCCGATCCAGGCGAGACACTGCGAGCTGCGCGGCATCCTTGGGCAACGGCGCATGGCGCATCTCGGGCCGAATGACCTCGGCGCAGCGGCGCGCCGCCTGGCGGCCGAAGACGACCAGGTCCAGCAGTGAGTTCGAGCCCAGGCGGTTCGCGCCGTGAACGGAGACGCAGGCCGCCTCGCCGACCGCCATCAGGCCGGGCACCACCGCGTCCGGGTCGCCCGCTTTGGGCCGCACGACTTCGCCGTGGAAGTTGCAAGGCACACCGCCCATGTTGTAATGGACCGTCGGCTGCACAGGAATCGGCTGCTTGGTGACATCGACGCCCGCGAAGATTCGCGCGGTCTCGGCGATGCCGGGCAGGCGCTCGTGGATCACCTCGGGGCCGAGATGCTCGAGGTGCAGGTGGATGTGATCGTGCTCGGCGCCGACACCGCGGCCCTCGCGTATCTCGATCGTCATCGCGCGGCTCACCACGTCGCGCGAAGCCAGGTCCTTGGCGTTGGGAGCGTAGCGCTCCATGAACCGCTCGCCCTTGGAGTTGGTGAGATAGCCGCCCTCGCCGCGGGCGCCCTCGGTAATGAGACAGCCGGCGCCGTAGATGCCGGTCGGATGGAATTGCACGAACTCCATGTCCTGCAGCGGCAGCCCGGCGCGCAGCACCATGGCATTGCCGTCACCCGTGCAGGAATGCGCCGACGTGCAGGAGAAGTACGCGCGCCCATAACCGCCCGTCGCGAGAATCGTCATATGCGCACGGAAGCGGTGCAGCTTCCCCTCCGTCATGTCGAGGGCGACGACGCCGCGGCAGGCGCCGTTCTCCATCATGAGGTCGATCGCGAAGTACTCCACGAAAAACGCCGCGGAGCGGCGGATCGACTGCTGATACAGAGTGTGGAGCATCGCATGGCCCGTGCGATCGGCGGCGGCGCAGGTGCGCTGCGCGATGCCCCGACCGAACTGAGTCGTCATGCCGCCGAAGGGCCGCTGGTAGATGCGCCCTTCCTCGGTGCGCGAGAACGGCACGCCGTAATGCTCGAGCTCGATCACCGCGGCGGGCGCTTCCTTGCACATGAGCTCGATCGCATCCTGATCGCCCAGCCAGTCGGAGCCCTTGACGGTGTCGTACATGTGCCAGCGCCAGTCGTCCTCGCCCATGTTGCCGAGCGCTGCGCTGATGCCGCCCTGCGCGGCCACGGTGTGGCTGCGCGTCGGGAAGAGCTTGGTGATGCAAGCGGTGGAGAGTCCCGCCTCCGCGAGACCCAGCGTCGCGCGCAGTCCCGAGCCACCTGCCCCGATCACGATGACGTCGTAGGTGTGATCGATGAACTCGTATGCGGTCATCGGGCACCTCCCAACGCCACCTTGAGGATCGCGAGCACCCCGGCTGCCGCGACCACCACGTGAAAGAACGTCACCAGGGCCAGCGTCAGGGCCTTGGAGCCATGGCCGTGGACGTAATCCTCTACCACCACGCGCACGCCGAGCTGCGAATGCCAGGCGCCGGTGATCACCAGCAGGATGAGGAACACCGCCGACCAGAGCTGTCCGATCCAGGCGGTGATCGTGGCGTGATCGATTGCAGGCAGCGACAGCAGAGAGACGACGAACCAGACGGTGAGCGGCACCAGTGCCACGGAGCTCAGGCGCTGCACCCACCAGTGATGCACCCCGTCTTTGGCCGACCCCTGGCCGAGGACCTTGCCGAGCGGACTGCGCAGGCTCATGGCGCGCGCCCGCCCGCGTGCAGCGCCCACCACACCAGACCGATGAAGAGCAGGATACTGGCTATCGCGACGAGCGCGGCGCTGCGTTGTGACTGCGTGCGCTCGAGGCCGTGTCCCGTATCCCAGATGAGGTGACGGATGCCGGCGAAGAAATGATAGGAGAAGGCCGCGAGCAAAATGACGTAAACCGCCTTGAGCTCACCCCGCGAGAGCACGGCACGCGCGGCACGGTAGGCGGCGGGACCGCTCGCAATCGCGACCAGCCAGTAGACGAGGAGAATGAGCCCCGCCGACAGCGCCAACCCGGTGGCGCGGTTCAGAATTGAAGTCAGCAACGTGTACCGCGACATCCTGTACACGGACAGGTGCGGCGAGAGAGGTCGTTCGGTCATGGGCGGCGTTCGCGGACTAGAAGTCGATGCAGCGTCCCTTGCGCTCCCAGTCGCCGAAGCGCGTCGGCTCGGGCCCCGAGGGTCCACCGATCTCCCGCCGGCGCGCGGCTGGCGGCGCAGTATCGGCAGATCCGGCAGCGGTTGCGCGGGAGGCGGGCTCGGACGACGGAACGGAAGGCAGCAGCGGGGAGTTCTTCTCTGAGCTGATCGGCATATATTACAGTGTGCCAGAATTCAGCTCCCGCGGCCATGAACGCCAATTAATCGTATGAATGGATGCCATCTCCAGACCGTTGAGCTCGACGATCTCGCTGCTGTGCGCATCGCCGGCACCGATGTCGTGCGTTTCCTGCAAGGACAACTATCGAATGACCTCGGACGGGTGAGCGCCGAGCGCTCGGCACTCGCCGGTATACATAACCCGCAGGGCCGCACGATCGCGCTGCTGCGCATCGTGCAGCTCGCAGCGAACGACTTCCTCGCGGTGCTGCCACGCGAATTGGCGACCAACGTGGCGGGCCGCCTGTCGCGGTACGTGCTGCGCGCCAAGGTGAAAGTGACGGACGAGTCGCAGAACTGGCGGATCTCCGGGCTCATCGCGTGCGGGCTCGGCGGGACGGCGGAGCTCCACTCGCTCGAGACTGCCTTCGCACCGCTCGCCGCGTTTCCCAGCGCAGTCGGAAAACAATGCCGCATAGGCGAGGCCGTGGTGATTTGCGTAGGGGAGCAGCCGGTCCGATGGCTGTTGCTTGCGGCGGCGGCAGAGGCGCAAGCGGGCGATTCCGCGACAGGCGCGGCCAGCTTGCCGCACAGCGAGCCCGCGCGACGGGAAGTCTGGAGCCAGCTCGACATCATTGCGGGACTTCCGCAGATCTACGGCGCGACTTCCGAGGAATTCGTCGCACAGATGTTGAATCTCGACCTCGTCGGCGCGATCGCCTTCGACAAAGGCTGCTACACCGGCCAGGAAGTGATCGCACGCGCTCACTACCGCGGACGCGTCAAGCGCCGGCTGCAGCGGTTCCGCTCGCGCGCTCCGCTCGACCTCAAGCCGGGCGACAGCGGCGAGCTGCCCGACGGGCGCGTATTCAAGGTGGTGGAGGCGGTGCGGCTCGAGGATGGCCGCTGTGAGTTTCTGGCGGTGGCACCCCTGCCCACGGCTGAGCCGGAGCTGTCTGCCGCCACCCCACCCGACGCAATGTTGGAACGTGTCAGCGCGCCATTGCGGCCTTCGCAGGCAGGAGCCGCGGCGCTCACCCGCTCCAACGTAGGAGCCCCCGCAGCGGGCGCGGCTCTGCATGCGGCCGTGTCCTCGGAGCTCACCCAAACGGGCGCAGTCTGGGCGCCTTTCGCAAGCTCACCGGCGGGACCGCGGCGGGCCGGCGTACCTCCGCTGGCGCCAACCCCGAGCGAAGAGCTGCCGCACGGCCTCGAGCGGCTGGATCTACCGTACCCGCTGCCCGATTAAGGTCCGTTGGCACTATTTGATATGCTGGCGGCCGGGACCCAGCGCCTTTAGAGATCTACCAGCTCGACCTCGTGCGGCCGGATGGGGCGCTCGAGGAAGCGGCCGCCGATTCTCGCAAACCGGTCCGCGGCATCCGTCGCGAGCAGGCGCAGGCTCCCCTCTCCGTGTCGGGCCGCGAAGTTTCTCGACTCGAGTGTCTGCCGCACGTAGCGCGCTGTCGTCTCCGCGGAATCGACGATGCTGACGTCGGGGCCGGCGGCGGCGCGGATCACCTCCGCGAGCATCGGGAAGTGCGTGCACCCCAACACGAGCGTATCGGGGCGGGATCCGCCCGCACGGGCGTTGAAGAGCGGCTCCAGGTAATGGCGCGCGACGCTCTCCGCAATCGGGCCGCGGCAGAGGCCTTCCTCGGCCAGCGCCACGAACAGCTGCGCCGGCACCGCGCTGACGCGTGCATCGCTGCGGCGGCGAACGATCGCATCCTGGTATGCGCCGCCGCGGACAGTGCCTTCAGTTGCGATGACGGCGATGTGCCCGGAGCGCGAAGCGAGACATGCAGCCTCGGCGCCAGGCTCGATCACACCGATGACGGGCACATCGCGGATGCGCTCGCTGACGGCGGCCAATCCCACAGCGGACGCAGTGTTGCAGGCGAGAACCAGGCACTTCAAACCATAGTCCGCCAGCGCCTCCGCCGCCTGCAGCGCATAGCGCACTACCGTCTGCGGACTCTTGGTGCCGTAGGGCAGACGAGCGGTGTCGCCAAGATACACGAACCGCTCCCGCGGCAGCTGCGTCACGAGCGCCTTGAGCACCGTGAGGCCGCCGACTCCCGAATCGAAGACGCCTATCGGCGCATCGGGACTCATTGCTCAACCTTTTCCTGGGCCTCACCCCGCTGACGCGGGGGCCAACACACCAGGCGTGTCGTCATGAATTGCTCCAGGCAATTCATTCCGGCCGCATGTGCGGAAACAGGATCACATCGCGAATGGAGGGAGAATCGGTGAAGAACATCACCAGCCGGTCGATCCCGACGCCGATGCCGGCGGTGGGCGGCATGCCGTACTCGAGCGCGCGCACATAGTCGGCGTCGAAGAACATCGCTTCCTCATCGCCCCGGTCCTTGCGCGCCACCTGCGCGCGAAAGCGCGCTGCCTGATCCTCCGGGTCGTTGAGCTCGGAGAAGCCGTTGGCCAACTCGCGCCCGGCAAGGAAGAACTCGAACCGATCGGTGAGGAAGGGGTCGGCGTCATTGGCACGGGAGAGCGGCGACACTTCCGCCGGGTACGCGTGCACGAACGTCGGATCGAGCAGGGTGTGCTCGGCGGTCTTCTCGAAAATCTCGATTTGCAGCTTCCCGGGGCCGTCATGCGGCTGCACGGGGATGCCGAGCTTCTCGCAGAACTTGTGCAGGTACGTGGCATCGCGCAGCGACATGGGGTCGAAGTCTGCATTGTTCTCGAGGATCGCCTGCTCCACCGTGACCCGGCGGAAGGGCCGCGAGAGGTCGTACTCGCGCCCCTGATAGCTCAGGCGCTGCGAGCCATGGGTGGTGTCGGCGAGGCCGCGGATCGCCTTCTCGACCCAGTCCATGAGATCGCGGTAATCGGCATACGCGAGGTAGAGCTCCAGCATCGTGAATTCCGGATTGTGCTGGGTCGAGAGCCCCTCGTTGCGGAAGTTGCGGTTGATCTCGTACACGCGCTCGAATCCGCCCACCACCAGCCGCTTCAGATACAGCTCCGGCGCGATGCGCAGATACATGTCGAGGTCGAGCGCGTTGTGATGCGTCACGAACGGCCGTGCGACCGCCCCACCCGGGATCGGCTGCATCATGGGCGTTTCAACCTCGATGAAATCGAGCGAATCGAGGAAATCGCGCAGGTATCTGATGACCCGCGCCCGCGTCCGAAATACGTTCCGGCTGGTCTCGTTGACGATCAGATCGACATAACGCTGGCGATAGCGCGTTTCGACGTCGGCGAGCCCGTGCCACTTATCAGGCAATGGCCGCAGGGACTTGACCAGCAGGCGCAGGCTCTCGACGCGCACGGATAGCTCGTCGGTCTTCGTGCGGAATAACACGCCGGTTGCGCCCACGATGTCGCCGACGTCCCATGACTTGAAGTCCTCATACGCCTCGGCCCCGGCCGCGTCCTTCTGCAGGAAAAGCTGAATCTGGCCGGTACGGTCGGCGACGTTGGCGAAGCTGACCTTGCCCATGGTGCGCTTGAGCATCATGCGGCCGCCGACGCTGACCCGGGTCGGGTTTGCGTCGAGCCATTCGCCGTTGCGCTCCTCATAAGCGCTCTGCAGCTCCCCCGCGAGCGCAGTGCGGCGGTAGTCGTTCGGGAAGGCGGCGCCGCGCGCACGCAGGGCCGTGAGCTTGCCGCGGCGCTCCGCGATCAGCTTGTTCTCGTCCCCGTGTTCCGGCGTGCCGGCGCCGTTGTCTTGCTGCTTGTCTGTCATGTGTTTATAGGCCCGCCTTGAGTGATGCCTCCATGAATTGATCGAGATCGCCGTCGAGCACCGCAGTGGTATTGCCCACTTCCACCCCGGTCCGCAGGTCTTTGATGCGTGACTGGTCGAGAACGTAGGAGCGAATCTGATTACCCCAGCTCACGTCCGACTTGGAGTCCTCCAGGACTCTTGCGGCGGCGTTACGCTTGTTCACTTCGAGCTCGTACAGCTTCGCCTTCAGCATCTTCATGGCCGTCGAGCGGTTCTTGTGCTGGCTGCGCTCATTCTGGCATGCGACCACGATGCCCGTGGGCATGTGCGTGATGCGGACGGCCGACTCTGTCTTGTTGACGTGCTGGCCGCCGGCCCCTGAGGAGCGGTAGACATCAGTCTTGAGGTCCGCCGGGTTGATGTCGATTTGGATGTCATCGTCGATCTCCGGCGACACGAACACGGACGCGAAGGAGGTGTGGCGCCGGTTGCCGGAGTCGAACGGTGACTTGCGGACCAGGCGATGGACGCCGGTCTCGGTGCGCAGCCAGCCATACGCATAGTCGCCCTTGAATTCCACCGTGGCACCTTTCAGGCCCGCCACCTCGCCAGCATTAGAGTCGATCACCTCGCAGCCGAAGCCGTGCGCCGCGCCCCAGCGCAGGTACATGCGCAGCAGCATCTGCGCCCAGTCCTGCGCCTCGGTACCGCCGGCACCCGCCTGGATGTCGAGGAAGGCGCTGTGCGAGTCCATTTCGCCGCGGAACATGCGCTTGAGCTCGAGGCGGCGGACCTCGCCCTCGAGCCGCTCGGCATCCCGGCCGATGTCCTGGGCGGTGGCCTCATCGCCCTCCCCCTCGGCGAGCTCCAGGAGCTCCGCCGCATCGGCAATACCCTTGGTCGTGCGATCGATTTCGGTGACGTCGGCGCTGAGGCGGGCGCGCTCCTTCCCGAGCTCCTGCGCGCGCTCCGGCTGCGACCAGACGGCCGGCTCCTCGAGCTCCCGCCCTACCTCCTCGAGGCGCTCTTTCTTGCGGTCGTACTCAAAGAAACCCCCGTAGCGAGGCGGTGCGCTCGCCTAAGTCTTTGAGCTGTCGCTTGAGCTGATTGACTTCCATATTTCGCTGCCGTCGGGGTTGAAGCGGTGCCGTAAAGAGCCCGGCATGCTAAACGGCTGGGCTCGCTGCGTCAAAGCAGCAGCCTCTCGGCGCTCAGAACCGCACGCCAACCCCGAGTCTCACCACAGGGTACCAGCGCAGGAAGTCCGCCTTGTGGCTCAGCTTGGCCTCCTCGGCTGCGACGTCACTTTGCGCTTGGCCGCACAGCGATGAGCCCGGCGGTGCGCCAGGCCCGCACTGCGCGATCAGCGAAACAGTCGGCGCTCCACCATAGGTGGCGCCGACATCGAAGAGAAAGTGGACGCGGCCGTTCTCGCCCGCGGGATTCCCCCAGCCGAAGCCGAGGTACGGCGAGACGGAATTGCCAAATTTGAGCTCGCCGCTCAAGGAGCCGACCTGCGCGCTCGAGTACGTTCTGCCGTCGATGGTATAGGTGCCCTGACTCGGCTCTCCCACCACGTCGAGCTTGGCGCCATTGCCGGCGACGCCCGCCGTCAGGTGGAAACCTCCCCCGAGCACATACCAGTCGAGCAAGCCCGTCACCGTCCGCAACTTCAGGCGACCTTCGTAGTTGACATCCGAAGTATCGATATTGTGATTGATATTGAAACCGGCAAAGCCGACACGCATGCCGAACGACGGCGACAGGCCGAGGTGAGGAATGCAGCCCTGAGCGGCACGAATACGTGGCCGGACAGATCTATGCCATGTCCGAGCCATGGCAGCCGCACGAACTGATCGCGGGCAACGTCTTTGCGACCGCAGGGAAAAGGCTTTCACCTACCGGGAGCTACCCTCCATCCACGAGATCGTGCTGATCTCACAGAAGTCCGCCCTCGTGACCCTGTACCGAAGAACCGAGGAGTGGGTGCCGGTAGTCCTGGATTCGCTCGAGCAGGCTCTCGAGCTGAAATTCATCGATCTCGCGCTGTCCTTGCAGCAAATTTACGAGGGGCTGCCCTAGCTCACCCCCGGTCGCGGCCACCCCGCGCGGCCCCGCCCACGGGCATCTTGCGCAGCCCCGGATTCCTGCGAAGATGGGCTCCGAGGCGGGTCGGTAACAACAAGCGGCGCAAGAAGCATTGGGGGTCATCTGCAGCAGACTATCGATGCCGAGCGCTGGCAACAGGTGAAATCCGCGCTCGCCGATGCGCGGCTGCTCAGCGGACCGGCGCGCGCCGCCTACCTCGAACGCATCGGCGCGCGCGATCCTGCGCTGCGCGCTGAAGTCGAGTGTCTGCTCTCTGCAGAGGGAGATGCCGGCGCCGGGTTCCTGGAAACCGCTGCAGCGGCCGCGGCGCAAAGGCTTCGCCAGCCGAATCGGCACGTCGGCCGCCGCCTCGGCCGGTACGAGCTCCTCGAGGAAATCGGTGCGGGGGGAATGGGGGAGGTCTACCGCGCGGTGCGGATCGATGGCGAGTACGAGCATCAGGTCGCCATCAAGTTGGTGCGCGCCGGAGTGGACGCCGAATTCGTCGGCCAGCGGCTGCGCACCGAGCGACAGATCCTGGCGGCTTTCCAGCATCCGAACATCGCCCGGCTGCTCGACGGGGGTACCACGGAGGATGGGGTACCGTACCTCGTGATGGAGCTGATCGTTGGCGAGCCCATCGATGAATACTGCGAGCGGCACCCCCTCGACATTGCCGCGCGGCTGCGCCTATTCCTGCCGGTATGCTCGGCCGTGCAGTACGCGCACCAGCGCACCGTCATCCACCGGGACCTGAAGCCGCGCAACATCCTGGTGACTCCCGAGGGCGTGCCGAAGCTGCTCGATTTCGGGATCGCGAAGATCCTCGAGCCGGGCCCCATACCGGTGCCCGCCGGCGCGACCGTCAACGTGGGCCGCATGATCCTGACTCCCGAGTACGCCAGCCCCGAACAGCTCAAGGGCGAGCCGATTTCGGCCGCGAGCGATGTCTACGCCCTCGGAGTCATCCTTTACGAGCTGCTGACGGGAGCCAAGCCGTTTCGCCTCGGCGATCGTGTCACTACGGGCGGCCGGGGATTGAAGCCGGTGATCGCAACCGAGCCCGCCAAGCCGAGCACCGCGGCGCGCCGGCGAGGCGAGCCGGGCGCATTGCCCGAGCGCTTGCCGGGCGACATCAGCCGCAAGTTGCGCGGCGATCTGGACAACATCATCCTGATGGCGCTGCAGCACGAGCCCGAGCGCCGGTACGCAACCGTGGAGCGCCTGGCGGAAGACATCCGCAGGCACCTGGAGCATCTGCCGGTGTCGGCCCGCAGACCCACTCTCGGCTACCGGGCATCCGTATTCGTGGCGCGCCACATTGCCGCCGTTACTGCCGCGGCTCTCATCTTCCTCGCGCTCGCCGTTGGTTACGTGGCGACGCTGCGGGAAGCGCACATCGCCAACATGCAGCGCGCTCTGGCGCAGCGCCGGTTCGATGACGTGCGCAGGCTCGCGGACTCGCTGATCTTCGATATCCATGACTCCATCCGCGATCTTCCCGGTGCGGCGCCCAGCCGGCGTCTCCTGATCCACACGGCGCTCCACTACCTCGATGGCCTGTCGCGGGAAGCAGGCGACGATCCGGGCTTGCAGCGCGACCTCGCCGCGGCGTATCTGCGGCTGGGCGATCTGCAGGGCGAGGGCCTCTCCGCCAACGAGGGCGATTACCCCGGCGCGCTCGACAGTTATCGGCGGGCGCTCGCCCTCTGGCAGGCAAGCCTGCGCGCGCAGCCGGCCGATCCGGCAGCGCGGCTCAACCTGATCCAGACTTTCGGCAAGCTGAGCGACTTGACGTGGACGCTGGGTGACTCGGTCACCGCGCTCTCCTACTCGCTGCAGACGGTGACCCAGAGCCGGCTGCTCGCTTCCCGCCACCCGAACGACCGCCGCTATCAGATCCTGACTGCCGTGAGCGCTCTTGACCGGGGCTACAAGCTGTTCAAGATCCGCGGTGACTCCGCCGCGTCGCTGCTCCTCATGCGCCAGGCCACCCAGCAGCTGCAGTCGCTCTCGGCCAGCGACCCGCACGATCTGCTCACCGCTCGCCGGCTCGCGCTCGCCGAACAGCGGGAAGCCGAGATCCTCGCCGCGAGCGGCGATGAGGCCGCCGCGCTGGCGCAGGATCGGAGCGCATTGCAGGGCCTGCAGACGCTGACCGTCGCGCAGCCGCAAAACATCGACTTTCGCAACCTGGAAGCGTTCGCCGAGTTCGATCTCGCCGATGCGTTGGATCAGATGCGGCGCTTCGGCGAGGCCGAGCATTACGGCAAGGCAGCGCGCGCGAGTTTTCAGTCGCTGTCGGCGGCCGATCCCAAGGTGGGTCAATATCACATCGGAGCGGGACGGACGCTCATCGTCCTGGCGAAAACCGCTCTCGATGAGGGCCAGCCCGCCCGGGCTCGCTCGCTCCTGCGGGCTTCCCTGCGGGAGCTGTCGCAGGCGGCGCCCACACAGCAAGCGAGCGCGGACTTCCAATTCGCCCAAGCTGCGGCGCAGTCGCTCCTCGGTGACGTCTACCAGACACTGGCCACACACGCATCGGACTCGCGGCCCGAGCGTCTGCGCGATTGGCAGAGCGCCAAGCAGTGGTATGCCCGAGCCGTTGCCGCCTTCCCCGCAGGCTTCGCGGAGGCCAGCGCGCAAGCAACGGCTGACAAGGGCGAGATCCTGCGCTGCGATCGGGAAATCGCGCGCACACAGCAGGCGCGCGCCGATCAGAGGTAAGACTTTTCGTCGCGGACGCCGTTGGGGCCTCGCTCACCTACCGCGCGCGGGTCTGCAGTCATCGCGAGCGCTTCTATGGGCTCGGCAACACGTGGTCGACCAAAAGCTGCAGCCGCCGCTCACCCTGGAACTCGTTGACATCCAACCGATAGACGAGCTGCACTGCGCCCTCGGGGAGCGTGAATGCCGCCTGCGCCTCGATGTGATTGAAGGCGATCGCATCGAAGGAGCGGCCGGTCCGGGGGAACTCCAGCCACATCTTCAGGTGCCGGTCGCCGACCACGCGGGCACTGCGGATAGCGAACACACCATCGAAGCACGGCTCCGGGAACGCCTGGCCCCAAGGACCGCCGGCGCGCAGCGCGTGCGCCGTCTCGAGCGCGATTTCCTCCACCGTCAGCTCACCATCGGTCTCGATGGCATCGCTCGGGCCGCACTGCGCCGCCCAGGCTGCGACTTCCTCATCGAAGGCGCGAGCGAAGAAGTCCAGTCGGGAGCGCTCGAGTGACAGGCCGGCCGCCATGGCGTGACCGCCGAACTTGCCGATGAGCTGCGGATGGCGCGCATCAAGATTGGCGAGTACGTCTCGGATGTGAATGCCCGGCATGGAGCGCGCCGAGCCGCGCAGCTGCCCCTCGCCCGCGACTGCGAACGCGATCACGGGCCGGCGAAGTCGGTCCTTGACGCGGCTCGCGACCAGACCGACGACTCCCTGGTGCCAGCTCTCATCGAACAGGCACACGCCGCTTCGTTGCAGAGCCCTCGGGCCTGGATCGCGCAGCTGACGCACCGCCGCGAGCGCCTCCGCCTGCATACGCGCCTCGATCGCCCGGCGCTCGTGATTGAGCTCGTCCAGACGCGCAGCGAGCGCGCCGGCGGTGGCGGCATCATTGGCCAGCAGGCACTGTATCCCCACTGTCATGTCGTCGATCCGCCCCGCCGCGTTGAGCCGCGGAGCGACGCCAAACGCGAGATCGGGCGCAACGAGACCCTCGAGAGGGCGTCCCGCTATCTCGAGCAATGCGCGGATGCCGGCCGCGCAGCGGCCGGCGCGGATGCGCCGCAACCCTTGCGCTACGAGCACCCGGTTGTTGGCATCGAGCGGCACGAGGTCGGCGACCGTACCCAGGGCGACGAGGTCGAGGAACTCCGCGGCGCCGGGTGCTCCCGGCGGAGCCAACCGCTCCTGGTCGAGGCGCCGCTTCAGCGCCGCCATCACGTAGAACGCCACCCCCACGCCTGCCAGCGCGCGGCTCTTGAAGAGGCTGCCTGTCAGGTTGGGATTGACGATGACGTTGGCCGTGGGGATGTCGCTGCCGGGCAGATGATGATCCGTGATCAGCACATCGATGCCGCGCGAGCGGGCCTCAGCCACCCCGGCCGCGCTCGAAATCCCGTTGTCGACGGTGATGATGAGCGACGGCGCGCGTTCCGCGGCCAGGCGCACGATCTCCGGCGTGAGGCCGTAGCCGAACTCGAACCTATTGGGCACGAGGAAATCGACCGCGGCGAAACCCCAGGCCGCCAGCGCCCTGACGACGAGCGCGGTACTGGTAGCGCCGTCGGCATCGAAATCTCCAATCACCAGCACGCGGCCCGCGGCCCGATGCTCCAGCAGCAGATCTACCGCGTTGGCGATGCTTTCCAGCGTGCTCACCGGCAACAGGCGATCGAGCGAGAGGTCGAGGTCGTCGGCCGTGCGCACGCCGCGGCGAAGGTATATTCGCCGCAGCACCGGGTGCAGCCCGGCGCTTGCGAGTATCTGCGCCTCTTCGGCGCAGGCCGTGCGCCGCACGACGCGCAGATTCACACCAGGACCTCGTAGCCGGTGCGCACCGGCCGCAGCCGCCGCCAGAGGCGCCAACGGTCGCCCGCGCGCAGCGTGAGCGATCGATCATTGGCGAGCAACACCAGCCGCTCGACTTCACCGCGCCGCAAAGCGGCGAGAGAGGGCGATATCAGCCGGCGGTCGATCTCCGCCACGGCCTGCGCGAGAGGCCAGGAAGGATTGGCATGCAGCAATTCGGCAACCTCCACGACACCGAGCGCGCGCTGCACGCGCGGCTCCCTGATCATCGCCGCCCAGTCTACCGGCATCGGCCGGGTTTCTCCTCCCGCAAGTCGCCAGAGACCGCGAACGTACGCATCCGACCCAAAAGCCGCGTCAGGAATCTCTTGCGCAGCCGTGGGAGACGAGGTGGCCGGCGCGCCGCCGCCCCATACCCATAGCGTTGCAACCGGCGCAGCGCCGCGCCGCATGCGCTCATCGTTGAGCGGGTGACCGTGCAGCCACATCTCGATTTCGGCGCCGAGTCGCCGCAATATCGCAGCACCCTCTCCGACGGCAAGCGCCTCGGCGACGGAGGTCAGCAGCATCCGCGCGGGCTCCGTAGTCCTCGCCGGTGCTGTCAGCGGCGGCGCCGAGAGCAGGAGCTCGCCGCCCGTGAGCGGATGGAGATCGAACCCGGAGCCGTGAAAGGTGTCGCGGAAACTCGCCGCGAGCGCCTCGAGCTCCGCGTGCTCGAGGCGAAGAATGCTGCGCCGGTCGCAGTGCAAGCTCGTCATTCCCGCGCTCAGATGCAACGGTGTGGCGAGCCATACGACGGGGCCTGCCGGCGCCTCAGGCAGTGCGGCTGCTGCGACGCTGGCGGGTGCCGCACCCGCGTATCGGGAGAGGCCAAGCCAATGAGCGGTCCATGCGCGCCAGCCCTCAGTGTGCGTCGCGGTGTCGCCGAAGCGCGCGAGATACTCGATCCCCGGGGCCGAGGCGTCGCTGCGGGCGAGCTCCGGCTCGAGATACAAATCCGCAATGACGATGACGATCGCGCGCACGGGCGCTATCGTACCGTCTGATGAAGTTCACATTGGAAAGTAGCTCGCGAGTGAACCTGGTACGCGCCTACTCGCGCACGGAGCTGCGCATAGGCGAAGAGCACGTGCGCTCGAGCTGCATCGTGTCCGCCGATCGGCTGATCACCGACTGGCCGCCAGCACGGCTCGAGGCGTTACGGCCCGAGCACTTGCAGGCGGTTTTTGCGCTCTCACCTGAAGTGGTGCTCCTCGGTACCGGCGAGCGGCAATGCTTCCCGCCGGCGGATATCCGGGCCGTGTTCGCCGCGCGCGGCGTGGGACTCGAGGCGATGGATCTCGGCGCGGCCTGCCGCACTTACAACATCCTGGTGCAGGAAGAGCGGCACGCCGTCGCGGCGCTGTTCTTAGAGTAAGAGAAGAGGAATTCTTCCTGCACCCTTGCCGCACATGACATTTCTTCTTCCGGCGGCAGGGCCGCCGGAAGAAGACACAGGGGGAGGGGCATCAACCAACCGACCCATCATCCGGAGCTGACAGACCGCGGACGACGGCATGCTTTTTTTCTTGTCAATCGCTGTTGTTGCTTTTCTCTTCGGCATCCCCTCCTCCCTGTGCCCTCTTCCGGCTGTCCTGCCTGGACCGCGCGCACTGTCGGCGCTCAGCGACAGGGGGCACATGTTAAACAGGTCCCGCTCCGCTTAGCAACTGTAGATTTGAATCTATATCGATTTCATAAGGTTAAACAATTAATCTAACCTTAAATATCAGATCAACCCGTCCCGCCGAGCAGGGGTACGAAGGCCACTGGCCCCAAGGATTCGCGGTCTATGCGCTGCTCCCGGCGCGTGAACCGCACCAGCTCCTGCTTCCCTTCCGGGCCCACCGGCACGAGTAGGCGCCCGCCCACCTGCAGCTGCTTCAGCAACGCCTCGGGAACGACGAGCGGTGCAGCGGCAACGAGAATGCCGTCGAACTGCGCCTGAGTCTTCCACCCTGCGCTGCCATCGCTGTGCCGGAACCTGACATTGCGCACGCCGAGCTCCTTCAGCCGCTCCTTGGCGCGATCAAGAAGCGGCGCGATGCGCTCGATGGTGTAGATGCGCTCGACGAGCGGCGCGAGCACCGCGGTCTGATAGCCGCAGCCGGTACCGACCTCGAGCACCTTCTGCACTGAGCCGCCTTGAAGCAGCGCCTCGGTCATGCGCGCGACGATGTAGGGCTGAGAGATCGTCTGCCCGAACCCGATCGGCAGGGCGGTGTCCTCGTAGGCCCGGCTGCCGAGCGCTTCGTCGACGAAGATATGCCGCGGTACATTGCGTATCCGATCGAGCACCGCAGGGCTGGTGATGCCCTGCTCGCGTAGGCGCTGCACCAGCCGGTCGCGCGTGCGCGCCGAAGTCATGCCGATACCGGAAAACCGCAGGTCAGGCATGGATGCCTTCCAGCCAGTGCTGCAAGGCTGGCAGTGCCGAGTGGCGCGTGAGATCGATTTGCAAGGGAGTCACGGAAACATATCCCTGGGCGATGGCTTCGAAGTCGGTGCCGGGTCCGGCGTCCTGTTGCGGCCCCGCGGGTCCCACCCAATAAACTGGCCGCCCGCGAGGATCGTGGGCAGGCACGATGGGCTCCGAGCGATGGCGGTATCCCAGCCGCGTGCTGCGAAAGCCCTGAAGCGCCGCCAGCGGCAGATTGGGGACGTTGACGTTGAGGATGAGAGCCGGCTCGAGCGGGCTCGGCAGGAGCTGCGCCACGAGCTGCCGCGCCACCTGGGCAGCCGTCTCGAAATGGGCCTCCTCATCGGGCGTCGTGCACAAGGAGATCGCGATTGCCGGCAGGCCGAGAAAGCGGCCCTCCATCGCCGCCGCGACGGTGCCGGAGTAAAGCACGTCATCGCCGAGGTTGGCGCCGTCATTGATGCCGGACACCACCATGTCATGCTCGTAATCGAACAAGCCCGTGATGGCCAGATGCACGCAGTCTGTCGGCGTGCCCTGGACGTAGTAGGCGCCGGGCTCCGACTCAAACACGCGCAGCGGCATGTCGAGGGTGAGGGAGTTGCTCGCGCCGCTACGATTGCGATCCGGCGCGACGACGGTGATTGTGGCGAGGCTGGCGAGCGCCTCCTTGAGGAGGCGGATCCCGCGGGAGCGGTAACCATCATCGTTGCTGACGAGGATCTTCACTGTCCTGATGTATCGTATTGCAAGGCCTAGGCCCCTGGGAGCCGCCTTCGTAATGAGCGGTGCCCCGGGGAAACCCCCTCCGAAGGCGCGTCACTATACTGGAAGCAAATTCCACGGAGGTAGCGTGAGTCCCAGATCGCCGAAAGGGCTGTCCGGTCCGCCTTCCGCTTCCGACTCGCGGCGGCGGCTCTCGGGGAGTTCGCCCGCCTGCGCGGATGCGGACCGCGGGGAGACGCG
Source organism: Steroidobacteraceae bacterium (assembly GCA_025451845.1). GTDB lineage: Bacteria > Pseudomonadota > Gammaproteobacteria > Steroidobacterales > Steroidobacteraceae > 13-2-20CM-66-19. The sequence continues at coordinate 260,994 of JANWJS010000028.1, forward strand.
CCCGGATGACGCGCAGCTCTTCCGCGAGGCGGTCCGGGACGTCAAGCCCTTGGGGACCCCAGCACTGGCGACCGAGCATCCGGCGAAGCGCCCTCGCCGCGCGCGTCCGGCTGCGCGCTTTGCGCGAGCCGACCGGCTTGCCGTCCTCGAAGAGAGCCTGCGCGATGAAGTCATCGACCCGGAGCTTGCCGGCGGCGAGGAGCTCGTCTTTCAGCGTGCCGGCATCCAGCCCGCCGTCCTGCGCAAGCTCCGCCGCGGCGACTACCGCGTCCAAGGGGAAATCGACCTGCATGGCCTCACCGTCGCCGACGCGAAGCAGGCGCTGCGCGAATTCCTGGCGCAGGCGCTGATGCGGCAGTGGCGCTGCGTGCGCATCATCCACGGCAAGGGGCTACGGTCCGGACATCGCGGTCCGGTGCTGAAAGGGATGGTGGGCGCGATGCTGCGCAAGGTGGGTCCAGTGCTGGCGTACGTCTCCGCGCGGCAGGTCGACGGCGGCACGGGCGCGGTCTACGTGCTGCTTTCGTCGTAATCGGCCTCCAGCGCAAAAATCTCCCGCAGCACCGTCGTGGCGTAGGCGCCGCGGGTGAGGCGAAACTCGAGGAGAATCGCGGCCCGTTCCGCTTGCTGCGAATCCCGCTGCGCTTCCCGCGGACCCTGTTCCGCGTCCTGCAATTGCCGCCCCGCCTCTGGCGAGCTCTGGCCCCCCTCCCGCTGCCAGCGCAGGTCTCGCACGGCGAGCCGCAGACTCCGCCTCTCCTGCTCCATGCCAGCCACGACGGTCATCTCGCACGCTGTGCTCAGCCCGGCCGCGACCCGCTGCTCCAGCTCCAGGACTCTGCCGCTGCTCGGCGGCGAGCCGCGTCCCCAGAGCGGACCGGTGGGATGGATGTCGAGCTCTGCGCGCCGCGCTTCGAGTGCCTCGTCGACTGCGTCGACCCGGAAGTGACTGCCGCGCCCGTCGAGGTTGGCCAGGTCGCCAGGCTCGAGACTTACCCAACTTCCGTCGGCGACGCGCTCGGCCAGCACGGCGTTGAAGACGAGACTGCGCGCCGCCGAGAGAATGAATCCCCGCTCCAGCGGCTTGAGTGAGCGCAAATCCGCGCTCAGACGCTTCAGGTTGGCCCCGCCCCTGCCGAAGCGCTGCGGTCCAAAATAATTCGGTACGCCGCGCCTTTCGATGTCTGCAAGACGGCTGGAGAGCGATAGGTCATCCGCGACAGTGCCGCGAACTCTGATGACGAAGCGGTTACCCGCCAGCGCGCCGCGCGGCAGCTTGCGAGAGTGGCGATGCGCCTCCAGCACTTGGTATTCGCCGGTGCTGATCCCGACCCAATCCTCAGGCGAGAGTCGCGACTGCGGCACCGTGAACCACTGGGTAGCCACCGCGTGGCGATCCTTCAAGCCCGCGTAGCCCACCTCGCCCGGCCGGCAGCCGCAAGTACGTGCGAGCTCGCCGGCGATCCACTGGGTATTGGCATTGCGCTTGCGGACCTTCAGCAGGACATGTTGACCAGTACCTGCCGCTTCGAATCCGAGCAGCTCCTCGACCAGAAAATCCTCCGGCTCGGTGCGCAATCTGCCCGGGCAGAGCGGTGCACCGTGGGCCCGCGGCGGATCGAGCGCCGCCGCTTCAATACCATTCATGGAGAGGTTTTATCCCCAGGCCTCGATTCATCGCGAGGCTGCGTCCTCGCGCTTTGCCCTCGCGGCCGCAGGGGCCGAGACGCGTTGCGTGTCGTCATGACCAAGCCGCCAGGAGCGGCTCTGGATGCCGACACGCGCGCAGCGGGCCGAGCCGCCGGGATTGCGGCGAGCAATCGCTCCGGGCAATTCATTCGACATCGAGCAGGAGCACCACGGCCTGCGCGGCGATGCCCTCGGCCCGTCCGAGAAAGCCGAGCTTCTCGGTGGTCGTTGCCTTCACGTTGACGCAGTCGACGCCGACTTCCAGAAGCTCCGCCACCTGGCGGCGGATTTCATCTCGGATGGGCGACAGCTTCGGGCGTTCCGCCAGCACCGTGATATCGGCATTGCCGACCCGGAGCTTGCGGGCGCGCAGCATGTCCATCACCGCGCGGACGAAGCGCTTGCTGTCCTCGCCCTTCCAGCGCGGGTCCGTATCCTTGAAGTGTTGGCCGATGTCGCCCAGCCCCGCCGCCCCGAGCAGTGCGTCGGTGAGCGAGTGCAACACCACATCGCCGTCAGAATGAGCCACGACCCCGTGCGTGTGCGCCACGCGCACCCCACCCAGCATCACGAAATCACCCGGGCCGAACGCATGCACGTCGATACCAGAGCCTATTCTCATCAGCGTCTTTCCTTCAGCAGTGCGGCCGCGATCGCGAGATCGGCGGCGCTGGTGATCTTGAGGTTTGCAGCCGCGCCTTCCACGATCCTCGGGCGATCGCCCAGCCACTCGATCGCCTGAGCTTCGTCGGTCGGGATGCGGCCGCTGGCATGCGCTTGGTCGAGCGCCTCGCAGAGGCGTCCATAGCGGAACATCTGCGGCGTCAGAGCGCGCCAGAGACCAGCGCGATCCACAGTCTGCTGCACCTCCCGCGAGGCATCGCAGCGCTTCAGGGTATCGGCAGCCGGGGTAGCCAGGAGGCCGCCGAGTGGGTGGGTTGCTAGCTCGGAAAGCAGACGATCCAGATCCTGGCGAAGTAGGCAGGGCCGTGCGGCGTCATGGACCAGGACCCAATCGTCGCGATCGCCGCGCGTAGCGAGCTCAGTGAGGCCGTTACGCACGGAGTGGCTTCGCTCCTGGCCGCCGGCAGCCACCAGGACGTTTGGGGGAGCAACTGCCGTCCAGTACGGATCGTCCTGAGCCAGCGTCACGACAGCGCCGGCGCAGCGCGGATCGGTCAGGAAGGGCTCCAGAGCCCACTCGATCACTGTCCGGCCGCAGAGAGGAGCGTATTGCTTCGGACGGTCGGTGCCGAAACGGCGGCCTATCCCTGCAGCCGGCATTACAAGCCAGTACCTCATCCAGTTAGTCTATACGATGCGAAACCGAGCGAGCGGAGCAACTCGGCGAGGCAGGCCCGTTGTGGGCAATTGCTATGGAAGGCCCACGGCGCCCACAGAGTAGCAGTTCGTTTTAGTGGCTACGGCGGGCGCATTCCCATCCGCCATCCGCACTTCATCATGGGCACCGTGAAGCTGCACCCGCGCACCTTCGTCCTGAGCGGCCTCCTGCGCACCGGCGTCAATCCCGGCGAGCTCGCCCAGCAAGGCACCCTGCTCTGAACCATCGACAAAAATCGCTCGTCGCCTATCCTGCGTGGCACGTCCCCGACGTCCCCCCGATTTTGAGTAGCAAAACGGTTTAGAGTCTAGCCGCCGGGGAGGAGGTTGGACGTGAAGAAGAGGTTCAGCGAGGAGCAGATCATCGGCTTACTGAAGGAGGCCGTGCGGTGTGCCGGTGAAGGAGCTGTGCCGCAAGTACGGCTTCTCGGACGCCACGCTCTACGCCTAGCGCAAGCGCTACGGCCAGCTGGAGAGCGTTGATGTGGAAGAGGCCGCGTCATCTCGAGCAGGAAAACGCGAGACTGAAGAAGCTGGTGGCGGAAAGGGATCTGGAGTGCAACTTGTAACCGCTCGTCGAAACAGGGGCGGAAACACGGTTTCCAACGCCTGGGTGACGGTCGCTGACCGGCTCTCCTCGGCGCGTCAGTTGGCCCCGCGGCCTTCCTTCACGACTTTCGCGTGCGTCGTGGTGGGCGCGGCTACGGCCGGTGCGGGTTCCACCACCTGATAGAAAGTCTCGCTGGGCCCGATCATCCCGAGGTCGCTGCGGGCGAGCTCGTCGATGGCCGCGGTGCCGGACTTGAGGTCCTGAACTTCGGCGGCGAGGCGGCTGTTGCGCTCGGTGAGCTTGGCGTTCTGCATCTGCTGCGCGGCGACGACGTGCTGGAGACGTACCACACCACGCACGCCGTCGTCAGAGACCCAGATGCGGTACTGGAGAAGGATCAGACAGAGAGCCAGCGCAGCAGCAAGCCACTTCATGAGCGCATCAGGCTACCAGCTCCTGCTCACACCTTCACCGGAAATGCGTCACGGCCCGCATAGCGGACCTTTCCGAGCTCCGCCTCGATGCGCAGCAGCTGGTTGTACTTGGCGATGCGGTCGGAGCGCGAGAGCGACCCGGTCTTGATCTGAGTGGCCGCCGTCGCGACCGCGAGGTCGGCGATGGTGCTGTCCTCCGTCTCGCCGGAGCGGTGAGAGATGACAGAGGCGTAGTGGGAGTCGTCTGCGAGATCGACCGCGGCCAGCGTCTCGGTGAGCGTCCCGATCTGATTCGGCTTGATGAGGATGGCGTTGGCGACATGCCTCTCGATGCCCTCCTTGAGGATCTTCGTGTTGGTGACGAAGATGTCGTCGCCGACGAGCTGATGCTTCTCGCCGAGCGCGCGGGTGAGTTGCGCCCAGCCGTCCCAGTCCCCCTCCGCCATGCCGTCCTCGATGCTGACGATGGGGTACTTCCCGGCGAGGTCCGCGAGATACCGCGTGAATTCAGCGCTCGAGAAGCGACGCTTCTCGCCTTTGAGGTCGTAGCTGCCGTCGTGGAAGAACTCGGAGCTCGCGCAGTCGAGTCCGAGGTAGATGTCGCGGCCGGCTTTGTACCCGGCCTTCTCAATGGCCTGCAGGATGACGCCGAGCGTCTCCTCGTTGGAGCCGAGGTCGGGCGCGAAGCCGCCCTCATCGCCGACGGCGGTCGAGAAATCCCGGTCGGCGAGAATCTTCTTCAGCTGATGGAACACCTCCACGCCGTAGCGCAGGGCCTCCCGGAAGCTCGGTGCCCCGACGGGCAGGATCATGAACTCCTGGATGTCCAGGCTGTTGTTGGCATGCGCGCCGCCGTTGATGATGTTCATCATCGGCACGGGCATCACCGGCTCCCGGCCCGCGGTGAGGGTCTGGGCAAGATAGCGATAGAGCGGCAGCCCGGCATCGCGCGCCGCCGCGTGGGCGGTCGCGAGCGAGATGGCGAGGATCGCGTTGGCGCCGAGGCGCCCCTTGTTGTCGGTGCCGTCGAGCTCGATCATCTTCTGATCGATCCTTGCCTGGTCGCGCGCATCCGCGCCGAGCACGGCGGACTTGAGGACCGTGTTGACGTGCTCCACGGCCTTGAGAACACCCTTGCCGAGATACCGCTTCTTGTCGCCGTCGCGCAGCTCCACCGCCTCACGTGTGCCGGTGGAAGCGCCCGACGGTACGGCCGCGCGGCCCATCACGCCGGAGTCGAGAATGACGTCGGCTTCGACGGTGGGGTTACCGCGGGAATCGAGGATCTCACGGCCGCGGATGTCGGCGATTCGGGTCATCTGGGTCTTCCTTCTGGTGAAAGCAGGGACTCCTCGAACGGCCGCGCTTTCACGGCATCATCGAGAGCCTTCAAGGTGGTGAGCAGCGGCTCCATGCGGTCGAGGGGCCACGCGTTGGGTCCGTCCGAGAGCGCATGCGCCGGATCGGGGTGCGTCTCCATGAAGAGGCCGGAGACGCCCGCCGCCACGGCCGCGCGGGCCAGGACGGGAATGAACTCCCGCTGTCCTCCGGAGGCGGCACCCAGCCCCCCGGGCAGCTGGACGGAGTGGGTGGCGTCGAAGACCACGGGGCAGCCGGTAGAGCGCATCACTGAAAGTGAGCGCATGTCGGACACGAGATTGTTGTAGCCGAAGGAGAAGCCGCGCTCGCAGACGAGAATGGACTCGTTGCCGGTAGATCGCGCCTTGTCAACGACGTTGCCCATCTCCCACGGCGAGAGGAACTGGCCCTTCTTGATGTTGACGGGCTTACCGCGAGAGGCCACACCCACGATGAAGTTGGTCTGCCGGCAGAGGAAAGCTGGCGTCTGCAGCACGTCCACGACGGCCGCGACCTCATCCAGCGGTGTGTCCTCGTGCACATCGGTGAGCACCGGCACGCCGAGGCTGCGCTTCACTCCCTCCAGGATCTTCAGGCCCTGCTCCATCCCGGGGCCGCGGTAGCTGGCGCGCGAGGAGCGGTTCGCCTTGTCGAAGGAAGCCTTGAACACGAACGGGATGCCGAGGCGCCCGGTGATCTCCTTGAGGCGCCCGGCGACGTGCTGTGTGAGCTCGGCGCTCTCGATGACGCAGGGACCCGCTATGAGAAAGAGCGCCCGGCCGATGCCGATCTCCTGTCCCGCGAGCTTCATGCGAAATCAGGCACGCGGGCGAGGCGGTGCCTTTCAGCGAAGCAGCGCTTCATCACTACGCCCCCGCGGCCTGCGGCAGGAGCGAGGCCCGCTGAGCGCGTGCGGCGCGGATGAAGCCGGTGAAGAGCGGGTGGCCGTCGCGCGGAGTCGAGGTGAACTCCGGATGGAACTGCGTCGCGACGAACCAGGGGTGAGCGGGGATCTCGATGACTTCCACCAGGCTGTCGGGCGAGAAGCCGGAGAAACGCATGCCCGCTTGGGCGTAGCGGTCGAGGAAGTTGTTGTTGAACTCGTAGCGATGGCGGTGGCGCTCGTAGATCGCGTCCTTGCCGAAAGTCTCCCGGGCGCGCGTACCGGCCCCGAGCAATACCTCCTGGGCGCCCAGGCGCATCGTGGCGCCCTTGGCGGAGGCCTCGTCGCGGGTCTGCATGCCGCGGGCCTGGTCCTGCCACTCGCTGATGAGCGCGATCACCGGGTGTGCCGTGGCGCGATTGAACTCCGTGCTGTTGGCGCCGGTCAGGCCGAGCACATGGCGGCCGAACTCGACGATCGCCACCTGCATTCCGAGGCAGATGCCCAGGTAGGGAACGCCTTGCTCGCGGGCAAAGCGCACGGCCTGGATCTTGCCCTCGATGCCGCGCTCGCCGAAACCGCCCGGCACCAAAATGGCATCCATGCCCTTCAAGGCGTGCGTGCCATGCTGCTCGACGTCGGTGGACTCGATGTAGTGGATGTTGACGCGGGTGCGCGACTTCAGCCCGCCGTGCATCAGCGCCTCGTGCAGCGACAGGTAGGAGTCGCGGATCTGCACGTACTTGCCGACCATGGCGACGTCCACCTGGCCGTCGGGGTTCGCCCTGGCACTCACCACCTGGCGCCACTCCGTGAGGTCGGTCTGCGGCACTTGCAGGCGCAGCTTGTCGACGACGATCTCGTCGAGCGACTGCTCGTGCAGCAGGATGGGAATCTGGTAGATGTCGTCGGCGTCGATTGCGGAGATGACCGCCCGCTCCTCGACGTTGGTGAAGAGCGCTATCTTGCGCCGCTGCTCCTCCGGCAGCGGATGCTTGCAGCGGCACAGCAGCACATCCGGCTGGATGCCGATGCCGCGCAGCTCCTTGACGGAGTGTTGGGTCGGCTTGGTCTTGATCTCCCCGGACCCGCCCACGATCGGCACCAGCGTGAGATGCATGTAAACGCAATTGCTGCGCCCAAGCTCGACGCCGAGCTGGCGGATCGCCTCGAGGAACGGTAGCGACTCGATGTCGCCGACGGTGCCGCCGATCTCGACCATGCACACGTCAGCGCCTTCGGCCCCGAGCTGGATGCTGCGCTTGATCTCATCGGTGATGTGCGGGATCACCTGCACGGTGGCGCCGAGGTAGTCGCCGCGTCGCTCCTTGGCGATCACCCGCTCGTAGATGCGGCCGGTGGTGAAATTGCTGTGGCGCCCGGTGGTCGTGCGCACGAAGCGCTCGTAGTGACCGAGGTCGAGATCGGTCTCCGTGCCGTCGTGGGTGACGAACACTTCCCCGTGCTGGAAAGGGCTCATCGTCCCCGGGTCGACGTTGATGTAGGGGTCGAGCTTGACCATGGCGACCTTGAGGCCGCGGGCCTCGAGGATCGCCCCGAGGGAGGCGGAGGCGATACCCTTGCCCAATGAGGATACGACGCCACCGGTGACGAATACGAATCGCGCCATAAGTTATATCAGGGGTGATGTCCCGTCGTGAGAAGTGCCCGATGAATCAGAGCTTGGACGACGGGAAAGCAGAGTATCACACTAGCGGCCCATCGCCATACCCAGGCACAGGAGGTGCCCCGCCGCCGCAGGTGGGCGTTGAGCAGAAAAACCACGCTTTTTTGCTCAACGCGCGCCGGGCCGGGCAGGAGCCCGGATCCAGCGCTATGAACTAGCCTTGCGCCACACGAGGCGGCCGCGATGCCGGGCCTCGGCCGATGCCCGCACGGATTCATCGATCCAGAGGTCCGCCGCCGCGATCAGCGCGCCGTGCGCAAGAATCAACGGCAGGCGCGCGCGCTCCGCGAGCGGTACGTGAGCTTCCTGCAGCAAGCTCTTGAGGGCGCGGCGAGGTCCGCCGCGGCGCACACGCAGCCGCTCGCCGCCGCGCCGCCAGGTGACGGCAAGCGGCGACGGCAGCGCCTCGAGATCGATGGGTCCATGGCGCGCGGGCGTCAGCTCCAAAGCGCCCCCGTCAGGCAGCGTGCAGCGCGACGATTGCCGCCAGTCCCAGGCGAGTTGCGCCGCCGGGACGTGCGCACCGGGACCGCGAGCTTCCGGATCCAACACCCGGCCGCCGTCGGTGAGGAAGAGCACGTCCGCGTGCCGCGCCACGATGATGCGCCGGCCATTGGCCGGCCCCGCAGCCCACGCCATGTCCCATTCCACCTGCGGATGCGCGTCGGCGCGTGCATCGATGAGCGGGCCGGCGATCTCTTCCAGCCGCCGCGCATCCGGCAGGGTCCGGCCGCCGCCCGCGATCCACAGGCGCAGCACATTGCGCCGCCGGTCCGGCGGTAGTGATCTCAGTGCCTTCACGGAGAGGGCGGCGCCGTCGCTCGCGCGCTCGAGATCGACCCGGGCGAGCGCCGTCAGGAGTCCCTGCGCCTCGGCCGCGTGACGCGCGGAGCGTGCCACCGCCGCGCCGACCCCGGGCCAGCGCTGGCGCACCGCCGGCAGCACCTGCCGCCGCAGATAATTGCGGTCGAAGCGCTCCTCGAGATTGGTGTCATCCTCGATCCAGCCGAGCTCGCAGGCACGTAACCAGGCCTCGAGCTGCGGGCGCGAGCAGGCGAGCAGCGGCCGCGCGAGCCATCCCGGGCCCAGCGGCGCCCTGGCCGGCATGGCCGCGAGCCCCGCCAGCCCGCAACCCCGGAAGAGCTGCAGCAGCACCGTCTCGAGCTGATCATCCTGCGTGTGCGCCGTGAGCAGGTTCTCACCGCTGCGCAAGTGCTCGGCGAAGCAGCGATAACGGGCGACCCGCGCGGCTTCTTCCAACGAGCCGCCGCGCTCACGCACCACCTTCACCGCGAGCACCTTCAATGGTATTCCGAGCCCGCGCGCGAGCTTGCGGCAATGTGCGCTCCAGCGCTTCGCGTTCGGATGCAGGCCGTGATTGACGTGTACGGCACGTACGCGCAAGCCGGCCGAACGGATCTCGGCGAGGGCGGCCAGCAGCGCGGTGGAATCGACACCGCCGCTCAGTGCGACACAGATGGCGACGTCGGGGAAGGCGGGTAGCAGATGCGTCAGTTGGGCGCGGAGCCAGTCCGGACCAAACGCTTCCCCCCTCTTCCTACTCCTGGGTCTCACTGAAGACCCCGAACGAGGAGATCTTGCGCGCGCGCGCGGCGCGCAGCTCATCGCGCGGAATCGCCTCGAGCGCTTCGAGATGCTTCAGCAACGCCGCCTTGAGGCTCGCCGACATCGCGGCCGGATCGCGGTGCGCAGCGCCGAGGGGCTCCTCGATCACCTCATCCACCAGCCCCAGTTTGGACAGGCGGTCGGCGGTCAGGTTGAGCGCCTCGGCAGCCGCCTCCTTCTTGTCCTGGCTCTTCCAGAGAATCGACGCGCAGCCCTCGGGGGAGATCACGGAGTAAGTGCTGTACTGCAACATGAGAAGGCGGTCGCAAACACCGATGGCCAGCGCGCCGCCGGAGCCGCCCTCGCCGGTCACCACCGTCACGATCGGCACACTGAGCAGTGACATCTCGAAAAGGTTGCGGGCAATCGCCTCGCTCTGGCCGCGCTCCTCGGCGCCGACACCCGGGTAGGCACCTTGCGTGTCGATCAACGTGATGAGCGGCAGCCGGAAACGCTCCGCCAGCCGCATCAGCCGCAGCGCCTTGCGATACCCTTCCGGCTTCGGCATGCCGTAGTTGCGCCGCACCCGCTCCTTCGTGTCGCGGCCTTTCTGATGGCCGATGACCATGACGGGCCGGCCGTCGATGCGGCCGAGGCCGCCGACGATCGCCTGATCGTCGGCAAACATGCGGTCGCCGTGCACCTCGCAGAATTCGGTGCAGATCGTGGCGACGTAATCGAGGGTGTAAGGGCGGCGGGGATGGCGAGCCAGCTGAGTGATCTGCCAGGGCGTGAGGCTCGCGAAGATGCTGGTCGTGAGCTGCCGGCTCTTCGCCTGCAGGCGCGAGATCTCCTCCTGGATGTTGACCTCGGAATCGGAAGTGACATGCCGCAGCTCCTCGATCTTCGCTTCGAGCTCGGCAATGGGCTGTTCGAAATCCAGGAACGCAACTGCCATGCAGTCTTACCGCGACTTTCTCATGCTGCGCGCGAGGTTACGGGGCGAGCGCCCCGGGCGCAAGCATGGAGCCCAGGCCCAGGGGAGTGCCCCGCCGCCGCAGGTGGCGCGGCCTCGGGGCAAAAAGCGTGGTTTTTGCCCGAGGCGCGCGAGGCCGGGCAGGAGGCCCGGATCCAGCGCTTCGGACTTAGCGCCCATCCGCGGACAGCGGCGGGCTGCTCGCCCCGGCGAGGGGAGCATACCTGACGTCCACCGAGCCGCGGCCCAGCAGTCCTTCCAGACTCTCGCGCAGCTCGCTGGTGGCGCGCACCGCCCACTCCGGACCGAGCTTGAGCGCGCCGCGCGCCGCGCCGCTGGAATATTCGATCCTGATGGCGCAGGGACCGGGGCGGAAGGCGGCGAGCAGCTCGGCCAGGCGCCCCTGTAGAGCCATCGTGTCGCTGCGGCCCTGCGGCCACGTGAGGACGATGTGGCGCGCCTGCTGCTCACCGAGCTTGCGCAGGTCGCTGATCCGCCGCGCCTGGATGCGCCAGCCGTCGCTGAAATCATCGAAGCGCAGCATCCCCTCCACCAGCACCAACGCGTCCTTCGGGACGATGTCCCGGTACTTCTGGTAAACGTCCTCGAAGAGCGTTACCTCGACCCGGCCGGTACCGTCGTCCAGCGTCAGAATGAAGCGCGTCCCGCGCTTCTTGACGTCATCGACCAGGCCGCCCACCGTCACCGGCTTACCGCCGCCGAAGCGCATCGGCTCGGCGCTGGGCGCCGGCCGCTCGCTCACCAGATCGCCGACCCAATGGGAGGCGAGGCACGCCAGCAATGGCGTATAACATTTCGCGGGGTGGCCGGTGAGATAGAGACCCAGCGTCTCACGCTCGCCGGCGAGGCGCACCGCCTCGGACCACTCCTGCAGCACCGGGCCTTCGGCGCGCGGTGCGGCCGCGGACGGCGCCGCGGCGGCCGGCGCGGGGCCGAGCCCGAACAGGTCGTTCTGCCCCGCCTCATGGGCCTTCGAGTTCTGATCGCCGAGCTGCATCGCCGCCGGCAGACGCTGCATGAGCGTCGCGCGGTTGGGCCCGAGCGCATCGAGGCTGCCGGAGCGCAGCAGCGCCTCCAACACACGCCGATTGATCTTCTGCAGGTCGAGCCGCCGGCACAGATCCTCGAGGGTGGTGAAGGGTCCGCGACCCTCGCGCTCGGCGATGACCGCCTCCACCGCACCCTGCCCCACGCCGCGCACCGCGCCCAGGCCGTAGCGGATGGCGCTGTCGCCCTCGACGGCGAACTCGTAGAGCGAAGTGTTGATATCGGGCGGACGCACATCGAGCTTCATGGCGTCGCATTCATGGATCAGCGTCACGACTTTGTCGGTGTGATCCATATCAGCGGACAGCATGGCCGCCATGAACGCCGCGGGAAAATGTGCTTTGAGGTAGGCGGTCTGGTAGGAGAGCAGCGCGTAGGCCGCGGCGTGGCTCTTGTTGAAGCCATAGCCGGCAAACTTCTCCATCTGGTCGAAGATCGCGTTGGCGATCCTTTCCTCGACGCCACGCGACGCTGCGCCCGTGACGAAGACGCTGCGCTGTTTGGCCATCTCCTCGGGCTTCTTCTTGCCCATGGCGCGGCGCAGCAGGTCAGCGCCCCCCAGCGTGTAGCCGGCCAGGCGCTGGGCGATCTGCATCACCTGCTCCTGGTAGACGAACACGCCATGAGTCACGCCCAGCACCTGCTCCATGTCCGGGTGCAGATACTCGGGCTTCTTGCCGTGCTTGCAGGCCACGTATTCCGGGATCAGATCCATGGGTCCCGGCCGGTACAGGGCGCCGAGCGCGATGAGGTCATCGAAGCGGTCCGGTCTGGCTTCCTTCAGCATGCGCTGCATGCCGCCGGACTCGAACTGGAAGACCGCCACCGTCTGCGCCTTCTTGAACACCCTGTCGTAGGTGAAGGCGTCATCCAAGGGGATCTTGCCGATGTCCAGCGCCGGCTCGCCGCCCTGCGAGCGGTGCGCGTTGATCGCCTTCACGGTCCAGTCGATGACGGTGAGCGTGCGCAAGCCCAGGAAGTCGAACTTCACGAGGCCCGCGGCCTCGACATCATCCTTGTCGAACTGGGTGACGAGACTCCCGCCCGATTCGTCGCAATAGAGCGGTGCGAAGTCTGTCAACACCGACGGCGCGATGACGACGCCACCCGCGTGCATTCCGGCATTGCGGGTCAGTCCTTCGAGGGAGCGCGCGAGATCGATGAGGTTGCGGACCTCCTCCTCTGCTTCGTAGAGGCGCTTGAGCTCGGGCTCCTTCGCCAGCGCGTCATCGAGAGTGATGCCGAGCTCGAAAGGGATGAGCTTCGCGATCTTGTCCACGAACCCGTACGTCATGCCGAGCACGCGGCCCACGTCGCGGACCACGGCTTTGGCGGCCATGGTGCCGTACGTGATGATCTGGGAGACGCGATCACGCCCGTAATGGCCGGCGACGTAATCGATCACGCGGTCACGGCCTTCCATGCAGAAGTCGACGTCGAAGTCCGGCATGGAGACGCGCTCGGGATTCAGGAAGCGCTCGAAGAGAAGATCGTAGCGCAGGGGATCGAGATCCGTGATGCGCAGACTGTAGGCCACCAGGGAGCCGGCGCCGGAGCCGCGCCCCGGGCCCACGGGGACGCCGTTCTCACGGGCCCAGCGGATGAAGTCGGCGACGATGAGGAAATAGCCCGCGAAGCCCATCTGACAGATGACGTCCAGCTCCGCGCCGAGGCGTTTGCGGTACTGCTCACGGTCGAGGGTCGCATTTGCGCCAGCGAGCTCTGCCAGGCGGTTCTCGAAGCCTGACTGCGCCTCCTTGCGCAGGAAATCCTCGGTCGTCATCCCGCCGGGCACCGGATATTGGGGGAGGCGCGCTTGGCCCAGAGTGAGCGTCAGGCTGGCGCGGCGCGCGATTTCGACGGAGTTGGCGAGCGCTTCGGGAATGTCGGCGAAGAGGCGCGCCATTTCCTCGGGGGGGCGCAGGTACTGTTGCGCGGTGTAGCGGCGGACGCGATTGGCGTCGGCCAGGAGCGCACCGTCGTGGATGCAGACGCGCGCCTCATGCGACTCGAAGTCGCCCGGCTTGAGGAACCGCACGTCGTTGGTCGCGACGACGGGGACGCGACGGCGGCCGGCGAGATTCACGGCGGCCGCGATATAACCTTCCTCGTTGGCGCGGCCGAGGCGCTGCAGCTCGATGTAGTAGCGGTCGGGCAGCAGCGCGAGCCAGTGATCGAGGGCGCGGGCGGCATCCTCCTCGCGGCCGTTGATCAGCGCGCGGCCGACGTCGCCTTCCGTGGCGCAGGAGAGCGCAATGAGGCCTGCCAGCGACTCGGCGGTGAGCCAGTCGCGCTCGATGAGCGGCACGCCGCGCTGCTGGCCTTCGAGGTAGGCGCGGCTCACCAGGCGGGTGGCATTGTGATAGCCGGTCTGGTTCTGGCAGATGAGCGTCAGGCGCGTGGGCTGTTGGCGCTCGCCGGCCTCGCGCACCAGGAGGTCGACGCCGATGATCGGCTTGACGCCACGCGCGAGCGCGGCGCGGTAGAACTTGACCATCGCAAAGAGGTTGCTCTGGTCGGTCGCGGCGACCGCGGGCATGCCGGCGGCGGCCACCGCCTCGATGAGCTCCGGCACGCGCACCACGCTGTCGATCAGCGAGTACTCGGTGTGCAGGCGCAGGTGTACGAAGCCGGCGGACATGTCAGGACTCCGTGTCGCTGCCGGTCAGTGGCAGCTCGCCCTGCAGCTCGGGCAAGAGGGCATCGAGCGCCACTCGGACCGGATTGAAGGAACGGCGGTGCTGGGGCGAGGGCTCGCGGTTGCGCAGCGCCTCGAGGTGCGCGGGGGTGCCGTAGCCTTTATGCGCGGCGAGCTCGAAGCCGGGATAGCAGGGATCCAACGCCTCCATCATGGCGTCGCGATACGTCTTGGCGAGAATGGAGGCGGCGCTGATCGCGGCGACACGCGCATCGCCCCCGATGATCGCCTCGACCGTGCAGTCGAGCGGCAGGTCGGCGAGCGGCGGAAGTTGATTGCCGTCGACCTGTACGTGCGTCGGACAGACGGGCAGGCGTAGGAGCGCACGCCGCATGGCGAGGAAGGTCGCGCCGAGGATATTGAGGGCGTCGATCTCGTCGCGGTCGGCCCACGCGACAGCCCAAGCCGTGGCGCGCGCGCGGATGATCGGCGCGAGGCGGGCACGTGCCTGCGGGGAGAGCGCCTTGGAGTCGGCCAGCCCCGCGATGCGGCGGCGCGGGTCCAGAATGACCGCCGCGGCAACGACGGGGCCTGCGAGCGGCCCACGGCCGGCCTCATCGACGCCGGCAACTCGCCGGAAAGATCCCGCGGGGCGTTGGCGGAGGGCCACGACACGCCCGGGACTGCGCCGGGTTGCGGGTCTCATACCGGCTTCCCGTGCCAGTCACGGCTGCTCAGGAGCGCCAGAACTGCATCGGCCGCCCGGGCCGCTGCGCCGCCACGGAGCTGCTCGTGAATCTTGCGAAATTCCTCATCGAGCTCGCGCAGATACGCGCCGTCGGACATCCGGCCGAGGAGCGCCTCGCCGAGCGCGGCGCCGCTCACTTGCTCCTGCAGGAGCTCGGGCACGAGCGCTCGTCCGACGAGCAGATTCGGTTGCGAGAAGTAGGGCACCTTGACCAATCGCAGTCGTCGCAGCAGAAATGCGGTGAGCGCGCCGAAGCGATAGGCCACGACCATCGGACGGCGCGACAGCACCGCCTCCAGTGTAGCGGTTCCTGAGGCGACGATGGCGGCGTCACACGCCGCGAGCGCCTGTTGGGCACGTCCCTCGAGCAGTAAAATCTCAGGTGCCGCAGCGACTTCTGCCTGCTTTCTCTCAAAAGTCTCACGGGCATGCGCCGTCGCCATGGGCGCGATGAACGTCAGGTCGGGACGGCGCTCGGCAAGCCATGCGGCGGCCCCGAGAAAGTCCGCCGCGAGACGCTCGATTTCGCCGACCCGGCTGCCGGGCAGGAGCGCGACTACCGTTGCGGACTCTTCGAGGCCGAGCTCGGCACGGGCCGCGGCGCGGTCGACTTCGAGGGGAATCTGATCCGCGAGGGGATGGCCAACAAAAGCCGCAGAGACGCCGTGGCGCGAATAGACCGCAGTCTCGAACGGCAGGAGGCAGAGCACCAGGTCGACCGCGCGCCCGATCTTGCGGGCCCTGCCCGGGCGCCAGGCCCAGACCTGCGGCGCGACGTACTGCACAGTCGTCACGCCCTGCCGCTTCAGACGCTTCGCGACACCCAGATTGAACGTCGGCGCGTCAATGCCGATAAATACATCCGGCGGCTCTGCCAGGAACCGCCGAACCAGCGCCGCCCTCAGTCGCAGAATACGCGGCAGATGGGGCAGCACCTCCGTCAGCCCCATCACCGCGAGCTCCTCCGCGCCGGCCCACGCCTCGCAGCCTGCGCCGATCATCTTCGGTCCCGCAACGCCGAAGCATTGGAGGCCCGGAACGCGCGCGCGCAGCGCCGCGATCAGCGCGGCACCGAGTTGATCTCCGGATGATTCCCCCGCGACGATGCCGACGCGCAGCGGCGCCGCCCCTGTCATCTGATGATGCTGCGCGTCGAGCCGCGGATGAAGTCGAGGAACAGGCGCACCTCGGGCCGCTCCACGGCCGACGGCTCGAGCCGCTCGAGCGCCTCACTGAGCCTGAGGTCGCAGCGATAAACCAGACGGTAGGCCTGACGGATCGCGCGAACCTGCTCCTCCGTGTACCCCCGCCGCTTGAGCCCCTCGGAGTTGACCGCATGCGGCGCGCTCGGATTACCGGCCACCATCACATAGGGAGGCACGTCGCGCGTGACGATCGCCCCGCCCGCGAGGAACGCGTGCGCGCCGACCTTGCAGAACTGATGTACGGCCGTCAGGCCGCCGAGAATGACCCAATCCCCGATCTCGACGTGTCCGCCGAGGGAGGCGCAGTTGGCGAATACCGTGTTGCTTCCTATCGTGCAGTCGTGCGCGACGTGCGAGTAAGCCATGAAGAGATTGTCGTCGCCAATGCGAGTGACGCCTTGGTCGTGGAGGGTGCCGCGGTTGACCGTGCAGCTCTCGCGAAAGACATTGCGGTCGCCGATCTCGAGGCGGGTCGGCTCGCCGGCGTACTTCTTGTCCTGCGGCGCATCGCCCAGTGAGGCGAACTGATGGATCTTGTTGCCTGCGCCAATCGTGGTCGGACCGTTCAAGACGACGTGCGGTCCGACGACCGTGCCCGAGCCGATGCGAACATCCGGGCCGATCAGGCTGAAGGGGCCCACGGTGACGTCCGCCGCCAGCTCCGCTCGCGGCGAAACGATGGCGTGCGGATCGATCACTTCGCAGTCTCCGGCGCGACCATGATTTCCGCGTGAGCCACCTCGTGGTCGCCGATGAGTGCCACGGTGGAGAACTTCCAGATGCCTTTGAGGTAACGCTCCACCTGCGCGGTGAGCACGAGCTGGTCGCCGGGCTCGACCGGCTTTCTGAAGCGCGCCTTGTCGATGCCGACGAAGTAGAAGCGGGTCTCGGCCGTTGGGATCACATTCGCGCTGAGGAAGGTGAGGATGCCTGCCGTCTGCGCCAGCGCTTCGATGATGATGACGCCCGGCATCACCGGCCGGCCGGGGAAATGGCCGGGAAAATAGGGCTCGTTATAGGTGACATTCTTCAGCGCCCGGATGTTCTTGCCGCTGTGCCACTCGAGGACGCGATCGACGAGGAGGAAAGGATAGCGGTGCGGCAGATACCGCAGAATGCCTTGGATATCGAGCTGCATCGAGTCAGTCATCATCCTCTTCCTGATCGGGACCGCGGGAGGTGTTGCGCTCTAGCGCCTTCAGCCGTGCAGCGAGGGAGTCGATGCGCTTGAAGCGAGCGACCAGCCGGCGCCAGACATGAGCCTCTTCGAGCGGAATGCCCCCGGAGTATACGCCGGGGCGGGGAACGGAATGGCTGACCATGGTGCAGCCGGTGATGATCACGTCATCGCCGATCGTGAGGTGTCCGCCGATGCCCACCTGGCCGCCGATCATGCAGCGGCGGCCAATGCTCGTGCTGCCGGAGATTCCCACGCAGGCCGCCAGGGCGCTGTGGGCGCCAACCCGTACGTTGTGCGCGACCATGATCAGGTTGTCGAGCTTCACGCCCTCCTCGATCACCGTGTCCTCGATGGCTCCGCGATCGATCGTAGTGTTGGCGCCGATCTCGACGTCGGCGCCGACCCGTACCGTTCCCGTCTGGGGCACCTTGATCCAACGACCGCGTTCCTGCGCGAAACCGAAGCCGTCACCACCGATTACGGCGCCCGGCTGGATCACCGCTCGGGCTCCGATTTCGACGTGATGACACACAGTAACCCGCGCAGTGAGACGCACGTCTTCGCCCACCGTCGCCCCCTCTTCGACGAGGCACTGAGGGCCTACGAACACGCGCGCTCCAATGACCGCGCCCTCCCCGATCACACTGAGCGCGCCAATGTGCGCGCTGGGATCGACCCGCGCGCCTGGAGCGATCACCGCCGACGGGTGCGTCCCAGGCACCGCTGCAGGAAACGGATGCAGGACTGCAGCTATCCGGGCGTACGTCGCGTGTGGGTTCTCACAAACCAGGGCCGCGCTCGCGCACTCCGATGCGCTCGCAGCATCGAGCACCACCGCGCCCGCAGCCGTCATCGCAAGCTGCTGGCGATAGTGGGGATTGGCGAGAAATGCCAGGGACTGGGAGTCGGCGTGGGCAAGCGTGGCAACGTGGTCGACGCGCACGTCAGGATCGCCGCGCAGCTCGCAGCCGAACCGGACCGCGAGCTCGCCGAGTGAGATGCCCATGCGGGAACGAAGCGCGGCGCCCGCGCGGTGCTCCGCCTATTTCCTGCGAGCCGGAGCGCGTCCGCCCTGCGCCTTCAACGCGCCGAGAATCGCGGGCGTGATATCGAGCGCCGAGTTGGCGTAGATGACCCCGTCGGCGAGCACTAGGTCATACCGCTGTTGCTTGGCGTAGTTCTGCACGACCTGCACCAGGTTCTTCTGCAGCTGCGACATCAGCTCGTTGCGGCGCGTGTTGACATCGTCCTGGATCTCACTCTGCTTGCGCGCGAGGTCCTGATAGCGCTCGCGCAGCTCGAGCTCCGCCTGATCGCGCTGGTCCTGCGTCATGGTGGCCTCGTTCTTCTTGAGGGCGCCCTCCTTGGCCTTGAGCTGATTGGCCTCCGTCTGCAGGGTCCGCTGCTTGGGCGCGAACTCCGCGCGCAGCGAGGCCACGGCCGACTGGGCCTGCGGGGATTGCTGGATCAACTGGCCATAGTTGACGTATGCGATCCTGAGCCCCGCCGCCTGCGCCTGCGCCGGTATTGCGCCGGCCGTCCCAGCCAGCGCCGTCGCGAGCGCCCCCGCAAGCACCACCCTGGAAACCCCCGAGCTCAACCTGATCAAGCGCATCACGGAAACTCACCTCTGGAATGTCAGGGACCGCCGTGGATGGCAGCCAAGCTAGTCATCATAGCATTTTGGAGGCTCAGAACGCCTGGCCTATGGAGAACTGGAAGCCCTCGGTTTGATCGCCCCAGGTGCTCGTGGTGCCGTGCCTGGAGTTCAGCGGTACGCCGAAGCTGAACCGGAAGAGCCCGAGCGGCGCCAGCCACTCCACGGCGAGGCCGGTGGAGCGCTTGAGGTCGCTCCAGCCGTTCAAATGGTAGCGAGCCGGGGTCGCCAGGTCCGGTCCGTAGAACTGGATCTTGTTGCCGGTGTAGAACACGTTGCCGATGTCGAAGAAGAGGCTCACCCGGGCGTTCTCCCGCCACTTCTCCGGCATGGGTAGGATGAGCTCGTTCTGGCTGGTGATCTGGAAGTTGCCGCCGTAGGGGTTGCCGAAGTTGTCGCGCGGCCCGAGCCAGTCCTCGCGAAAGCCGCGCACCGAGTCCGGTCCGCCGCCAAAGAACTGCTGATACGGAGGAATGCCGGTGGTCTTGCCGAGCGCCCCGCCGTAGTCCACGCGGTCCATGAAGGACAGCGTCAGCCAGTGCTTCCAGACGGGCACGTACTGCTGGAAGCTCAAGTCCCCCATGTAGTACCGCACCACGCTCCCCGGGGCGGTGATCCGCCCTGTGATCGCGGTCCGATTGCCGCGATCGGCGAAGAGCGAGCGGTTGCGCGAGTCGATGCCCCAGCCCGCGACGAGGAGCACGTCGTGGAAGTTGGTGCCGAAGAGCTCGTAGTCGTTGTTGGTGAAGTCCTCGTGCACCAGCCGGGTGTAGGGATGACCGTTCTCCAGCACCCACTCGTTCGACTGCTGGGCGCTGCTGTAGGAGGTGGTGAGCAGCTGCGAGCTCTCGAACGCCACGCCGAAGGTGAGGAACTGGAACTCGGAGATCGGATAGCTCCAGGTCGGCCCGATGCTGAGGTTCTTCGAGGAGAAATTCGACGACGATGACACGAACTGCGTGACGTCGCGGTAAGTCGCCGAGAGTGTCTGCCCTACCTCGTTCATCGTCAGATAGGGGTCCGTGTACTGAATGCTGTACACCTTGTTGTACGCCCCCCCCTCCAGGTCGACCGCGAAGCGGTTGCCCGTGCCGAGGAAGTCGGCATCGGCGTAGTTCGCGTTCAGCATCAGCTTGTAGGTCGCCGAGTAGCCGATGCCGCCCGAGAGCTGGGCGGCCGGTCCCTGCTTGATCTTGTAGTCGACGTCCACCTGGTCCGGGGATCCGGCGACCGGATTGTTGGTATAGCTCACGTCCTTCACGTACGGAAGCTTCTGGATGCGCTGCTTGGAGCGCTCGAGCGCCACGTTGGAGAGCCACCCGCCCTCGAGCTGGCGCAGCTCGCGGCGCAGCACGACATCGTTGATCGCCGTCTCGCCGGAGAAGGTGATGTTGCGCACGTAGACGCGATTGCCCGGATCGATGAAGAAGGTGAGCGCGACGGTGTGATTCTTGTCGTCAGGCGTCGGTACGGGATCGACCTTCGCGAAGGCGTAGCCGTCCTCGCCCAGGCGGTCCTGGATCAGCTTCTGCGTGGCCGTGATGAGCTTGCGGTTGAAGATCTCGCCGGGTTGGATCTCGATCAACTGTTCGAGCTCCGGCTTGGGCACGACGAAAATGCCCGCGAGCTTGACGGAGGAGACCTTGTAGACCTCACCCTGGGTGATGTTCACGTCGATGAAGATGTCGCCCTTCTCGGGCGTGATCTGCACCTGGGTGGAATTGATCTGGAAGTTGGCGTAGCCGCGGTCCATGTAGTAATCGCGCAGCCGCTCGAGGTCCCCCTGCAGCGTATCGCGGGAGTAGCGGTCGTCCTGCCTGTACCAGGAGAGCCAGTTCGGCGTCTTCAGCTGGAAGGTCTGCAGGATGTCCTTCTGCTTGTACCTCGTGTCACCCACGATGTTGATGGAGCGGATCACCGCCCGGTCGCCCTCGTTGATCTTGATCGCGACCTTCACGCGATTGTCGGTGTCGGGAGTGACCTTCGTGTCGACCACCACGCCGTACTTGCCGCGGCTGTAATACTGATCGGTGAGGTACTGCGTGACGTCCTCGAGCACGGATCGGTCGAAGATCTTGCCCGGGGCGAGCCCGACGTTGCGCAGCGACTTCTGCAGATCCTTGGTCTTGATGTCCTTGTTCCCGGAGATGGTGAAGCTCTCGATCGAAGGCCGCTCGAGCACCACCACGACCAGCGTGTTGCCTTCGCGGCGCAACTCCACGTCACGGAAGAAGCCCGTGGCGTAGAGGGCACGGATAGCCTCTTGCACCCTCTGCGTCGTGAGGTGATCGCCGATGTTGACGGGCAGGTAATTGAATACCGTGCCCTCGGAGATGCGCTGCAGACCCTCCACCTTGATGTCGCCGACCGTGAAGGCCGCGTCCGAGGTTTGTACCTGGGCCTGCGCGAACGCAATCGCCGAATGGACGGCCAGTGCGACCGAGGCCAGCAGCACGACGCGAGACTTCATGTTCTGATACCCAACTTTGTCACTTTCGGGCTCTTTGCCGCCCCAACTGTTGCATCGCTCACGTAAGTCGACCCCCACTCGCCGCGGCAGCGAGACCGCGGCGGGGATTTGCGGACCTCTTGGGGTCCGGTGTCAGCTCCAAGGACTCAACTGAACTGGCGCGCGATATCGTTGAAGAGCGCCACCCCCATGAGGAGGATCAGCAGCGCGATTCCCACCTGCTGCCCGAAGGCCTGCGCCCGCTCCGACATGGGGCTGCCCTTCACCCATTCGATCAGCTGAAAGACGATCTGGCCGCCGTCGAGAATGGGAATGGGCAGCAGGTTCAGGAAACCGAGCGACAGCGAGATCAGCACCAGGAAGCCGAGGAACGAGCTCACTCCTTCGCTTGCGGATTGACCGGCGTACTGGGCAATCGACACGGGCCCATTCAGGTTCTTGAGCGACACCTGGCCGAGCATCATGCGCCAGAAGAGCCTTCCCTGCAGCGCGGTCATGTCCCAGGCCTCCTCGGCGGCGCGTCCCACGGCAGTGAGCGGCGAGACGGTGAGGTGGTGCACCATGCTCGGCGGGTAGGGAACATCGGCCATCCCTTCTGCCTCGATACGGCCGACATACTTGCCGTCGACCTCCTTGCTGCCGACTTCCACCTGTACCGTATGATTCATGCCATCGCGCGAGTACACCAGGCTGACCGTCCCGCCCGGATGCGGAGTGATCTGCGCGACGAGATCGTCCCAATCCTTCACCGGATGACCGTCGACCGAAAGAACCCGATCGCCGGCTTGCAGGCCCGCGCGCGCCGCCGGCCCGTCGGCCAATACCTGGCCGAACTGTGCCGGGATGGACGGCTCCCAAAGTTGAAAGCCCAGGCCGGTGAAGAGCTCCGAGGGTGCGGTGAGGTGGCGCCGCGTGGCGGAGTTGCGTACGTCCAGGTCGACGCGGCGAAACTGCCCGTTGCTGCCACGAACGGTCAGGTCGGCATCGCCGCGCGAGCTCATCGCATCGAGGAGCCCGAAGACTACATCGCGCTGCTCGCTGACCGGCGCGCCATTGATGGCGACGATGGTGTCGTCGGAGTGCAGCCCCGCCTGTCCGGCGATGGACCCGGCCGTCACATCGCCCACCACCGGGAGGACCTGCGTGATGCCGTTGACGCACATCATCCCGGCGAGCACCAGGATGGCGAAGAGGATATTGAAGCCCGGCCCGGCCAGCAGCACCACGATGCGCTGGAAAGGCGGCTTGCGGGTGAAGGACCGCGACAGATCCTCGGGCGGCACCGGACCTTCGCGCTCGTCGAGAAGCTTCACATAGCCGCCGAGCGGAATGGGTGCGATGGCGATCTCCGTCCGGTCCGCGCCGAGGCGCCAGGAAATCAGCGGCTGGCCGAAGCCCACCGAGAACCGCAGGACTTTGAATCCGAGGCGGCGCGCGACCCAGAAATGGCCGAACTCGTGAACGGTGACCAGCAGCCCGACGGCGATGACGAACCACAGCGTGTACCAGACGACACTCATGCCCGCGCGCCCTCGAGCGAGCGCCCCCCAGCCCCGCGCAGCCCGCCGTCAATGCGCTCGGAGGCGAGCCGCCTGGCTTCCGCGTCGGCCGCCAGCACATCCTCCAGACCGCCGATAGCCCCCGCGGGACACCGTGTGACCACCTCTTCAATGACTGCGGCGATACCGGGAAAGTTCAATCGGCGCTCCAGAAACGCATGGACGGCAACCTCATTGGCGGCATTCAGAGCGACCGGAGTCAGGCCGCCGGCCCGCGCCGCCGATTGCGCGAGCGCCAGGCAGCGGAATTTCTGCGGGTCCGGGGCGCGGAAGTCGAGCCGCGAGGTCTTTACCAGATCGAGGAATTCTACACCGGAGGGCATTCTCTCGGGCCAGGAGAGTGCGCAGGCGATCGGCGTGCGCATGTCCGGCGAGCCGAGCTGCGCGAGCAGCGAGCCGTCCAGATACTCCACCAGGGAATGGATGATGCTCTGCGGATGGACGACGATCTCGACGCGATCCGGGGTCAGCGCGAAGAGAAAGCAGGCCTCGATGAGCTCGAGTCCCTTGTTCATCAGGGTCGCCGAGTCGACCGAGATCTTCCGTCCCATCACCCAGTTGGGATGAGCGCAGGCCGCCTCCGGAGTTGCCGCCGCGATCGCATCCGCCTGCCAATCGCGGAACGGACCGCCGGAGGCGGTGAGGAGGATCCGGCGCACGCCCTTCGGGGTCTCTCCCGCGCGCGAGCCCGCCGGCAGACACTGGAAAATGGCGTTGTGCTCGCTGTCGATGGGCAACAGGGTCGCGCCGCTCACGCGTACTGCGTCCATGAGGAGCGGTCCCGACATGACGAGCGATTCCTTGTTCGCCAGCAGCAGGCGCTTGCCGGAGCGCGCCGCGGCGAGCGTCGATTGCAGTCCCGCGGCGCCCACGATCGCGGCCATGACGCAATCGGCTTCGGGCAGTGTCGCGAGCTCTGTGAGCGCCCCGACACCCGCGAGCAGACGAGTCCCGCGCGCGGCGGTACCGAGCTGCTCGGCGAGCTCGCGCGCGGCACGCTCGTCGGCCAGTGCGGCATACGCGGGCCGGAAGCGCCGGATCTGCTCCGCGAGCTTGCCGACATTGCGGTTGGCGCCGAGCGCGATCAGCTGGAAGCGGTCCGGGTGGCGTGCGAGCACATCGAGGGTGCTCTCGCCGATCGAGCCGGTGGAACCCAAGACGACCACACCGATCATGGCAGGACTCCTAGAAAAGTGAGGCCGAGCAGCAGCACGGGCGCGGCACCCGTGACGCTGTCGATGCGGTCCATTACGCCGCCGTGCCCCGGAAAGAGCGTACCGCTGTCCTTCATTCCCGCGAAGCGCTTGAGCAGACTTTCGGTC
>JANWJS010000029.1 GCA_025451845.1 Steroidobacteraceae bacterium
GCGCCAATGCGTGCGCCAATGCGTGCGCCTGTCAATAGATCCTAATGGCCCGGCTACCGCCGTCCAAAATCGGCCCCAGCCGATTTGGTGGGCCAATTACACACTGAAGCTCTCTCCGCAACCGCATTCCCCCTTGACGTTGGGGTTGCGGAAGCGGAACGCCTCGTTGAGGCCTTGTTTGACGAAATCCACGGTGGTGCCGTCGATCAGGGTCAGGCTCTCCGGATCGACGCAAACCTTCACACCGCGGTCCTCGAAGACCACATCGCCGGTGTGGATCTCATCGGCATAGTTCACGACGTACGCGAAGCCGGAGCAGCCGGTCTTGCGCACCCCCAGACGCAGCCCGACGCCGTGCCCGCGGGCGGCGAGGAATGTCCTGATGCGATCGGCAGCGGATTCGGTCAGCAAGATGGCCATGAGCGTGATTTTACCCCTGCTCGGGCCAGTGCCGGGCACAGTCCGCGAGCGCATCTTCGACCACCAGCAGGCGGCCGAGTTTCTCGACCGGGACAGTCAGAGCCTGGGCCCACTCGGCCGGGGTCCCCGGCGCGAGGTCGGCGCGGCCCCGGCCGCGCAGCCGCTCGGCGACCCAGGCGGCAACCGCTAGAGTATGGGGACAGCCGTATGCCTTGAACAGTGCGCCATTCACGACGCCCTCCCGCACGTGAAGCGTGAACCGGACCCAAGCCTCCTGTCCCGGCCCGCCAGCCTCCCCGGTGACCCCGTCCGGCGCCCTTCTGGCAGGCTCTGCCGCTGGCGAGAGCGCGCGCAGACGCGTGACCTCCCGGCGTATTGCATCCACCGCCAAATCGATGTGCTGCGGCAGGGTAAAGCGCCCGAAGCTCAACCGCAGCGAGCTCTGGGCCAATTGCGTGTCCCGGCCGAGGGCACGAAGGACGTAGGAAGGCTCTGCCGACGCCGAATTGCACGCCGATCCGGTGGAGACGGCAAGCTCGCGCAGTCCTGTCACCAGACTCTCGCCCTCGACACCCTCGAACGATACGTTGAGGATTCCGGGCACGCAGGCCGCCCCCTCCCCGTTCGCGTGCACGCCGTCGAGGGTCGCAAGACCTCGCCACAGCCGCTCCCGCAAACCGGCGAGCCGCGCATCCTCCGCCGCCAGGCTGTGGTGCGCGAGATCGCACGCCACTGCGAAGCCGACGATCTGGTGGGTGGGTAGGGTCCCCGGCCGCAGCCCTCCTTCCTGGCCGCCGCCGAAGACGATCGGTTGCAGGTGTGCTCGCGCTTCGCCCCGAACATAGAGCGCGCCGATACCCTTGGGGCCGTAGAGCTTGTGCGCCGTGATGGATGCGAAATCAAGTGGCGCGGCGTGCACGTCCAGAGGGATCTTACCGGCCGCCTGCGCGGCGTCGCTGTGGAAGAGCACGCCGCGGGCACGGCAGAGCGCGCCGATCGTGGCGACATCCTGGATCACGCCGATCTCGTTGTTGACGAGCATGATCGACACCAGCACCGTGTCCGGGCGTAGGGCCGCGGCCACCGCGGCGGGATCGATTCGTCCGCGACGGTCCGGTGAGAGCAAAGCAACGGCGAATCCTTCCTTCTGCAGCCGCTGGAGCGGATCGAGCACTGCCTTGTGCTCGATCCGCGAGCTCACGATATGCCGCCCGCGATATGCATTGGCGCGCGCGGCACCAAGGACTGCCATGTTGTTGGATTCCGTGGCACCGGACGTGAAGACGATCTCCTCCGGGGCGGCGCCGATGAGCGCCGCGATCGCGGCGCGCGAGCGCTCGATCCGTTCAGCCGCGCGGCGGCCAAAGACGTGCGTGACGGAAGAGGCATTGCCGACACCGTCAGGCTCGGCGAGAGAACGGCCCATCACTTCGGCGACGGCCGGGTCCACCGGTGTCGTGGCGGCATAGTCCAGATAGACCGCCTCGGGCGTCACTCCCGCTCCGTACCGTCGCCGGCCCGCCGCCGGCGGCTCTGTATCGCCGTCAGAATGCCGCGCAGGATGTTGACTTCGTTGCGATCGAGCGCCGCGCGTTGGAACAGCCGGCGCAGCCGCCCCATGAGATGGGTGCCGCCCTGAGTGCGGTCGCGGAAGTCGATCTCCTCCAACACCTGCGCGAGGTGCTCGAACAGCCGCTCCATTTCCACCGGATCGGCGAGCGGACCGGCAGCCGGCGCCGTGTCGATCTGCACGCCGCCGCGGGCGCGAAAGAGCTCGTACGCCACGATCTGTACCGCCATGGCCAGGTTGAGCGACTGATAAGCCTCGCTCGCCGGAATCTGGATCAGGAGGTGCGCGGCCTCGAGCTGCTCATTCGATAGACCCGCCCGCTCCGAGCCGAAGAGCACCGCCGCCGGGGCCCGCCGCGCCTCCTGCAGCACGCGCTCCGCCGCATCCCGCACATCTGCCACGCGGAAATACTGATCGCGCGGGCGCGAGGTCGTCGCCACGATGAAACCACAGCCGGCGAGGGCTTCCTGGACCGTCGCGACGACACGAGCGCTCGCCAGCACGTCGTCCGCGCCGGAAGCGCGCGCGGTCGCCTCACTGTGCGGGAACTGCCGCGGATTGACGAGCACCAGCCGCTCGAGCCCCATGTTCTTCATGGCTCGGGCCACGGCTCCGATGTTGCCGGGGTGCGAGGGCTCGACGAGAACGATGCGGATGTCGGAGGTGTCCATGGCGATCTGCGAGTCTATGTTACGCTAGGACGCATCTGCGGTGGCCGCAAGAGCCCCGCCCTTCACGCGAGCTTCCGTGCACCCGCTTCTCAATATCGCAATCCGCGCCGCGCGCCGCGCTGGCGAAGTCATCGTCCGCAGCCTGAACCGGCTGGAGTCGCTCACCATCACCTCCAAGGGCCGCAACGACTTCGTGAGCGAGGTCGACCGCAACGCGGAGCAGGAGATCATCGGCATCATCCGCCGCCACTATCCGGACCACGCGATCCTCGCGGAGGAGAGCGGCCGCAGCGGCGAGCACGATTCCGTCTGGATCATCGATCCGCTCGACGGCACGACCAACTTCCTGCATGGCTTTCCGACCTTCGCCGTGTCGATCGCCTGCCAGCAGAAGGGCCGGCTCGAGATCGCGGTCGTCTACGATCCCATGCGCCAGGAGCTCTTCACCGCGACGCGCGGCAGCGGCGCGCACCTCGAAAACCATCGTATTCGCGCCAGCAAGCAGCGCACGCTGGAGGGCGCTCTCATCGGCACTGGCTTTCCGTTCCGCGCTAACACCCGCTATATCGACGCGTATCTCGAGATGCTGAAAGCGGCCATGCAGAGTACGGCGGGCGTGCGCCGCCCTGGCGCCGCGGCACTCGACCTGGCTTATGTCGCAGCCGGCAGGATCGACGGGTTCTGGGAGATCGGGCTCGCGCCCTGGGACACGGCGGCTGGAACGCTTCTCATCCAGGAGGCGGGTGGGCGCATCGGCACACTCACCGGCGCCGAGTACTGCCTGGGCGGGGACGTGCTCGCCGGCACGCCCAAGGTGTACGAGGCGCTCCTCGAGCTCTTCGCGCCGTACGTACCGGAAGTGCTGCGAACGGCATAGGCAACTGATTTGCGGGCCGGGCGCCGGAGCGTGTCCGCCGCGCAGCGGCTTGCTGGCTTTGCCGCAGTCGCTTGTGTACAGTCCGCGCGCATGCCAAGCCAACTCTTTGCCACCAAGTCGATCGCCGACATCAAGGAAGCCGACGCGCAGGGGCAGCAACTGCACCGCACGCTCTCGGCCACGGCGCTCACCCTTCTCGGTATCGGCGGGATCATCGGCACCGGGATTTTCGTTCTGACGGGCACTGCCGCCGCCAACCACGCAGGACCCGCGCTAGCGCTGTCATTCATCGTCGCTGGTCTCGGCTCAGCGTTCGCAGGGCTTTGCTACGCCGAATTCTCTGCGATGATCCCGGTGACGGGCAGTGCGTATTCGTATTCCTACGCGACGCTCGGCGAGGGCATCGCCTGGTTCATCGGGTGGAATCTCATCCTCGAGTATCTCTTTGCAGTCGCGACCGTTTCCGTCGGATGGTCCGGCTATGTCCTCAGCTTTCTCGATCAGTTCGGGATCCACCTGCCCTACGCGCTCTCGCATGCGCCCTTCGCCCAGGGTGGCATGGGTGGGGAGAGTTTCTCGGTCGTGCGCACGGGGGCGATTCTCAACGTCCCGGCGGTGGCGATCGTGGCGGCGCTCGGCACCATCTGCTACGTCGGCATCAAGCAGTCCTCAGCCTTCAACTCGGTCATCGTGGCCATCAAGGTCACCGTGGTGCTGTTGTTCGTATTCCTCGGCGTCGGCTACATGCAACATGCCAACTGGCACCCGTTCGTCCCGCCGAACGCCGGCAGGTCCGGCGTCTTCGGCTGGAGTGGCGTGCTCGCCGCCTCCGGGGTGATTTTCTTCGCCTACATCGGGTTCGATGCCCTCTCCACCTGTGCGCAGGAGACGAAGAACCCGCAGCGCGACATGCCGATCGGCATTCTGGCCAGCCTGATCGTCTGCACCATTCTGTACGTCGCCGTCTCCCTGGTGCTCACGGGCATGGTCAGCTACACGAAGCTCAACGTCTCCGCGCCGCTCGCCGTTGCGCTCGATGCGTATCCCGCGTTGCGCTGGATGGGCATACCGATCAAGCTCGGCGCCATTGCCGGAATGACCTCGGTCATGCTGGTGATGACCATCGCCCAGGCGCGCATCTTCCTCTCCATGGCGCAGGACGGCCTGATGCCGAAGGTATTCGGTCGCGTGCATCCGAAGTTCCGCACGCCTTCGACGGGTACCGTGGTCACCGCCACTTGTGCCGCCATTGTCGGTGGCTTGTTCCCGGTGGGTATCCTGGGTGAGTTGGTGTCGATCGGCACCCTGCTGGCATTCGTGACGGTGTGTATCGGCGTGCTGGTCCTACGCTACACGCGTCCGGAGCTGCCGCGCCCCTTCAGAGCACCCTGGCCCTGGTTCACCTGTCTCGCCGGCGCCGCCATCTGCCTCCTGATGATGTATTCCCTGCCCCTCAGCACCTGGATACGCCTCGCGGTGTGGACGTTCATCGGCGTGCTGGTGTACGCGTTCTACGGCTACCACCACAGCAAGGCGCGAACGAAGATGGCCGTCCAGCCGGTCCGACCCGCCACGGGCTAGCGCTGCTCAAAGCAAATAAGCGAGCGCCCGGGCTGCCCCTGGGCCGCGAGAGGGCTCGAGGGCTGGCCGCGCAAATCCCATCAACTAAGGCTGGCTGTCCAACGCGGTCTTCTTGACCGTCGGGAAGATGTGCTCGGCCGTCAGACCGCACTCCAGCGCGACCGCGCTCGAGATGTAGATCGACGAGTACGTGCCGGCCAGGATGCCGATGAGGAGCGCTTCCGAGAAGCCCTTGAGAACGGGGCCGCCCAGGACCAGCAGCGCCACCACCACGATAGCCGTCACGAACTTCGTCATGATGGTTCGCGATAGCGTCTGGTTGATCGACTGATCGAGCACGGTGTTCGGTGCCAGCCGGCGGTTGCTCTCGAAACGCTCGCGAATCCGGTCGAACACCACCACCGTGTCGTTCAGCGAGTAGCCGATGACGGCGAGGATGGCTGCGACCACCGACAGATCGAAGGACGTCTGCGACGCCGCGAACCAGCCGAGGACCAGGATCGGGTCGTGCAGCACGGCAAGAATCGCTCCGAACGACAGCCGCCACGTATGAAAGCGCAGGGCGATGTAGCCGAAGATCAGGAGCAGAGTGAAAAACAGCGACCACGCGGCGCTGACCTCGAGCTCGCTGCCTACCTGCGGGCCGACTACGGCGAGCTGCTGTACCGCGGCCCCGGGATTGACCGCTCGCAGGGCGCTCTCCACGCGGTCATGGATGACTTGGCCGCTGACCTTCGGCTCGGGCGGCAGGCGGATCGCGACGACGCGCGAGGAGCCGACGTTCTGCACCTGCGGATCGTGGAAGCCGGCGGCTGCGAGTTGGGAGCGTACCGCGCCCAAATCCACGGTGGCCGGGAAGCTGGCTTGGGCGCTCACCCCGCCCGTGAAGTCGATGGCGAGATTGAGGCCGCGGGTGAAGAGCATCACGACGGAGGCGATCATGAGGATCGCGGACAGGCCATACCACACATGCCGTGTGGCCATGAACTTGAAATCGGTTTGGTGACTGAAAAATTCCACGAGAGAGTCCTGGCGACCGGCCCGGGCCGGCCCGATGTTTAGTTATATCGGCAGCCGGGCGACTTTGCGCTTGCGGCCGTACATGAGGGTGACGAGCGCGCGGCTGCCCATGAGAGAGGTGAACATGGAGGTGGCGATGCCGAGCGTCAGCACCACGGCGAACCCGCGGATCGCTCCCGTGCCGAACACCCAGAGCACGATGCCTGCGAAGAACGTCGTGACGTTGGAATCGGCGATGGCGGAGAAGGCCTTCTCGAAGCCCGCGCGGATCGCCGCCTGCGGTGTGACCCCCTTGCGCAGCTCCTCGCGGATGCGCTCGTAGATCAGCACGTTGGCATCCACCGCGATACCCACGGTGAGGATGATGCCCGCGATGCCGGGCAGCGACAGCGACGCGCCCATCATGGAAAGGAGCGCCGTGAGCAGGATCACGTTCGCCACCAGCACGAGGTCCGCCACGAGGCCGAACACCTTGTAGTAGATCAACATGAAGCCGAGCACGCCCGCCATGCCGATGATGAGGGCGTCGATGCCCATCCTGATGTTTTCCTTGCCGAGACTGGGGCCGATCACCTGCTCGTTGACCAGGAAGATCGACGCCGGCAGCGACCCGGAGCGCAGAAGAATGGACAGGTCCTGGGCCTCTCCCGAGCTCAGGCCCGTGATCTCGAAGCGATCGCCGAAGACGCCCTGGATCGTGGCGTCATTGACGACGCGCTGGGTGGTGACCTCGTGCACGACCTTCTTGCCGTTGCGGGTCGAGGTCTCCTGATGCTTTTCGATCAGGACGACGGCCATGCGCTTGCCGACGTTCTGCCGCGTGGTACGCATCATGTTGTCGCCGGCCTTGCTGTTGAGCGTCACATCGACGGCCGGGCCTTGTTGGCCCTGGCCGACGGTCGCGTTGGTGAGCTGATCGCCCGTGGCGATCACCTCGCGCTTGAGCAGCACCGGCCCGCCCATGGCGGTATTCGTGTAGAGCTTGTCGCCCAACGGAACATCGCCCGTCTGCGCCGCCTGGATCGCGTTGGCCGTCTCGTCGTTCAGGCGGAACTCGAGCTGCGCGATCTGCCCCAGGAGATTCTTCACCTCGGCGGCGTTCTGCACGCCCGGCAGCTGCACGTCGATCCGGTCCACGCCCTGGCGCTGCACCTTGGGCTCGGAGACGCCGAGCTGGTTGACACGGTTCCTCAGGGTGGTGACGCTCTGCTCGATCGCGTAGTCCTCACGCTGCTTGACCTGCGCAGGCGACATCGCGGCGATGAGCAGCTGGCTGCCATCCGCGCCGCTCTGCTTCGTGATCGTCAGGCCTTGCAGAGGCGAAATGAGCGCCTGTTGCGCGCCAGCCAGGTCGATACCCGGAGCAAATGCGATCTGAATCGCATTCTGCAGCTGGCTGTCGCCCGTCGTAGTAAACCTGATGTTACGCACGGGGATCTTGGCGGCCGCGAGCGCCCGCGCGGAGTCCTGCAGATAGTTCTGCAGCATCTGCGCGACCGAGCTGTTGGTATCCACCTGGTAGAGGAGATCGAGCCCGCCGCGCAAATCGAGGCCGAGCGGCATCGGCTTGAGGCCGAGGGCCCGGAAGAACGCCGGCGCGCGCGACACGAGAGACAGGGCGGAGATGTAAGTGCCCTGGTATTTGGCGTTGGCGATATCGTTCGCCTTGAACTGGTCCGAACTGTCAGCGAACTCCACCATCAGACGGCCGCTGCCATCGACGTAAGCGCGCGTGAGACTCACCCGCTGCGCCCGCAAATAGTCCGCGATCGCAGCAGCCTCCGCAGACGTGACCGGCGAATGGTCCCGGTGGGCAAGCTGCAGCGCGGGCGCCAAGCCGAATATGTTCGGCAGCGCGAAGATCATCGCCACCAGCAGCACGGCGACGATGAGGATGTATTTCCAGCGAGCGTACTCGAGCATGAGTCAGGCGCTCTTCAGGGTGCCCTTCGGCATGAGGGCGCTCACCTGGAATTTCTGCACCTTGATGCGCACGCCATCGGCGACCTCCAGGGTGACGAAGCTCTCGCCGACCTCGGTGATCTTCCCGAGCATTCCCCCGTTGGTCACCACTTCATCGCCCACGGACAGCTTGGAGACGAGCTGCTGATGCTCCTTGGATTTCTTCTGCTGCGGGCGCATCAGCAGGAAGTAGAAGATGACGATGAAGACCACCATCACCAGGAGCGGCGCGAACTGGCCGCTGCTCGAAGCCGCC
This sequence comes from Steroidobacteraceae bacterium, assembly GCA_025451845.1. Lineage (GTDB taxonomy): Bacteria > Pseudomonadota > Gammaproteobacteria > Steroidobacterales > Steroidobacteraceae > 13-2-20CM-66-19. Next base: position 8,358 of record JANWJS010000029.1, read on the forward strand.
TGCGCGCCCTGCGCCCAGGCTGGAGGAATCAATGAATTCATGCGCTCACCAGTAGGGAAGTTACGCTCGGGCCACCGTGGGCCGGGAGCGAAAAGCGCGCATTATGCCACAGCGACCGCCGCAGCCCGCCGCGCGAGATAAGCGGTCGCAAAGGCGGCGGCCCGGCCGGCGGCGATCGCCTGGCGCAGCGATCGCATCAGGCGCAGGTAGAAAGCGAGGTTATGCAGGGTGTTCAGGCGGCAGCCCAGGATCTCGTTGCAGCGGTCGAGATGCCGCAGGTAGGCCCGCGTATAGTGGCGGCAGGTGTAGCAGTCGCACTCGGGGTCGATTGGACTTAAATCGGACTGGTGTACGCGGTTGCGGATGTTGATGACGCCAGTCGCGGTGAACAGGTGCCCATTGCGGGCATGGCGGGTCGGCATCACGCAATCGAACATGTCGATGCCCCGCAGGACCGCGGCGATGATGTCCTCGGGACGTCCCACGCCCATCAGGTACCGCGGGCGGTCGGCGGGCATGTGCGGGACCACGGTCTCCAGGATGCGCAGCCGCTCCTCTTCCGGCTCCCCTACCGCCAGCCCGCCCACAGCCAGTCCGGGCCACTCGAGCCGCAGCAGGGCCTCGAGCGACGCGAGCCGCAGCGCCCCATGCATCCCCCCCTGTACGATTCCGAAGAGGCCCCCTGGAGGCTGATCGCGGTGGTAGCGCGCGTGGCTGCGGGCCGCCCAGCGCATGGAGCGCTCCATCGACTCCCGGGCCTCGGCCTCCGCGGCCGGATGCGGCGTGCAGTCATCCAGCGCCATGGCGATATCCGAGCGCAGCCCCAGCTGCACTTCCATGGAGTCCTCGGGCGTCAGCCGCACCTCGCTGCCGTCGACCGGCGAGCGGAAGCGCACCCCCTCTTCGGTGATCCGGCGCAGGCTCTTGAGGCTGAAAACCTGGAAGCCGCCGGAATCCGTGAGGATCGGCCGCTTCCAGTTCATGAACTCGTGCAATCCCCCGTGCGCGGCGATGACCGGCACGCCGGGGCGCAGCATCAGGTGAAAGGTGTTGCCGAGCACGACCTCGGTGCCCAGGCCGTAGAGCTCCTCGGGCGTCATCGCTTTCACCGTGCCGTAGGTGCCCACGGGCATGAAGGCCGGCGTCTCGATGAGGCCATGTGCCACCCGCAGCCTGCCTGCTCGGGCCGCCCCGTCGGTCGCGGTCAGCTCGAAGGCCGGTCTCAAGTGCTCACCTGGGCGGTTACCAACATCGCATCGCCATAGCTGAAAAAACGGTACCGCGCCGCGACAGCATGCCGGTACGCCCGCAGCACCGGATCGCGGCCGGCGAACGCGCAGACGAGCATGAGCAGCGTCGACTCGGGAAGGTGGAAATTCGTGAGCAGCGCGTCGACCACCCGAAACCTGAAGCCCGGCTTGATGAAGAGTCTCGTCTCACCCGACCAGGGCGTGCAGCGGCGGTCCGGCCCTGCCTGCTGCCGTGGCTCAACGGACTCATGCGCCGCGGAGTCCCGCGCCTCGGATGCAGCCCCCAGCGGGCTCGCGCTGAGAGCAGCCGATTCAAGAGCCCGCACGACGGTCGTCCCCGCGGCAACTATCCGTCGCCCGGCAGCACGAGCCTGCATGATGGCCTCGCAGGCCGCCGCGCCCACGCTCGCCCGCTCCGCGTGCATTACGTGTGAGTCGACATCATCCCCGCGCAGCGGCTGAAATGTGCCTGCCCCTACGTGCAGGGTCACGAACGCGAGACTCACCTCGCGCGCCCGCAGCTCCGCGAGCAGGGGCTCATCGAAATGCAGACTTGCCGTGGGCGCGGCGACGGCGCCCCGATCGCGCGCGAAAATGGTCTGGTAGCGCTGCTGGTCGAGCTCGCCCGCGGGACGATGGATATAGGGCGGCAACGGCATCTGCCCATGGCGGTCGAAGAAATCGAGCGCCGGCGCGGGCAAACGAATTCGCCAGAGGTCGTCCTCTCGTCCGAGCACCTGGACGGTGCCCCCTGGCGTCAAAATCCCGAGCCCCTCGCGGATGGGCTTGCTCGCACGCAGCTGGACGAGCGCCTCGCGCTCGCCGACCGGCCGTTCGAGCAGGAGCTCGACTCTGCCGCCGGACGGCTTCGTGCCGAAGACCCGCGCCGCGACAACGCGCGTGTCGTTCAGCACCAGCAGATCCCCCGGCGCCAGGAAAGCCGGCAGATCACGCACCTGCCGGTCGGCGAGGGCCCCCGTCTCCCGGTCGAGCACGAGCATCCGGCCCCCGGACCGCTCGGGAAGCGGCGCCTGGGCAATCAGCTCAGGGGGCAGGTCATAGGTGAAGTCGGTCCGCAGCACGCCCGCATGGTACTGGCCTTGCCGCCGCCGCCGCCATGCGGGTTACAGCGGCCGGCTGTCGTTTCGCAGGGAGATCACTGGGCCGGGCCCCGACAGAGATCCCTTCTGAATCATGAGTGCCCCGGGCCCCATCGGAGGCTCGGCCGGCGCGGTCGTGGCCACGCTGATCTTGCGGTGCAGCCGCAGCACTTCCAGCGTGACTTTCTCCCCGGAATCATAGGAGGCGAGGATCCTGATCACGTGCGAGCCGTCGATGGGCTTGCGGCCGCCGATCGACAGAATGACATCTCCATCCCGCAGGCCCAGCGTCCCGTCAGGCGGCGCTCGCACTACCAGCACGCCGGCATCCGTTCCAAAGTAGCGGCCCAGTTCCGGCGTGAGCCGGGCGAGCTCCATGTCCGCTACGGGGCCGCCGATGATCATCGGACCGCCGCCCCAGCGGGTAAACGCCTTCATTCGGGGAAGCGGCGGCAGCTCCGGGACTCGTGGCGCGATGAAGAAGCCATCTCCGACCGGACGCGCGGTCACGGGAAGGTCGCGCGTCTTGCCGTTCCGCGATACTTTCAAATTCACCTTGTCGCCCGGCTTGACGTCATGGAGCAATGCGACAACCCGCGCCGCAGGCTCTCGGCCGCGCACGCTCGTCCCGTTCACCCCCACGATCAGATCGCCGGGGCGGATGCCCGCCTGCTCCGCCGATCCTCCGGGACTGACTTCGCGAACACGCGCCCCCGAACTACCGCTGGCATCATCGAGCTGGACGCCAACGAGGACGCGCGACGGTCCCGACAAGGCCTCGACCCGCTGCATCATCGGTCCATACATTTGCGCGGAGAGCGCCGCTAGCTGCTGCGCTGCAACCTCGAGGCGCCGGCGTGCCGCGTCCATCTGAGCACGCAACGCATCTTCACGCTGTCGAGCCGCGTCTTCGCGCTCTCGAGCCGCTTCTTCGCCGCGGTGCGCCGCATCCCTGCTCGCCTGCAGGGCAGACTCACCGTCGCTTGCAGGGTTTGGAGCTGCGCTCGTCATCGGCCCCTCCGGCGGTGCTGCAGGGACCGCCGGGGCGGGAGGTACCGCAGGCCCATCCGCCGACGCGGCAGTCGCGGCGAAGGCGAGGCAAAGTGCCACAAGGGTCGCTCGGGGTCTCACATGCATTCTCATTTGGGCTCTCTCCGCCGATCACGGCGTCGCTGACGCCAACATTTCCGCGTATTGCACCTGGGCGAGCGAGCTGACGAGCTGCGCCCGCTGCCGCTCGAGCGCATCCAACCTGACCGGCTGCGCACCTGACACTCGCTCGGCGCTCATTAGATCGTCCAGGGCGGCAATCTGGTCCTGAAGGCTGCTCACCGCCGCATGGGTGCCCACGCGCACGATCGCATGATCGCGGGGCAAACCCGCGAGCCAACCTTCGATGGCCCGCGTGCGCGCCTGTTCCTGCCGATCGCTTGCATTCGTACGAACCGTGGCGTCCGGCAGTGCGACCGGCGGTGCATGCTCACGAGTCGCATGGACGAATGGGAGTGCAGTGACCAGCAGGGCAGCCAGGACAGATGCAGCGATGGCTACCGGACGGTTGCGCTCGATGGCGCGCGTGAGTGCTGAGCGATGGGCTCTGCGCTGAAACTCAGCCCAGTCGTACGGCGCCTCACTCGACTCATCCGCAGCCGTGCGCAGACGACCAGCGATGTTTTTGTCGTCTAGATCTGTGTGCATGCCTCTTGATCCTCCTGCGGCGTCAACCCCTGACGCAGGCGCGCGAGCGCGCGCGCTAGCTGTGATTTGGAAAAGCTCACAGAGCGTCCAAAGAGCTGCGCGATTTCCTCGTGCGAATAACCCTCGACCTCGAACAGCCACACCACTGCACGTCCGACTGGCGTCAGACTCGCCAGTGCACGCTCGACGTCGACCACATCCACAGAGGTTGCAGGTGTGGCCGGCAGCATCACGGACCGCAACGAGGAGTCCTCGTCGCCGAACTCCCAGTGCAGCCGCGCCCGATGCCACGGCGAGCGCAGGTACATGAGGCACCGGGTGACCGCAATTTGCCTCAGCCAGGCGCCTAGCGGCGCCTCGCCGCGGAACTCTCCCAGGCGCTGGAACATCGCCATCATGGTGTCCTGGAACAGGTCTTCGGCCACCGCCCGATTCCCCACGAGCCTGCGGATCAGCGCGAATACTGCCGGCCCCATTGCCCGATAGATCGCCGCCTGCGCCGCCGCATCTGCCTTGCGGGCACACTGGATCAACTCGTCGGGTATCGGTATGTCGGCCAGTCTGCTCACGACCTACTTAGATGCGGCAGTGGGACAAAAGGTCGCAACCCATATGCTTCCGCCATCCCGACCCCCTATACTTGCCCTTCGTGCCCGAGTGGCGGAATTGGTAGACGCAGCGGACTCAGACCATTTTCAGTTGAGCCCCCGGGGAGAAATCCCCAGGGTGAAGCCCGTCAAAGTCGGTAGAGGCCCTGAAGCGAGCCGCTTCGAGCTAATGCCGAGCCAAGTCCTGGAGTTTCCGGGGAAGGTGTAGAGAGCAGACGGCGGGCACCTAAGGCTGCAAGGCTACGGTGAAGGCGTGCTCCAGCCCACGAACCCCGCGGGACCACCGTGCGGGGCGGCGAAAGCCGCAGCGGGATGAAAATCCGCCGCCGTTAAAAGCGTGTCGGTTCGACTCCGACCTCGGGCACCACCCCTTCCTCTGCGATGACGCTGCGAGTCGCACCCCCCGCTCAAACCCAGATCGTCTTTATGCTGGACGATGGGAGCGGTACCATGACGGCCCTGAGCCCGGAGGGAATTCCCGATGAAGCTGACTCGCCGTGATTTTGCGCGCCTGGGCGCAGCGACCGCCTTGTCCAAAGCCCTGCCGCTTCGCGCGCAGGCGAAGAGCGAGGGGCGCAAGCTCAGGTGGTGCATCGTCGGGTTGGGCCGCATCTCCATGGGGCAGTTCATGCCTGGGCTGCCGCTGTCGAAGACAGGGAAGGTCACCGCGCTGGTGAGCGGGCACCGGGGAAAGGCCGAGCAGCAGGCGACCGTGTACGGCGTGCGCCCGTCCGCGATCTACAGCTACGATGACTTCGATCGGATCCGCCACAACGACGAGATCGACGCCGTGTACATCGCGCTGCCGAACTCGATGCACGCGGAATATACGATCCGCGCGGCGCAGGCGGGCAAGCACGTGTTATGCGAGAAGCCGATGGCGACCAGCCTCGCGGACTGTAAGGCCATGATCGAAGCATGTCGCAAGGCGAACGTGAAGCTGATGATCGCCTATCGGTGCCAGTATCACCCGTCACACCTCAAGGCGATCGAGCTGATCCGAACCGGTGCGGTGGGGCAGGTACAGGCGATCGACAGTGCTTTCGGATTCAACATCCGTCCGGGCGAGTGGCGGCTCAACAAGAAGATGGCGGGCGGCGGACCGTTGGTGGACGTCGGCATCTATTGCCTGAACGCGAGCCGCTATCTGACAGGTGAGAATCCACAAGATCTCAAGGCGTACGCATCGGTAATCGACCACGACGGCCGCTTCGCGCAGGTGGAGGAGAGCGACGGCTGGACGATGAAATTTCCATCGGGGATCGTGGCGAGCTGCAGCACGTCATATGGCGCAATGATGAATGGCTACTTCCGCGTGCACGCGTCGAAGGGATGGATCTATATGGACGGATTCAACTACAGCGGCATGCACCTGACGGCGCTTCTGGCCAACGGACAAACGATCGATCAGCCTGATCCGATCGCCGCGCCCCGGCAATTTACCGCCGAGGCTGACTATTTCGCTGACTGCGTGCGGAATAACCGAGAGCCCAAGACGGACGGTGCGGAGGGACTGCGGGACATGACGGCGATCTCGCGGATCTATGAGAGCGCGGGGCTGCGGCTGGGCGCGTAGGAACGAACGAGGCAACTCCGGGCGAGGGACGCACGCCCCAGCTTGAACATGGAGACCCCGCCCGGGCGCACGCCGCGTAAATTGTCGTAGATCGTCACGGCCCCGCGGGCGGCAGCGCCGGCAATGTGCCGCTGATGTCGATCCTGCGATGCTCTCGCAGGACTACCAGCCTGATCTTCTCCCCCGCATCGTAGGAAGTCAGGATCCGCATGGCCTGTGAGCTGGTCGCCGGAACGCGGCCGCCGATGGTGAGGATCACGTCCCCATCCCGTAGTTTCAGCACCCCGTGGGCGGGCGCGCGGACCACCAGCACGCCGCGGTCGGCGCCGAAGTAACGGCCGAGTTGCGGCGTCAGCGCGGCAAGCTCCATCGTCCCGGGCGGGCTTTGCAGCGGCGCCTGCGTCGCGGCGGCAACCGGCAACGACAGATCCGCCAGCGCGGCCGCGGTGGCAGCCTGCTGCCCTGCGCCTTCGAGCTGCGCCTGTGTTCCCGCCTGCTCCGCTTTGAGCTGCGCCTCCAGTCTTCCCTGATTGGCGTCGAGCTGCGCCTGCACTCGAGCTTGGCTCGCGGCGAGCCGCGCCTGGGCTTGCGCCTGCTGAATCATGAGCTGCGTCTGCGCTCTCTGCTGGGCCGTATCCGGAACGAACGGCAAGGGCAATGGCGGGCCCGCTGCGCCAGCCGGCAGCGAAGCGGTCGCGGCACCCGCCGCGCACAGCGCAAGAAACAAGAGCACTTTCGGAGACACATCCATTAGACGCACGAAACCCTAAAAAGATCTCACGCTCGCGGTTGTGTCGATTTGCGGCGCGCTGCTTCGTCTACTCAGTGAAGAGCACCGCCACAGTACACCGCCGTCATGAGCCTCCCAATCGCCAAGATCCTCGCCTGCATCCGTCACGCCGGACCCTATCTCGCTATCGAGCTCATCCTGCCCGGCGGATCGCTCGTCGCGCTGATTCTCTGGCTGCTGAGGAATCGGCCCGCGGTGCAGCGCTCGCTGGCGAGAGTCCGTTCGCGCGCCAGGAATGCCGCTCAGTTCGTGACCGTTCTCGATCCGCCGACCGCCTCTACGCTCTGAGCGGGGGTCGCGCCCGCCTTCAGCACCATGAGCAGCATCAACAGAACGCCGAGGATGACGGCGATGGCCGCGGGCCCCATGATCGGACCGACCCGATCTTCCGAGGCGGCGTGCCCGTAGATGAGCAGCAAACCCGCGAACATGGTCAGGGCGCCGGCCTGGTGCACGATGAACTGCGTGGTGGCCAGCACGCGCGAGGGCGCAGGCAACCACAGGCGGTGGATGACTGCATAAACGAGTGACGTGACGAAGCCAACCAACATGATGTGGGCGTGAGTGACGAACTGTCCGTGATCGCCCGAGATGCCCATGTAGATGCCGAGCCCCATGCCGGCGGCGGCATAGCAGAGCGCCCAGATCAGGAACGTGCGGTCGAAGTGTTTCATGGCTGCCCCCGAATATTGTAGTAGTGAGGCAACAGTGTGAGTACCGGCGGCAGTGGATGTCAATGGCGCGCCCGAGGCCCGCGAAAGCACACTCAATGAAGGGCGGCGGCGCGGCCGATTCTCGTGATCGCATCGCGCGCCGCCTGCCGGACCTCCGGGCTCGGGTCGTTGAGCGCCTGCTGCAGGTCGGCCAGCGCGCCGCGGGCCGCGAATCCGATCCCGCCGAGCGCGCTGCAGGCACTGCCTCGCGACTCCGCGTCGTCACTGCGCAGCATGGCGCGAAGACGGGGCACCGCCGTCGCGGCAGCCTCACCGATGTCGCTGATGTCTTGCGAGGCCCATGCCCTGACTCCGGAATCGGAATCCCCGAGCGCCGCCAGAAGCGCAGGCAGCGCCGGGCGGAGGTCGAGTTTCGAATCGCCGTCCGGGAAGTGCCACCAGCCGCCTCCGACGACGTCCAACGCCACAGCGACATTGCGCCGCATCTCCGGATCCGGGTCGCGAAGGGCGCGGGCCAGAGCGGGCACGCTCGCCGGCCCGAGCGCATGGAGCTCGTCATAGACCTTCTGACGCTTCTCCTCCAGGGCCGGCAGCGGCGCGGGACTCGTCTTCGTGGAGGCGGCTCCCTGCTGAAACGGCCGCAGGGGCAGCGGCAGCTCGCGCAGCTTCGCGACTACCGCATCCGCTCCAGCGGCGCCAACGTGAGCCGCGCGTGCGTAGGCAGCGAGCGCCTGGGTCGCGACCGTACCCACCATGATCGCCGCCGCTAGAGTCCCAAGGCGCACGGCCAGCGCGCATCGAGGGCCACCCCGCAGGAAAGTCTGCTGTCTTTTCGCGTGACCGCTCACGCGGTCATTTTAGCACCGGGCCGCGGCTCGGCCTGCGATTCGGCCTTCTCGCGGCTGCGGGGCTCGAACAACACGATGTCCCCCGGCGCATTGGATGCGGCGATGCAGTTGCGGCCACTGGACTTCGCTCTGTAGAGCGCAGCGTCGGCTTCCGCGATCAAATCCTCCATGCGCTCGCCGTCCTCGGGGTAACAGGCGATGCCGAGGGATGCGGTGACGCGCGGCAGTGCAATCCCTCGCGAGAACACGTGCAGCTGCGCGATGGCTTCGCGGATGGCCTCTGCCTTGGCGTACGCATCGTCCACCGGGCAGGCCGGGAGGACGACCAGGAACTCCTCGCCGCCGTAGCGGCAAGCGACATCCTCCACGCGCGTATGCCGTTTGAGGACGTGAGCGACATTTCGCAGTACCTCATCCCCGGCTTCGTGACCGTTGGTATCGTTGAAAGTCTTGAAATGATCCACATCGAGCATGAGGAGGCTCACCGGGAAACCATGACGCAGCGCTCGCGCGAGCTCTCGCTGCAGTGAGATCTCCAGGTGCCGGCGGTTGTAGAGATCGGTCAGCGGATCGCGCTCCGAGCCGCTGCGCAATGTCTCCTGCAGCCGCAGACTCCCGACGGCGAGCGAGAGTTGCTCGGCAAGGGTTGAGGCCAGCCGCTGCACGTCCTCCGAAATGCTCTCGCCGCCGGCACGGCGCAGGTGCAGCACGGCCAGTGTGTCACCCTGGGATACCAGCGGCACGCACAGGCAGCTCTCCTCGGACTGGCCCACGTGACGGCAGACCGTGGCGGCACTGGCTGGCTCATAAAGGTGCGGCTGCCCACGCCGCAGAGCCCAGCAGTCCTCGGAGGAGAAGCTCTGTGCCGCGGGCATGGAACCCCAACCGACTTGCAGGTCCAACACCACGTCATCGCGGCGCGAAACATAGAGCGCGCCGCCAACACCAGGCAGCAGCTTCGGCAGGGCGCCGTGAATCACGATATTCGCCTCTGCCTGGGAGTGGCAGGTCTGCAGCAGCTCCACCATGGTGCTCATGGCGGAGATTTCCTGTAACAGCCGGCTCTGGCGCCGGAGGGTCCCCTCGAGCACCGCTTCGCGGCGGCGGCGGGCAACGGTTTGGAGGACGAGCTGCGCGATGAGCAGCACAGAAAGCCCGAAGAGCGCGTTCAGCGCTATGAGGGTCCACCGCAGACCGCGGTCAGGCCCGGCCGGTCCGCCTCGGCCAGGGTCCAGCGCGAGCACCCCGACGGCCAGGATGGTCAGGGCGGCGCAGGCAGCGAGGAAGCCGAGAAACAGAGTCCGCCGGGCGCGGCCGGCCGACCGCGCCGGCAGATCGCTCGTATTGAGCCCGGGCACCCGCATGAAACGGCGTCTCTTCTGAATATGTATTCAGAAAGCGCTTCGGCCCCGGAAACATTGTCTTGAGGCCAGCGCAGGTGAAGTGTGACGCGCGTTCGCCGCTCGGATCGCCCCGCGTGATGCATTCACGGCACCCGGCGGTGCTGTCGCCCCGGCGCGACGCTCTATCAGCCGCCAATCGTCCAGAGCACCACGGCATCGAACATCGCGCTGCCCTGCGGGGTCAACTCGTCATAGGTCGGATTGTCGAGCGGCAACAGCGCGCGCCGTGCCGGCGCAATGAATCCGCCGGCCATCCGCGCATCCTTGGGGTAGCCGAAAATGGCGCACTCCTGGGGCTCATTCGGCAAAGTCGCGATGACTATGGCATCGGGCAGCGGGCGGGCCCACTTGAGGACGCCGGGGTCGGCGGCGAACTTCACGAGCCCCGGCTTCAGGCCCGCCGCCATGGGGTTCCACGCCCCGACGATGTCGAGATAGCTCTCCGCCGGATCGTCGCTCTCGCGCTCCTCGCCATGCTCGCCGTAGTCGACATAACGGTCGAATCCAGAGAAGTGCATCGTGTCCGACATCAGTCCTTCCAGAGAGATCAGCGGTACCGCGGCATCCGCATACTTGTTGGCCAGCTTCCACTTGGAGCAGGTGCCGGAAACGATCACCAGGTCCTGGCCGCGCACCCTCTCCGGATCCGACTGGTCGGCCACGGTCACCGTGAACCCGAGGCTGCGCAGATGCGCCACCATGTGCTCGTCGGCCTCGGCTCCCTCGCCGGCGTCCATACGCTCCACGAAGAGCACCCTCTTCCCATGCGCCACGTGCCGCAGGGTCGCCTGGAGCGCGGAGGGGTCGTATGCGGGCATGCGCGGTGGCGCCGAGGCAGCCCAGCGCAACGCGGTATCGAACAGCTGCAGGCCGATGGCCCAGCTGCGCATGTTGGGGTCGCTCGCGGCGGGCCCATACGTCGCAGTGAGCAGGTGGAAGTCGTCATCGCCCAGGAAGAACGCGACACGGCGCGCGGGAGCAACGCGTCCGTCCTCCAGGGAGGCTTCGCGCTCGTATGTAAACAGCGCCGCATGATCGGCGATGCCCTTGAAGTCGGCGATGACCGTCCCGCCCGGACCCGGTCGCCCCCAGCCCGCGGTCTGGGGCTCCAGATAGAGCGTGCCGAAGAGCCGCGGCTTCAAGCCCACGGCCCGGCTGATCTCCGAAGTAATGTTGGCACCGTAGGCGTACAGCACGGCGAAACTGTCCGGGTAGTGCTGCACGGGGTCGATCACCTCGAAATCCTGGTGCAGCACCGGGCCGGTGAGGCCGAGGTTGGGGTAGTCGTAGGTGTTCCACGTGAAGATCGGCACCGGGGTGTCGGCATACTTGTTGCCGAGCACGTGGGCATTGGCGGTCGAAGACAACACGATGAGCGCCGCCCCGTCGGCATCGCTTGCCGGCGCCGCGGCATCGACTGTGTGCACGACCCATCCTAGCTGCTCGAGATGCCGCGCCACCAGTGCATCGTCGTTGGGCGTCGGGCTGTCCGCTCCACCGGTGACGAACAGGACGGTTTTGCCGTGGAGCGCGGACCAAGGCGCCAGGGCCGCATGCGCCGGGAACGCCACGGCTGCCAGGGCTGCACAGAGCGTGGCTGCACGGACTCGCTTCATGAGGCCGCTCACTGGGCACCTCCACCGGCACTCAGCGCCAGGATCTCGACGTCCGCCCGGTGCGGCGCCAGCGCGATCCAGAGCTGGCCCCCTGCGGGACTCACCGCCAATGCGGTCGCCGGGCCGGAAAGCGGCATCGAGCCGGCGCTCGTGTAGGAAATAAAGGCATTCATGCGTATTGCATCCAACACCGGCCCATCGCCGGCGATGAACGCCCCGCCCTTCCAGCCGTTGGGGCCGCCCGGATGAAACGTGAAGACGGTGCGCAGCGGCGCGCCCTTCTGGATCGGCAGCTGCTCGAACGCGAAGCCCATATCCGTGTCGATGACCAGCGCCGTGCCGTTGCCACAGGCCACGAACAACCGGCGGCCGACCGGATCGAGGTCGAGTCCGGTAGGCGCATGGCAGTTGGGTGTGGGAATGGCGCCGGTGAATCTCATTTTGTCGGTCGCGATCACATCGATGGTGTCGCCCGCAGGGTTGGCCACGTACAGAGTGCCGCGGCCGTCGCCTGCCATCTGCGCGAGATCACCCTGCAGGCGCGCCACCCCGATCGTCTTGCCGTCGCCGGAGTCGAGCCGCGCCACCGAATGCCCGGAGCGGCTTTCGACATAGAGCGCGTGCTCGCCCAGCTCATAGAGAAGCGCGGAGGGAGCTCCGCTGCGAATCGGGTCGTCCGCGCGGATGCGCAGCGGGTGCAGACTGAGGACCAAGAGGCGCGCTGGCGCGCGTACGGCCGCATAGAGGCTCCCGCCCCCCTCGGAAGAGGTCGCCAGGCCGACCAGCTGGCCCCGGGCCTGCACGACTGCCCCGGGCTCGCCGGTGGCAACATCGAAGCTGCGCAGCTCATCGCCGGCTGCCGCATATGCCTGCCTGCCATCGGGAGCAAACGCCAACGCGGCGATCGGCGAGCCGCCGGTCACCTCGATACGATGTGTGATCGCAAACGGAAGTGTTCCCGCCGCGGCGGGAAAGCCTGCCGCCACCGCTGCGGCAGCCGCTGCGAGCGGGCCCGCCAGCGTGAGTCTCGCGGTTCGAATCATGGGTGCGCTCCGCGATCCGTGAGTCCGCCGGTCCTTGTAGCGTCGACCGCCTGAAATTCACGCAACGGCAAAAAAATGCCTTCCTGGCGCACGGCTTCCTGTCCCTGGCGGCTCAGGATGAAGCGCAGAAACTCCTGCACCACGGCCGGGAGAGCTCCACCCGGACGCCGGTTCACGTTCGCATAGACGACACGGCTGAGCGGATAGCGCGCGAGCGCCACCTCGGTGTAGGTGGGTGCCACGGCATTCGCGCCTTCGCCCACGGCCAACACCTTCACCGGCGAGTCAACGAAGGCGAGCCCCGTGTAGCCGATGGCATCCGGATCGGCGGCGACGCGGCGCGCCAGCGGAAACACCGTCGGATCCAGGTGGATGCCGGTCCGCCACTCGCCGCGCCGGCCGGGCGCGTTCAACACCCGCTGCCGGACGAATTCCTCGAAGCCGTTCCACGGCTTGATCGCATAGACGTGCACCGGCCTGGAGGCCCACTCACCCCTCGCGCCGAGCTGACCCCAGGTCACCGCGGGGTGATCCCCCCGCAGGTGCGAGCTGGAGAAGACCGCGTCGAGCTGCTCGAGACTCAACTGCCGCACGGGGTTGGCGGGGTTGACCATGAACGCGACCGCATCGAGAAACCCGTATTGCCGCCAGGAGCCGCCGCTCACCGGAACACTGGTGGGCGGGTATGCATACTTCGTCTGGAATGAAGTGACGTCAGTCGGCTTCAACTCCCGTGATACGAAGGCGATGTCAATGCTGCCCGCGGTCAGAGCCTTCGCCGCATCGCTACCCTCGAACGGCGGCCCGAATACCACGTGCACGCCCGGATAACGGTGCGTGAAGCCTCGCGCCCACGAGCGCACCAGCCCCGGCAACACGTCCGAGGCCATGAGCCGCAGCGTACCGCTGAAATCGGCGCCGTGGCGCGGCCTGAATTCCGGCAGAGCCGGATCCAGCGACGGCTGCAGCAGCTCCCGCGGCGGCAGCGGCCTGCCGTGCTCCATACCCTGGGCATCCTGTGCCTTGGTCTGCGGCGGGTGAGTCAGCTCGACCGGCAGCTGCCATGTGGCCGCCGCAGGCACGGCCTGCTGCGCAATGGCGCCGCGCGGTGTCAAAGCAAGTCCGCCGGCGATCCAGGCTGCACCGCACACAGCCCGCAGGGAAGCGGCTCGTGATGACATCATTGCGCGTACGCTCTCGTCAGCCTATGGGCTGCGGCCAGGGTAGGCTTGAACCATAGCCGCCCTTTCTGTACGGAGGCTAAACCGAGAGTGAATAATTCTTTAGGGAAAAGGAATCGTCAACGGCGGGAGTGCCGCGCAGGAAGCGCTCCTCCAGCTCCACCGCAGTGAGGGGCTTGGCGAGCAGGAATCCCTGCGCCTCGTCGCAGCCGCGCGTCCGCAGCCACTCCAGCTGGCTCGGACGCTCGATCCCCTCGGCGGTCACGACGAGACCCAGCGTCTTGGCGAGCGAGAGAATGGCGTTAGCGATCGCAGCGTCGCTCGCGGAACGATCCACGTTCCGCACGAATGCCTTGTCGATCTTGAGGCGGTCGGGCGGAAAGCGAGTGATGTAGGCGAGAGAGGAATAGCCGGTACCGAAGTCATCGAGGGCGATGCGGCATCCGAGCTGCCGCAGTCTCTCGAGCGCCTGGCGCACTTTGGCGGAGTCGTGCACGAGGACCGACTCCGTGATCTCAATCTCGATGAGGGAAGTCGGGACGCCGGCCGCCATGGCTTCCAGTTCCACCACGCGGGCGGGGTCGCCGTGCAAGAGCTCCTTACCGGATACATTGATGGCCACCGGAATGCGGTATCCCGCATCGAGCCACTTGCGCAACTGCCGGCACGCGGCCCGCACGACCCAGCTGCCCATCTCCAGGATGAGCCCACTGTCCTCGGCGATCTCGATGAAACGGGTGGGCGAGATCTCGCCGTGCTCGCTGTCGTACCAGCGCAGCAGCGCCTCCACTCCGGACAGGCGCTGGTCCTTCAGGTTGAACTTGGGCTGGTAACGCAAGTGCACACGGTCTTCCTGGACGGCCCGGCGCAACCGCGCCTCCAGCTCGAGCCAATCGCGCAGGCGGCTGCTCATCGCCGGCACATAAGCCGCGATCGGCGCGGCGTTGCCGGTCTTGGCCTGATACATCGCGGTATCGGCATGCTTGAGCACCGTGGCAACGTCCGACCCGTCCTGGGGATAGAGGGCAACCCCGATGCTCGGCGTCGAGTAGAATTCGAGGCCTTCATGGACGATGGGCTCTTTGAACCCCGCGCTGCATCTCTCGGCAAGCCGCAGGGCGAGAGATCCGGCCTCGCCATGGCGGAGCAGGATCACGAACTCGTCGCCGCCAAAGCGCGCGAGCGACACGTGCGCAGGCTTGCCGTCCGGGCCGGCAATCGAGCCGGTGAGCCTGTCGGCGACGGTGCGCAACACCGCATCGCCCGCCGAGTGACCGAAGGTATCGTTGATCCGCTTGAAGCTATTGAGGTCGAGGTAAACGACCGCAACCGTCTCCCCGGTGCGCGCAGCCTCCGCAAACTGCCGCTCCGCCGTGTCGAGACAGCGTTGCCGGTTAGGCAGCTCGGTGAGGGGATCGAAGTAGGCCAACCGCTCGATCCGCTCCGCCGCGGCCGCATTGCGCAGGATGTACTCGAGGCGCCGCGGCAGCAGTGCCCAGTTGACCGGTTTGGACACGAAATCGGTGGCGCCCGCATCGAAGGCGAGTGTGATTGCGGCCGAATCCTCATGGCCGGTCACCATCACGATCGGCGTAGTCGTGAAGCGCGGATCGCTGCGCAACCGCCGGCAAACGGCGTAGCCGTCCATGCCCGGCATCTCGACATCCAGGAGCACTACCGCCGCACCGTACGAGAGGGCCGCTTCCAGCGCATCCGTACCGTTGTCGAACAGGAGGGGAGTCAGGCCCACCTGCTCGACGGCATCGGCGAGGAGGAGCCGACCGGTTTCCTCATCGTCGGCGATGATCGCCAGGGGCTCCGCCGCTGTCGTTGTCATCTTCATGCGCTCTCCCTGCACTCGAGGCTCGTCAGCTCGCTGAGGAGAGCCGGATGGGCCGCGCGCAGGCGCTCGCAGGCGCTCCAGGCCGCAGCCGCATCGCCACCTGCACAAAGCTGCTCGAGCCGGCGAACGTCCTCCGAGAACACCATCGCACCGACGTTCGCAGCGCTGGACTTCAACTTGTGACAGGTTGCGCGGGCGGCGGCCATCTCGCCACTGCGAATGGCCGCCTGCAGCTCGCCGAGAGCGCTGGTAGAGCCCACGCGAAAGAGCTCGACCAGCCGGGCGTAAAGATCCGTCCGGCCCGGAGCCCCGGAGCCCCGGAGCCGCACGACGGTTGCCTGGTCGACTTTCGCGAGATCTTCGGCTGGCGGAATCGCTCGCAATTCTTTCCGGTTGCCCGATCTCTCCTGGGGTTCCGCTTTCGTCTCGCTGCTGGAGGAAACGCCATGGTCCGCCCGTGCGGCAGGCCGCGGCGCTCGATCCCGCGGTATCCAGTGCCGGAGCAGTTTTTCGCAGTCCTCCGGCGTATAGGGCTTGCTCAGGACGTCGTCGATGCCGGCTGCTTCGCAGCGCTCGCGAACCTGCGAGGGGGTATGCGCGGTCAGCGCAATGATGGGTACGCGGCGCCCCGCTCCGGCTCGCTCGCGGATCAGCCGCGCGGTCTGATAGCCGTCGAAGGCAGGCATGTTGATGTCCATCAGGATCAGATCAAATCGCTCGGTCGCGCTGCGTGCGAGAGCCTCAGCCCCATCCTTGGTCCATACGGACGTACAGCCGAGCGCTGCGAGATAACCCTGAGCGACTGCCGCATTCACCGGCTCGTCCTCCACGAGCAGAACGTGGGCGCCGATCGCTCCGGTCGCGGCCCTTTCCAGATCCTTCCTCGTCTCGCCAGACACCGCTGCCGATACCGGCTGCGCGACGCTCATGTCGAGGGGAAGGAACACACGGAAGGTCGAGCCCACGCCCGGCGTGCTCTCGACCGTGATCCGTCCACCCATCAACTCCGCCAGCTCGCGGCAGATCGCGAGCCCGAGGCCGCTGCCGCCGAATCGCCGGCTGGTCGACTCGTCGGCCTGGGTGAAGGGCTGAAAGATCTTCTCCACGGTCGCAGCATCCATGCCGATGCCTGAGTCGGCGACCGCGATCTGAACGGTCGCCCGGTCGGCGTGCGCTATTTCGAGATCGGCCTGCACCTGGACCGCGCCATGCTCGGTGAACTTGACCGCGTTGCCGACGAGATTCATTACGATCTGGCGGATCCGGAACGGATCGCCGACGAGAGAGCGGCCTTCGGGTGCCCGATGACCCGACGCAGGCGCCCGGACATCGAGGCGGATCCCCTTCGCCTGGGTCGTGGCGCTGAAGAGATTGGCGCATTCGTCCAGGATGCGATCCAGATCGATGGGCAGCTTCTCGAGCGTGATCTTGCGCGCCTGGACGCGGGAGAGGTCGAGCAGATCGTTGACGATCCGCAGGAGGACCTGTGCGGAGGAACGGATCGTCTGCGTGAGCCGTACCTGAGTGGCCGACTGCGGCGTGCGCGCCAGTAACTCGGTCATGCCTACCACACCGTTCATGGGCGTGCGCAGCTCATGGCTCATGCGATCGAGGAAGTCGCTCTTCGCCCGCGCGGCGTCGGCCAGTTGGCGGTTACTTTCGGAGAGCTCGCGTGTGCGCGCGGCGACTTCCGCTTCGAGCCGCTCACGCTCGCGCGCCTGGTGTTGGCGCTCGAGCTGCAGCTTGCGCAGCCGGTGAGCGACGAAGCCGAGGATCGCGAGGGCATACAACGCATAGGCCCAGGGCGACGCCCACGGCGCCGGGTCCCGGTGCAGCGTGATCTTCAATGGCGCGCTCCAGACGGAGTCGGAGTTGGCGCCGCGAACCTCGAGGACGTGGTTCCCCGGCTCGAGGTTGGTGAGCGTGATGCGATGCTGTGTGCCGAGATCGATCCAACGATCGGTCAGCCCGGCCATCCGGTAAGCGATGCGATTGTGTCTGGGGGAGGTGAAGTCGAGCACGCTGACATCGAGCGAGACGATGTTGTCACGATAATTGAGGGGGATGCGGCTGCGCAGCCAGTATGGGATCGAACCGGCCGCCGGCGCGCCGAGGATCTCGACACCGGTCAGCGCGAGGCGCGGCGGTTGCGCCGGCTCCGTGAGGTGCGCGGGATCGAAGATGTTGAAGCCGCCGGGACCGCCGAAGCAGAGCCGCCCATCCCGCAGGCGGAAATAGGCTCCGGTGGTGAATTCCTCGCCCGCGGCACCGTCCGCGGCGTGAAAGGTCTTGACCACGCCGCTGTCCGGATCGAGACGCATGAGGCCGGCATTGCCGCTCAGCCAGACGCTGCCGTGTCCGTCGACCAGCACACCGTTGATGGTGTCACTCGTCAGCCCCTGGCCCAGGGAGAAGGTACGGAACCGGATCGACTCCGGGGCCGCGGTGGCATCCGCAAGCGCGAGGCCGCCGCCGTTGGTTCCAATCCACACCCGATCGCGCACGTCCACCGCGAGGTCATAGATCGTATTCGAAGGCAGGCTGGCTGGATCCTTCGGGTCGTGGCGAAAAACTTTGATGACCGTGCCGTCCGGCCGGGCAAGGTCCAGGCCCCCACCGTCGGTTCCGATCCAGACATCGCCACGCGAATCCTGCGCAAAGGCGTTGGCACTGGCAGCACTGACGGCGCCCGGAGCAATTCCGTACGGCAGCTGGCGTACCAGGCCCGTGGCCGGATCGATCACGTTGACGCCGCCGCCGTACGTGCCGACCCAGATCTGTCCGTCGCGGGTTTCAAAGAGGGTGATGATTCCCGCGGCGCTCACGCTATGCGAATCGCCGTGCTTGACGGGAATCCAGCTGAGCTCGTTGTGGGAATCGAGTGTGGCGATGCCCTTGTTCAGGGTTCCGACCCAGAGGGTGCCGCGGTGGTCTTCGCGCAACGACATCACCGGCGCATTCTCGAGGAGCGTCGGCCTACCCGTGACGGCCTGAACGTCGACTTTGCGTCCTGTATCCGGGTCGTACTGGATCAGCCCACCCCCCATGGAGGCGATCCAGACTCGGCCTCCCGGGGCATCGGCAAAGGCGGTAACGAATTTCCCGAGCCATGCGGGCGCGCGGGCGCCCAGCTCGGCGCTGCGCGGGTCCCAACGGCTGACGCCGCCACCCGTGCCGATCCACACGAGGCCGGCCGTGTCCTGGTAGAGCGAAAAAACGTTCGAGTTGCTCAGGGAGTTGGGATCTTCCTGCTGGTGGCGATAATGGACGATCGTTCCCGTCGCGCGATCGAGCAGGTCCAGTCCATCCGTCGTCCCGACCCAGAAGTGTCCCTGCCGGTCCTCGAGGAGCGCCTGTACATCATCGCTGGCGAGCGATCCCGGCCGTTTCGCATCGTGCCGAAAGACCTGCAGCGCCTGGCCGCTGCGATCCATCCGATCCAGTCCGCCGCCGAACGTCGCGACCCAGATCGAGCCGCTCGAATCCTCGAGCACCTGCCAGACGTCGTTGCTGCTCAACGTCCGCGGATCACCAGCCGCATGCCGGAAATGGCGGAAAATCGGCTGCCCGGGCTCGAGCTCGTCGAGTCCCTGGTCGGTGCCCACCCACAGGTTGCCGGCGCGGTCGCGCGTCAGGCTGCTGACATGATTGCTCGCCAGGGATCCAGGCACTGCGGCATCGTGCCGCAAATGCCCGAACCGGCCGGTGCGAGGGTCGAGCACGTCGAGGCCCGCGTCGCTCGTAGCGATCCAGATCCTTCCCCGCGTGTCGATCGAGACGGCATTCACGTCATCGCTGGCCAGGGAGCTCGGATCGTGCGGATCGTGGCGAAAAACGGTGAAATCGTCCCGCGCGCGATTCCAACGGGCGAGCCCGCCATTGATCGCCACCCAGATGTCGTGGTGCGGGCCTTCGGCGATCTGATTGATGTAAACGCCGGGGAGCGCGCGGTTTTCCTTGCGCGAGTATCCATAACGGACGAGCTCCTGACCGTCGTACCGGACGAGTCCATCCTCCGTGCCGAACCACATAAACCCTTGGGAGTCTTGCAGGATGGCGTGCACGTCGCCCTCCGGCAAGCCATCTGCAGTAGTCAGGTGCGTAAGAACGAGCGGCGGAGCATCGGCTGCGGCGGCCAAGGAGGCCGCCGCGAGCAACAATGAGGCTGAACCGATGATCCCGCGCCTGAAAGCGCCGGCGCGTGCAATCTTTGTCACGGCATGCTCACGGCGCGGTCCCTCCCACTATTGGTTGGGTACCCACGGCACAATCGGCGCCGGGGCGGTGGGTGCCGGGGCCTGCGAGGCGTTCCACCACGGAAGGGTGCGCGCCCAGGCGTAGTTGCGGGCCCAGGCATAGTTTCTCGCCCAGGCGTAGTTCTGCGACCAGATATACGCATGTGTCCATGCGAACCCCTGGCTCCACGAGTATCCCTCGCTCCACGCGTACCCTTGCGTTCCGGGGTAGGCGCTCGACCACGACAAGCCGTCCCCCGCGGCGTGAGCATCCGGCGCCCACGACTGCATGTTCATGATGTAGTAGTTGCCGGCCGCACTGCGATTGGCCGGACCACCGAAGTGCTCCGTACCCGCAAGGTCGGCGCTGACGTTGAGGCCGATGTTGGCGCAGCCGACCGCGGAGCCATTGACGGCGGCGACGGCGTTAATGAGGCCCGCGCCCTGCTGGAAGACGCTGTAAGCAAGCGTGCCCGAGGATGTCACGGCCGGCCGGGCTGCCGACATCAGGCGGCACTTCACATTGTCAGGCGTCAGCGTCGAATCCTCCTGCAGCATCAGCGCAACCACACCCGTCGTCACGGCCGCGGCCTGCGAGGTGCCCGACATCGTGAACATCTGCTCGACGATATCCATCGAGTTCGGATCGATGTTCGCGAGGTAGCTGCCGCTCGCCATTGAGGCGACCATGTGGCCGCCGGGAGCGACCACTTCCGGCTTTACGAATCCCTCGTAAGTCGGACCCGTGGAGGAGAAGGAGGCCAGCCGCCAATCGCTCGTGTCGTAGGGCTGGTAGTTGTCGGTGAGCGCACCCACCGTGACGACGTAGGGGACGTTGCCGGGAACGTCGATTGTCATGGGGCTCGGCCCGTCGTTGCCCGCCGCCGTGACCACCACGATGCCCGCCTTCCACGCGGCCATCACGGCCTGGTCGAGAGGATCGTCCCAATAGTAGGACTGCGGGCTGGCGCCGAGCGACAGGTTGAGGACGCGGATGTTGTATTTTGCGCGGTTCGCAACGATCCAGTTGATGCCCGCGATGATGTCGGAATAGCTTCCCGCGCCATCGGCGTCGAGGGCCCGCACGATGACGAGGTTCGCCTTCGGGGCGATGCTCAGATACTGGCCGGCGATGTTCTGCGCGCCGCCCGCCGCGATGGAAGTGACGTGTGTGCCGTGGCCGTACGGGTCACCGGTTACCGGACCCGAGCCGCCATTCGTGACGTCCCTGGTGGCCAGGACCCGCGAACCGTAGTTCTGCAGGACGTCCTCCCACAGTCCGGAGTCGAGTACCGCGATGGTGACCCCTTTGCCGGTGATTCCCGCCTGCTGCAGCGTGTCCGCGCCGACCAGCATCGGATAGTTCGTCTGATAGGTGAGAGTGAGAGCGGCCACGCCCACCCCGTCCTGTGTGCCCGTGACGGAGCTGAGCGTCGAGACGAGGGGGGCGGTCACGATACTCGTCACGGGATTCCCGGTGACCGTCGTCACGAGGGG
The DNA here is from genome assembly GCA_025451845.1 of Steroidobacteraceae bacterium. GTDB lineage: Bacteria > Pseudomonadota > Gammaproteobacteria > Steroidobacterales > Steroidobacteraceae > 13-2-20CM-66-19. The sequence goes on from JANWJS010000029.1 coordinate 29,720, forward strand.
GATCGCCGTACTCGTGACGGTCGACACCAGAGGATTCGTGGAGAGCGTCTGCTCGAGCGAATTCGTCGTCTTGCTCAGAGTCCGAGTCAGGCCGCCGAGCAGCGAGGTGATCGCCCGCGCGTGCACGGACCGGTCCGCGAAGATGCGCACGGGCGCAGTGGCCCGCAGATGCGCCAACTGCTGCGCATCGAGGCGCGCGGCGACCGCATGAATGATCGGCAGCTCTTGCTCGAGTGTCCCGTGCACCCGCAGCACGCTGGCGCGGGCAGCCGCCGCAGTCGGCGCCTGCACGATGTACACCCTCGCGGCAGCGCTCACGGACGAGGCCGCGGTGCCAAGCGCGAGGACCATGATCGAGATCGGGACGAGGCGGGGAATGCGCATCAGGGCGTGCTCTGGTATGAGTTTTCAGTGGTACGCATTGTGGTCGGATGTGACGCCGCTCTCAGTCGAGCCGGACGCATCAGCCCGCGCGGCCAACGTGACGCGCGTCACATAACCGCTCGGTCAAATCAGGAGGATGTTATGTTCAACTCGCTGTTTTGGTAGAGATCGCCACTGCCGTAGAGGCAGCCGAGCTGCAGCAGGGCATCCCGGGTTTGCGCATCGTCGACGCCGGTCGCGATGGGGACGAGCCCCAGCGCGGCCGCCATCTCGATCCCGGCCCGGCATACCTTGCGGGCGATCGGATCGGAGCACAGCGCCGCCACCCAGGCGCGGTCGAGCTGTAAACCCCAGATGGGCGCGCGGGCGAGCGAGTCGAGCGAGCCCATGCCCCGGCCGACCTCATCGATGACCAGCCGGACACCCAGGCGTTTCAGTGCCTCGGAATGTGAGCGCTCGCGGGTGATGAAGACCTTCTCGGCGATTCTGAGCTCGAGCCGGTTCGCGGGTACGCCGCCGTCCGCAATGAGGCAGGCCGCGTCATTCACGAACGCCTCGTGCAAAATGTGATGGCGCAGGGCGCCGAAGGAGATGCAGACCTCCGGCCCGCAGCGGGCGGCAAGCACGGCATAGTCCCGGCGCAGGTGCGCGAGGACGGCGCGGGAAAGCGAAGCTGCCAGCCCGGTCGCCGCGGCTATTCGCAGGAACTCGGCGGGGCGGATCTCGCCGCGCAGCGGGTGTTGCCAACGCAGGTAGCCGACGAGAGCGGCGAGACCCCCGCTCTTCAGATCGTGGCGCGGCGCATAGCGCAGGCGGACGTCTCCGTTGGCGATCGCATTGCGCAACTCGCGGGTGAGATCGATGCGCGCGAGAGTGCGCAGCTTCATGGTGTCCGTGAAGAAGCGGACCCCCTGCGCACCGCCTGCCCGGCGGGCCTCCATCGCCGCGCCGCGCGCCTGCTCCAACAGGAGTCTGGGTGTCGCGGCGTCCTGACCGAGCATCGCGACGCCGGCGTATGGAGTCAGATGAAACTCGGCATCGCCGGCGCGGATAGGGTCGCGCAGGCTGACGCAGACCTGCGCAACGCACGCCTCGATCGCTTCCCGCTCGGCGCTTTCGATGACGATCGCGAGCAGGCCCTCGCTCAGCTGCCCGAGATACCACGACGGGCTTGCCCCGGCCGGTCCCGGGCCTTGAGGCGGCAACGGCAGCCTGTGGATGGCCGCGCTCATGACTTGCTCCGACACCTGGGACGCAAGCACCTGCGCGATGTCCGTGATGCCGTCGATATAGATGACCGCGAGCGCGATGGGCGTCTCGCGCAACGCGGCCCAGGACAGCGATTCCTTGAACCGCTGCAGGAACCCGCGCCGATCGAGCTGCGGCGCGGGGCGGGCGCCGGTGTCCGCGGGATCGTCCAGGACGGGGCTCGCAACCGCGCGCACGATGCAAATCGCGCGGTCCGGGCCCCGGGGCGACACCTGCGCCGTGTACTCGTTGCCGCCGCTCTCGAAGCGGGCGTCGACAGTCGTGCGCTGCGCGATCGACTTGCGCGTGAGTTGCCGGAGCAACGCGGCTACGGGCGCCGGCCAGGAGGCTTCCAGCGGCTTGCCGGCGGCTTCGGCCGCGGGCCGCAGGCCTGCCGTATCGCGGCCGCCGCCCTGGGCGACTACGACACCATCCCGCCCGATGAGCAGCGCCAGATCCGGCAGCGCCTCGACCAACACGTCAGCGCCGTGCGGTGTCCCCCGTCGCGCAGGCGCATGGGCTTCGGGCGGCGCGTCGGCGCGAAGAGGCGCGTTGTAACGCTTTGCAGGAATGAGATCGCTCCCAGGATTACGTACAAGCTCGCGCGAGCGGCCGCAGGGCCCTTCAAGCCCGCAGAAGAGTAGCCGGTACACTCGGATCGAGTCCGGGATGCAGCTCGCGGTTGCCGTCGGCAGCGGCCCGCCTGTTATGTCGGAGTGGACCGCCGTGTGCTGCGGAATGTGAGCGCCGTCACGCATCGCGCTGGCCCGCCTATTCTTGCCGCTCGCCACCGCGGACCGAAGCCGGGGCGGCGGCGCGGAAGCGGCTAGACGCGCGCGATGCGGCGGAAGCGTGAAGTCCGATGACGCCCGCCGTGGCGCAAGCACGTAACGTTGTGTGTTCATGCGCGGGTCCGTATTCAGCCCCAGAAAGCCAGGCGGAGCGGCGGCAGCCCTTGGGCGGGCCGCCTTGCTCGTCCTCGTGCTGTGCCTCGCGGGCACCACCCAGGCTCGCGCCGATTGCTTCCCCATCGTCGATGCCGCCTATGTGACGCTCGACCCCCTCGTGGACAAGAACGCTGCCGAGGCGCTCAACGAAGTCGCAGCACGACTGTCCACGCTCTACCGCGCCGGCGCGGCCGGCGAACCACGGCAGCTGGCCGCGCTCTATGCCGTTCAGGCGGATGCCTACAGCATCCTGGAGCTCGATCACGAGGCGCGCTTGGCGGCTGCGAAGGGACTTGCACTCGTGAGCGCTCCGACGGACCCATTGCGGCTCGAGCTGCTCTCGACGGCTGCCCTCAACGTCTACACCCAGGACGGCATCCGGGAGGCGCTCGACACGATCGAGTCGGCCCGGGCGAGCCAACCGCAAGGCTCACCGTCCGGCCTCTGCCTGCAGATCACCCTCGGCAGCCTCGAGAGCCGCGCCGGCGACAACGCGCTGGCCACCCGGACCGAGGCCGGGGCCTACCACGACAGCGAGGCCCCGGATCGCGCGCAGGCGCATGCCGCGGCGGCGGCCGAGCTCTCCTCGGCGCTGCGCGCCACCGGCGATTTTCAGGAAGCGCTCACGCTCGTGCGCGAGAAGATCCGGTGGGACGCGGGGCACGGCAACTCGCTGGCGCTCTCAGTTTCCACCTTCCTGGAAGGAGAGATCCTCGCCGCGATCCGCGAATTCCATGCCGCGATCCTCATCTTCCAGCGCGCCCGGAGCATCAGCCTCTCGCTCGGGGACCGTCAGGGCATCGCCTTTGCGGACATGCGCGTGTGCCAGTCCCTCATCGAGTTGGGTCAATATGGGGCGGCGCGCATGCGGTGCGACAGCGCCGCGCAGGTATTCACCGCCACCCAATCGACCGATGTGCTGAAGGAAACGCAGACATTTCTTGCCGACATCGATCTGCAGCAGGGGCACGCGCAGCAGGCGCTCGCCATCCTCAATCGGGTACTGGAGCGCCGCGGCACCGACATGGCGCCCTCGCGAGTGGCGGTGGCCTACCGAACACGCGCGCGTGCCTATGCCGGCGTGCATGATTACGCGCGGGCGTATTCCGATCTCGAGGAATATCTGCGGCGCTACCGGGCGGAGAATCTTGCGCGCCGCATGCGGCTGCAGGAGACCGTCAAGGAGCGCTCCCTGGTGCAGCGGGAAGTCGCGCGCAACGCGGTGCTGCAGCACCAGCTCGACTTGACACGCGAGCGCGCCACGCGCCAGAGCGAGAAGCTGCGCTGGATCGCCGTGGCCAACACGGCGGGCGTGCTCGTGATCGCCCTCCTCTCCTACATCCTCATCACTTACCTGCGTCATCGGCGCCAGCTCATGCGCCTCGCCACGGAGGATAACCTCACCGGAATGCCGAACCGCGGGCGCACCGTGGAGCTGGCGACAGCCGCTCTCGACTCCGCGGCTGCGCAGCGGCGGCCGCTGACGGTCGCGATCCTGGACCTCGATCACTTCAAGACCATCAACGATCGTTGTGGTCACGCGGCCGGCGACCACGTACTCCAGGAGTTCGCGCGTGTCGGCCGCGGGTCGTTGCGCGCCACCGATATTCTCGGGCGCTGGGGCGGCGAGGAGTTTCTGCTCGTCCTGCCCGATACGACGCTGGACGCTGCGCTGGCCAGCGTCGAGCGCCTGCGGGTGCTGGCCCTCGCGATCCAGGTGCCCTCATCCACCTCCGAGGATCCCGTACGCGTCACTTTCAGCGCCGGACTCGCCACGACCGCGGAGGGGCCCCGCTCGCTGGATGAGATCATCGCCCGCGCGGACGCCGCCTTGTACGAAGCCAAGCACGAAGGGCGCGATCTGGTGCGCATCGACCGTGAGAGCTACCAGACCGCCTCCACGGGCGTGCGCCGCGCCCTGCATCTGCGGTAGTTGGAAAACTGCTGCATCCCGGGCTTCCTGCCCGGCTGGTGCCGCCCGCTGCGGCGGGACGCCTCCTTGTGCCTCGAATGCCAGGCATCGACAAGCCTCGGGCTGGCTCGTATCCTCCCCGCACACCATGAATTTCTGCCCCCAGTGCGGCGCCCGGCTGGATTTTCGCGTGCCGTCGGGCGATCACCTCGCCCGCCATGTCTGCGATGCCTGCGGCACCATTCACTATCAGAACCCGAGGCTGGTAGTCGGCTGCGTCCCCGAGCACGACGGCCGCATTCTTCTGTGCCGCCGTGCGATCGAGCCGCGGCGTGGCTACTGGACGGTGCCGGCGGGCTTCATGGAGAACGGCGAGACGCTGCAGCAGGCGGCGGCGCGGGAGTCACACGAGGAAGCCTTGGCCGTGGTGGAGATCCGCTCCCTCCTCAGCGTCGTACACGTGCTGCACGCGCAGCAGGTGCACGTATTCTTCCGCGCAACGCTGCCGCGGGCGGAGTTCGGTGCCGGGCCGGAAAGCCTGGAAGTCCAGCTGGTGCGCCCGGAGGAGATCCCCTGGCCGCAGCTCGCTTTCCCGAGCACGGAATTCAGCCTGCACCGCTACCTGGAGGATCGCGCCGCCGGAGTGGAGCCGCACCATTTCACCTCCCTCGATCGGCGACTCAGACTATGAGGTCTTACCTCATGCCCGGGACGACTTTGCGACCCGCCCCGCGGGCATGGCAAAATCACGCTTTTACCGCGCTCCCCCCGCGCAGCGCACACACTCTTAACGTCTTCTCCGCCCTGAGGGACGGAGATTTCCGCCCATGAGAAACAGAGACACCCATAATACTGTGTTTTTGTACAGTCAAGAGAAGGAGCGGCGCCTCCTCCCGGGCACCAAGTCCCGAGTTTCCGCGCCGGAGATGCGATGACTTTTGTCGTTACTGAAAACTGCATCAAGTGCAAGTACATGGACTGCGTGGAAGTCTGCCCCGTGGACTGCTTTCACGAGGGACCGAACTTTCTCGCTATCGACCCGGATGAGTGCATCGACTGCACCCTGTGCGAGCCTGAGTGCCCCGCCGAGGCCATCTTTTCCGAAGAGGAGCTGCCGCCCGGTCAGGAGCAGTTCAAGAAGCTCAACGCGGACCTCGCCAAGACTTGGCCCGTGATCACGGAGAAAAAGGACGCCCCGGCCGACGCCAAGGAATGGGACGGGAAAGCTGACAAGCTGAAACTGCTGGAGAAGTAGGTGCGATTGAAGAGGGCCGTGCCACTGACCATCCTGGTGGCAGGGCCCCCGACCCGGCCTGTCCCGGCCGGGCGTTGGGGCGGATCGACGACACGTTGAGTGTCGTCGATGAAGGTACCCCGCGCACGCTTACCCGCGCGGATGGTGCTGCGAATGCAGCTCCTTCATCCTCTCGCGCGCCACGTGCGTATAAATCTGCGTCGTGGATAGATCGCTGTGTCCCAACAGCATCTGCACCACCCTCAGGTCCGCCCCGTGATTGAGCAGGTGCGTCGCGAAGGCGTGGCGCAGCGTATGCGGCGAGAGCTCCTTGGAGATCCCCGCCTTGCGCGCGTAGCGCTTGATGATGTGCCAGAACGCCTGGCGCGTCATGCGGTCACCGCGGCGGGTCGGGAAGAGAAAATCGGTCTGCCGCTCGAGCAGGATTTCCCCGCGCGGCCCGTGCCCGAAGTCGGTCAGCCAGCGCACCGCCTCCTCCCCGAGGGGAATCAGCCGCTCGCGGTTGCCCTTGCCGAGGATGCGGATGACGCCCTGGTTGAGATTGACCTGGCCGTGCCGCAGGTTCACCAGCTCCGAGACGCGCAGTCCCGTGGCATAGAGCACCTCGAGCATGGTGCGGTCGCGGTTGCCGAGCGGATCGTTCACCACCGGAGCGCCGAGCAGCGACTCGACCTCCTCCTCCGTGAGCGACTTCGGCAGCGAGCGCCCGATCTTCGGCATGGCGATCTGTGCGGTCGGATCCTCTCGGATGCCGCCGTCGCGCATGAGGTAGCGGAAGAAGCGGCGGAAACTCGAGAGCTGGCGTGCGGTGGAGCGGGGTCGCGCGCCCTGAAGTACCCGCCAGGCGATGAAGTCCTGCAGGTCGGCGCGCGAGGTCTTGACGATGGGCACCTGGCGCTCTGTCAACCAGCGCGCCAACGCGGTGAGGTCGGCACGGTAGGCGGCCAGAGTGTTGGCCGACAGCCCACGCTCCAACCAGACCGCATCCAGAAAGCGGGCCACCGCCGGATCCGTGGAGTCGGCGTGAGGCGTCATGGCAATTGCGGCAGAATGGTTCGACAATTCCGTCTCGGCCCGCAGGTCGCGGTCAAGGTAGCGATCGCAGTATGGAGCACCGCCGAGTGACCGACGTGATGACCTTCACATCTGAGTCCGAGCATTAACATAAAGAGAACCGGATCACATTTGCGGACGCTCGCCTGGGCGCCCGTGCGGGCCGTGTACGCGCTTTACGCGGTGATCACATTTCTCGTCCTGGGACTCACGGCGCTCGCTGCCACGTTGATCCTCCCAGGGGTATACCGGCGGCGCGGGGCGGCGCGCGCCATTTCGCGCGCCTTCCTATGGGCAGCCGGCATGCCGCTCACCGTGCGCGGCATGGAGCGGCTCGCGCCGGGACAATGCATCGTGGTCTCCAATCACGCGAGCTACCTGGACGGGCTGGTGTTCACGGCGGCCCTACCCGCGCGCTTCGGCTTCGTCATCAAGCGGGAGATGTCGGCAGTGCCGTTGGCAGGTCTCTTCCTGCGTCGTATCGGCTCGGAATTCGTCGAGCGATTCGACCGCAACCGCGGTGCCGCGGATGCCCGGCGCGTGCTGCGCAGTGCCGCGAGCGGCCACTCGCTGGTCTTCTTTCCCGAAGGCACCTTCACCCGCACCCCCGGGCTGTTGAAGTTCCATACCGGCGCGTTCGTCACCGCCGCGCGCGCCGGCTGTCCCGTCATTCCGGCGGTGGTCCGCGGCACGCGTACCGCGCTGTCCCCGACAGGCAGGGTGCCGCGACCCGGCCGCATCGAGATCGACTTCCTGCCACCCATCCAAGCGCAGACGCAGGCGGGAGAAGCCGCGTCCGCTACGCTGAGGGACCGCGCGCGCCAGGCTATCCTGCTCGCGCTCGGCGAGCCGGACCTCACATGTTCCGGCGATAGCGCCCGCCCACCTCATACAGCGCCTGCGAGATCTGCCCGAGCGAGCAGGTCTTGACGGACTCCATCAGCTGCGCGAACACGTTCGCAGCCCCGCACGCGACCTGCTTCAGCTGCCCGAGGGCGGCCGGAGCGCACGCCTCGTTGCGCGCCTGGAAAGCACGCACCGCCGCGACCTGATCCTGCTTCTCCTCCTCCGTGGAGCGGATGAGCGCCGCGCGCGCATGCTCCTCGACGCCATCGGGCTTGGAGAGGAAGGTGTTGACTCCAATGATGGGCAGGCTGCCATCGTGCTTCTTCGTCTCGTAATAGAGTGACTCCTCCTGGATCTTGCCGCGCTGGTACATGGTCTCCATGGCGCCGAGCACGCCGCCGCGCTCGGAGAGGGCTTCGAATTCCCGGTACACGGCCTCCTCGACGAGGTCCGTCAGATACTCGAGCGCGAACGACCCCTGCCACGGGTTCTGCGTCTTGTTGAGCCCGAGCTCGCGGTTGATGATGAGCTGAATGGCGACCGCGCGGCGCACGCTCTCCTCCGTGGGGGTCGTCAGCGCTTCGTCATAGGCGTTGGTATGCAGGCTGTTGCAGCTGTCGAAGAGCGCGTAGAGCGCCTGTAGCGTCGTACGGATGTCGTTGAATGAGATCTCGCGCGCGTGCAGGCTGCGCCCGGAGGTCTGCACGTGATACTTCAGCATCTGACTGCGCGGCCCCGCGCGATAGAGGTCGCGCATCGCGCGGGCCCAAATGCGGCGCGCAACTCTGCCGATGACGGCATATTCCGGATCCATGCCGTTCGAGAAGAAGAACGACAGGTTGGGCGCGAAGTCATCGATCGCCATGCCGCGCGCGAGGTAGTACTCGACGATGGTGAAGCCGTTGGCGAGCGTGAAGGCGAGCTGCGAGATGGGATTCGCGCCGGCCTCGGCGATGTGATAGCCCGAGACCGACACGGAGTAGAAATTGCGCACTCCCCGGTCGATGAAGTACTGCTGCACGTCGCCCATCATGCGCAGCGCGAATTCCGTCGAAAAGATGCAGGTGTTCTGCGCCTGATCCTCCTTCAGGATGTCGGCCTGCACCGTGCCACGAACCGCCTGCAGCGTCTGCGACTTGATGCGCTCGTAGACTTCGGCGTCCACGAGCTGATCGCCGCTGACACCGAGGAGCGCCAGCCCGGAGCCGTCATGACCCGCAGGACGCTCGCCCTTATACGCCGGCGGTGCAATGCCGCGCTCACCGGCGGCCCGATGCAGCTGCGCGATGCGTCGCTCCGCCTCGCTCCAGCGCCCCTCGCTGCGCAGGTAGCGCTCCACCCGCTGATCGATGGCGGTGTTCATGAACATCGCGAGGACCATGGGCGCGGGCCCATTGATGGTCATCGACACCGAGGTCGACGGCAACGTCAGGTCGAAGCCCGAGTAGAGCTTCTTCATGTCATCGAGCGTCGCCACCGACACGCCGGAGTTGCCTGTGCGCCCGTAGATGTCCGGCCGGGTGTCGGGATCCTCCCCATAGAGCGTCGTCGAGTCGAAAGCCGTGGAGAGTCGGACCGCGTTGCCGCCCCGGGCGAGGTAATGGAAGCGCCGGTTGGTCCGCTCCGGCGGGCCCTCGCCCGCGAACATCCGCGTCGGGTCCTCCTCCTCACGGCGATAGGGATACACGCCCCCCGTATACGGATAGAAGCCGGGCAGGTTCTCCGCCCGGATGAAGCGCAACTGCTCGCCCCAGTCGGCGAAGCGCGGCACGGCGATCTTCGGAACGCGCTGGTGCGACAGCGTCTCGGTGTAGTTCTCGCCCGTGACTGCTCTGTTGCGGACCTGGTAGGAATAGGTCTCCGCCCGGGCCGCGTGCGCGCGCGCCGGCCATGACTTGAGGTCCGCGATTCCTTCCGCGCCAATCTCCTCCAGCGCCCGGTTGTAGGCGGCCCGCAGGTCCCGCCGGGTCGCGTCGGCGGCGGGGTCGGCCAGGAGCGCCTCGCCATAACGCTCGAGCGGCGCCGGCAGCGCGGCATCCTCGAGCGCCTGTAACGACTGATAGAGGCCGAAGGCGCGGGACGCCGCGGCCGCCTGCTGCTCCGTCGCCTCACGGATGCGGCGGCCGCCCTGGGCGATTTCGGCCAGATAACGCACCCGAGCACCGGGGATCAAGGGCTCGCGTGGCGTCAGCTCCACGGGACCGGGATCGGAGACTTGCCAGGCGGCAGCGCCGACTCCCTTCGCGGCCAGGCTCGCGCACAGCGCGGCGAAGAGCCGGTTGACGCCCGGATCGTTGAAGCGGCTCGCAATCGTCGGGAATACGGGCAGCTCCGTGTCAGCGAGGCGCGCCTGCGCCGGGTGATTGCGCCGCCACTGCTTGCGCACGTCACGCAGGCTGTCGCGGGCGCCGCGCTTGTCGCTTTTGTTGAGGACGACCAGGTCGGCGAAGTCGAGCATGTCGATCTTCTCCAACTGGCTCGCAGCCCCGTACTCGCCGGTCATCACGTAGAGCGGCACATCGACGAGATCCACGACCTCCGTATCCGCCTGACCCGTACCCGCGGTCTCGACGATGATGAGATCGAACCCGGCGGCCTGATAGAGCTGGATGACGTCCTTCAGCACCGCCGAGGTCGCAAGATGCGCCCGCCGTGTCGCCAGCGAGCGCATGAAGATGGCATCGGAGGCGAGGCTGTTCATCCGGATGCGGTCGCCGAGCAGGGCGCCGCCGCTCCTGCGGCGGGTCGGGTCCATGGCGACCACGGCGATCTGCCGGTCGGGAAAGTGCCGGATCAGGCGCGCGAGCAGCTCATCGGTGAGGCTCGACTTGCCGGCCCCGCCGCTGCCCGTGATCCCGATGACCGGAACGCGCGTGCGTGAGCGGGCCAGGAGCCGTCGGATCTGCTCCGCATCGGTGCCGCCGGGCGCGGCATCCTCCAGCAGCGTGATGGCGCGGGCGATCTGGGCATGATCGCGGGGGTTGAGCGGCCGGGCCTCGTAGGCCGGCTTGGCCGCGGCGCGCACGCGCGCGAATACATCGTCGACCATGCCGTCGAGGCCAAGCTTGCGGCCATCTTCGGGGGTGTAAATGCGCTCGACGCCGTAGCGCTCCAGCGCCTCGATCTCGTGCGGCGCGATCGTCCCGCCGCCGCCCACGATGACGCGAATGTGCTCGCAGCCGCGCTCGCGCAGCATGTCCACCATATAGGCGAAGTACTCGTTGTGGCCGCCCTGATAGGAGCTTGCAGCGATCGCGTCTGCGTCCTCCTGGATAGCGGCCCTGACGATCTCCGCAACGCTGCGGTTGTGCCCGAGGTGCACGACCTCGGCGCCATGGGACTGCAAAAGCCGGCGGATCATGTTGATCGCCGCGTCGTGACCGTCGAAGAGTGAGGCCGCGGAGACGAATCGAAGCGGCGGCCCCGTGCCGGCGGATTCGGTCCGGGGAGGGACGGCAGTCTGCGCGCCGATGCTGGATTTGGGTGCCATGGGAAAGTGCTCGCTTGCAAGCTCGCGGCGGGGAGGGAATACTGACCTTTACGCGCCGGTAGAATGGCTACCGGCGAGTATGGTCCACGCCTCCCCCGCGGTCAACGACGGCACGCGGGTCCGGTATACTGGCCAGCGAACCCATCCGCGTGAGCACGATGCCGAGCAACCGCCCCAAAACCGGCTCGCCGCAGGCGCCTTCGCTGCCGACGCGCGACGACGCCACTGCCTCGCCCTGGCGGGCCAGCCGCGAGCGGCTGCGCGACCGCGAGATCAAACGCGATGCGGTGATCCGCGCCGCCGCGCGCGCCTTCAACCGCAAGGGCTACCACAACACCTCGCTCGACGATATCGCCGCGGCACTCGAGGTGACCAAGCCCACCGTCTATTACTATGTCAGCAACAAGGAGCAGCTCCTCTTCGAGTGCTTCATCGCCGGCATCGAGCCGATCCGCGCCGCGTTCCGCGAGGCCCGCTCGCTGGCGAGGCCGGCGCGTGAGCGGCTGCAGGCGGTGCTGCGCCACTACGGCGAGGCTGTCGCCTCAGAGTTCGGCTGGTGCATGGTGCGGGCGGAGGATCAGGACCTGTCGCCCGACATGAGCGCCCACATCAAGGCGATGAAGTCCGAGATCGACCAGGGGATCCGGCGGCTGTTGCGAGAGGGCGTCCAGGACGGCTCGATTCATCCGTGCGACCCCAAGATGACCGCCTTCGCGCTGGCCGGGGCGCTCAACTGGATCGCCCATTGGTACCGGGAGAGCCAGTCGATGACCGGCGCCGAGATCGCCGAAGCCTTCATCGCGGTGTTCGAGAGCGGCCTGAAGCCCCGGCCCGAGATTTCCAACGAGGATGATCCAACATGTCGCAAACCGAAGTCGTCATCGTCTCGGCCCGGCGTACCCCGATCGGCGCGTTCCAGGGCGCGCTTGCGCCGCTGACCGCGCCGCAGCTCGGCGCCGCCGCGGCCCGGGGCGCCATCCAGGCCGCCGGCATCGACGCGGCCGACGTGCAGGAGGTCATTCTCGGGTGCGTGCTGTCGGCCGGCCTCGGCCAGGCGCCCGCCCGCCAGGCGGCGATCGGCGCCGGGATTGCGCTCGCCACGCCCGCGACCACCATCAACAAAATGTGCGGCTCGGGACTGAAGGCGGTCATGATGGCCGCCGATCAGATCCGCGCCGGCAATGCCGAGGTCGTGCTGGCCGGCGGCCTCGAGTCGATGACGCACGCGCCTTATTTGTTGCCCAAGGCGCGCAGCGGCTATCGCCTGGGGCACGGCGAGGTGCTCGACCACATGTTCTATGATGGTCTCCAGAGCCCATTCGACGGCAAGCTCATGGGCTGCTTCGCCGACGCGACGGCGGCCAAATACCGCTTCAGCCGCGAGGACCAGGACGCCTTTGCAACGGAGTCAGTGCGTCGCGCGCTGCGGGCTGTGGACTCGGGCGAGTTCGACGCCGAGATCACCCCCGTTAGCGTGAAAAGCAGAAAGGGTGAGACGGTAGTCGCACGGGATGAGACGCCGGGCACCTGCGACGTCAGCCGGATCGCGACCCTGAAGCCCGCTTTCGGCAAGGACGGGACCGTGACTGCAGCCAGCTCCTCGTCGATCTCCGACGGCGCGGCGGCGCTGATCATTGCAAGCGCCGAGGCGGCGGCAGCTCGCGGACTGAAGCCGGTGGCCCGCCTTCTCGCCCAAGCGAGCCACGCCCAGGAGCCAGAGTGGTTCACGACCGCGCCCGTGGGCGCCCTCCGCAAGGTGCTGACCCGGCTCGGCTGGAAGCCGCACGATGCCGATCTCTACGAGATCAACGAGGCTTTCGCGGCTGTCACCATGGCCGCCATGCGCGAGATCGACATCGACCCTGCGCGCGTCAATGTTCAGGGCGGCGCCTGCGCGCTCGGCCACCCCATCGGGGCCACCGGCGCGCGCATCCTCACGACGCTGTTGCACGCACTGCGCCGCCGGGGCGGCAGGCGAGGAATCGCGTCGCTGTGCATCGGCGGGGGCGAGGCAGTGGCGGTCGCCGTCGAGCTGATCGGGTAGTATGACGCGCCACCCGCGGCGGCGGGGCATATCCGTGTGCCTGAGTTACTTTCGGGGGACTCTATGAAGATTCAAGACGCCCGCGCCGTCGTCACCGGCGGCGCCTCGGGACTCGGTCACGCGGTCGCACGCCATCTCGTCTCACTCGGAGGCAAGGTGGTCATGCTCGACGTTCAGGACGGACCGGGGCGCGCTGCCGCGGCCGGTCTCGGACCCGGCGCTGCCTTCGTCCGCTGCGACGTCACTTCCGAGGCCGAGGTCACCTCCGCGATGGAAGCCGCGCAGGCCCAGATGGGCGGCATCAATCTGCTCGTCAATTGCGCCGGCGTGATCGGTGCCGGCCGCGTGTTGGGCAAGAACGGCCCGATGGCAGGCGATTTCTTCACCAAGGTGGTGCACATCAACCTGATCGGCACCTTCCTCTGCGACAAGGCCGCCGCCGCGCTGATGCAGCACAACACGCCTGGCGAGGACGGCGAGCGGGGTCTTCTGGTGCACACATCCTCCGTCGCTGCCTTCGAGGGTCAGATCGGCCAGGCGGCGTATTCCGCGACGAAGGCGGGGCTCGCCGGCATGACTCTGCCCATCGCGCGCGAGCTGGCAAGATTCGGGATCCGCTGCATCTCCGTCGCCCCCGGCATCTTCCACACTCCGATGGTGGACGGAATGAGCGCGGAAATTCAGGCCTCTCTCGCCAGCCAGATCCCTTTTCCCAAACGCCTCGGCAAGCCCGAGGAATTCGCGCGCCTGGTCGTCGCCGCCTTTGAGATTCCAATGCTGAACGGCGAGACCATCCGCCTGGACGGCGCCGTACGCATGCAGGCGCAGTAATGACTGAAGCACAAGGCAACGTCCAACGTGACGTCATGGAATATGACGTCGTCATCGTAGGCGCCGGCCCGGCAGGGCTCTCGTGCGCCATCCGCCTCAAGCAACTCAAGCCGGAGCTGAACGTCTGCCTGCTGGAGAAGGCGGCCGCCGTGGGCGCGCACGCGCTCTCGGGGGCGGTGATCGAGCCGGGGCCGCTCGATGCGCTGGCGCCGGAGTGGCGCGAGTCGCCCCCCGGTATCTGCGTGCCTGCCGTCCGGGACGAATTCCGGCTGCTCACCCGCAAGGGGAGCCTGCGCCTGCCGCTGCCGCCGCAGCTGCACAATCGCGGTAACTTCATCCTCTCCCTCGGGCTCCTCACGCCCTGGCTCGCCCGGAAGGCCGAGTCCCTCGGGGTAGATGTCTTCCCCGGCTTTGCGGCGGCGGCAGCGCTCGTCACGGCGGACGGAGTCATCGCTGGCGTGCAGTTGGGTGATATGGGGCTCGACAAGAGCGGCAAGCCCGGCCCGAGCTACACTCCCGGAGCGGAGGTGCGTGCGCGCACCACGGTCGTCGCGGAGGGTGCGCGCGGAAGCCTGGCGAAGCAGCTCATTCGGCGGTTCGGCCTGGATGCCCGCTCGGGCCCGCAGTCATACGGACTCGGGATGAAGGAGCTGTGGCAGCTGCCGGAGGGCCGGGTGCAGCCCGGCCTCATCCAGCACACACTCGGCTGGCCTCTCGATGCGCGCACCTACGGCGGCAGCTTCATCTATCACCTCGACCAGAATCGGGTCTATGTCGGCTTCGTGGTCGGGCTCGATTACGAGGACCCGCGCCTGATGCCCTTCGAGGCGTTTCAACAGTTCAAGAATCACCCGCGGATCAAGCCTCTCCTCGAAGGCGGGGAAATCCTGGCCGCGGGCGCGCGCACCATCGCCGCAGGCGGCTGGCAGTCCATCCCGCGGCTGGAAATGCCGGGCGCCATGCTGATCGGAGACTCGGGCGGGGGCGTCAACGTGCCGAAGATCAAGGGCGTGCATCAGGCCATCCGCTCCGGGATGTTGGCCGCCGAGCACCTGGCGGCAACCGGCAGTCCCGCGGGATTCGATGCCCGCTGGCGCACCTCCGCGGGCGGCCGCGAGCTGCGCGCGGTACGCAACTTCAAGCCGGGATTCAAACGCGGCCTCTGGGTGGGCATCGCCAACGCGGGCCTGGAAGCGCTAACTGGCGGCCGCATGCCGTGGACGCTCGCCGGCCGCACCCCCGATCATGCGCGGCTCAAAGTCCTCGACGGATACGAGAGTCCCGACCGCGGATGGGTGGAACGGACCCTGCCGCCGCGGGACCGGCTCGCATCGGTGTTCTTCGCCTCGACCAGCCACGATGAGAGTCAGCCGGCGCACTTGAAGGTGCTCGACACCAGCATCTGCATCGACCAGTGCGCGCGCGAATTCGGCAATCCGTGTCAGCGCTTCTGCCCCGCGAACGTCTACGAGATGGTCGAGGAGCCGTCAGGCGGCAAGCGCCTGCAGATCAACGCCGCCAACTGCGTGCATTGCAAGGCGTGCGACATCAAGGATCCCTACGAGATCATCAACTGGACGCCGCCAGAGGGCGGCTCCGGACCCAACTACCAATCCTTGTGATCATGACCGAGATCTGGCGCCCATCGGCGGACCGCATCGCCGATTCCAACCTGACACGGTTCACCGCCTGCCTCAATGCCCGCAAGGGCCTCGAGCTCGATCGTTACGAGCAGCTATACGCCTGGTCCGTATCGCACCCGGAGGAGTTCTGGACCGAGCTCGCGCGATTCGCCGACATTCGCGCCGACTGGGGCACGGGTCCGGTGCTCGGGCAGCGCGAGCGCATGCCCGGCGCGCGCTTCTTTCCCAGCGCGCGGCTCAACTTCGCGGAGAATCTCCTGCGGCGCAACGAGAGCGAAGCAGCCATCGTATTCGTCAATGAGCGCGGCACGCGCCGCCAGCTCTCCCATCGGGAGCTGCGCAAGGAAGTCGCGCGCGTCGCGGCGGGGCTGCGCGCCGCCGGTGTCGCCCCGGGGGATTGCGTCGCAGGCTTCCTGCCGAATCTGCCCGAGGCCACGATCGCCATGTTGGCGGCGGCGAGCCTCGGGGCGACCTGGTCGTCCTGCTCGCCCGACTTCGGCGTGCATGGGGTGCTCGACCGGTTTGGACAGATTGCGCCCAAGGTGCTCTTCACCGCGGACGGCTATTTCTACGCCGGCAAGACCCTCGACTCTCTGGCCCCAATGGCCGAGGTGGCCGCGAAGCTGCCGAGCGTCGCGCTCATAGTCGTGATTCCCTACGTGGAATCGGAACCGAGCCTCGGCCGCCTGGGGGCAGCGGCATCGCGGGCGAGTCACTGGGGCGCGCTCGGCGAGCACGGTGCACCGCTGTACTTCGCGTCGGTCCCGTTCAACCACCCGCTCTATATCCTGTACTCCTCCGGTACGACAGGCGTCCCGAAGTGCATCGTCCACGGCGCGGGTGGAACGCTGCTGCAGCACCAGAAGGAGCACTTGCTGCACACGGATTTGCGGCGCGGCGACCGGGTCTTCTACTTCACGACCTGCGGTTGGATGATGTGGAACTGGCTGATGAGCGCGCTCGCGACCGGCGCGACCCTCGTTCTCTACGACGGCAGCCCGTTCCATCCCGACCCCGGAGTGCTCTGGCGACTGGCGCAACAGGAGCGGTTGACGGTCTTCGGTACCAGCGCCAAGTATCTCTCCGCGCTGGAGAAGAATGGTTACCGGCCTGCTGACAGCGTCGATCTCACTGCGCTCCGGACTCTGCTCTCAACCGGCTCACCGCTGCTCCCGGAAAGTTTCGACTTCGTCTACGGCGCGATCAAGGCGGACCTGCACCTCGCCTCCATCTCCGGCGGGACCGACATCGTTTCCTGCTTCGCCCTCGGATGCCCGACACTGCCCGTGCATCGCGGCGAGATCCAATGCCGCGGGCTCGGCATGGCCGTCGAGATCTTCGACGACGACGGCAAGCCGGTGCGCGGCGACCGTGGCGAGCTGGTCTGCACGGCTCCATTCCCCTCGATGCCGGTCGCCTTCTGGAACGATCCGGAGGGTGCACGGTACCGGGCAGCCTACTTCGAGCGCTTCCCGGGGGTTTGGCACCACGGCGACTACGCCGCACTCACTGAGCACGGCGGCATCGTGATCTATGGACGTTCCGACGCCGTGTTGAACCCCGGTGGCGTACGCATCGGGACCGCCGAGATCTACTCCGCGGTGGAGAGCCTCGAGCAGGTGGTCGAAGCCATCGCGGTGGGGCAGGACTGGCGCGACGATGTGCGCGTGGTTCTCTTCGTGCATCTACAGCCCGGAACCGAGCTCGACGAGCCCTTGCGGAAAAAGATCTGCACGGCGATCCGTGCACACACCACGCCGCGGCACGTGCCCGCCAAGATCGTGGCGGTTGCCGACATTCCGCGCACCCTTTCGGGCAAGCTCACCGAGCTCGCCGTGCGCAACGTGATCCACGGCCGGCCGGTCAAGAACCTCGACGCGCTCGCCAACCCGCAGGCATTGGAGCACTTCCGTAATCTGCCCGAGCTCGCCACGGACTGACCGCGGATGAACGATGCGGCCGCGAGGACGCTGCGTGAGATCTACGAGCGTCAGATTGCCGAGCGCGGCTTTCGCGCCGATCCGGCGCAGCTCGCTGTCGTCAGCCAGCTGGAAGCCCTGCGCTCCCGGCTGATCGCGGCTCAGCACTCACGTGCCTCACTCGGCGGACGGCTGTTGCGCGCCATCGGCCGTCGAAGCGCGCCGGCGGCGGCCGAACGGGGGCTCTACCTGTGGGGGCCGGTAGGCCGTGGCAAGACCTGGCTCATGGATCTCTTCTGCCAGAGTCTGCCGTTCCCCGAGCGCCGCCGCCGCCACTTCCACCGCTTCATGCACGACGTTCATGCGCAGCTCAAGACCCTGAGAGAGGTCGAGGCGCCGCTCGAGACCGTGGCCGAGCGCCTCGCGGCCGAGGTGCGGGTGCTGTGCTTCGATGAGCTCTTCGTGAGCGACATTGCCGATGCGATGATCCTGGGAGGGCTCTTCGGCGGCCTCTTCCGCCGCGGCGTGACCCTGGTGGCAACCTCCAACGTGCCGCCAGGCGATCTCTACCGTGACGGCCTGCAGCGCCAGCGGTTCCTGCCGGCCATCGAGCTCATCGAGCGGCACGTGGAGGTCGTCACGGCCGGTGGAGACCGGGACTACCGGCTGCGCCAACTCACGCAGGCAGGCACATACCTGCCCTCCGGGGATTCCAACGCCGGCGCCAGGCTGCGCGCCCTGTTCGCCGAGCTCTCGGATCACGACGACGCCTCCGATGGCGCGGTGGAGGTCGAAGGGCGGCCGATTCCCGTCGTGCGCCAGAGCGAGCGCGCGGTGTGGTTCGATTTCGAGGCCCTCTGCGCCGGCCCGCGCAGTCAGGACGATTACATCGAGATCGGACGCAACTATCAGTCGGTCGTGGTCTCCAACGTCCCCGTGATGGACACCCTGCGCGAGGACGCAGCACGCCGTTTCATTGCGCTCGTCGATGAGCTCTACGACCGCTGCGTCAAACTCGTCATCTCCGCCGCCGCGGCCCCCGCGCAGCTCTACCGCGGCCAGCGCCTGCGGCTCGAATTCCAGCGCACGGCGAGCCGCCTCACGGAGATGCAGAGCGAGGAATACCTCGCGCGCCAGCACCGCGGATAGAAGTTGCGGCCGGCCCGCGAACCGCGCCTGTACAGGCTCACGCGGGCGGCGCATCATGAGCCCCTCCGACCGCCTGGGAAGTGGGTCACAGGATGTCACGCATTCTCGTGGTAGATGACGACGCCGGCTTGCGCGACGTTCTGCGCTCAATCCTATTGCGGATCGGACACGAGGTCGAAACGGCCGTGGATGGCACGGAGGCGCTGGCCAAGGCTGTCTCGGCGGACTATGACGCCGCGGTGGTCGATTACCAGATACCGCCCCCCAACGGCCTGGATGTTTTGAACCGACTGCGCGATATGCAGCCCAGGTGCGTACGCCTGTTGATGTCGGGAACGCTGGACCTGCCCGTAGTCGAGGATGCAGTGAACCGTGGCGAGATCGCACGAGTCATCCGCAAGCCCTTTGACAGCCAGAGCTTCATCAGCGCACTCGACGGAGCCATCACGGGCCGCGCGAAACTTCGCGACGCGTATATCGGCGCGCAGCGCGAGGGCTTCGACCGGCAGCGTCGCGAGCTGGAGGACTGCCTTTCATCCAGCATGCTGACGCTGGCCCTGCAACCCGTCGTGCGCGCGGGCGACTCAGCCGTCGTGGGGTACGAAGCACTCCTGCGCAGCAGGCATCCCGCTTTCGATACACCCATGGCCCTGATCTGCGCCGCCGAATCGCATGGAATGTTGGGGCGGCTCGCGGACCGGGTGGCCGAGTGCGCCGCACACATCCTCACCGTGATGCCTGCCGACTCGAGCCTGTTCATCAATGCACATCCAGCGGAGCTCGCCGACGAGGCGGAGGTTCGCCGGCGTTTCGGGCGCCTGGCGCCGTGGGCGGGACGGATCGTGATCGAGATCACGGAGCGTGCCGATGTGCTGCAGATCACGAATTGGCACGATGTCGTGGACTTTCTGACAGGTGCCGGCTTTCGCATCGCTGTCGATGACCTGGGAGCCGGTTACAATTCGCTCGCCGTCCTCGCGGAGCTGCACCCTGCATTCGCGAAGGTGGACATGACGATCGTCCGCAATATCGACACCGACATGCGCAAACAACGCCTCGTTGAGCTCCTCTCGCACGTCGCCCGGGCGACCCAGGCGCAGCTGATCGTCGAGGGCATCGAAACGCAGGCCGAGGCCACCGTGGTGACCCGGCTCGGAGCGGACTACCTGCAGGGCTTTCTCTTCGGGCATCCGACGGTCGGCCTGTTTGGGTGAAACGCGGGCGCCGGGCACTCACCGCAAGCGCGAGCCAAGCCATGCCGCTCAGCGATGAAGCAACCACGAGCGCCGCAACTCCAGCCGGCGCGCCGGCCGTTGTCCTGGAGTTCCTGCGCGCGCTGTTGGTTTTCGCGGCCACCCTGTCGATCTCGACCACCGGTCTCGAGCCGCCAGGCTGGAGCGGCCACCTCGCGGTCTGGCTGCTGGCCAGCGGGATCGCCCTGGCGGCGGTCATCCGTTGGGGGTGGATGCAATATCTTCCCATCTACGCTGCGGACGTTGTCGTGGACGTACTCAATCACCGCCCGCCCGCGCTGGCGCTGATCGCCGGACTGGGCCTTCCCGCGGGCGTGTTCACCACGGTGTCGCTGCTGAGGCGCTACGGCTTCCACGATGACTTCGAGCGCGGCAGCGACATGCCGCTGTTCATCGGCGCGGCGCTCGCCGGGATGCTCATTCCGGCGGCCGTGGGCGTCGCGGTCTACGCCGCTTGGAACCCGATCGATCCGATGGATAACAGCCCGTGGGACCTGATCGATGTCTTTCGCTGGTGGCTGAACGATTTCATGGGCGTCCTGATACTCGCTCCGCTGTTGGTCTCGGTGCGGTGGAAGAGCCTGCAGCCGCTCACCGCCCAGCCGGCCGCCAGCGTCCTGTTTCTTCTCCTGCTGGGCGGGCTCGTGGCGGTCATGGTCGCGGCCCCCGGGATCTGGCCCGCATACCCGTTCGCGCGCTCGCCAATTCTGCTTGCCTCGACCATCCTCGTCGTCGCGTTCTGCCTTCGTTACGGGCTCGTGCCGGCTGCCGCCGCCGGCCTCATTCTCACCGGCACTGCCGTGGTCTGCATGGCATTCGACGTCGGCGTGATGCGCGGCATCGGCGACTTTCCCGGACACGTCACGCTATGGACCTACATGTGCGCCATGAGTCTGCCGGTCCTGCTCCTCACGTGGCTGCTCGCCCAGCAGCGGCGCCTCGAGCGGCGCTACGAGCAACTGTTCGATGCCTGTCCGCAATCGCTATGGGTTCACGACTGCGCGACGCTGCGCTTTCTCGTGGTCAATGCGGCTTGCAAACGGCAATACGGCTACAGCCGGGACGAGCTGCTCCAATCCACCGTGCAGGCGCTGGCGCCTACGGGTGAGGAGCACACGCTCGCCGGCTTGACAGCGGATGGCGCGCAACCCCTCGAGTTGCGCCATGAGACGCGTGACGGGACGATCATATTCGTAGAGGTGTGGTCGCAGCTGATCGATTACGGCGGCCGCCCCGCCTGGTTGGTGTTCGCATTCAACGTGTCGGAGCGCAAGGCTCTGGAGGGCGCACTCGTCACCGCTATCTCGGGCGAGCAACGCCGCCTCGGCCAGGACCTGCACGATGGGCTTGCGCAGGATCTCACGGTCGCCTCGATGCTTGCGGGCGAGGTAGCGACGCAATTCGCGGACCGCAAGCTGCCGCTGGTCCCCGCCATGAGGCAGCTGAGTGAGCGGATTGGTTCGGCGCTCGTCAACGCCCGCAACATTGCGCACGGCCTGTCGCCACTGACGAGCACGAACGGAGATCTCGCCGCCGCACTGGCCGTGCTCGCAGAATCGAGCACGGTGGGTGAGACGCTCGTTGAGCTGAGCACTCGCATGGAATCCGATCTGCACCTGACACTCGAGTCGAAGACGCATCTATATCGTATCGCGCAAGAAGCGCTGCAGAACGCGCTGAAGCATGCCGATGCGCGCCGCGTCGAGATTCGTCTCACCGTACGTCCCAGCAAGATAGCACTCGACATTATCGACGATGGACGCGGCATACGGCGCGACGAGGCCAGGGGCTCCGGGTTCGGGACCCATACCATGCGCTACCGGGCGAGTGCAATCGGCGGCCTGCTGTCGATGCGGTCGCGGGCGGATGGGGGCACGGTCGTCAGTTGCCTCGTTCCGCAGCCGGCAACCGGCTGGGCCGGGCACGGCGTGCAGGCGAACCACGAAGCTTCCGTGCGCTGAGCCTGCCTGCTGCGCGCGAAGGTGCTCAGGCGCGGTCGCGCGCCTCGGCCTGCGCCCGCTCGAGCTGCTCGGCGAGGCGCTGCTGCGAGACTCGCATGGCGGCCTTCAGCTCCTGCGCATACAGCGACACTCGGAACTCCTCGATCATCCAGCGCAGCAGCTGCAGTTCCGGGCGCGTATGACCGGGGACACTCTGCAGGCCACGCAGGGCTGCGGCGAACGGGCGAACGCGCGAGGCCAGCTCCTCGTCGCGCCGGGTTTCCGCCGGCAACCGCCCGAGACGGCGCAGGGTGGCCTTGAGGTAACGCGGCAGATGGCCGAGCCACGGATGCGGCGTCGACTCGATGAAATCGCGCGGCAACAATGCGGCCAGCTGGCTGTTGATCTCGCTCACGACGACCGTTGCGGTCGGATTTCGCCCGGCGTCGAGCGCGCCGCGCACGGCGCGCCATTCCGTGAACACCCCGCGAAGGCTCACGAGCAATCGACCACCCATCTCTTCCAGCCTGGCCCGTCCTTCATCCAACCGCTGGTGAAATGCCTCGCGGCTGCGCGGCAGGGGAGCATCCGCCGCCGCAAAGCAATCGAGGAAGATGCGCTCGACAACGGCATTGGCCAAGGGCTGGGCGAGCTCGAGCCCGCGGCTCTGCAGTACGAGCTCCCGGTCCTGCGCGACCCGCTGCTGCCAGTAGCGCGTCTGCTGCGGCAATGCGAGCAGCGCCAGCCGCCTCACCCCCGGCCGCGACACCTCCGCGGCACTGGCCGGTCCGCGTGCCTCCACCAGTGCGACAGCGCCGCGCCGATCCTCGATGGCCGGATACACCGTCAGGTGCAGGCCATTGCGCTCGATCGCGCGACTGACAGGCAGCTCGCCGAAGTCCCACTGTCGATGTAGCGCCGCGCTCTCCTGCGCGACGCTGCGAGTGCTCGTCGCCGCTCCCAGGACGCTTCGCTTCAGGGCCGGCAGATCGCGCCCTTCAGCCAACACTCGATCCTGCGCATCGACGACTCGGATGTTCATCCGCTGCCATTCGGGCAGCGGCAAGGCCGCAAGGGCCGCCGGCGATACCACCGCGCCAATCCGCTCCGAGACCCACGCGGCGAGTCCCGCGTAAAAACCGGGCAGGGTGCGATTCGCGGGCGAAGCCAGATCCTCCAGAGCCCGGCGGCCGTGCTCCGGCACCGGCACGAGAAGCTTGCGCTGCGGCTTCGGCAGCTCGCGCAGTACGGCGATCACTTTCTCCAGGCGCCAGCCCGGCACCAGCCACGCCAGCCGATCCGCCTCGAGCGCATCGAGCAGCAGGTCGGGTACCACCAGGGTCACGCCGTCATCCGCTTCGGAGGGCTCGAACCGGTACCGCAGCGGCAGCATGTTGCCACCGACCTCGAGGGCATCGGGAAAACGGACCTCGTCGACCTCTTCAGCCTCGCGTTGCATCAGGTCCGCGCGCGACATGTGCAGCAGCCGCGTGTCGCGTTGCTCGGCCGGCGTGCGCCACTGCTCGAAGTCCCCGACGGAGCTGACTCGCTCGGGGATGCGCATTGCGTAGAATTCGAGCTCGCGCTCCTCGCCGGCGAGAATATCCCGCCGGCGGATCTTGGTTTCCAGCCGCTCTATCTCCTCGCGCAGCCTGCGATTGGCTGAGAGGAACTCCCCGCGGACTGCGGCTTGGCCGGATCCGTCGCCGGGAGCGATCAGCGCCTGCCGGATGAAGATCTCCCGTGCCTCCCTTGGGGCCACCGGACCGTAGTTGACACGCCGCCGCGTGGCGAGAGGAAGCCCGTAGATCGACACCGATTCGTACGCTGCGACGAAACCGCGATCGGCCACCCAGTGGATCTCGCTGTAGGTCCGCTTGAGCAGATGCGCGCCCGCCCGCTCGATCCAGGCGGGATTGATCGAGGCCACCATTCGCGCGTAGAGCCGGGTGGTCTCGATCAGACTGCCCGCGACCAGCCACTTCGGCGGCTTGGCGGCCAGCGGTGAGCCGGGAGCGATCACGAAGCGCATGCCGCGCGGTCCGTCATATTCGCGCTTCTGACGGGTCGTGCCCACGGAGCCGAGAAACCCGGTGAGGATGGCCTGGTGCAGATCGGCGTAGCTGGCGGCCAGGTGATTGGGCCGCAGGCCGAGCTCCCGGACGCTTCGAGCGAGCTGCTGATGAAGGTCCAGCCACTCACGCATGCGCAGGAAAGACAGAAAGTGCTCGCGGCACCACTTGCGCAATTGATTGCCGGAGAGCGCCGCCGACTGCTCGCCGAAGACGCGCCAGAGATTCAGCACCGTGACGAAGTCGGAGCGGCCATCGGCGAACACAGCATGCTTCTCGTCGGCCTGCTGGGACCTGTCAGCCGGCCGCTCGCGCGGATCCTGCGTCTCGAGAAACGACGCGATGATCAGCATCTGCGCGAGGCATCGCTGACGCGATGCGGCGAGCAGCATGCGCCCGAGCCGGGGATCGACCGGCAGCGTGGCGATCTGCCGGCCGAGGCGGGTCACTCGCCGCTCGCCGTCCATCGCCTGCAGTTCCTCGAGCAACCGCACACCGTCGTTGATGAGCCGTGGGTCGGGGGGATCCAGGAAGGGAAAGCTGCCGGGATCGCCGAGGCCGAGCGTCGCCATCCGCAGGATCACGCTGGCCAGGTTGGTGCGCAGGACCTCG
Organism: Steroidobacteraceae bacterium; assembly: GCA_025451845.1. Classification (GTDB taxonomy): domain Bacteria; phylum Pseudomonadota; class Gammaproteobacteria; order Steroidobacterales; family Steroidobacteraceae; genus 13-2-20CM-66-19. The sequence goes on from JANWJS010000029.1 coordinate 54,318, forward strand.
GGGGGCGTAAACGCCTCGCGGTCGGCGAAATCCTCCGCCGAGTAGAGACGGATGCAGATTCCCTCGGCCTCGCGGCCGCACCGTCCCTTGCGCTGCTCGGCGCTGGCCTGGGAGATACGCTCCACGTGCAGCCGCTGCACCTTGCCGCGCACGCTGTAACGGCTGATCCGTGCCAACCCCGAGTCGACGACGTGGCGGATACCCGGCACCGTGAGTGAGGTCTCCGCGACGTTGGTCGCCAGTATCACGCGCCGTTGCGAGTGTCTCTGGAAAATCCTTGCCTGATCGGCGGTCGAGAGCCGCGCGTAGAGCGGCAACATCTCCATGCCGGCGAGCCGCGCTTGCGACAACGCCTCGGCCGCTTCACGGATGTGCTTTTCCCCGGGAAGAAACACCAGGGTATCCGCGCTGACACCGCCCGCGCGCAAATCGAGCTCGCGCACCGCCTCGACGATGCCCTCCGGCAAAGACAACTCCGCGGCGTCCTCGTCTTCGGCAACCAGTGGGCGGTAACGGACCTCCACGGGGTAGCTGCGGCCGGACACCTCTATCACGGGTGCGCCCGCGAAGAACTCCGACAGCCGGTCCGGGTCGATTGTCGCTGACGTGACGATCAACCTCAGGTCCGGGCGTTGCGGCAGTAGGCGTTTCAGTATACCCAGCAACAGGTCGATGTTGAGGCTGCGCTCGTGCGCCTCATCGATGATCAGGGCGTCATAGCGGCGCAGCTGCGGGTCGCTCTCGAGCTCCTGCAGCAGGATGCCATCGGTCATCAGCTTGACGCGGCCGTGCGGACCGGTGTGGTCCGTGAACCGCACCTGGTAGCCGACGGCGCCGCCGACCGTGGTTCCAAGCTCCTGCGCAAGCCGCGCGGCGAGAGCCCGCGCCGCGATGCGCCGCGGCTGGGTGTGACCGATCAGACCCGAGGTGCCGCGCCCCGCCTCCAGGCAGAGCTTGGGCAGCTGCGTCGACTTGCCCGAGCCCGTCGCCCCACAGACGATGATCGCCGGATGGCGCGCCAGGGCCGCAACGATCTCTTCCCGGTGCGCCGTGATCGGCAGCGCCGGGTCGTACTGGAGCCGTATTGGAAGCGCGGGCGATCCTTCCTTGGCCGAAAGAGCCCTACGGCCGCTTCGGCGAGCGCGCCTTATCACTGCTTTGACCTCGCGGGCACGGGAGCGGCCCTTGCCCGCTTACTGGCTGGCCAGTCGCCGTTTCCGCATGTCTCTTGACCGCTACAGGAAGCCGCTAAATGACGCCGCGGCGGATTTGGTCTTGCTCGATCGACTCGAAGAGCGCGCGGAAGTTGCCCTCGCCGAAGCCTTCGTTGCCCTTGCGCTGGATGATCTCGAAGAATATCGGGCCAATCACGTTGCAGGTGAAAATCTGCAGCAGCAGGCCTTCGCCCCGTTCAGGATTGCCGTCCATCAGGATGCGCCGGCGGCGCAGCTCCTCCAGCGGCTCCCGATGACCCCTGACGCGAGCGTCGACGCCCTCATAGTACGTGTCCGGCGTGTCCTGGAAGGCGAGCCCGCGGCTGCGCAGTACGTCGACCGTCCGACAGATCTCATCGGTGGCGAGCGCGATGTGCTGAATGCCCTCGCCGTGATACTCCCGCAGGTACTCCTCAATCTGGCTCTTGTCGTCCTGCGATTCGTTGATGGGAATGCGGATCTTACCGCAGGGACTGGTCATGGCCCGCGAGACGAGGCCCGTCTGCTTGCCCTCGATATCGAAGTAGCGGATCTCGCGGAAGTTGAACAGCTTCTCGTAGAATCCTTTCCACACGTCCATGCGGCCACGCTGCACGTTGTGCGTCAGATGGTCTATGCAGGTCAGACCGGCATCGTCGCTGGAGGGCGCCGCGACAGGCCGGAAATCAACGTCGTAGATGGATCGGTCGCCGTAGCGGTCGACCAGGTAAACAAGCGAGCCGCCGATACCTTCGATGCAGGGGATATTGAGCTCCATCGGACCCGCGCTCTGTGGACCGGGCTTGGCTCCGAGCTCGAGCGCGCGGCGATAGGCATACGCAGCATCCTGGACGCGGAAGGCCATCGCGCAGGCGGACGGCCCGTGCTGGCGGGCAAACCGTTGCGCGAACGACTCTGGCTCGGCATTGATGATGAAGTTGATACCTCCCTGGCCATGGAGCGTAACGTTCTTGGATCGATGCTGCGCCTTCACCGGGAAGCCCATACGCTCGAAGAGCGTGCGCAGGAGCTGCGGGTCGGGCGCGGTGTATTCGACGAACTCAAAGCCGTCGGTCCCCATCGGGTTCTCACGGGACTGGCTCATCTGTATCTCCGCCACCATCTGGTTGCGCCTGCAACTATTATACCCCGCAGAGCCGCCCCTGCCCATCCACGTGCTGCCGGCGAGGCCGCCCTGGACGGGTGCGGCCGGCAAGGCCGCCGTGACGTATATAATCGCGCCCCATCATGCATGAACCCATTTCCTCGGCAGACGACAACCGTCTGCTCCGCAGCATTCCTCCCGCCCGCCTCGCGCTGATAGAACGTATCGTTCGCGCACGTATCGCCCCTCGGAGGGGCCCGTCCGCGGCTTCGGACGCGAGTCTCTACCGCGGGATACAGCAGGGATTCCTCAGGGCATATTTCCGGGGTGTAGGAGAGGAAGACTTGGCAGAGCGCACGCCCGCGGCACTCGCCGGTGCGGCCCGCGCTCACCTGGAGCTCGGCTGGCGGCGCGCGTCCGGGCAGTCCGTCGTCCGGATCTTCAATCCCGATCCCGAGCGCGATGGCTTCGAATCACCCCATACGTTGGTGCAGATCGTCACGGAGGACAAGCCGTTCCTGGTCGACTCCATCGGTATCGCATTCGCCCGCGCCGGCCTCGCGATGCATCTCATCGTGCACCCCGTGCTCGAGGTCCGCCGGGATGGCCGCGGGCGGCTCGCCGGCTTGGGCGCGAATGGCGACGAGCCGCATCGGACGGAATCCTGGGAGCTGTACGAGATCGACCGCCAGACCGAGCCGGCGGCGCTGGAGCGGCTGCGGCGCGACATCGAATCGACGCTGACCGATGTCGGCCTCGCAGTCAACGATTGGCCCGCGATGCGTGAGCGGGTGCGTTCCCTGATCGGGGATCTCGAGCGCGACCCGCCTCCTCTGCCGCCGGAGGATATCGCCGAGGCTCGTCAACTCCTCGAATGGATGGAGGAGCGTCATTTCGTTTTCCTCGGCTATCGTCATTACCGGCTCGAGCGCCAGGATCGCGAGGATCGGCTGATTCCCGACGCGCGCAGCGGCCTCGGGATCCTGCGGGCGCGCGGCACCGGCAGCAAGCCAGCGGCGACGGTGCTGACAGGCGACATCCGCGCCCGCGCCCGCGACCGGGAGGTCCTCGTCCTCACCAAGGCCAACTCCGTCTCGACCGTCCATCGAGCGGAGTATCTCGACTACGCCGGCGTGAAGACTTTCGATGCCCGCGGCCGGGTCACCGGCGAGCATCGGTTCCTGGGCCTGTGGACTTCAACCGCGTATCACCGCAGCCCGCGCGACATTCCCGTGCTGCGGCGCAAGGTCGACCGCGTCATCCTGTATTTCGGGCTCAACCCGCATGGTCATGACGGCAAGGCCGTCCTCAACGTGTTGGAGACGTATCCGCGGGATGAGCTTTTCCAGGCGAGCGTCGAGGATTTGATCCGCATCGTCCGCGGCGTCGTCAATCTGTATGAGCGACGCACAGTGCGCCTGCTGGCGCGACGCGATCCCTATCACCGCTTCTACTCCTGTCTGGTGTACGTGCCGCGCGATCGCTACAACACGGAGGTTCGCCAGCGCATCGAGCAGATCGTGCTCGACGGATTCTGCGGCCGTTCGGTGGAGAGCCAGGTGCAGATCTCCGGCTCGAGCCACGCGCGCGTGCACGTGGTCGTGCGCACGGAGCCGCCGGGAGCGCGCAAAGTGGACATCGCCGCCATCGAGGGGCGCATCGCCGAAGCGGCGCTCACCTGGACGGATCGGCTGCGGGAAGTGCTGGTGGCGCGCGAGGGAGAGGCCGCCGGCATCGCGCTCGCGACGCGCTATCGGCGCGTCTTTCCGCTCGCCTACGAGGAGGATGTGACACCGGCCGACGCCCTGGCCGACATCGCCGATCTCGAGCAGTTGCGCAGCGCTTGCGAGGCCCGGCGACTCAGTCTGCATCGTCCGCAGCAGCAGAAGCCCGCGCGGATGCATCTCAAGATCGTGCGGCTCGGGGATCCCGTGCCGATCTCGGATCTGCTGCCGATTCTCGAGAATTTCGGTCTGCGCGTCATCGCGGAGCGGCCGTACGAGCTCGCCTGGCCCGAGGGAGGCGCGGCCTGGATCCAGGACTTCGAGCTCGAGCACCGTGACGGCGTGGCCATAGACATCGGTCGCATCGAAGCACGCTTCAAGGAAGCGCTCACGGCGACATGGAGCGGCGACACCGAGAATGACGGATTCAACCGCTTGCTGCTCGGCGCCGATCTGACTGCACGCGAGATCACGGTGTTGCGTGCGTATTGCCGTTATCTGCTGCAGACGGGCGTACCCTTCAGTCAGGCCTACATGGAGCGCGCGCTCACCGCCAATCCGGCGATTGCGGCGGGCCTGGTGCGCCTCTTCGAGGCACGGCTGGACCCCGCATCGCAGCCGGCGGCGACTCGCCGCCGCCGCTCACGCAAGGAGCGTCCCGACGGCAGCGGCAACTCCTCGGAGCAGATTGCCGCCCAGATCCGCGCCAGCCTGGATTCGGTCGCAAGTCTCGACGAGGACCGGATCCTGCGCGCCTATCTCGGCCTCGTGCAGGCGACGCTGCGAACCAACTTCTACCGCCGGGGCTCCGACGGCGGGCCACTCCCTTATCTCTCGCTCAAGCTCGATCCCGCCGCCATCGCCGACCTGCCGCTGCCGCGCCCGAAGTTCGAGATCTTCGTCTACAGCCCGCGCGTGGAGGGGGTGCACCTGCGCATGGGCTACGTCGCGCGCGGCGGTATCCGCTGGTCCGACCGCCGCGAGGATTTCCGCACCGAGGTCCTCGGCCTGATGAAGGCCCAGAACGTGAAGAACACGCTCATCGTGCCGGTCGGCGCCAAGGGCGGGTTCGTCCCCAAGCGTCTGCCCGGCGGCAGCCGCGAGGAAGTGCAGGCCGAGGTGATCGCCTGCTACCGGACTTTCATCCGTGGCCTCCTCGACCTGACCGACAACATCGTCGGCAGCCGCCTCGTGCCGCCCCCCCAGGTGGTGCGCCGCGACGGTGATGATGCCTATCTGGTGGTCGCCGCCGATAAGGGCACTGCGACTTTCTCCGACATCGCCAACTCCATCTCGGCCGAGTACGGCTTCTGGCTGGGCGATGCATTCGCCTCGGGCGGCTCCGCCGGGTACGACCACAAGCGGCTCGGCATCACCGCCCGCGGCGGCTGGGAATGCGTGAAGCGGCATTTCCGCGAGCTCGGCATCGACATCCAGAAGACCGACTTCACGGCCATAGGTGTGGGCGACATGTCGGGCGATGTCTTCGGCAACGGCATGCTGCTCTCGAGGCACATTCGCCTGCAGGCCGCGTTCGATCACCGCCACATATTTCTCGACCCCACCCCCGATCCGGCAGCGAGCTTCGCGGAGCGGCAGCGCCTGTTCGATCTGCCGCGCTCGAGCTGGGAAGACTACGAGCGCTCACGCATCTCCAAGGGCGGAGGCGTGTTTGCGCGCAGCGCCAAGTCGATCACCCTTCTACCGGAGGCGCGCGCTCTCCTCGGCCTGGAAGCCGCCGACCACGCGCCTTTCGAAATCATGCGCGCCATCCTGCGCATGCCGGTGGACCTGCTGTGGAACGGCGGGATCGGCACCTACGTCAAGGCGAGCCGGGAATCGAATGCCGAGGTCGGCGATCGGGCCAATGACGGCCTGCGGATCAACGGCCGCGAGCTGAAGGCCAGGGTGGTCGGCGAGGGCGGCAACCTGGGCTTCACGCAGCGCGGGCGCATCGAGTACGCCCTCGCCGGCGGCCGACTCAACACAGATTTCATCGACAACTCCGCCGGTGTCAACACCTCCGACGTCGAGGTCAATCTCAAGATCCTGATGAATCCGATCGTGCAGGCGGGCGGGCTCACGTTGGGCGAGCGCAATCGTCTCCTCGCCAGCATGTCGGGCGAGGTGTGCTCGCTGGTACTGCGCAACAATTACCTGCAGAGCCAGGCGATCAGCACGCTCGAGCTGCAGGCCCGCGCGCGCATGTCGGAATTCCAGCACCTGATCCGCTCACTCGAGCGCTCGGGCGAGCTCAACCGCGCGCTCGAGTTCCTGCCCACGGACGATGAGCTCACCGAGCGGCGCAAGGCCGGCGCGGGCCTCACCCGCCCGGAGCTCGCGATCCTGCTGGCCTACAGCAAGATCTGGCTCAACAACCATCTCCTCGACTCGGACGTGCCGGAGGATCCCTATCTCTCCACGGAGCTCGAGCGTTACTTCCCCGCCCCGGTGCGCCGGCGCTTCGCGCGTGCGATCCCCCGCCATCGTTTGCGCCGGGAAATCATCGCGACCGCGACCACCAACAGTCTGATCAACCGGATGGGCCCCACGTTCGTGCCGCGCGCGCAGGAGGACACGGGGGTGGAGGCTGCGCAGATCGCGCGTGCCTACACCGCGGCGCGCGAGATCTTCGAGATGCGCACGGTATGGACGCGCATCGAGGAGCTCGACAACCGGGTGCCGGCGAAAGTGCAGTACGCGGCGGCGTTCGAGACCAGCCGGCTCTTGCGCCATGCCACCTACTGGCTGCTCGCCCGCCGACGCGCCCTCAAGGTGGATGCGGCGGTCGCGGAATTTCGGGCCGGCGTGCACGAGCTCGAGTCGCGCATCGGGCAGGTGCTCTGCGGCTCCTGGCGCGAGCAGTTCGAGCAGGTGCGCGCACAGCACATCGAGGCCAGCCTGCCGCCCGACCTCGCCGCCCGCGTGGCGAGTCTCGAGGCGCACAACGCCTCGCTCGATATCGTTGAGCTCGCTGCCTCGCAGCGCATCGGTGTCACCGAGGCCGCCCGCCTGTACTTCGAGACCGGAGCCCGCACGGGCCTCGATTGGCTGAGGCAACAGATCGATCGACTGCCGGTCGAGGGGCCTTGGCAGGCGACCGCGCGCACGGGCTTGCGCGATGCGGCCCTGCGCCTGCACCGCAGGCTGGCGGAGCGCGTGTTGGACCGCACCCGCGGCGGCAGCGCCGAGGAGCGTGTGGCAGCGTGGCAGGAGTCGGCAGGCAAGGAGCTGGCCCACTGGCAGCGCACCCTCGCCGACATGCGCGCGGCCGGTGCCACAGATTTTGCGACGCTCACCGTCGGTGTCGAGTCATTGCGTAAACTCGCGGAATAGCTATGAGCACCACTGGAAAACTGATTTTAGTCCGCCACGGCCAGAGCCTCTGGAATCTGGAGAATCTCTTCACGGGCTGGACGGATATCGACCTGGCGGACCAAGGCCGCGAGGAAGCCGCGCGCGCGGGGCGGCAGCTTCTCGAGGAGAAGCTCATGGTGGACATTGCATTCACCTCCGTGCTGAAGCGGGCGATCCGCACGCTCTGGATCATGCTCGATGAGATGAACCGCATGTGGATTCCGATCGAGCGGTCCTGGCGTCTCAACGAGCGACACTACGGGGCGCTGCAGGGCCTGGACAAGGCGCAAACGGTCGAGCGTCACGGTGAAGCGCAGGTGAAGATCTGGCGCCGCAGCTACGACATCCCGCCGCCGCGGCTGGCCGCCGATGACGAGCGTCACCCGCGCTTCGATCCGCGCTATGCAGACGTGCCGGCGGCCGAGTTGCCGGCCGCCGAGTCGCTGCAGGACACACTCGCGCGCGTGCTGCCCTTCTGGCACAGCCGCATCGCGCCGGAGCTGCGCCGCGGACGCAACGTGCTCGTGGCCGCGCACGGCAACAGCCTGCGCGCCATGGTGAAAATGTTGGATGCCGTGTCGGAGAGCGAGATCGTCGAGCTCAACATCCCGACGGGCGTGCCCCTGCTCTACGAGCTCGATGCGCAGCTCAAGCCGCTCGCGCGCCGCTACCTCGGCGACCCGGCCGCCATCGCCGCAGCCGCAGAAGCGGTACGCCGTCAGACGGAAAAGCGTTGATCGGCACTTACGCCGCCCACCCGTCGTAGCGGCCCTGGTGCTCCGCGGCGATGATGCTCATTTTCTGACTGAGCTCGACCATGTCGGGCAGGAGCAGGCGCATCGTCTTCGTCGCGTGCAGGCTCAACGGCAGGGTAACCTCGTTTTCGATCGGCCTGACGTCAACGCCGAACCCGTCCGGTTCCAGACGCGCACGTACCGCGCTGCAGGCAGCCTCGTCCGGCAATGCCAGGAAGAAGTCCACCGGATACTCATTGAAGGGAGCGTATCCCTGGGAACGGAGGCGCTCGATCATCTTTTCATCCCAGCTCTCATGATGCGCGGGACGAAATTTGCGCACGGTGAAATAGAGGCGTGCCACGACAATCGCGCCGATCACGGCGCAGGCAATTATCAGCCAGAGGACGTGAATGGGGGCGGCTCCCGCTCTACTCGTCCGGAGCGATCGTGACGCGCAGCCCGGAGAGCTCCGCGGTGAATTCCACCTGACAGGACAGGCGCGAGTTGTCCTGAGTGTGAGCGAGCTCCGTCAGCAACTCCCGCTCGTCCGACATCGGCGCCGGCAGCCGGGCCTGCCACTCGGGATCGACGTAAACGTGGCAGGTGGCGCACGAGCACATTCCGCCGCAGATGGCCGCCACCCCGTACTCGAGCTCCCGCAAGGTCTCCATGACCTTCAGACCCGCCTTCGCCTCGACCTCATGCTCCTCACCGTCGCGATCGATCACCCGCAGCAACGCCATCACCTACCTCTGTTTTGCACCAGGCGGCCCGCGGCGCCAGCCAAAGGCCAAGCCTTCTAGTTTGCCGATTCGAGGCCTTCCGCGCCAGCTTACAGCGGACCCAGCACCTTCAGGACGAACGCTGCCTTGCCACCCTGGCTCTCCCGGCTTTCGAAAGTGGCGCGCAGCTCCCGGCGAAGGACCTCGAAAACGCGCTCGTACTCGCCGAAGACCTGGGTGCTGAGGCTGCCGCTCACCACCTTCAGCTCCCCCGTCGCGGTCAGCCGGGCAATGAAATCGTGGATTTCCGGAGCGAAGTGTTCCGCCAGCGGGTACAGACTGATTTCGACGCCGATCTCCATGGGAGCATTGTAGTTCATGGGCTAGAATGACCGCTCGGCGCCGCCGGGACGGGGAACGGGAGCGATGACCAAGAAAATCCAGGTGCATCAGGTGGATGCCTTCACGGTGGAGCGCTTCACCGGAAATCCCGCCGGTGTCGTCCTCAACGCGGACGGATTGACCGACGCGCAGATGCTTGCCATTGCGCGGGAGCTCAACAACGCCGATACCGCCTTCATTCTCGCGCCCGAGGGGGACGGTCACGATCTGCGGGCGCGATTCTTCACGCCCCGCACCGAGGCCGGCTTCGTGGGCCATGCGACCATCGCCGCGCACTACGTGCTCTCCCGCAGGCACAACGCGCCGCGGCAGTTGCGCCAAAAATCCAAGGCAGGGATCGTCGACGTCGAGATCCGCGGCAGTGGCGAGGACCGCAAGATCGCGGTTCGCCAGAGCGCGCCGCCCCTCGGACGGGAGCTGAACGATCGCGAGCGGCTCGCGGTACTGGATGCGCTGGCGCTCGCGACGGACGACCTCGACACGCGCTGCCCCTTGCGGATCGCGGGCTCGAGCAGCACACGGTTGCTCATCGGTGTGCGCGGCACGGAACAGCTGCGGCACTTGAAGCCCGATATGACTCGCCTGACGACGCTGTCAGCGCAGATCGGAGCGGCCGGCTACTTCGTCTTCGTGCTGACTCCCGACAAGGAAGATCACCTGACGGAATCGCGGATGTTCTGCCCGGCGCTCGGTATCGGCGAGGACCCCGTGAGCGGTAATGCCCACGGCCTGCTCGGGATGTACCTCGCGCACTACGGCTTTCTGACACACGACATGCGGCACGCCTCATTCCACGGCATTCAAGGTCAGTACGTTCACCGGCCCGGGCGGGTCGAAGTGGAGCTCGACCTCAAAGAGGGAACTGTCGCCGGCGTGTGGATCGTCGGCCAGGCGATCTCCGTCTTCGAGACCGAGATCTCCCTCTGACCGGCCCCGCATAGCGTACCTCCCCGCGCGCCAGCTCCAGCTCATGAGTGGCGCAACGCGGCCACTCCGCTCGCCGGTGCGTCGTCATGACGACAGCTGTGCCGCCGGCGACGCTGGCTTCGATGCGCTGCGACAGATCGCGCCACGTAAGCTCGTCCACGCCGGCGAACGGCTCGTCGAGCAGCAACAGAGCGGGATCCCGCACCCATGCCCGCGCGAAGAGCACGCGCCGCAGCTGGCCATAGGACAGCTCGCGCAAGCACCGCGCCGCAAGTGAGGTCAATCCAAACACCCGCAGAGCGCGGCGGGCCGCGGCCCGATCCGCTACGCTCGGCGCGTGGTTCAGGCCGATGCTCGCGTGGCGGCCCGACTGCACGACTGCGCTGGCGGTGAGGTCCTGAGGGTGATCGGCCTGCAGATGTGCCGCAACCAGGCCCACGCGCTCCTTGAATACCTGCAATGGGACACCCGGCTCGATCCCGGCGCGCTCGATACGTCCACCGACTGCGACGCCGTGATCGCCGTAGAGCGTGCGCAGGAGGGTGGTCTTGCCGGAACCGTTGTGTCCGTGCACTACCCAGCAATCACCCGCGTGAATCGTCAATGACACGTCCTGCAGAGCTGCATGACCGTCGAGATGCACGTGAGCGTGGGTCAACCGCACCAACGCGCGATCGGGAGAATCGTGCCCGCGTGAGCGCGATCGAGTCGCCGCGCGCGGCTCCGCTCCTCGTGTCAGCCATCGAGCCAGCGGCGCACGCCTCATGGAGCCGCGGTAAACGATACGCCCCTGCTCCAAGACCAGGGCGTGTGTCGCGCTGGCAGGGACGTCCTCCATACGATGGGTGGACAACACCCATGGCATCATGGACCTCGCCGTACCCTCGAGCCAACGCCGCGCGCGCTCGTGGTTGTGCTCGTCCAATCCGTTCAAGAGCTCATCGAGCAACAGCATTTTCGGGCGCGAGGCGAGCGCGCGCGCGAGCAGCGTGAGCCGCCGCTCCCCGTACGAGAGCGTGAGAAAACGTCGCCGGGCCAGCGGCTCGATCCGCAGCCGCCGCAGGATCGCGCTGACGCGCCTGCGATCCGCTTCGCGGGCGGGATGCAGCGGGATATCGGTGCGGTGGATACCGGTTGTCACGACCTGCCCGACGGTGTGATTCCAGCCGTACCGCGTGTACTTGTCCTGGCGTTCCGGTCCCACGTATCCGATCTCGTCCTGTATCTCGTGCGGCGTATGCCACATCTCGCCCTTCCAGCGGTAATGGCGCTCCTCACGGCCGGTGGGTGTGGGCCACACCGAGCCGGCGATCAGCTTCAGCAGCTGGGTCTTCCCGGCGCCGTTGGCGCCAGCCAACACCCAGCGTTCGCCGGGATGGATGGTCCAGCTCACATCCTCCAGCACCCGCCGCGCGTTCCGCACGAGGCGCACGCCTTCCAGGCATACTTGGATGTAACGCGAATCCCTATATGATCGAGCCATGCGGCATTCTGGCACATACGATCTCCTCATCGTCGGCGGCGGCATCAACGGCGTCGGCATCGCGCGGGACGCCGCCGGCCGCGGCCTCTCGGTTCTGCTCTGCGAGCAGGATGATCTGGCCTCCCACACCTCCTCCGCCAGCACGAAGCTGATCCACGGTGGACTGCGCTACCTCGAGCACCTGCAGATTTCGCTCGTTCGCAAGGCGCTCATCGAGCGCGAGATCCTGCTCGCCTCCGCCCCGCACCTCATGCGGCCGCTGCGCTTCGTTCTGCCCCATGATGCGCGCCTGCGGCCGGCTTGGCTGATCGGCGCCGGGCTTTTCCTCTACGACCACCTGGCCCGCCGGCACCGCCTCGCAGGCTCCGCCCGCATCGACTTGCGGCGTCATGTGGCGGGCCCGGCGCTCAAGCCGCAATACGTCCGGGGATTCGTCTACTCGGATGGCTGGACCGATGATGCCCGCCTGGTCGTGTTGAACGCGGTGGATGCCCGCGAGCGCGGCGCGCGCATTCTGACGCGTAGCCGATGTGAGAAGTTGGAAGACTCGCAAGGGCGATGGGTTGCCACGCTGGCGTCGCCGGCGGGAACGGAAAAAGTCGCCGCCAGAGCGGTGGTCAATGCGACCGGCCCCTGGGTCGGGCAGTTCGTGCGCGATGCCTCGCCGGTCAGCGTCTGTCACTCCGTTCGCCTCGTAAAGGGCAGCCACATCGTGGTTCCGCGGATCTACGAGCACCGCTTCGCCTATCTCTTTCAGAACGACGATCGCCGGGTCGTATTTGCCATTCCGTATGAGCGGGAGTTCACGCTCATCGGGACGACGGACGCCGAGTACACCGGCGACCCGGGAGCCGTGCACATCAATTCACAGGAAGTCGACTATCTCTGTGCCGCGGTCAGCCGCTATTTCGCCAAGCCCGTGCACCCTGGAGACGTAGTATGGAGCTACAGCGGGGTACGGCCGCTGTTGGATGATGACGCGGCGGATCCGGCAAGCGTCACGCGCGACTATGCTCTCGAGCTCGATCGGCATCCGGTCCCGCTCCTCAACGTCTTTGGCGGGAAGATCACTACCTACCGCAAGCTCGCCGAGACTGCGGTCGACATGCTGACGCGCGAGCTCGGCTCCCCGAGACCCGCCTGGACGGTCCACGCACTGCTCCCCGGGGGCGACCTGCCGCGCGGTGCTTACGCCGGATTTCTGCGCAGCCTCGAGCGCGCCCATCCTTGGCTGCCTGCTCCGCTGTTATACCGCTACGCGCATGCGTACGGCACCCGCATCGCGTACATCCTGCGCGGTGCCCACTCGGTATCGGACCTGGGCGAGGAGCTTCTGCCGCAGCTTTACGAGCGGGAAGCCGATTACCTCTGCCACATGGAGTTTGCCCGGACCGCCGAAGACATTCTGTGGCGACGGACGCGGCTCGGGCTGCATGTTGGCACCGCCGGGCACGGACGACTCGAGGAGTGGCTGGCCAGCCGGGAAATCGGGGCTCCCGACCCGGGCCGCCGCCGCAGTACGGCATAAGCCAAACCCCATGCGCCCGCCCCCCGCCACCGCCGCACGCGGCTGGGTCTTGTTTGTCCTCCTCGCGCTCGCGCCGATGTGGCTCATCGGTACGCTCGATCGCGGCGCCTGGACTCCGGACGAGCCGCGAGAGACGGACATAGCGTGGCGCATGAGCGTGCAGAATCACTGGACCCTGCCGCAGCTTGCCAACCAACCCTTCCTCGAGAAGCCGCCGCTCTCGTACTGGATGTCCGCCGGATCGATGCGTCTTTTCGGACCTTCGGCGCGTGCTGCGCGGGTGCCCAACCTGCTCTATGCCGCGATTACCGCCCTGGCGGTTGGGGCCCTCGGTTTTGCGATGGACGGTGTCACCGCCGCGATCGTCGCGGCGCTGGTGGCCGGCACCGCAATTACGGCATTGCGCGTGACGATGTGGCTCGCGCCCGACGCCTGTCTCCTTGCCGGCTGCGCAATCGCGCTCCTCGGCAGTTATCTCGGCTACACGGCTGCACCGGGCCGCAGCAAGCTCTACGGTTATCTCCTGATGCATGCCGGTGCGGCCATCGGCTTCATGGCGAAGAGCGCGCCCGGATGGCTGGTGCCCGCCCTGGCGCTCCTCACGCTCATCGCATGGGAGCGGCGCTGGTCGGAGCTGCGGCGCCCGGAGCTCTACGCGGGACTGCTGCTGCAGGCGGCCGTCATCGGTCCCTGGATTGCCGCGGTCGCACATTCCCCGCACGGCGCCGAATCGTTGCGCGTCCTCTTCTGGTACAACCTGGCCGGACGATTCACCCATGTCGCGGCGCCCGCGGCATATCACTACAGCGCCGCGCATCGCAACTCACCGGGTAAGTATTTTCTCGAGCTCCCGGTCTATCTGCTGCCATGGACCGCCATGGCCGCCGCCGCGATAGGGCGTGCGCGCGATCGGGTGCGCCTCGCCCGTCCGACTCAATCGCCGGGGGCGATTTTGGACGGCGCGAGGGGCGCGGCCCAACGGGGCCAGGGCACCTGCTGGCGGTTTGCGGTCGCGGCTTCGCTGCCTTTCCTGCTGCTCTTGACGATGGCCGTGACTGCGCGCGATATCTACGCGGCACCGGCACTTCTCGGCGTGAGTCTCCTCATTGCGCTCACGCTCAGCGAGGCGCAGCAACGCTCGAGCGAGGAGCGCCAGGACCCCTTGCTCTGGACACGGCGGCTGATCGCCGTCGTAACGTCCATGCTCGCCGCAGCGCTGGCAGTGTTCGGCATTGCCGGCCTGAGTGCCGCGGGCACTGGACGCACGGCCGCGATCATCACTGAGTGCATTGCAGCCATCGCCGCGATGCTCGCCCTGACGGGCTACGCCTTGCGACGGGCTGCCGGGGCACAACGGCGAGGGCAAGTGCTTGCAGGTTTCCAATGGACCTATGCCGCATACGCCGCCGCCTTCTGCGTGACTTCACTCGTCGTATTTCCCACGATTGACCGCTGGCAGGACCTTCCGCAATTGGCCCGGCGGATTCACCTCGAAAACGAGGGCACGAGCCTCGCCCTGCTGAACCCCGATGAAACGACCGTCGCCATGCTCGATTGCGGATTGCGCACCTCATTCACCATTCTGACAGCGGGGGCGAATTCTCCGAGGAAAGAGGTGGCGGACTGGTTCGCCGCGCACGGCAACCGCGCGCGCGTGCTGGTGCTGCTGCCCGGACATGCCTCCGGCGAGCTCACACCACTGTTGCACGGCCTTCATCTCGATAGCGGGCCGCCCGGCGATGGCATCGCGGGTGAGCTCGCGGCCGAGGGAGTCGCCTCCATCGTCCGCCGCTATCAGCTGCCGCATGGACGCCGCTACGCCGTCCTCGGGCCGCAAAAGTCAGGTTAAATTCAGCATTCTTTCAGGTTCAGGGCGTAGTCGAGTCCCGTCGCTGCGAAACTGACGGCGATTAATTTGTTTTTCATGCTCGCTTCAGAAATGTCCGGCAGATTCTCCTCGCCGCACCGTGATACCAAGCGGGAGCACCCGCAGGCGGCGCCATTTACCAGGGGGAACAATGACGCGAGCCCACCATTTCCTAGGCATTCTTGCGACTGCTTGCAGCCTCCCGCTGCTCTGCGCCACTGCATCCGCGGCGGACCCCCCGCCGGGGACCGAGCCAGGAGACTCCAACGCGCTGCAGGAGGTCGTCGTTACATCCTCATACAAGGAGCAGAGCGACGACTCCGTGAAGATGGGAGTGCCCATACGTGACACCCCGTTTTCGATCGACAGCTACACGAACAGTTTCATGACCTCGATCGAGACGCAACAGATAGCCGACCTCTACCGCTACATGACGGGCCTGCAGAAGGCGGGCATCACCGGCTACAACCTCACCATCCGCGGCTTCTCGACGATCGATTCCGACCGCAATACATTCCTCACCGACGGTCTGCCGGGCCTCGCGGTGCGATTCGGATCGCCGCCCACGATCGGGGTTGATCACATCGAGCTCGTCAAGGGCGCGGCCTCTCTGCTCTATGGACAGGCAACCCCCGGCGGCTTCGTCAACATCATCACCAAGAAGCCGCAGGACACGGCCGCGACGGAGATCGAGACGCGCGGTACGTTGAACGCCAGCGACTACTCGCGAGTTCGCGGCGGCGACGTGGCGTTCGACTCGACCGGCCCCTTGGGTTCCGATCGGGTCCTCTACCGGGTCGTCGGCCAGATCAGCGACGATCGTTACTTCCGTGGCTCCTCGTATGAGCGCGGCAAGTATCTCGTGCCCATGGTGACCGTGAAGCTCAACGATACGACCACGGCGACCGTTCAGTTCGAATACCGCTCCGTCAGCGCCGACTACGAAAACGTGGGACTGCTTGCACCCTACACTCCCACGGCGGCCACCGTAGCTCAGCTTGCGCCAATTCAGACGGTGTATACGGCGCCGGGCACCTCTCGCGACGAGCGCGGTACGACGACGAGCTTCTTCCTGAAGCACGAATTCGCGAACCGCGGTTCGCTCAACGTGAGCCTGCGCAGCGTGGATCACCACGACTACGCCTACGCCTTCGACATAACGGGTTTCGACAAAAAGGATCCGACGTTCAACACGCTCGATCTACGTGCCCGAGGACAATCGAACCAGAGAACCTATAACTTCGCTGACGCGAACCTGGTGCTCCCCTTCGACACCGGCTTCCTGCAACACCGGGTCATCGCCGGCATCGACGCCGGCAAGGAGATCGATGATTTTCGCCGGACCAGGTTCTGCGCGATCAATTCTCCAGGAAAGCCCTTGGCAAACCCTGCCTGCAACATCGGCGCCAACGAGTACACCGTCTCAGTCGACAATCCGGACTTCAGCGACATTCCGCCCCCCGGGGCTTTCGGTGCCGGCGCCCTCGCCGACAACTACATCGTGTCGCAGACCGTGGCAGGCTACCTCTCAGACCTGGTGACTCTGAGCTCGCACTGGAAGGCACTGGCGGGCGTGCGCTATTCCAAGGACAAGCTGACGGCCTACGTCAATCGCTATACCGTAGGCGTTCCCCCGGCTCAGCAGAGGACGAGCACTACGCTGCCGCAGGCCGGCATCATCTACCAGCCGAACGACAACTGGTCGTACTACGCCAGCTATAGCACTTCCTACACCCCGATCGACCCCAGCACCCAGGCCCTGACCACCTCGCCGCTCTTCAAGCCCAGCGAGGGTAAAGGCGGGGAGATCGGCGCCAAGGCAGGGTTCCTCCACCACCGTATCAACGTGACTGGCGCGGTCTTCCTGATCGATCAGACGAACGTGCTGACGCCCTATGCGGGCGGCACCGATGCGCTCTGCCCCACGGGAAGCTGTGACATCCAGGTGGGTGCGGCTCGCTCGAAAGGAGCGGAGCTCGAGCTCGATGCCAAGCCCACCGATGCGCTGACCTTCATTGCCGGATATGCGTACACGAACGCGGTCGTCACAAAGAGCAGCGCAACCGGGCCGATTGTCGGCGATGCCCTGCCGAATGCCCCTCGCAATGCGCTCCATTTCTGGTCGCGCTATGACGTGCTGCACGGCGCCCTGCGCGGGTTCGGTGCCGGTCTCGGCCTCTCCTACATCGGCTCGCGGGTCGCGAATACGGGAACGCCTGCCCTACCCGGAGAGTTCACCCTGCCCAGTTACGAGGTGGTCGATCTCGGCCTGTACAAGGCGTTCGCCAACGGCCTCGACATGACAGTCAAAATCAACAATCTTTTTGGCAAGACCTATTATCAGGACGGTGCGATCACATCGGGCATGGTAAGTGTCGACGCCGGCACGCCGCGTACCGCGGAGCTCTACCTGACGTGGACATTCTGAGCGCCCGCCGTGCGTAGATCCCCGCAGGCGAAACGGATTTCGCCTGCGGGCCGGGCGCTGGCGGTGGTGGCCTGCGCGCCGCTGTGGCTGACAGGCGGACACGCCGCAGCGAGGGCGCCGGAGCCCGATGTCGCGGGAGTGCTGCGATGCGCAGGTGGCAGCACCATGCTGCCGCTGGTGGAGAGCTGGGGGCGGCAGTTCCAGGAGCTACATCCGCAGGCCGTGGTCCAGGTTGACCGGCGCATCACGCTGGCGAGCGATGGCTTTCGCGAGCTCCTTGCCGGACGAGCTGACCTCGTCGATTGGGTCCGCGAGCCCTTCCCGGCGGAGGTGAGCGCATTCAGGCGCAAATTCGGTTACGCGCCGCTCGTCATCAACGTCGCGAACGGAAGCTTCGACGCCCGCGGGGGCACGCACGCCATTGCCATATACGTCAACTCCTCGAACCCGCTGCGGCAGCTCACCGTCGAGCAGCTCGAGCAGATCTTCTCTCAGACGCCTAACCGCGGATCGGGAACGTCCGTCAGCACATGGGGCAGCATTGGAATGAAAGGAAGCTGGGCGCGCCGTCCGATTCACACGTACGGCATGGCGCCCTTGCGGTCGAGCGGCAACCCTCCAGGAATCGTCAACTTCATGGAGATTCACGCCCTACAGGGCGCTCCCTTTCGCAGCGACCTGCGGGTCGAACGTGACAGGCCGGGCGAGAGCGCACTCCAGGCCATCGTACGTGCGGTTGCGGAGGATCCCGATGGCATTGGCTACAGCGGGTTTGGCTATGCCCTTCCCGGCGTAAAGGTAGTCGCCCTCGCCGCGCGTCCCGGAGGACCGTATGTTCAGGGCGGCCCGCAACAGGTCGCTGATCGTAGCTATCCCCTCAGTCGCGAGATCTACCTAGGTGTGAACAGCCGGCCCGGGCGCCCGCTACCACCGCTTGTGAAGGCGTTCATCGAGCTCGCGTTGAGCCCCAAAGGCCAACAGGCCGTCGCGCAAACGCCGGACCACTTCCTGCCGCTCACGCCGGCCCAAGTGACAGCCTCGCGGTTACAGCTCCTTGGCGGGCGCGCAATCTCGATCGTCGGCTACAACGATATGCAGGAGATGCTCGAATCGCTCGACGAGCTCTTCGAGCGCTCGCATCCTGACGTTCACTTCGCACTGACGCTGAAGGGCACCCGTACCGCCCCCGCGGCACTCGCCGCCGGACGCAGTCTCCTCGCTCCGATGGGAGCGCAATTCCAGCCCGATCAGCTCGCGGCCTACCGGCGAGTGGTCGGATCCGATCCGATCGCGTTCCGCATCGCCCACGACTCCCTCGATCCGCGGGCGCGCTCGGGGCCGCTCGTCATCTTCGTTTCCGCCGCCAATCCTCTGTCGGGGCTGACGCTCGCCCAGCTCGAGCAGATTTACACGGCGAGCCATCGTCGGCTGCGATGGGGGCTGTTGGGTCTTTCGGGTCACCTCGCAAGCCGTCCGATCCACTTCTACGGGCTTGCCGCCACAACGCCACTCGGGCGCTTCATGCGCCAACATGCGCTCGCCGGCCGGCCCTTCGCGAGACCGTTCATCGGTCTCCCGGAGTCCGCTGAGGTCGTGCGAGAGGTAGGCGATGATCCGCTCGGTATCGGTTTTGCGGCTATCAACCATGTGACACCGGCCGTGCGGATAGTGCCGCTCTCGCGCCGAGCAGGAGAGCGTCCCTCCCGAGCCTCGCGTGCCGACCTCCTCGCCGGCCGCTATCCGCTCGATCGGTATCTTCTGATCTACGTACGGATTCCGCCAAGGGGCCGGCTCGACCCCATGGCGCGTGAGTATCTGCGCCTCGCCCTCTCGCCCGAAGGGCAACGAGCCATCGCCTCCGGGCACTTGGGCTACCTGCCGCTCAGCGGCGCAGAAGCCGATGCGGAGCGCGCAAAGCTCGGCGCCCTACCGTGACGTCAGATGGGGCCTGGCGTGTTGAGGAGGCGAAAGATTTCCGGCTGTCGTCGGAATAGACACTTTGTGAAATGGCGCGCCCGGAGGGATTCGAACCCCCGACCACCTGGTTCGAAGCCAGGTACTCTATCCAACTGAGCTACGGGCGCGGCGGGACTATTCTATCAGGCCGCGCCCTGACTGCTCAGGTTGCCTGCACCGGCTGGGATTTTGCCCCCAGGAAATAGCCTACCGCCAGCAACCCGAACCACACGGGCGCGACATAGAGCGCCACGCGAGTGTCCGCTTGCAACGAGAGCATGGCGGTAACGAAGAGCAGGAAGGCGACCACCAGCCAGTTCACCACCGGCGCCCCGGGCATGCGGAAGCTCGCGGCTGCCACCCGCCCCTCGCTCACGGCGCGTCGGTACCCCAGATGCGCGACCATGATGATGCCCCAGGTCCACAGCGTGCCAATCAGCGACACGCTGGTCACCCAGATGAAGACGTGCTTCGGCACGACGTAGTTGAGAAACACTCCGATCAGCATGACCGCCGACGAGACGTGGATGCCCGCCGCCGGCACGCTCTGGCTGCTCACTGATGCGAAGGCGCGCGGCCCCTGGCCGCGGCAGGCCAGCGAATACAGCATACGGCCAGTGCTGAAAATACCACTGTTGCAGGACGAGGCTGCGGCGGTAATGACGACGATATTGATGATGGTGGCTGCGGCAGGGATTCCCAGCTTCTGGAAGACGAAGACGAACGGACTCGTGTCCGGACTCAACTGATTCCAGGGCACCAGTGCCATGATGATGACCAGTGCGCCGATGTAGAAAAGCAGGATGCGGAAAATGATCCCATTGGTGGCTCGCGGCAGCACGACGGCCGGATTCTCCGCTTCGCCTGCGGTGACCCCGATCAGCTCCACGCCCGAGTAGGCGAACGTTACCATCTGCAGGGTCAACAACACGCCCAACATGCCAAACGGCAGGAAGCCGCCATGCGTCCAGAGGTTGCTGAAGCTCGCGTGCGCGCCAAAGTCGCCGAAATGAAAGACGATCACCGCGAGTCCGCCCGCGATGAGCGCCAGGATGGTCACGATCTTGATCAGAGCGAACCAGAACTCCAGCTCGCCGAACACTCGCACCGCCACGAGGTTGGCGCCATACAGCGCCACGAGCGCCACGAGCGGCGGCAGCCATTGCGGCACCCAGGGCAGCCAGAAGCGCACGTAGACTCCGATGGCGGTGAGCTCCGCCATCGCCGTCAGCACCCACATGAACCAGTAGGACCAGCCGGTCACGAACCCGGCGAAGGGCCCGCAGAACTCGTCGGCATAGGTGGCGAAAGAGCCTGCCACGGGCCGGTAGGTCAGCAGCTCCCCGAGCGCGCGCATGATGAAGAAGATCGCGATGCCGCCGACCACGTAGCCCAGGAGAAGTCCAGGTCCGGCGTTGTGGATCGCCTGCGCCGATCCGAGGAAGAGTCCAACGCCGATCGTGCCGCCCAAGGCAATGAGCTGGATGTGGCGGTTGCGCAAGTTGCGCGACAGGTGCGACTCGGATTGCGACATGCTGACCCCGCTATCGGCGCCCGTGGATGGGCGCGCCGGCTGCCTGCGATCTTACCTCGGTGCCCGCCGAGCCGCTGGCAGCCACGGCGCGCACCACACGGCACGCAAGGTTTTCCGGACCCCGGCCGCGGCTCGGCCTGCGCATGCTACTCTGCGACCCGCGAGTGGAAGCCGGGCAACAACGATCGGTGCGCGGCCCTTCTCATTGGGATCGTTCCTTCATCCGTGAGAGATTCGTGGCTTCCAAACGAGCTGCCAGCCCCCGCCCGCTCCTCGAAAGACCCCGCTGCGGCTGGGTTCCGGCGGGCGATGAGGAATACATCCGTTATCACGATGAGGAGTGGGGTCGGCCGGTCCGTGAGGACCGCCATCTCTTCGAGATGCTCACCCTCGAGGGCGCGCAGGCAGGATTGTCGTGGTCCACCATTCTGCGCAAGCGCGCCGCCTACCGGAAGGCTTTCGCAGGCTTCGATCCCGCCAAAGTGGCCCGATTCGATGCGCGCCGCCGTGCCGCGCTGCTGCAGGATTCCGGCATCGTCCGCAACCGGCTCAAGATCGACTCCACGGTGAGCAACGCCCGAGCTTTTCTCGCGCTGCAGAAGGAGTTCGGCTCCTTTGGCGGCTATCTCTGGGAGTGGGTCGGCGGTGCGCCCGTGATCAACGGCTGGCAGACCCGCGGCCAAGTGCCTGCCAGCAACGAGCTGAGCGGCCGGATCTCCCGCGATCTGAAGAAACGAGGCTTTCGTTTCGTCGGCTCGACGATCATCTACGCCTACCTGCAGGCCGTGGGGGTCGTCAACGACCACACCGCGGGATGCTACCTTTACCAGGCCTCGCCCGCGGCGGCACGGGTGGCCCGCAAAGCGTCCCGCTCTTAAGATAGTCGACCGATCCACCAGGGGAACCCCTCTATGAAATCGCTCCTAGCCGCGGTAGCCATCGCCGCGACCGTCCTTGCACCCGCGGCATATGCCGATTGCAGCTACCCGCCGGCGCCCGGCCATTTGCCTGACGGCAGCACGGCGACCCTACCCGAGATGCTCGCCGCGCAAAAGGTCGTCAACAGCTACAACGAGCAGATGACGGCGTATCTGTCCTGCATCAAGCTCGAGCGCGACAGTCGCGTGGCCGCTGCCGGCGACAAGCTCACCAAGCAGCAGAAGCAGGAGCTCGAGGCCATCGAGATCCAGAAGAACAACGCCGCGGTCGACCAGCTGCACTCGGTGGCCGACGGGTTCAACGCGCAAGTGAAGATCTTCAAGGCCAGGGACAAGAAGTCCGACGATTGACCGTGCTGAGTCCCTCCCAGGCGGATGAGCTCATCGCGCAGCATCTGACGTGTCTGCCGATAGAGTCCCTGCCTCTCGCGCAATGCGCGGGCGCGGTGCTGCGGGAGAACATCTACGCCGAGCGGGACCAGCCGCCGTTCGACCGCGTGAGCATGGATGGGATCGCGCTCGACAGCCGGAGTGTGCGCAATGGTGCACGCCGGCTGCGCGTCCAGGCGATGCAGGCCGCCGGCGATCCCCCGCTGACACTGGCTGGACGCGACCATTGCATAGAGGTCATGACCGGCACCGTACTGCCGGCCGGCTGTGACGCCGTGGTACCGGTCGAGCGAATCACCCTACGCGACGGTGAAGCCGAGCTGGCACCCGACCTGTCGGTGGCGCCGGACCAGAACGTGCACCGGCGAGGCACCGATACGCGCCAGGGCAATCTGCTCCTCGCCGCGGGCGTGCGGCTCGGCCCGCCGGAGATCGCCATTGCGGCGGGGGCCGGAATGGCGCGGATCCGGGTGAGCAGTCAGCCGATGCTGGCCGTCATCTCGACGGGCAACGAGCTCATCGAGCCCGGAGAGGCCATCCTGCCGCACCAGGTCCGCCGCTCGAATGCCTATGCCATCGCGGCAGCGCTGCGGATACACGGTTTCCAGCGGGTGGCGGACGACCACATAGGCGATGACGCGGCCGAGCTCAAGCGCCGCCTCAAATTCCATCTGGAGACGCACGACGTGCTCGTGCTGAGCGGCGGTGTCTCCATGGGCAAGCTCGACTTGGTTCCCCGCGTCCTGGAAGAGCTCGGCGTGCATTGCGTATTCCACAAAGTAGCGCAGCGGCCGGGCAAACCGCTCTGGTTCGGTATCGCCGGCTCCGGCGCCGCCGTCCTGGGTCTGCCCGGGAATCCCGTATCCACGGCCGTGTGCGTCTCCCGCTACGTCCTGCCCGCGCTCGCCGCGAGCCAGGGCCAGACCCCGGGCCCCCCAGAACGCATGGCCCTCGGGGACCCGGTCACCGTCAATCCGCCTCTCACCCTCTTCCTGCCGATCCGCATCGAGATTGACGACTGGGGGCGAAGCTGGGCCATGCCGGCACCCACCCATGGATCGGGCGACTTCACGGCATTGGCCGGCACCGATGGCTTCGTAGAGCTGCCTCCCGGCCCCAATACGTACCCCAGGGGTTTCGTGACCCGCATGCACCGGTGGTAGGCTGGATGCCATGCCCCCCTCCCCTGATGTGGTGATCCCCCTGCCCGGGTCCGGAGGACCGCGCGACCGCCGCGGGCGGCCGCTGCGTGACCTCCGGATCTCGGTCATGGACCGCTGCAACTTCCGCTGTCCGTACTGCATGCCGCGGGAGACCTTCCACGACCGCTACCGCTTCCTGGGCTCGCAAGAGCGCCTGTCGTTCGACGAGATCGTCCGCCTGGCGCGGCTCTTCGTGCGCCTCGGCGTGCGCAAGCTGCGTCTCACCGGGGGCGAGCCGCTGCTGCGGCCGGCCCTGCCTGATCTCATTGGCGACCTGACGGCCATCGAGGGCGTCGACGACGTCGCTCTGACCACCAACGGCGTCCTGCTCGCCAAGTACGCTTTCGAGCTGCGCGCCGCGGGCCTGCAGCGCATCACCGTCAGTCTCGACAGCCCCGACCCAGAGGTCTTCCGCCGGATGAGCGGCGGCTTCAACGGCCTCGAGGATGTGCTGTCGGGGATCGAGCACGCGTGCCGTGCGGGTCTCGAGCCGATCAAGATCAACGCGGTGGTGCAACGGGGAGTCAACGATCATACGGTGCTCGATCTGGTCGAGCGCTTCCGCGGCACGGGTGTGATCGTCCGCTTCATCGAGTACATGGACGTCGGCAGTCGCAACGACTGGCGCCCGGACCTGGTGGTGCCTTCCAGGGAGCTGTTGGCACGCATTGGTGACCGCTGGCCGCTGCAGCCCCTCGGCCGCGACTACCGGGGAGAGGTGGCGGAGCGCTATGCCTTCGCCGACGGCGCCGGCGAAGTGGGTTTCATCTCCTCGGTCACTCAGCCTTTCTGCGGCGATTGCTCACGCGCGCGTCTGTCATCGGACGGCGTGCTCTATACCTGTCTCTTCGCGACGCATGGAACCAGTCTGCGCGACGCGCTGCGCAGCGGCGCGAGCGACGACCACCTGCTCGACATCCTGCGGCGCGTCTGGGTGGACCGGACTGACAACTACAGCGAACAGCGGCAGGCGCAGCGGGAATCGGCCGGCGACGCGCGCAAGGTCGAGATGTTCTACATCGGTGGCTGATGGGGCGCTCCGGACTCTCTCATCTCGACAGCCGCAATCGCCCGACGATGGTGGATGTTGGCAGTAAGGAAGTCACACATCGCGAAGCCGTCGCGGAGGCGAGGGTCCGCCTGCCCCGCAATGTCGCCGCGGCTCTGCGCGCGAGCGGGCATCGGACCCGGAAGGGGCCGGTTTTCGACACGGCCATCGTCGCCGGTGTCATGGCCGCGAAACGCACGCACGAGCTCATCCCCTTCTGCCATCCGCTCGGGCTCGAGCACTGCTCGGTCGAGATCGAGGACCGTCGCGGCGGCGAAGTCGTGGTGCGGTGCCGGGTAGCGGTGCATCACCGCACGGGTGTGGAAATGGAGGCGTTGACCGGCGCCACGGTCGCGGCGCTCACGATTTATGATATGTGCAAGGCTCTCTCTCATGACATCGAGATCACGGGCGTCCGCCTGCTCGAGAAAACAGGCGGCAAACGCGCCTACAAACGTGCCGCCCGATAGAGATCAGGCGGCGTAAGGTCGGGAATCGCATATGGTAGAGCCCACTGCAGTCTCCCCGCCTCGGCCCGCTGGCCCAGTCGCGGCGCCACTCTACGGGCTCGTGCTCACCGGCGGCCGCAGCACGCGCATGCAGCGCGACAAGGCGACGCTCGAGTACGCCGGGCAAAGCCAGCTCCAGCGTGCCGTCGGCCTGGTCACCCCTCTGGTCGAGCGGGTGTTCGTGTCCGTTCGCGCCGACCAGACCGGCGACCCGCTGCGCGCGCGCTTCGCTCAGATCGTCGATTCCAGCAATGTCGCGGGGCCCATCGCCGGAATCATCGCCGCGCAATCCTGCCATCCGGATGTTGCGTGGCTCGTGCTCGCCTGCGATCTCCCGCTCCTCGATCTCCCGACTCTCGAGCATCTCCTGCGCTCGCGTCGCCCCGAGCGGCAGGCGACGGCATATCGCTCGAGCCATGACGGCCTGCCCGAGCCCCTGTGCGCGATCTACGAGCCGTCGAGCCGCGAGGCGATCCGTGCCTACGTCGGCACTGGGCGGGACTGCCCGCGGAAATTCCTGATCAACGGCGACGCTGCCCTGCTCGATCAGCCCGAGCCGGGTGCGCTCGATAACGTGAACACGCCGAAAGAGTACGGCTCGGCGACATTTCGGCTGCTGCGGTCGGCGGGTTCAGCCCCTGCGGCTGCCGCGGGCCCCACGGCGGGCGTACGGCAAATCAACGTCCAGTATTACGCCCTGCTGCGGGAGCAGGCCGGGCGTAGCTTCGAGTCGGTCATGACCCTGGCGGCGACCCCGCGCGAGCTCTTCCAGGAGCTGCAGCAGCGCTACCCGTTCTCGCTCGCACCGGAGATGCTGCGTGTCGCGATCAATTCCGACTTCAGCGATTGGAGTCAGCAGCTGAACGAAGGGGATTCGGTCGTGTTCATTCCGCCGGTCGCAGGTGGGTAAGCGCCGCTGTCTTGGCTGGCGATGAGCCCTCACTCATGACGTTCCGCTTCTCCGCCAAGCCATTCGACGAGTCCGCCCTGCGGGCCGAGCTCAGCGATCCCGCCTGCGGCGGCTATGCCGTCTTCGAGGGCTGGGTGCGCGATCACAACGAGGGCCAGCGCGTGCGCCGGCTCGAGTACGAAGCCTTCGAGCCGCTCGCGATCAAGGAAGGCGAGCGGATCATCGCCGAGGCGATCCGGCGGTTCGGGGTGGAGCACGCCGCCTGCGTTCATCGAGTCGGGGCGCTCGAGATCGGCGAGAAGGCGGTGTGGGTCGGGGTCACGGCGCGGCACCGCGACGAGGCGTTCCGCGCCTGCCGCTACATCATCGATGAGGTCAAGCACCGGGTGCCCATCTGGAAGAAGGAGCACTACGAGAACGGCGACTCCGGCTGGGTGAACTGCGAGCGCTGCGCGGCACGCGCCGGGGAGGACGCGGCTGCGCATGAAAGCCACGCACAGCACGCGCATGAGCCGGCGACGACCCCCGACTACTCGCGTCAGATCGCGCTGCACGAAGTAGGTGCGGCCGGCCAGGAAAAGCTGCGCCGCGCCGCGGTGTTGATCGTGGGCTGCGGCGGCCTCGGCGTGCCGGTCATGACCTATCTCGCGGCCGCCGGCGTGGGCCGCATCGGCTTGGTCGATGGAGATCGGCTGGAGGCCTCGAACCTCCACCGGCAGACGCTGTATTCACTTGCGGACGTCGGCAAGCCCAAAGTCGAGCTAGCGGCGGCACGCCTGCGCGCGTTGAACCCGGAAGTCGGGATACAGACGCATGCCATGCGGCTCGACGCATCCACGGCCCCCGGAATCATCGAGCGTTATGCGCTCGTCATCGACTGCACGGACAATTTCTCGACCAAGTTCATGTTGAATGACACGTGCGTGCGGCTTCGCACGCCGATCATCTTCTCGAGCGTATACCAGTACGAAGGACAGCTTCAGGTCGTGCGACCGGAGCGCGGCGGCGCCTGTCTGCGGTGTGTCTGGCCGGAGGCGACCCGCGACGGCCTCGTCGGCAACTGCGCCGAGGCAGGAGTTCTGGGCCCGGTCCCCGGCACGTTCGGCACGCTTCAGGCGCTCGAGGCGCTGAAGCTGCTGCTGGATTTGCCCGGACAGCTCGCGGAAGAGCTGCTGATGTTGGACCTTCTGACCTTCAGTCTCACCCGTGTGCGCACGCGCCGTGGCGCCGATTGTCCCGGGCATGCCCTGAGACGGGCCGCTCCCGCTGACGGTGGCGGCACACACATTGAAGGCGGTGACGTCGAGCTGAGCTTCGATGCGCTGGAGCGGGCACTGGCTGTCGGACTGGAAGTGGTCGATATTCGTGAGCCGCATGAAGTATTGCGAGCCGCCACGCCGTGTCCGACTGCCCGCCACCTGCCCCTTGCGCAGCTGCTCCATGGCGCGGCCGCCATCCCGCCGGCCGGCAGATATCTGCTGGTCTGCGCGAGCGGCAAGCGGAGCCTCGCGGCGGCACGAGTGCTGCGCTCGCGCGGCTATGCAGAGGTGTTCTCGCTGCGCGGCGGAATCGCCGCGCTCACCCGCGGGGGCACCGTCCCTACGGCCTGATCTGGCCCGCGCCGCGCACGACGTACTTGTAGCTCGTCAGCTGCTCGACCCCAACCGGGCCGCGGGCATGGAAGCGATCGGTGGAGATGCCGATCTCCGCCCCCATACCGAATTCGCCTCCATCGGCGAACTGCGTCGAGGCGTTATGAAGCACGATGGCGCTGTCAACCCGCTGTAGAAAGCGCTCCGCGGTGGCCTGATTCCCGGTGATGATCGACTCCGTATGCGCCGAGCCGTACCTGGCAATGTGCGCGATCGCACCGTCCACCCCATCCACCACGCGCGCGGCGATGATGGCGTCGAGATACTCCGTGAACCAATCTTCTTCTGCTGCTGCATGGACCCGCTCGTCGGCCTTTTGCACTGCCGCATCGCCACGCACTTCGCATCCCGCTTCCAACAGTGTGCGGATGACAGGCACCAGGTGCGTATCGATGCAGCCGCGATCGATGAGGAGCGTCTCGGCCGCCCCGCATATGCCGGTACGACGCATCTTGGCATTGAGTGCAATGCTCTGAGCCATGCGAACGTCCGCATCACGATCGACATACACGTGACAGTTGCCTTCCAAGTGCCCGATGACAGGCACCCGCGCCTCCTGCTGGACGCGAGCGACCAGACTCTTGCCACCACGAGGCACGATGACGTCAAGGTAATCTGTCATCCCGGCCAGCATGTACCCGACGGCCGCGCGGTCAGTCGTCGGCACGAGCTGAATGGAATCCACAGGAAGTCCGGCCGACTTCAGCCCCTCGCCCAGGCAGGCATGTATGGCGGCGTTGGAATAGCGGCTCTCCGAGCCGCCGCGCAGGATGACGGCATTGCCTGATTTCAGACAGAGCGCGCCGGCATCGGCGGTCACGTTGGGGCGGCTCTCGTAAATGATCCCGATCACTCCGAGCGGCACCCGAACGCGCTGGATCCTGAGGCCGTTCGGCCGCTGCCACGCCGCCGCGGTGGTACCGATAGGGTCCTGCAGCGCGACGACCTCCTCGATGCCCCGGGCCATTGACTCGACCCGCCTGTCATCGAGGGCCAGGCGGTCGAGTAGCGCGCTCGTCACGTCGGCGGCGCGTGCAGCCGACATGTCGCGGGCGTTGGCTTCGAGAATCCGAGGGGCGCCGGCGCGGATCGCCCCGGCTGCGGCCGACAGCGCGGCATTCTTCGCCTCGGTGCCGGCAAGCGCCAGCACCGAGGCGGCTGCGGCGGCATTGCGGCCCAGCCGCTCCATCAACTCGCCGAGATCCGCGCTCGCCGACTGGACGCTCACCCCTCAGCTCCCAACGCTTTTTTTGACCGCCGGCTCGTGGTCGAACAGCACGAGGTCGTCACGATGGATCATCTCATCGCGCCCGCGGAAGCCGAGAATGCTTTCGATATCCGACGATTTCCGGCCCATGATCTTCGCCGCATCGACATCCGAGTAGGCGACGATCCCACGCCCCATTTCGGTGCCGTCCGTAGCGAGGACGCTCACGGTGTCGCCGCGCTCGAACCTGCCGCGGGCGCTGATCACGCCCGCAGGCAGAAGGCTTCTGCCATCGAGTAACGCACGCATGGCACCCGGATCGATCGTCACCGCTCCCGCAGGCCGCAGCGTCCCCGCGATCCACTGCTTGCGCGCCGCGACGGGAGTAGCGCTCGGCACGAACCAGGTGCAGCGCGCTCCCTCCTCCTCGATTCGCCGGACGGGATGGCGATGATGGCCGGCGGCGATACACATGTGACAGCCTGCTGAGACAGCAATCCGCGCGGCCAGGACCTTGGTCGCCATGCCGCCCGATCCGACATCGGAGGCCGCCCGCCCGCCCATGGCCTCGATCTCCGGCGTGATCTTGAGAACTTCTTCGATGAAGCTCGCCGCGGGATCCTTGTTCGGATCAGCGGTGTAAAGACCGTCGACATCCGACAGCAGCACCAGGCAATCCGCTGCGGCCATCTGGGCCACCCGGGCGGCCAGCCGATCGTTATCGCCGTAGCGGATCTCCGCGGTCGCCACGGTGTCGTTCTCGTTGATCACCGGTAGCGCACCCAGGGCGAGCAGCGTCTCCAGGGTCGCCCGCGCGTTCAGGTAGCGATGGCGCCGCTCGCTGTCCTCCAGGGTGAGCAGTACCTGGGCAACCGTGACGTCGCGGCTCTCGAGCAGCTCTTTGTACGCATGCGCGAGCCGGATCTGTCCGACCGCCGCCGCCGCCTGGCTTTCCTCTAGCCGCAGCGGACCCTTTGCCAGACTGAGCTGGCGCCGGCCGAGGGCAATCGCCCCCGAGGAAACGAGGATCACCTGCTGACCTCGCCGCCTCAGCCGCAGAAGGTCCTCGATCAGGGTCTCGAGCCAGGCCCGGTTGATGCGTCCGGTCTCCGCGTCCGTCAGTAGTGCGGAACCGACCTTCACCACGACACGCCTTGCCCGGGCCAGGGGCGAGGAGGATGGCGCGCGGGGGATGGTCATGGGAAAACTATACGCTAAACTTGCAGCCGCCAACCTGAGGAAGCAAATCGGTGAGCAGAGATTACGAGCCGGTTCCCGGACAGTGGTACGAGAATCTGGAAGATGAGGAATCATTCCGCGTCCTCACGGTCGACGAGGACTCCGAGCTGGTCGAGATCGAGTATCTCGACGGCGAGATCGAGGAGATCGACCTCGAGACTTGGCATGAAATGGACCTCGACCGGATCGACGAGCCCGAAGGCTGGGCCAAGACCGACGAGGAAGAGGACGAAGACGAAGACGAGGAAGAGGAGGAAGAGGAGGAAGACGACGAGGACGACGACGACTGGGACGAGGATGAGGACGAGGACGAAGGCGAGGAAGACGAGCGCGACCGGTACTGAGCCCCGCATGAGCGAGGGGATAGACAGTTGGTATCACGAAAAGGAATCCGCCTGGCTGTACCGACAGGTCGCGACGGCGGAACCGGATCCTCATAAGCAGAGGCTGTTCACTCAGCTCGCCGCCGCAGCCGAGGAACAGGCAGTCAAGTGGGAAACCTCCTCGCATAACAAGGCCCGTGCTCCGGCCGCGGGCCGTGTGTTCGTGCCCACTCTGCGGGCGCGCGTAGTCGCCCGGCTCCTGCGGCTGTTCGGGCCACGCGCCATGCGCTCGGTGCTTGCCGCAATGAAGCTGCGCGGCCTGTCGGTCTACACAGGGCCCGTCGCCGGCGGGCACGCGATGCCCACTACGGTGTCGGACATCGGTGTGCGTCATCGCGGCGGGCTCGGCGGCAATCTCCGAGCCACCGTCTTCGGCGTGAACGATGGCCTGGTTTCCAACGCCAGCCTCGTGCTGGGCGTCGGCGGCGCGGCAGCCCCGAGCTCTTTCGTGCTGGTGAGCGGCGTCGCGGGCCTGCTGGCCGGCGCGCTGTCGATGGCGGCGGGCGAATATGTCTCGGTGCGGTCGCAGCGTGAGATGTACGAATATCAGATCGCGCTCGAGCGGGAGGAGATCGCCGAGTATCCCGAGGAGGAGGCGGAAGAGCTGGCGCTCATCTACGAGGCGCGCGGTGTAGCCCTGGCACAGGCCCGGGAGGTGAGTCAGGCGTTGCTCGCCCACCCGGAGCAGGCCCTCGATGTCCTCTCGCGGGAAGAGCTCGGGCTCAACCCCGACGATCTCGGCTCGCCCTGGGGAGCGGCTACGGCCTCATTCCTTTCCTTCGCCGCCGGAGCGGTCGTGCCTCTCGTGCCCTTCCTCGTCCATATGACCGGAAGCCGCGCACTGGCCGGCACGGCAATGCTCACCGTCGTTGCGCTCTTCGCCGTGGGACTGGCGCTCAGTCTCTTTACCGGGCGGCAGGCGCTGCGCGGGGCGCTGCGGATGGTGCTGATCGGTGGCGGTGCCGGGGCGGTGGCTTTCTGGGTGGGCCGGGCGCTCGGCGCCTTGATCCATTAGTCCAGCACACCTGTGGCGGCGGGCACACCTGCCCGCGGATATCCTTGAAAAAACCGCCTCATAGCCCAAAGCACGTGCCATGAAGCGCATTTTCCTGCTCCTGGTCACCAACCTGGCGGTGCTCGCCGTCCTGACGGTCGTGGCCCATCTGATCGGGCTCGATCGCTGGCTCGCCGTGCGCGGCAGCAGCCTCGGCGCCCTGCTCGCCTTCGCGGCCGTGTTCGGCTTCGGCGGCGCCTTCGTGTCCCTCCTCATGTCCAAGTGGATGGCTCGCAACGCCATGGGCGTGAGGGTCATCCGCCAGCCCACAACGCCCACCGAGCAGTGGCTGGTCAACCTGGTCGCGCGGCTCGCGCGCGCCGCCGGCGTCGGCATGCCGGAAGTCGGAGTGTTCGACTCCCCGCAACCCAACGCCTTCGCCACCGGGTACAGCCGCGACGCCGCGCTGGTGGCCGTCAGCACCGGCCTCCTCGCTGCGATGAATGAGCAGGAGATCGAGGCGGTGCTGGGACACGAGCTGACGCATGTCGCCAACGGTGACATGGTCACCCTGACGCTCATCCAGGGAGTGGTGAACACTTTCGTGATCTTCCTGTCGCGCATCGTCGGCAACGTCGTCGACCGCATGCTCTTTCGCTCCGAGGACGGACGCGGCCCGGCGTACTTCCTGTCGGTGATTGCCTCGCAGATCGTTCTCGGCATCCTGGCCAGCATGATCGTCATGGCCTTTTCCCGCTGGCGGGAGTTCCGCGCCGACCGCGGCGGCGCCCACCTTGCCGGAATTCCCAACATGATCGCGGCCCTCGAGGCGCTGAAGCGGGCGCATGAGCCGCTGCCCTCGCAGCAGTTCGCCGCCTTCGGCATTACCTCGGGACCGGTGTCCCGCGGTATCCAGCGGCTCTTCATGAGCCACCCGCCGCTCGACGAGCGTATTGCCGCGCTGCGCGGCCTGACCGTGGCCTGAAAGACACGCTTGGTGGCGCCCCTCTCGTCCGCGCAAATCCTGAGCGGCCTCGAGCGGATCCTCGGGCCGCAGGGCGTGCTGACGGGCGAAGCAGGCGATCTCGAGCCGTACCTGACTGACCAACGCCGGCTCTACCACGGCCGCGCGCTCGCCGTCGCTCGGCCCCGCTCCGTCGCCGAGGTCACGGAGTTGCTCGCCTTCTGCAATGCACAACACATCAGTGTCGTCCCCCAGGGAGGCAACACCGGCTACTGCGGCGGCGCGACTCCCGACGAGTCCGGCAGACAGATTCTCGTCTCGCTGTCGCGCCTCAATCGCATCCGCCAGGTGGATCCGCTCAATTATTCTCTCGTCGCGGAAGCAGGTTGCGTGCTCGCGCGGATCCAGCGGGCGGCGGACGAGGCGCTACGCTTCTTCCCGCTGAGCCTGGGCTCCGAGGGAACCTGTCAGCTGGGCGGCAATCTCTCGACCAACGCCGGCGGCATCCACGTGCTCCGTTACGGGATGATGCGCGACCTCGTTTTGGGCCTCGAGGTGGCGCTTGCCGACGGCCGGCTCCTCTCCTCGCTCGGTACGCTGCGCAAGGACAACACCGGGTATGACGTCAAATCGCTCTTCCTCGGCGCCGAAGGCACCCTCGGCATCATCACGGCCGCCAGCCTGAAGCTCTTCCCGAAGCTGCGCGCCTTCGCGACGGCCTTCAGCGCGGTTGCCGAGCCGGGTGCCGCCGTGGCGCTGCTCGCCCGGGTGCGGGAGGCAAGCGGTGACCGCGTGAGCTCCTTCGAGCTCATCCCCCGGATCGCCGTCGATCTCACCACCCGGCACATTCCCGGCGTGCGCGACCCGCTCGATGCCCGCCATCCCTGGTACGTGCTCTGTGAGCTCACTTCCTCCCGCGCCGCCGACCCGCTCGAAGACCTGCTCGAGCAAAGCCTCGCGGGCGCTCTGGAGGAGAAGCTCGTGTTGGATGCGGCGGTGGCACGCAATGAGCGCGACCGAGCGGCGTTCTGGAAGCTGCGCGAGACCATTCCGGAAGCGCAGCGCCTCGACGGCGGAAGTCTCAAGCACGACATCTGCGTGCCCGTCGCCGCGATTGCCGATTTCATCGAGCGCGGAGCGCGCTGGGTGGCCGACAACGTGCCCGAGGGTCGCCTGGTCGCCTACGGCCATGTTGGCGACGGCAACCTCCATTTCAACCTCAACCAGGCTCCCGGCGCGGATCGCGCCGCATTCCTGGGCCGCGAAGGGCCGGTCAAGCGCGCGATCCACGACCTGGTGGCGGATTTCGGCGGCAGCTTCAGCGCCGAGCACGGCATCGGCCGCCTGAAGGTAGAGGAGCTCGAGCGCTACGCCGCGCCCGTCGAGCTGGACCTGATGCGCGCCCTCAAGCACGCGCTCGATCCCAACGGCATCCTCAATCCAGGAAAGGTGCTGCGGCCGGCCTAGAGGACCGCGATCGCATCAACCTCGATCAGATAGCCCGGGATTGATGCATTCGAGCGTCATTTCTTTGCGACCTTCAGTCGTATCAGCCCTTCCTGCGCGGTGCTGGCTACCAGCCGGCCATCGCGCGCGTAGACACCGGCCCGCGCAAAACCCCTCGCGCCCGAAGCGCTCGGACTTTCCACGGCATACAACAGCCAGTCATCGACCCGCAGTGACCGATGGAACCACATGGCGTGGTCGATGCTGGCCATCACGATGGTGTTTTTCAGCAGCGCCGACCCATGCGGCAGGGTGGCGGTGTCGAGCAGGAAGTAATCCGAGAGGTACGCCAGGAAGCGCCGATGCAGCCCCTCATCGGGCGGCAGGCGATCCACCGCGCGAAACCATACCTGCCGCGACGGCGGCGCCCTCTGCGGCGCCAGGAAGTCGATGGGCTGCACCAGCCGGAACTCGAACGGCCGCGGCTGCTCGAGAAATCGCCGCAGCCGCTCCGGCATGCGTGCGAGCAGCTCCGGGGGCGGGCGGCTCGAGTCGGGCAGGTCCTCCGGCGGCGGCACTGTCGGCATCGCGATCTGATGCTCGAAGCCCTCCTCCAGCACCTGGAAGGATGCCGCCATGTTGAAGATCGGCTCGCCGTGCTGGATCGCGACCACCCGCCGGTTCGAGAAGCTGTGGCCGTCGAGGCTGCGGTCCACTTGGTAGACGATGGGCGCGTTGAAGTCGCCCCGGCGCAGGAAATACGCGTGCAGTGAATGCACGATGCGCCCTTCTACGGTCGCGGAGGCGGCGGTGAGCGCCTGGCCGAGCACCTGGCCGCCAAACACCTGGGCACTGCCGACGTCGCGGCTCTCGCCTCGAAAAAGATTGACCTCGAGCGACTCGAGCTCGAGCACGGTGAGCAGATCCGCGAGCTGGGAATGCATGCCGCTGCTCAATCGGGCACACCCAGCCGCTGATGCATGATCGGGCTGGTGGTCGTGTACTGCAGGAACTGCCGCTTCTGCGGAAAGAGATGATGTTGGATGGCGAAAGCGGCGAGCGCCGCCTCGTGGAAGCCTGACAGGATGAGCTTCTTCTTGCCGGGATAGGTGTTGATGTCACCCACCGCGAAGACTCCAGGCAGGCTCGTCTGGAAGTTCGCCGTATCGACCTTGAGAGCTTTCTTCTCGAGCTCGAGTCCCCATTCGGCGATCGGGCCGAGCTTTGGATGCAGGCCGAAGAAGACGAGCAGGTGTTCCGCCTCGAGCGCGTGCGCCGTGCCGTCCGCTGCCTTGATGTTGACGCCCCGCAGCGCCCCTTCCGTCGCGATGAGAGAATGGGGCAGCGCCTCGAAGCAGCGCATGCGCCCGGCCGACACCAGCTCCTTCATCTTGGAGACCGAGGCCGGCGCGGCGCGAAACTCGGCGCGCCGATGCACCAGCGTCACGCTTGTGGCACGCGGCGCCAACTCGAGCGTCCAATCGAGGGCCGAGTCGCCGCCGCCGAAGATGACGAGGCGCTTGCCCTCGAGTGCGCTGACATCCTTCACGCGATAGAGAATGCCTTTTCCTTCGAACGGCTCGGCGCCCTCGACACCGAGCCGCCGGGCCTGGAACGAGCCGACGCCGGCGGCGATCACCACCGCACCGGCATCGAAGCGCGTACCTGCGGCGGTGGCGATGGCGAAGCGCCCGTCCTCGCGGCGCGAGAACTGAACGACCTCCTGCCCGAGGTGAAACTGCGGGTTGAAGGGCTTGATCTGCTGCAGCAGCCGGTCGACCAGCTCCTGCGCGCCGCAGACCGGCAGCGCCGGGATGTCATAAATGGGCTTGTCCGGGTAGAGCTCCGTGCACTGTCCACCGGGAGCGGGAAGCGAGTCGACCACGTGGGCGCTGATCCCGAGCAATCCCAGCTCGAAGACCTGGAACAGGCCGCAAGGACCTGCACCGACGATCACCACTTCCGTCTGGATCGGCTCGCCGGCGGCGGTAGAGGAATTAAGGCTCAATAGCAGCCCCTTTCGGTTTGCTTCTCAAAGAGCGGCGCGCCTGCAGTGGGGCTGATTATGCTCGGCCCGCGTTCGCGTCCGTTGGGGTATGGAAATATTCGCTTTCCGAGGCCAGCTGATCGATCAGCCGCCTCAGCTCCGCCATGCGGCCCTCCGCCGTGCTGATCGGCATGCAGTCCTGGCAGCGCGGGTCACCGCAGGGCTGACGCGAGTACAGCCAGTACTGCAGGGCGCCCGCGAGCAGCCCGTCGGCGATATCCCAGAGATCCGCGTCCCGGTCCTTGTCGGCGAGCCGGTTGCCCAGATCGACTGCCTTGGTGAAAGCAGAGTCGAATGTGTCAGCGATCTCAGTCATCGCGTCTCCTGCGCGTTTCTTGACTGTACAAAAACACAGGGCCGCCGTTTCTCATGCCGGCGTTTTGGACAGTTGGAAGACGTTAAGGGCCCTGCGCTCCATCAAGCCACCAGTATAAGGCAATCGCCGCGTCCGTTTATCCGCGGAGCGGACCCGTCGGCGCATCTGCGATGACCTGCACGGACGGCCGCAGATTGCCGGCGCATGATCTGGGTAAGCTCGGGGGCAGCCTTGGCCGATTACGGCCCGCCGCTCCCGCGCTTAGGTAGCATGCATAAGCCAGAGCACACCCTGCGGCGCCCTTTGCGGGCGCGATTCGGCATCGGCGCCCGGTTGACACTGGGCCTCGCAGCCGTGGCCGTGGTCGTCGTGGCGGCTCATGTGCTCGCGACACGCACCACTCGCGCCGCAGTGGCAGCGGTGCAGAGCATGCGCACCTGGCACGAGCCACTGGCCGAGAGCTCGAGCGCCATCCTGGAGAAGCTGAGCGCCTACGACCGCGCGGTCGCGGATGATTTGCAGTCCGACAAGGGCGACTTCCAGACGCTCGCTCCTGCAGGCGACGCCCTGCATCAGGCAGTCGATCGATATTTCGCCGTGACCCTGGCCCTGACCCCTGCCTCGCGGCAGCTGCGTGACGAGCTCATGGCTCACATCCAGGACGGGCGGCAGCTCGCGTTGGATGCCGCGCAGCGGATCCAGTGGCGCCAGCAGAACTCGGAGGCGCTCGATCGCGTGTACCACCTGGTCGCCACCGCCGGCGGCACGGGGCTCACCATCCACGGCCAGGTCATCGCGAGACCTTCCCTCGCGGCTCTCGCAACGGCGATAGATGCCGTTCGCTATAGCTATGGATCGCCCGAAGGGACGGCGGCGCGCGAGCGCAATTTCGAAGCCGCGTTGCGCCTGCATGCCGCAGAGCTCGCGCGCTCGCCGGGACAGGCTTGGGTGGATGTCGTGGGGACCGACTTCCAGCGGGCCGTGCAGTTGCGGCAGGACATCGAGCGGCTCGACGCTCGCGATGTGGCGGCGCGGCGCGCCCTGCTCGAGCAGAGCAGCGTTTTGACGGCGGACGTGCAGGCCGAGCTGCAAGCGCCTGCGCGCCGCGGACTCATGAACGCGGCGCGTTACGCCGCCGTTTCGGCGGACGCGGCCGAGCACACCGTAACCGTGTCCGGCGTAGCGGTCCTCATCGTCATGGTAATCGTCTCGGCGCTGCTCGTAGCCAGCATCAGCCTGCCCGTGCGCCGGCTTACCGCCGCGACACGCCTCCTGGCGAGTGGCGAACGCAGCGTGCGCGCGCCGCGGGGCGGTTCCGCGGAGATCGACGAGCTGGCCGAGTCCTTCAACACCATGGCCGACCGCATCTCACAGGCCGAGGCCGAGTTGCGCGCGCAGCAGGCGGAGCTCGAGCGCCACGTCGCGGAACGGACCCAACAGCTGCACCACCTGGCTCATCACGACCCGCTCACGCAGCTGCCCAACCGCCGCCAGCTCGCGGGACGGCTCGGCGGCGCCCTGGCGCGCGCCCGGCAGACCGGGCGGCGGGTCGCGCTGCTCTTCGTCGACATGGACAACTTCAAGTCGTTGAACGATACGCTCGGGCACAACTTCGGCGATCGCGTGTTGCAGGGCATCGCCCAGCGGCTGCAGGCCGCCGCCGGCAGCAACAGTCTGGTCGCGCGGCTCGGCGGGGACGAGTTCACCCTGCTGATCGAGGAGGTGCGCACGGTCGCGGAGGTCGAGCAACGCGCCGCCGCGCTGGTCGCGACGCTACAGCAGCCGCTCAGCATCGAAGGCCGGGCGCTCGCAACCACGGCCAGCGTCGGCGCGAGCCTGTTTCCGGATCACGCGCACGACGCTGAGGGCCTGCTGCGCGCCGCCGACGTGGCACTGTTTCGCGCCAAGGAGCTGGGCCGCAACCGCTTCGCGCTCTACCGTGCTGCGCTCTATGACGCCGCGGCACAGCGTTTTCGCCTGGAGCAGGCGCTGCGCCAGGCGGTCGAGGCCAATGAGCTGTTGCTCATGTTTCAGCCGGAAGTCGCGCTCGGCGGCTGCGAAGTCACCGCGCTCGAGGCGCTGCTGCGCTGGCGCAAGCCCAGCGGCCGCATCGCCACCGCCTCGGAATTCATCCACGTCGCCGAGAAGAGCGGCCTCATTCACGACCTGACCGGCTGGGTGCTGCGCTCGGCGACCGCCACGGCGGCGGCCTGGCGCGCCGCCGGCTGGCACGACGCGCGAGTGGCCATCAACGTCTCGCCGCCCCAGTTCTTCGAGAGCGACTTCGTCAGTCATATCGCGCGCACCCTGGAACGTGCGGGCCTGCCGGCGAGCGCCCTGGAGCTCGAGCTCACCGAGACCGTGCTGCAGACCGGCTCCGCGACCATAGAGGCGCTGCGGTCCCTGCGCGAGCTCGGTGTCTCCATCGCCCTCGATGATTTCGGCATCGGCTACTCCTCGCTGACCTCGCTCGAGCAGCTGCCGATCAACCGCGTCAAGCTCGATCGCATGCTCATCGAGGGTGTCGATTCCAACCCTCGCTCGGCCGCCATCGTGCGCTCGATCGTGACGCTCTGCCATGGCCTGGGCCTGGAGGTAGTCGCTGAAGGCGTCGAGCGCCCCGCCCAACTCGAGTTCCTCACCCACTGCGGCCCTCTTGCGGTACAGGGCTATCTCCTCGCCCATCCCGTCGAGGCCGCGGCCGCTGCCGAGGAAGCCAAAGCCGCCGCCGCGCGTGCGCGGTCCCTTCTCGCCGCCTCCCCAGCGCCGCCTCTCAGCCTCGTAGCCTCCGCCCGCAAGCGCTCGCAGCCGGCCTGACCGCCGACTCGCGCGCTTCATGACCCTGCGTATGCGTTGCGGACGCGCACACCAACATCCGGTTGATCCGTGAAGAACCCATCCAGCCCCGCTGCCAGAAATTGCCGCAGCTCCCCCTCCAGATCCAGCTCCGCCGGCAGGAACGCGCTCTCGGCGCGAAACGTCCACGGATGCACCTTCAAGCCCACTGCATGCGCGTCCGCGACCAGAGAGGTCGGCCGCGCGAGTCTGCCGGTGCCGTCCCGCGGGATGATGAGCGACTTCGCTGGCCCGATACACGCCGCGTAGGCGGCGATCTCCTCGAGGCCCTTGGGGGTCAGGAGATCGGCATAGGTGCGCGGATCACCGCGCTCGTTGAAATCGTACGGCGCACCTGCCGCCTCGATGAGCTGCACCAGCGGCAAGCGCGTGAGACAGCTCAAAGCCCGGAGGTTCGCTGTCTCGAACGATTGCAGGAAGGCGAACCCGTCCGGTCCCCGATAGCCATACCGCTCCAGCGCCGCAACCAGCCGCTCCTCCATCGCGAGGCCCAGCCCTGCGAAATAACTCGGATGCTTGGTCTCCGGATAGACCCCGATCGGCCCCGGCGGCGGCAACCCGAGAGAGAGCGAGCGCAGGCGCCGCCGCTCCTCGGCCTCGCGCGCCAGCGCCAGAATTTCGTCCAACGTTGGAATCTCGAGGCTGCCGTCGAGCCGGGCGTTGGCGGGCCGAAGCTCCGGGATCCTCTCGCGAGCCCGCAGCGTCTTCAGCTCTTCCAACAGGAAATCCTCCGTGAACCAACCGGTAACACTCGCTCCATCGACAACCTTGGTCGTGCGCCGGTCGGCGAATTCCCTGCGTGCGGCGACATCCGTCGTGCCGCCGATCTCGTTCTCGTGCCGCGCCACCATCACCCCGTCGCGAGTCATGACGAGGTCGGGCTCGATATAGTCGGCGCCCTGTTCGATGGCGATGAAGTACGAAACCAGAGTATGCTCTGGCGCATACCCGCTCGCGCCGCGGTGGGCTATGACAATCGGCTGGCCGGGAGCGCTCATTGGCGCAACTGCCATGCCGATAAAAGGCCAAAGGCTGCCTTGCCCGCGAGGCCGGGGGAGCCACAGGGCGCGGCCGCCAAAATCGCCGCAGGGCGGCTTTTGGCGGGTGAACTTATGGGAATGGTAATTGCTAAAGTCGCCAAGTGCTGCTCACCGATCAAGACGTCTATCTCTTTCGCGAAGGCACGCACGTGCGCGCCTACGAGAAGCTCGGGGCGCATGCGCTGCAGGCCCCCCCCGATCACGAGCAGGGCACCCATTTCTCCGTTTGGGCCCCGAACGCCGCCAGCGTGTCGGTGGTGGGCGATTTCAACGGTTGGAATCCGGCAAGCCACCCCCTGACGGTCCGCGGCGACTCCTCCGGGATCTGGGAGGTTTTCGTCCCCGGAGTGCGGGCGGGCGCGCTCTACAAGTATCACATAGTCTCGCGACATGCGGGCTACACCGTCGATAAGGCGGATCCCTTCGCCTTTTACTGCGAGACCCCGCCGCGCACGGCCTCGGTGGTGTGGGATCTGTCTTACGAATGGGACGACGGGCACTGGATGGCGGGCCGCGGCCGCGTGAACGCCCACGATGCTCCCTGGTCGATCTATGAGCTGCACCTGGGCTCCTGGCGGCGCGTCGCCGAGGAGCACGGCCGCTGGATGACCTACCGCGAGCTCGCGCATGCCGTCGGCGACTATGCGGTGGAGATGGGCTTCACCCACGTGGAGCTGCTGCCCATCATGGAGCATCCGTTCTACGGCTCCTGGGGCTATCAGGTCACCGGCTATTTCGCGCCGACCTCGCGCTACGGCACGCCGCAGGACTTCATGTACTTCGTCGATCACCTGCACCGGCGGGGGATCGGTGTGATCCTCGACTGGGTCCCCTCGCATTTCCCCAGCGACGAGCACGGGCTCGCTTATTTCGACGGGACGCATCTTTACGAGCACGCCGATCCGCGCCAGGGCTTTCACCCGGAGTGGAACAGCTCGATCTTCAATTACGGGCGCGCCGAGGTACGCAATTTCCTCGCGAGCAGCGCGCTCTTTTGGCTCGATACCTATCACATCGATGCGCTGCGCGTTGACGCGGTCGCCTCCATGCTCTATCTCGACTATGCCCGGCGCGCCGGCGAGTGGATCCCGAACCGCTTCGGCGGCAACGAGAACCTCCAGGCCGTGGAGTTCATCAAGCAGCTGAATCTCGCGATCTACCGCGACCATCACGACACGCAGACCATCGCCGAGGAGTCGACCGCCTGGCCGATGGTCTCGCGACCGACCTATCTGGGCGGCCTCGGCTTCGGGCTCAAGTGGAACATGGGCTGGATGCACGACACGCTGAACTACCTGCAGACCGACCCGGTGTTCCGCAAGTTCGCGCAGAATCAGCTTACTTTCAGCATCTGGTACGCTTTCAGCGAGAACTTCGTGCTGCCGCTCTCCCATGACGAGGTCGTACACGGCAAAGGATCGCTCATCGGCAAGATGCCCGGCGATGAGTGGCGGCAGTTCGCCTCGCTGCGGCTGCTCTTTGCCTACATGTGGACCCATCCCGGCAAGAAGCTCCTCTTCATGGGCGGGGAGTTCGGCCAGAAGCACGAGTGGCAGCACGATGAGAGCCTGGAGTGGCACGTCCTGCAGTACCCGCTGCACGAAGGCATGCGCCGCTGGGTACGGGACCTCAACCATCTGTATCGCGAGACTCCGGCGCTCTACCAGCGCGATTTCACCCCCGACGGGTTCCAATGGATCGACTGCAACAACACCGATGAGAGCGTGATCGTTTATCTGCGCAAGGGACAGGAAGCGGGCGATGTCGCCCTGATCGCATGCAATTTCACGCCCGTACCGCGGGACAACTACCGGGTCGGCGTGCCCCGCGGCGGCTGGTGGCGCGAGCGCCTGAACAGCGATGCCACCCATTACGGCGGCGGCGGCATCGGCAACTTCGGCGCGGTGGAGGCCTCGCCCCTGTCATCGCATGGCATGACCCATTCGCTCGCGCTGCGCCTGCCGCCACTCGCTGCCGTCGTCCTGACGCCCGACTGACATCTCGGGTTGATAGGGCCTGATGACCAAGGCGCGCGTCGTCATCGAGGATCTGACTCCGCAGGTGGACTGCGGCCGCTTTCCCGCGCGGCGCGTGTTGGGCGAGGCCGTCGTCGTGGAGGCGGACGTGTTCGCCGATGGTCATGACGCAGTTGCCGCATATGTGCTGTACCGGCATGAGAGCGAAGCGCAATGGCACGCAATGCCGATGAGCTTCATCGGCAACGATCGCTGGCAGGGGCGGCTCACCGCCCAGATGCTCGGCCGGTACCTCTTCACTGTGGAAGCCTGGGTGGATCACCTCGAGAGCTGGCGGCGCGGGCTCGCGAAGAAGCACGCCGCGGCGCAGGACATCGAGATCGACCTGCAACAGGGCGCGGCTCTGGCCCTCGCGCACGCGGGTCGCATGGCAGAGCCCGACGCGCGCCGGCTGCGGGAGTGGGCCAAGGCACTGGCCGATCCGGTACGCGAACGCGAGGAGCGCGCGCTGCTCGCTCAAAGCGATGAGCTGCACGCGCTCGCGCGGCGCAGCCCCGACCCGCAGCTCATCGAGCGCCGCGAGCCGCCGCTCGCCATCGCGATCGACCGGGAGCGGGCGCGCTTCTCGAGTTGGTATGAGATGTTTCCGCGCTCCGCTGCTGCCCGCCCCGGCGAGCACGGCACGCTCGCGGATGTCGAGGCGCTCCTGCCCTATGTCGCCTCGATGGGATTCGATGTCCTCTATCTGCCGCCGATCCATCCGATCGGGGAGATCGAGCGCAAAGGCCCGAACAACCGTACCGGCGCCGCGCCCGATGACCCCGGCAGCCCCTGGGGGATCGGCGGCCGCGAGGGCGGGCACAAAGCCGTGCATCCGCGCCTCGGCACGCTCGCGGACTTCCACCGGCTGCTCGCGAGTGCCGGCGCACTCGGCATCGAGGTTGCCCTCGACATCGCCTTTCAGTGTGCGCCCGACCATCCCTACGTGCGGGAGCACCCGGAATGGTTTCTCAAGCGCCCTGACGGCACCGTGCAATATGCGGAGAATCCGCCCAAGAAGTACCAGGACATCTATCCATTCTGGTTCGAGTGCCCTGCCTGGCAGGCGCTCTGGGACGAGCTGAAGAGTGTCTTCGAGTTCTGGATCGCCCAGGGGGTGCGCATCTTCCGCGTCGACAACCCGCATACCAAGCCCTTTGCATTCTGGGAGTGGGTGATCGGCGAGATCCACCGTGCGCACCCGGAGGTGATCTTCCTTGCCGAGGCGTTCACTCGCCCGAAGGTGATGTACCGGCTGGCCAAGCTCGGATTCTCTCAGTCCTACAACTATTTCCCATGGCGCAACAGCAAGCGGGAGATCGTCGACTACTTCACGGAGCTCACCTCCCGGCCGGTGTGTGAATTCTTCCGCCCGAATCTCTGGCCCAACACGCCGGACATCCTCACGGAATATCTGCAGTTCGGCGGCCGCCCGGCGTTCGTGACACGGCTCATTCTGGCGGCGACGCTCGCCGGGAGCTATGGTATCTATGGGCCGGCCTTCGAGCTCATGGACAACCGCCCGCGCGAGAGCGGCTCGGAGGAGTACCTCGACTCGGAGAAGTATCAGGTGCGCGCGTGGAACCGCGACGATCCCGCGAGCCTCAAGGATCTCATCACACGGGTCAATCGCATCCGCCGCGAGAATCCGGCTCTGCGCAGCGATGCGACGCTGACGTTCCATCCGCTCGACAACGAGGCGCTCATCGCCTACAGCAAGACGAGCGGCGAGGATGCCGTGCTCGTCGTGGCCAACGTCGATCCGCACCACGCGCAAACGGGCTGGATGGACCTCGACCTCGCCGCCCTCGGGCTGCCCGCGGATGTGCCGTATCAGGTGGATGACCTCCTCTCCGGAGCACGCTTCCTGTGGCGCGGGGCCCGCAATTACGTTGCCCTCGACCCCTGG
Source organism: Steroidobacteraceae bacterium (assembly GCA_025451845.1). GTDB lineage: Bacteria > Pseudomonadota > Gammaproteobacteria > Steroidobacterales > Steroidobacteraceae > 13-2-20CM-66-19. The sequence continues at coordinate 98,346 of JANWJS010000029.1, forward strand.
GGTACCGCGGCGCATGTATTCCGCATCCGGCGCAAGGTTCGCACCGAGCGCGACTTCGATTATTTCCTATAACTCATGAACGCACTGGTCGAGGCACCGCCCTTCACCGGCGACCCACTCTGGTACAAGGATGCGGTCATCTATGAAGTGCACGTGCGCGCGTTCTTCGACAGCAACGACGACGGCATCGGCGACTTTGGCGGCCTGACGCGCAAGCTCGACTACATCGCGGAGCTTGGGGTCAATACCATCTGGCTGCTGCCTTTCTATCCCTCTCCCGGCCGCGATGACGGCTACGACATCGCCGACTACCACAACATTCATCCGCAATACGGCACGCGACGGGAGTTCCGCACCTTCGTGCGCGAGGCGCATCGCAGAGGCCTGCGAGTCATCACCGAGCTCGTGATCAATCACACCTCGGACGCGCACCCTTGGTTCCAAGCCGCGCGGCGCGCGCCGGCGGATTCCGCGAAACGCGACTTCTACGTATGGAGCGACACGCCGGATCGCTATGCCGGCACGCGCATCATCTTCCGCGATACGGAGAGCTCCAACTGGAGCTGGGACCCGATCGCCAAGGCCTACTACTGGCACCGGTTCTTCAGCCACCAGCCTGATCTCAACTTCGACAACCCGCACGTCGTGCGGGCAGTGACCCGGATCATGGAGTTCTGGCTGGCGCATGGGGTCGATGGCTTCCGCCTGGATGCCATCCCCTACCTCGTCGAGCGCGAGGGGACCAACAACGAGAACCTGCGGGAAACGCACGAGATCATCAAGCACATCCGCAAGGTAATCGCGGCGCGGCACCCGGACCGGATGCTGCTCGCCGAGGCCAATCAATGGCCCGAGGACGTCCGCGACTACTTCGGCGACGGTGACGAGTGCCACATGGCCTATCACTTCCCGCTCATGCCGCGGATGTACATGGCGATCGCACAGGAGGACCGCCATCCCATCGTCGAGATCATGGATCAGACTCCCGAGATCCCCGACACCTGCCAGTGGGCGGTCTTCCTGCGCAACCACGACGAGCTGACGCTCGAAATGGTGACGAGCCGCGAGCGCGACTACATGTATCAGGCGTACGCGGCCGACACTCGCGCCCGCCTGAATCTCGGCATCCGCCGGCGCCTGGCGCCCCTCATGGAAAACGATCCCGAGCGCATCAAGCTCATGAACAGCCTGCTGCTGTCCATGCCGGGCTCGCCGATCATCTACTACGGCGACGAGATCGGCATGGGAGACAACTTCTATCTTGGGGATCGCAATGGCGTGCGCACCCCGATGCAGTGGAGCCCCGACCGCAATGCCGGGTTCTCCCGCGCCGATCCGCAGCAGCTCTATCTGCCGCCCATCATGGACCCGGTCTACGGCTATGAGGCCGTCAACGTCGAGGCGCAGACCCGTGACCGCTCCTCACTCCTCAACTGGATGCGGCGCATGCTCGCGGTGCGCAAGACCTCGCAGGCTTTCGGCCGCGGCACCCTGCGCTTCATCCGTCCCGGCAACCGCAAGGTGCTCGTGTACCTGCGCCAGTACGCCGAGGACACGATTCTCTGCGTGGTGAATCTGTCACGCTCCGCGCAACCGGTGGAAATAGACCTCTCCGAGCACAAGGGCGCGATCCCCATCGAGCTCCTCGGCCGCACCCCGTTCCCGCCCGTGGGGGAGCTGCCCTATTTCCTGACGCTGCCGGCCTATGGATTTTACTGGTTTCGACTGAGCCGCGAGGCGGCGCCGCCGCCCTGGCACGACGAGCGCCTGCCACGCGAGGACTTGCCGGTGCTGGTCCTGGTGGAGGGCTGGAGCAGCTTCTTCCCCGACAAGGTCGCTGTGTGGCGCGCCGGGCTCGCACGCCGGCTGCGCGCGCAGCTGGAAGAGCGCATCGTGCCGCAATACATCGCCGCGCAGCGCTGGTTCGCGGGCAAGGGCGCACCCATCACCAGCGCGCGGCTCCTCGATCACACCGAGCGCCAAGACCCGTTGCCTCGCTGGTTCGCCGGTATCTACAGTGTCGAGAGCCAGGGAGTGAGCGATCGCTATTTCGTGCCGCTCGCCATTGCATTCGAGGACACCGAGGAGGCCCGCTGGCGCAGGCTCCAGCCAGCCGCGCTCGCGCGCGTGCGTCAACAGGCGACAGTCGGCGTCCTCGCCGACGCCTGTGCCGACGACGGGTTCGCTCGCGCAACGATCGATGCGATCGGCGCGTCGGCGGAGCTTCCGACTCAGAACGGCCGCGTGCGCTTCACGCCGACGGCACTGTACGCGGAGCTGCGCGGCGATCCGGCCGGGGAGCTGGCGGTCGGCCCGACGAGCGCTCAGAGCAGCAATACCACACTGCGCGTGGGCGACGGGCTCTTCCTCAAGATCTACCGCAAGCTGCAGCCCGGTATCAATCCAGAGCTCGAGATCGGCCGCTATCTCACCGAGGTGGCCCACTTCCCCAACATCGTGCCGGTTGCCGGAGCCGCGGAGTACATCGACAGCGCGTCCGTCAGCTACACGATGGCGTTGCTGCAGGCGTTCGTCACCAACCAGGGAGACGGCTGGACCTACACCCTCGATTATCTGGCGCGCTTCCTCGAAGACCGCCGCAGCGGCGTCCCCATCCTCGAGGACGCGCACGGCCTGTACCTCTCGTTGGTGAAGACGCTCGCCATCCGCACGGCGGAATTGCATCGCGCGCTCGCCCGTGCAACGGACGACCCGGCCTTTGCGCCGGAGCCGATTGCCGCCGTCGACGTCGCGGCGTGGGGCGCTGCCACACGTGCCGCTGCGGAGGTCACCCTGACGCTGCTATCCAGCCGCCTCCCACAGCTTCCGGCAGCAGTTGCGATGGACGCGGAGGCGTTGCTCGCCCGGCGCGAGAGATTGTTGCAACGCATAGCACGCTGCACCGCCGCCGTGCCCAATGGACTGAAGACACGCCGCCATGGGGACTATCACCTCGGGCAGGTCCTGCTGAAGCGCAACGACTTCATCATCGTCGACTTCGAGGGAGAGCCGGGGCGCCCACTCGCGGAACGCCGCCTGAAGCACTCCCCGCTCACCGACGTTGCCGGAATGCTGCGCTCCTTCGCCTATGCACGCCATGCCGCACTCGAGCGCTGCGCGCAGCAGGGCGGCGATGACTGCGTCCGCTGGGAGCCGCAGCTCCACGCCTGGGAGCAGGAGGCACGCCGCACCTTCATCACCTCCTATGATGAAGTGGCCGGCACGGCGGGACTCTACGAGTCGCTGCGGCAGGCTCGGCCGCTCCTCACGCTCTTCGAGATCGACAAAGCGCTCTACGAGGTGCGCTACGAGCTCGGGAACCGCCCGGACTGGACCCGCATTCCCCTCCAGAGCCTGCTCGGATTGGCCGAGTGAGAGCACGGGAGGCGACTTGGACCAGACATCGTCGCGCCGACGGCAGGATACGAGCCCGGGCGCAGAGCAACGGATCAGCGCCGTCTGGCCCGGTCAACCCTATCCTCGCGGGGCCACCTGGGACGGAGAGGGCGTCAATTTCTCGCTCTTTTCCGCCAACGCCGACAAGGTGGACCTGTGCCTGTTCGACCCGACAGGGCGGCACGAAGTGCAGCGGATCACGCTGCACGAGCGCACGGATGAGATCTGGCACGGCTACCTTCCCGAGGCCCGGCCCGGGCTTCTTTATGGCTACCGGGTCCACGGACCCTACCGGCCGGAGCAGGGACTGCGCTTCAATCCCAACAAGCTTCTCATCGAGCCCTACGCCAAGCGGCTCGAAGGCGCGCTCGCCTGGAGTGATGCGCATTTCGGCTACCGTCTCGGGCAGCCCAAGGCCGATCTCTCGTTCGACAAGCGCGACAGCGCCGCCGGTACGCCGAAAAGCCGAGTCATAGACCCCGCTTTCACCTGGGGCGAGGATCGGCCGCCGCGCATACCCTTGCACGACACGGTCATCTACGAAGCGCACGTGCGGGGCCTCACCGTGCGCCACCCGGAAGTGCCGCCGCGGCTGCGCGGCACCTATGCCGGACTCGCGACGGCGCCGGTGATCGAACATTTCCTGCGGCTCGGAATCACCACTGTCGAGCTGATGCCGGTACATGCCTTCGCCGATGACCGGACGCTGCTCGACAAAGGACTGCGCAACTATTGGGGCTACAACACGATCGGCTTCTTCGCACCCGAGCGGCGCTATTCGGCCACCGGCCAGATCAGCGAATTCAAGACGATGGTGAAAGTGCTGCATTCTGCCGGCATCGAAGTGATCCTCGATGTGGTCTACAACCATACAGCCGAAGGCAACGAGCTCGGGCCGACGCTGTCGATGCGCGGCATCGATAACGGCGCCTACTATCGGCTGAGCCCCGAGAACCCGCGCTACTACATGGACTTCACCGGCACGGGCAACACGCTCAACCTGCAGCATCCGCGGGTGCTGCAGCTGATCATGGACAGCCTGCGCTACTGGGTGCAGGAGATGCACGTCGACGGCTTCCGCTTCGATCTCGCCTCCGCGCTCGCGCGCGAGCTCTACGAGGTCGACCGGCTGGGCTCCTTCTTCGATACCATCGGCCAGGACCCGGTGCTCTCGCAGGTGAAGCTCATCGCCGAGCCCTGGGACATCGGCAGCGGTGGCTACCAGGTGGGCAACTTCCCGCCCGGCTGGAATGAATGGAACGACAAGTACCGCGACAGCATGCGCGCCTACTGGAAGGGCGACGGCGGCCTCATTGGCGAGTTCGCACGCCGCTTCACCGGCTCGTCCGATCTCTACGAGGCGAGCGGCAGGAAGCCGCATGCAAGTATCAACTTCATCACCGCTCACGACGGCTTCACACTGGCGGATCTGGTGAGCTACAACGAGAAGCACAACGAGGCCAACGGCGAGGGCAACCGCGATGGCGCGAATGAGAACCGCTCCTGGAACTGCGGCGCCGAGGGGCCGACCGGCGATGCCGCGATCCGCTCGCTGCGCGCGCAGCAGAAGCGCAATCTGATGGCCGCGCTCCTCCTGTCCCAGGGCGTGCCCATGGTGCTCGGCGGCGACGAGCTCGGCCATACCCAGCTCGGCAACAACAACGCCTACTGCCAGGACACCGAGCTCTCCTGGCTCGATTGGGAGCTCGACAGCGAGCGGCAGGAGTTTCTCGAATTCACCTGCCGGCTGATCGCGCTGCGCCGGCGCCATCCGGTGTTCAGCCGCCGGCGCTTCCTCCAGGGCGACTCGGTCACCGCGGACGGCCTGCGGGAGATCATCTGGTTGAACCCCGACGGCGGCGAGATGACCGGGGCCGAATGGGACGTGCCGTTCGCACGCTGCGTAGGGCTTTACCTGGCCGGGGCCGCGATCGAGCGGCGCGACCGGCGCGGCAGGCTGGTGACCGACAACAACTTCGTGCTGCTCTGCAATGCCCATCACGAGCCGATCCCGTTCCGGCTGTCCGCGCCGCTCGCCGAAAAAGTCTGGTGGACGGTCCTCGATACCGCGGCCGCCGAGCCATTCGCACAGCACCGCCTCGAGCCGGCGACCCCTTACCCGCTGCAAGGGCGCTCGCTCGCGCTCCTGCGCGAGACCCCCTACCGATGACCCGGCGGCGGCACGAGATGCCCTTCGGGGCGCAGGTGCGATCCGGCGGACAGGTGCGCTTCCGTCTATGGGCTCCCGCGGCCCGGCGCGTCGATCTCGTGTTGGAATCATCCGGAGGGCCGGCGCGGACCTTGCCGATGGATACGGCAGTCGGCGGCTGGGTCGAGCTCGTCACCGACGAAGCGCAAGCCGGCAGCCGTTACCGCTTTGCGATCGATGGCGGGACGCTGGTGCCCGATCCTGCATCGCGGCGCAATCCGCAGGGAGTCCACGGTCCCAGCGAGGTGGTCGACCCCGAGGCCTTCGGCTGGACCGATGAGGACTGGCGCGCTCGGCCATGGCGGGAATCCGTCGTCTACGAGCTGCATGTGGGCACGTTCACGCCGGAGGGGACCTTCGCGGGCGTCGCGAGCAAGCTCGAGCATCTACAGCGGCTCGGCGTCACGGCCATCGAGCTCATGCCTGTCGCCGAGTCCCCGGGCGCTCGCGGCTGGGGATACGACGGTGTGTTGCCGTATGCGCCGGCATCCGCATACGGCTCGCCGAAGGACCTCAAGTCGTTGGTATGCGCGGCGCATGCGCACGGCATCGCAGTGATGCTGGACGTTGTGTACAACCATTTCGGTCCGGAGGGCAACTTTCTCCATCTCTATGCGCCCCAGTTCTTCACGGAGCGTCACGCGACCCCGTGGGGCGCGGCGATGAACTTCGACGGCCCCGAGAGCCGGGCGGTGCGCGATTTCTTCGTGCATAACGCGCTCTACTGGCTCGAGGAATATCATCTCGATGGGTTGCGGCTCGATGCCGTACATGAGATCCACGACGCCAGCGACCCGGACATCCTGTCCGAAATCGCGCGCGCCGCGCGAGACGGACCCGGACGGGAGCGGCCGGTATATCTCGTGCTCGAGAACCTCGACAACGAGGCGCGCCGGCTGGGTCCTTCCGGCGCCCCCAACGCCTTCGATGCGCAGTGGAATGACGACTCCCACCATTGTCTGCACGTGCTTCTCACCGGTGAATCCGCCGGCTACTACAGCGATTATCGGGAGCGCCCGCAGACGCTCCTCTGCCGCTCGCTCGCGGAAGGATTCGTGTACCAGGGCGAGACCTCCCGCCACCTCGGCCGTCCGCGCGGCGAGCAGAGTGCGCACCTGCCGCCATCGGCGTTCGTCAACTTCCTGCAGAATCACGATCAGATCGGCAACCGGGCACGCGGCGAGCGGCTGGCGCAGCTGGCGCGCGCCGAGGCCCTGCGCGCCGCGGCGGCGGTGCTGTTGCTCGCCCCCTCGCCGCCGATGCTCTTCATGGGTGAGGAGTGGGCCGCCGCGGAGCCCTTCCCCTACTTCTGCGATTTCGGGCCCGAGCTCGCCGCCAAGGTGCGGCAGGGGCGGCTGCGCGAGTTCTCCCACTTCCAGGGCTCCATACCCGATCCCGGCGATCCGGCAACCTACGCATCGGCCCACCTGGGCTGGGCACGCCTGGCAGAGCCCCCGCACGCCAGGATGTTCGATCACTACCGCCGCCTCCTCGCGATCCGCCGGCGCGACGTCGTGCCGCTCCTGTCCCGAATCCTGGGGAGCACTTGCGTCGCGTTCGATCCGGGCGGCGCATTCGCCGTGGACTGGAGGCTGCGCGACGATGGCGTGTTGCACCTCCTCGCCAACTTGAAAGACACTTCCGCTCCGGTCATCGGCCGGCCTGCCGGCCGCATGATCTTTGCGACTCATCCGGGAATCCGGGCCGCCCTTGCGCGCAATGAGCTGGCGCCGTGGAGCGTGACGTGGCTCCTGGAACGCAGCCGTGCCGGACGCTGAGAGTCCCAATGCGCCGGCACCAGCGCGGATTCCCCGCGCCACGTATCGCGTGCAGCTCAATGCCGGCTTCACCTTCAACGACCTGACGGCGATCGTCCCGTACCTCGCGTCTCTCGGGATCAGTCACGTTTACTGCTCACCCTACTTCCGTGCGCGCGCGGGCAGCGCCCATGGCTACGACGTCGTCGATCACAACTCCTTCAATCGGGAGATCGGCACTCGCGAGGAGTTCGACCAGTTCATCGCGCAGCTGCGCGCGCACGGCATGGGCCACATCCTGGATATCGTGCCGAATCACGTCGGTGTCATGGGATCCGACAATGCCTGGTGGATGGATGTGCTCGAGAACGGGCAGGCCTCGATCTACGCGGATTATTTCGACATCGATTGGAACCCGGTGAATGCGGCGCTTGCAGACAAGGTCCTGATGCCGGTGCTCGCCGATCCCTACGGAGTAGTGCTGGAGCGGGGCGATCTCAAGTTGCAATTCGAGCGCGCGCTCGGCTCGTTCGCGATCCGTTACCACGAGCATCGCATGCCGCTCGATCCGCGCACTTATCCGCGCATCCTCGACGGAGTGTTGGCGATCACGCGCAATGCGGAGCTCGAGAGCCTTCGACGCCGCTTCGGCGCGCTGCCCGACCGGCGCGGCCCGACAGCGGAGCAGATCGCCGAGCGCAATCGCGACAAAGAGGCCCACAAGCTGGCGCTGGCTGCGCTGGTCGCCGCGGATGCGGGAGTGTCCGCCGCGCTCGACCAGGCGCTTGCGACCCTTGCCGGTCATTCCGGGGACCCCGTGAGCTTCGATCCGCTGCACGACCTGCTGGAGTCGCAAGCCTTCCGGCTGGCCTACTGGCGAGTCGCCTCCGACGACATCAACTACCGCCGCTTCTTCGATGTCAATGATCTCGCGGCGCTGCGCGTCGACCATGAGGCTGTCTTCGAGGCCACGCATCGCCTCGTCCTCGAGCTCATCGGCTCAGGCGCCCTCGATGGGCTGCGAATCGACCACTCCGATGGTCTCTATGATCCGCTCGGCTATTTCCGGCGGCTGACCGGGAGGATCGCGGGCGTGACGGCCGCGGCCGGCGGCAGCCGTTCCGTCTACCTGGTGGCCGAGAAGATCACCGCCTCCTTCGAGCGCCTCCCGGCGAAGTGGCCGCTGCACGGGGAGACCGGCTATCACTTCGCCAACGTCGTGAACCGGCTGCTGGTCGACACCGCCAGCAAGGGGCGCATGGGCAGGATCTACCGATCCTTCATCGGCGAGCCGCGGCAGTGGTCCGACGTCACTTACGCGTGCCAGCATCGGGTGCTGCGCAAATCACTGGCCTCCGAGCTCAATACAGCCGCAAATCTCCTCGCGCGCATCGCGCACGGCGACCGGCAGACGCGCGACTTCACGCTTGCCAGCCTCTGGCAGGCGCTCGCGGAAGTCATTGCCTGCTTTCCCGTCTATCGGACCTACGTGACGGACAGCGTTTCGCAGACCGACCGGCGCTACATCGACTGGGCGATTGCCGCGGCGCGCCGCCGCGGCGCTTCGATCGAGCCGCCCGTGTTCGATTTCGTGCGCGATGCCCTGCTGCTCGAGCTGCCCGCGCAGAGCGAGAGCGCGCGCCTGCGCATGCGCCGCTTCGCCATGAAGTTTCAACAGATCACCGCGCCCATCACTGCCAAAGGCATCGAGGACACGGCGCTCTATCGTTTCAACCGGCTGGTCTCGCTCAATGAGGTGGGCGGCGAGCCCGACCTCTACGGCTCCAGCATCAGCGCCTTCCACACCGACGCCCAATACCGGGCCAAACACTGGCCGCACGAGATGCTGGCCACCTCGACACACGACACGAAACGGTCGGAGGACGTACGCGCCCGCATCAGCGTACTGTCGGAAATGCCGGCCGAGTGGCGGCAGGCGGTGGAGCGCTGGCGGCGATTCAACCGGACGCGGCGCCGCCAGGTCGGCGGCATGCCGGCACCGTCGCCCGATGACGAGTATCTGCTCTACCAAACCCTGACAGGCAGCTGGCCGCTCGAGGAGCCGGACGACGACGCCCTCGCTGCCTACCGCCAGCGTATCGAAGCATACATGCTCAAAGCTGCGCGCGAGGCCAAAGCGCGCACGAGCTGGGCTACTCCCGACAGCGAGTACGAGGAGGCACTGACGCAGTTCATCCGCGCGGCGCTCGAGCGCCGCGAGGGCGATCTCTTCCTGGCCGACTTCTGCGCCTTCAACCGGCGCATCGTGCGCTTCGGGCTGCTCAACAGTTTGTCACAAACGCTCCTGAAGCTCACCGCGCCCGGAGTGCCTGATGTTTATCAGGGCAATGAGTTGTGGGATTTCTCGCTGGTCGATCCGGACAACCGGCGGCCGGTGGATTATGACGTGCGCCGGCGCCTCCTCGCGAGCCTGGTCGGCGCCCCGGCGGAGCGAGAACGGCTCGTCCGAGCGCTCGCGGAGAATGTGTCCGATCCGCGCTGCAAGCTCCTTCTCCACGTCCGCGTACTGGAGCTCAGGCGTCGCGACCCTGAACTTTTCGAGCTCGGGGAGTACTTACGATTGAAGGTGACGGGTCGGCGCGCGGCGCATCTGTGCGCGTTCGCGCGGCGCCTGGAAGGAAGGCTTGCGGTCGTGTTGGCTCCGCGGCTATATCTGAAGCTCGTGGGAGCCGGGAGCCCGGCCGATGACGCCCCGCCGCGCCTTCCTCTCGGCACGGACGTCTGGGCTGACACCGCAGTGCAGTTGCCGTCCGGCGCCGAGACGCCGCTGCGGGGCCTGTTGGACGGGGGGAAAGTGCCGCTGGCAGGCGGCGGCGAGGGGGTGCCGGCGATCAGCGCGGCAGTGTCTCTACGGTCGTTTCCAGTGGCGCTGTTGACGACCGGGGAATGAGCCCGTCGCGGACCGCGGCGCCGGGTCAACCCCGGAGCGAGTCGTGCGTTTCATGCTCCTGCTGCAGGGTAGATGGAGGCGATCTCATGTCATGCTCAAGATCCTACCTTCGGGGCGCCTGGCTGCTCGTTGCCGCGGCGCTGCTCGCCTCCTGCTCGGGCATTCCGCTCAAGCAGCGCGAGGCGGCCGAGCGCAGCCGCTTCGAAACCTACGCCGGCAAGGCAGTCGATCATTTCACCTGGCTCACCCGCTATGAAGGCTGGGAGCCGATCGCACCCGATCAGCTCGTGGTGTGGACGGACATCAACGCCGCCTATCTGATTACGGTCTTCCACCCCTGTACCGACCTGATGTTCGCGCGGCGCATCGGCCTCACCTCGACCGCGGACACGGTCTATGCGCACTTCGACTCCGTCAGGGTCGAAGGATGGAGATGCATGATCAACACCATCCAGCCGGTCGATTACCTGCGCATGCAACACGACCTGCGGGCGCAGCGCGAGGCGGAAAAGCGTAGGGCCGGCAGCGGCTGACCCCACCCTTACCAGTAGCCGAAGGAGGCTATCCTATGTCGCTCTCTCAATTGCTTGTCCGATGTGCCTGGGTGCCGGTTGTGGCTGCGCTGCTCGTCTCGTGCGCGGGCACGCCCCCCGCGCGGCATGACGCGGCCGAGCGCGCCAGCTTCATGGCACACGCCGGCCAGCCGGTCGATCGGTTCATGTGGCTCACCAGTTATCGGCGCTCGACGGCGATCTCATCGGATCAAGTGGTAGTCTGGACCGGCCTCAACGAGGCGTATCTCGTCACGGTGTTCCATCCGTGCGCCAACCTCTGGTTTGCCCATGAGATCGGATTCACGCATACCGGCGATAACGTGTATGTGCATGTCAATTCCGTCAAGGCGGATGGGTGGACGTGCGCGATCAAGACCATTCAGCCGGTCGATTACCGCCGCATGCAGCAGGACCAGCAGGCGGGCAGGGCGACCCAGACGGGCAGCGGATGAGCGCTCAGCTCAACGGTAGCCTCGTGCCTGCAGCGTGAAGAGTCGTGCATAAGCGCCGTCGAGGCGCATGAGCTGCTCATGGCTGCCCCGCTCCCGGATCCGTCCGCCCTCGATGACGACGATCTGATCTGCCATGCGCACCGTCGAGAAGCGGTGGGAAATGAGGATCGTGATGCGCTCACGCGCCAGCTGGCGGAAATGCTCGAAGACCTCGGCTTCGGCCTGCGCGTCCATCGCGGCGGTCGGCTCGTCCAACACCAGCACGTCCGCGCGCGTGCGCATGAAAGCGCGTGAGAGGGCCACCTTTTGCCACTGCCCACCGGAGAGCTCGCGGCCGTCCTGGAACCACTTGCCCAGCTGGGTGTGATATCCCTTCGGCAGGGTTTCGATGAACGTGCTTGCCCTGCCCTTGGCCGCGGCATCGCGCCAGCGCCCCTCATCCTCGAAATAGCGCTCGTCGCCGGCGCCCACGTTCTCGCCCACCCGCATCTGGTAGCGGGTGAAGTCCTGGAAGATCACGCCGATCCGCTCGCGCAGGGCGCCCTCCTCGAAGCTCGCCAGGTCCTCTCCGTCGAGGAGGATCCGGCCGCTCGTTGGCGAGTACAGCCTGGTGAGCAGCTTGATGAGCGTCGTCTTGCCTGAGCCGTTCTCGCCCACCAGAGCGAGGCTCGTACCCGGCTGCAGGTGAAGAGTGACATCCTCCAGAGCCGGGCTCTCCGCACCGGGATACGTGAAGCTCACATGCTCGAACCGGACGCCATCCTCCGGCTGCGGACCGCGCGTTACGGAGCCGCTGGGTGGCGACACCTGCGTCTCCAGGTACTCATACAGTGTTGACAGGTAGAGGTTGTCCTCGTACATGCCGCCAACGGCTGACAACATTGCAGATACCGCTGATTGCCCCTGTCGGAACAGGGCCAGATACATCGTCATCTGGCCCAGGGTTATCGCGCGCCTGACGGTGCTGATCGCAATCCAGGCATAGGCGCCGTACAACGTCAGCGTTGCAATCAGGCCCAGGCCGAAGCCCCAAGCATCGCGACGCACCGTCAATGCGCGATCCTCGTCATAGAGCGTGTAAAAGATGTCACGGTATCGCTGGAGGAGCCGCGGCCCGAGCCCGTAGAGCTTCACCTCCTTGGCGTGATCCTCGCGCGCGAGAACCGTCTCGAGGTACGTCTGCATGCGCGTCTCGGGCGAGCGCCAGCGAAACAGACGGAACGCGTCTCCCGAGAACTTCGCCTCGGCGATGAAAGCAGGGAGACCGGCCAGCAGGAGGACGGCGACCGCCCATGGAGAGAACCGCGCCAACAGCACAGCATAGCTGACGAGCTGGATAGCGTTCTGCGCCAGGCCGAAGGTGCGCGTGACCAGGCTGAGCGGCCGGCTCGACGCCTCGCGGCGCGCGCGTGTCAGCTTGTCGTAGAACTCCGAATCCTCGAAGTGGCTCAGCTCGAGGGTGAGGGCCTTCTCCAGGATCATCTCGTTGACGCGTTGCCCGAGCTGCACGCGCAGCAGGGACTGCGCGAGCGACAGGCCGCGCTGCGCGGCGGCGATGGCGGCCACGAGGACGCCTTCGAGAACCACGAGGCCGACTACGTGGCGGGTATCGGCGCCGCCTGCGCGGATCGCCGCGACGACCGCATCGACGATGAGCGAACCGATGTACGCGACGGAGGCTGGGAGGACACCGGCAATGAGCGTGAGGCAGCCGAGAGAGACGGTCAGCGGCCGATTGGTGTTCCAGACGAGCTCGATGGCGCGGCGGCTGTAGCGAAATACGCCGAAAAACCCGCGCAGAGTGAGCTGGTCGGGCGGGGCGGCGGGTTGCGCGCGGCGGCTACGGCCTGGGGCGGCGACTGACATGCAGGCATCAGTCTGGGGGCGCGTTGCCGCGAATCCAATGGCTCACTCGAGCAGCACGTTGCGCTTCTCGGCGACGGCACGCTCGGCCATCAGGAATGCCGCGGCGTTCCACGATTGACCTTTCATGCCGCGGGGAGTGGCTTGGGTGCCGTGCAGCCACTCGGTGAAGGCCCAATTACGCAGGGCGCAGGCGCGGGCAAGGTTCTCGAGCTCGAGCCGGGCCTGCGGCAGTCGCCCGGCGGCGGCCAGCGCGACGACCCAGAAGCCGCCTACCATCGGCCAAATGCCGCCGTTGTGATACTGCCAGACCTCGTTCTGGCGGTGGCGAGCCATGTAGGGTCGCCACAAGGCGCTGCGCCGCCCGATCGGTCGGGTCACTGCGCGCACCGGATAGAGCCGGCTCACCTTTGCCCGCTGCAGCGCATCGAGCGTACGGTGGCTGGCGGGCGAATCGGCGAGACCGCAGAGCACCGCGAGAACGTTCCCGAAGACGTCGCCCTCCTCGCCGAAGAACGAGAAGTTGACAAAGCTCAGGTACAACTCGCGGTTGCGCGCCCGGCGCAGAACATACTCGTTGAGGAGGCGCGCGCGGCGATATTGCGCGAGACCTGCGGAAAAGGGATGGAAGAGGCCGTTGAAGTTGTCACGCGTCTGCGCGGCGCGATCCAATCCGTAACGTCGCTTGACGGCATACCAGAGCGCATTGGTATAGAGCACGAAACCCGAGCGCGGCATGATGTCGGCCCAGTCGCTCGCCTCGTTCTGCTGCAGCAGGAAGAAGCGCTGATGCTCCTGGGCGAGCAGCCAGTGCAACGCCATCTCGATGCGCCGCGAGCGCTCGCTGAGTCCCGTTCCTGCGCCATGCCCTCCCGGGCCGGCCTTCGGGGAGCGGCGTGCCAGGAAATCGAGCGCGAGCAGCCACCAGAGAGTCGAGTCGATGCAGCCGAGGTACCAGAAATCGGCTTCGCGCGCGCCCTCGGGCCCGACGAACTTGGGGATCTGGCCGTTCGGCGCCTGATGCTCGCCAAGGGTCTCGAGGCCGGTGGCGGCCGCCCGCTCGAGCACGGGGTCTCCCGAGAGTGCCATGCCGAGCGCGCAAATGGCCGCGTCCCGCCCGAAAATGGCGGTGTAGCCGCGGCTGCGGGAGCGATGTGCGGGGGACGCTGCAAGGATGCCCGCCGGGGTCAGATTCCGGCGCAGAAGCTCGATGGCCTTGATGTGGCAGGCAGCGATCAACTCCCCGCCGTCCGCGGGACCGGTCAGCTTGAGCATGGCGTTGACATGATAGCGTCCCCGGCGGGAACCCGATATTCCTGATATCATTGATGGTCTTTGCATGGCGGGAATGGGCCCGACGGCTCCCCGCACCCCACGACACCCTTCACGAGCTCCGATGCCCCTGGAAACCCCCATCCGCAATATCGCGATCATCGCGCACGTCGATCACGGCAAAACCACGCTGGTCGATTGCCTGCTCCGGCAGTCCGGCACCTTCGCTGCCCACGAGAAGCTGACGGAGCGCGTCATGGATTCCAACGACATCGAGCGCGAGCGGGGCATCACCATCCTCGCCAAGAACTGCGCCATCGAATACGGCGGCACGCGCATCAACATCGTTGACACTCCGGGGCACGCGGACTTCGGCGGCGAGGTCGAGCGCGTGCTCTCCATGGTAGACGGCGTGCTGCTCCTGGTGGATGCGGTCGAGGGTCCGATGCCGCAGACACGCTTCGTCACGCGCAAGGCGCTAGCGCTGGGCCTCAAGGCCATCGTGGTGATCAACAAGATCGACCGTCCCGGGGCGCGCCCCGGATGGGTGGTCGATCAGACGTTCGAGCTCTTCGACAAGCTGGGCGCCAATGACGAGCAGCTGGACTTTCCCGTCATCTACGCCTCGGCCCTGCAGGGCTGGGCCGGGACCGATCATCTCGAGCGCCGCCCCGACATGTCGGCGCTCTTCGAGGCCATTCTCAAGCACGTGCCGCCGCCTGCCGCCGATTCCGCAATGCCGCTGCAGCTGCAGATCTCGACGCTGGCTTACAACAGCTACGTCGGCCGCATCGGCATCGGGCGGATCCGTCGCGGCTCCATCCGGCCGGGACAGCAAGTGGTGCTGCGTCACGGCGAGGAGGACCGCGGCCCCGGGAAGGTCGGGCAGGTGCTCACCTTCACCGGTCTCGAGCGCCGGCCCGTCGAATCGGCGAGTGCGGGCGACATCGTCGCGATCACCGGCGTCGAGGAGGTGAACATCGGCCTTACGATCTGCGACCCGCAGTCGCCCGAAGGCCTGTCGCCCATCCGCGTCGATGAGCCGACGCTCGCCATGAATTTCCAGGTCAACACCTCACCCTTCGCGGGGCGGGAAGGCAAGTTCGTCACCAGCCGACAGATTCGCGAGCGCCTCTATCGCGAGCTGCAGAGCAACGTGGCGCTGCGCGTCGAGGACACGGAGGAGCCCGATGTCTTCCACGTATCCGGCCGTGGGGAGCTGCATCTCACCATCCTCATCGAGAACATGCGCCGCGAGGGCTACGAGCTCGCAGTCTCGCGCCCGCAGGTTCTGACGCGAATCGTCGACGGCGAGGTGCACGAGCCGTATGAGGCGCTCACCGTCGACGTGGAAGACACGCACCAGGGCGCGGTTATGGAAGCGCTCGGTACCCGGCGCGCTGAGCTGTCCGACATGGCCGTCGATGGCAATGGGCGGGCCCGGCTCGACTACCGCGTGCCCGCGCGCGGCTTGATCGGCTTCCAGGGTGAGTTCATGACGCTCACCCGCGGCACCGGCCTCATGAGCCATATCTTCGATGGATTTGCGCCGGTGAAGGGTGACATCCCCGACCGGCACAACGGCGTGCTGGTGAGCAACGAGCAGGGCGAAGCCGTGGCCTATGCCCTGTTCAACCTGCAGGAGCGGGGCCGCCTCTTCGTGAGTCCCGGCGAGAAGCTCTACGAGGGCATGATCATCGGCATCCACAGCCGCGACAACGATCTCGTGGTGAACCCGATCAAGACCAAGAAGCTCACCAACGTCCGCGCCGCTGGCAAGGACGATGCCATCCTGCTCACGCCGCCGATTCTGCTCACGCTGGAGTACGCCGTCGAGTTCATAGCCGACGACGAGCTCGTCGAGGTCACTCCTGCTTCCATCCGCATCCGCAAGCGATACTTGAAGGAACAGGACCGCAAACGCGCCGAGCGCCAGGATCAAGTGCTCACCGCCTGACGCTGCTTGACCGGCACACAGCCGGCATCCTGCCGCTTTGCGCAGCCAGCGTTTACACTGCCCTCGCGCCCGTGATGCCGATGAATTGCAGGAATTCCGACCGGGTGCGCGCGTCCTCGCGAAAGGTGCCTGTCATCCGGCTGGTGATCATCGACACGCCGCGCTTGTGGACCCCGCGGGTGGTCATGCACTGATGCGCCGCATCCACGACCACACCCACCCCGCGCGGCCGCAGCACCTCATCGATGCATCCCGCGATCTGCGCGGTCAGCTTCTCCTGCACCTGGAAGCGGCGCGCGTAACCCTCCACCACCCGCGCCAGCTTGCTGATGCCGACGACTTTGTCGGTGGGCAGATAGCCGATGTGCACGCGGCCGATGATCGGCGCCATGTGGTGCTCGCAGTGGGATTCGAAGCCGATGTCGCGCAGGACGATCATCTCATCGTAACCCCCGACCTCCTCGAAGGTACGCCGCAGATAATCCGATGGGTCGGTCTCATAGCCCGAGAACCACTCCCGGTAGGCGGACACGACCCGCGATGGGGTGTCGCGCAGGCCCTCGCGCCCGGGATCGTCCCCGGCCCAGCGCAGCAGCGTCCGCACCGCCTCTTCGGCCGCCTCGCGAGTCACAGGGTGTCTGCGCTTCGCCGGCATCGGATACCTCAGTCGAGCAGCCGCTCCATGCGGCCGATGATCGTCGACGGCGCGACGCCGAGCGCCTTGCAGAGTTTCACGAGGGTGGTCAGCGTGGGCTGCCGGATCCCGCGCTCCATCTGGCTGACGAAAGACCTGTCGACATCGGCGCTCAGCGCCAGATCCTCCTGCGAAATGCCGCGCGTGTCGCGCTGCTCGCGCAGCACCCGGCCGAAAGCGGTTGCGATATGATCCGGCTGCATGTCGACGATCACGCGATGATTCTTTTAGTTGAGGCTTCCGGTCCACGGGATATATCCTACGAACACCATGTCAACCGCCGCCGATGACGCCAACCTCGCCCTCTTCTGCGACTTCGAGAACATCGCTCTCGGCGTGCGCGATGCGCGCTATGCGCAGTTCGACATCACCCGGGTGCTCGAGCGGCTGCTGCTCAAGGGCTCGATCGTCGTCAAGAAGGCCTACTGCGATTGGGAACGCTACAAGGACCTGCGCGCCGGCATGCATCACGCCGGCTTCGAGCTGATCGAGATCCCGCACGTCAAGCAGTCAGGCAAGAACTCCGCCGACATTCGCATGGTGGTCGATGCGCTCGACCTCTGCTACACGAAGCCGCACGTCGATACTTTCGTCATCATCAGCGGCGATTCGGACTTCTCACCGCTGGTCAGCAAGCTGCGCGAGAACAACAAGGGAGTGATCGGGGTCGGCGTGAAGAACTCGACCTCCGACCTCCTCATAGCCAACTGCGATGAGTTCATCTACTACGATGATCTCGTGCGCGAGCAGCAGAGGCCGCGCCGCGCGCCGCGCAAGCGCGCGCCCGCGCCCGATACCGCCCAGGGAGCGTCCGAGGCCAAGGAGGGCGAGCACGCCCACGAGGAGGACCGCAAGCAGGAGGCCTTCGACCTGGTCGTGGCGACAATCGATGCGCTGCTCGCCGAGCGCGGCGCGGAGGATCGCATCTGGGGCTCCATGGTGAAGCAGACCCTGAAGCGCCGCCGGCCCGGATTCAACGAAAGCTACTACGGCTTCCGCTCCTTCAACAAGCTGCTCGAGGAGGCCGCGCAACGCCATCTGCTCGCGCTCGAGCGCGATGAGAAATCAGGCGGCTACCTCATCCACGCGGCGGAGAACACCGGGTGAAATCGGCGGTTGTCAGCCACGTGGCGGAACGCGCCTGCTGAGATCGACCCGCGCGACGCTCCCGTCGCCCAGCGGCGCCGATACGATGCCTGCCGAGCGGAAGAGCTCGCAGGAAAGCGGCGGTGCCGCGCGTCCTGAATCCAACCGCACCGGTGCGCCCGTCAGCGCCGGGGGTCCGGCGTCGCGGCTGCCTTCCCGCCGTACCGTCATCAACTCGCGTGCTTGCATGCGAGTCGGCATGATACTCGCCTGGTAGCCGCCGGGAGGTGCCCACGACCGAAAGCGCCGCATTCCTAGGAGCGCTCGCCGTTCTCGATGATGCGGCTGAGGTATCGCTTCAGGCTCGCGACCTCCTCCGGCTTGAAGCCCGCGAGATGGCGGCGCAATGCCCGGCGCAGAGCCGGCCGGATCTTCGGGATCAGCCTCTCGCCGGCGTGCGTGAGGCGCAGGAACACCAGGCGCCGGTCGCCGGTATCGCGTTCCCGGCTCACCAGGCCTTTCTCCTGCAGCCGATCCAGCATCCGCGTCATCGACCCGGTGTCGTAGTGCAGCGCACGGCAGAGGCTCGCCGCGGTCTCGTTGTCGCTGCGCACGAGGTTCTTCAGCACCTCGAACTGCGCGCCCGTCATACCAAAGGGCTCGAGCACGGTATCGAAGCTCGCGAGAAGAGAGCTGCGCGCGCGGGTAATGAGGGTGCGCACGCCAGGCGGCTCTTCCTCAGGAAGAGCCTGGGGGACACGCTCGGCTCTCATCGGCCGCGGCCGCACCGGCGCTGTTCGCGTCTGTGCCTGCGCCGGGCGCGGCCCCGGCGCCGCGGCGCCAACTGCGCGGCTCCTGCCGCGCGAACCTATCGGGCTGTCGACCATTGCTTGCTATTGAGGAAGCTGCCGGTAAGATGGCTCGCGAGACTACTGCCGCGAGGGTTACTGCTGTGGCAGTCATTTTTTCTCATTCCCGCAATGCGTTTGTCAAGAATGATTAACAGGCGTGTCCGTGACGCGCTGCTCGCCGCCGCGGCCGTCGCATCCGTCGCGGCCTGCAGCTCGTCGGGCAACAGCGCGTCACCGGCAACAGCGTCCGCGCCGCCACCGGTGACCGTGATCGCGGTCGAGCCGCAGCAGGTTCCGCTGACGAGCAGCTTCACCGGACGCCTGTCCGCCTATCGCGAGGCGAACGTGCTCGCCCGGGTATCGGGGGTCCTCCTCAAGCGCCTCTACAAGGAAGGGACGCAAGTCAAAGCGGGCCAGCCGCTCTTCGAGATCGATCCGGCCCCCTACAAGGCGGCGCTCGATGCGGCTGCCGCGGCCCTGGCGCAGGCCCGGGCGAGCGCCGCCAACGCCCACGCCAACGCGCAACGTGACCGTGCGCTCATCTCGAGCCACCTGGTCTCGGAGCAGCAACTCGACACCGACGAGGCGACGGAACGCTCCACCGCCGCTGCCGTCAAACAGGCCGATGCAAACGTCGAGACCGCGCGCATCAATCTCGGCTACACGAATGTCACTTCGCCGATCGCGGGCATCGCTGGCGAGCAGCAGGTCACGGAAGGCGCGCTCGTGGGCCAGGGTACTCCGACACTGCTGACCACCGTCGACCAGCTCGATCCGATCTATGTGAATTTCGACGAGCCCGCCGCGCAGATCGAGCAGCTCTCGAGCGCGCAGCAATCGGGCCAGCTCGGCGCGGCCACCGGCGGCCAGGCGAAGGTGCAGCTGACTCTCCCGGACGGGACGCCGTACGGCGTTGCCGGACTGCTCGACTTTCGGGCCGTCACCGTGGATCCGAGCACCGGCACCGCACCCCAGCGCGGCGTCCTCCCCAATCCGCAACACAGCCTCTTGCCCGGCATGTACGTCAATCTGCGCCTGACCGTCGCCGTCGCACAGCATGCGTTCCTCGTTCCGCAGGCTGCGCTGCAGCGGGACTCTCAGGGCGCCTACGTTCTCACCGTCGGCACGGACGAAACTGTCATCCAGAAACGGGTGATGACGGAGGGGGCCTCGGGTGTCGACTGGATCGTATCCAGTGGGCTCGCAGCGGGTGACCGCATCATCATCGCAGGCATCCAGAGCGCCCATCCGGGCGGGAAAGTCACCGCCGTAGAGGAGTCCACGGCCAGCACCAAGGCAAAGGCCGCCGCCACCGGAGTCGCGCCCGCGACGGGAGTGCGGCACGTCGCAGCCGCGGACACCGCCCGGTAGGAGCTGCGAGTGCCGCAGTTTTTCATCGACCGGCCGGTCTTCGCCTGGGTCATCGCCCTCCTGGTCATGTTGCTGGGCGGAATCGCCCTATCGCGGCTGCCGAGCGACTCCTATCCCGACATTGCACCGCCGCAGGTCGTCATCGAGGCCAACTATCCGGGAGCGAACGCCAGCACCGTCGAAACCACCGTCACTCAGGTCATCGAGCAGCGGCTCACCAGCATCGACAACCTGCTTTACTTCACGGCGCAGTCGAGCTTCGGCGAATCCCAGATCACCCTGACGTTCGCGACCGGCACGAATCCGGACATCGCGGCGGTGCAGACGCAGAACCGAGTCGCGCTCGCCGATCCCCTCCTGCCCGCGGAGGTGACCCAGCAGGGCATCCACGTCAGTAAGACCAGCGCCGGATTTCTGGGGGTCATAGCGCTTCGGTCCGGGCCGGGCGGCCCGAGCCCCGCGCAGCTCAACCACCTGGTCGCCGCGCGAATCCTCGATCCCATCGAGCGCATTTCCGGCGTAGGCTCGGCGAACCTCTTCGGGTCGGATTTCGCGATGCGGATCTGGCTCGACCCCGACAAGCTGCACGCTTACGGGCTCTCCGCGGCCGATGCGCTCAAAGCGGTGAAGGGACAGAACATCCAGATCGCCTCCGGCTCCGTCGGTGCGGCGCCGGCCGTACCGGGTCAGGAGATGACCGCCACCGTCACGACGGAGGGCGAATTCAACTCGGTCCAGCAGTTCCGGAACATCCTGCTGCGCACCAATCCCAACGGCACATCCGTCCGGCTCGGCGACGTCGCGACGATCGGCCTCGGATCGCAGGACTACTCCTTCGCCACCAGGGTAAACGCTACCTCCGTCGCTGCGTTCGGCATCCAGGCTTTGCCGGATGCCAACGCACTGGCGGTAATGAAGGCTGTGACCGCCGAGATGAACCGGCTGCAGAAGACTTTGCCGCCCGGCGTCACGTGGTTCGCCCCGGTCGATGAGACGCTTTTCATCAACGCCGCCATCCACGACGTGATGTTCACGCTTCTCGAGGCAATCGGCCTCGTCTTCCTCGTGATGCTGATTTTCCTGCAGAGCTTCCGTGCCACCCTCATCCCTATGTTAGTGGTGCCTACGGCCCTGCTCGGCGCGCTCATTGGGGTCTATGCGCTCGGCTACTCGATCAATCAGCTGACGCTGTTCGCGATGGTGCTCGCCATCGGCATAGTCGTCGACGATGCCATCGTGGTCGTCGAGGCAGTCGACCGCATCATGCACGAGGAGCATCTGCCGCCCAAGGAGGCTGCGCGCAAGGCAATGCGCCAGATCAGCGGCGCTATCGTGGCGATCACGCTGGTGCTGGCTGCGGTATTCATCCCCAGCGCCATGCAGACCGGCAGCACCGGCGTCATCTATCGCCAGTTCGCGCTCACGATCGCGCTCTCGATGCTGTTCTCGGCGTTCTTCGCGCTTTCCTGGACGCCCTCGCTCTGCGCGACGCTGCTCCGGGCCGAGCACATGAAGGCCAACCTCATCTTCAGGGCGTTCAACCGGGCCTTCGAGGGGACACGCGCGGCATATGTCCGGCGAGTGTTCCAATCCGTCACGCATCTGCCGCGCTGGCTGCTCGGTTATGCGCTGGTGGTGGTACTGGGTGTGTTCCTGTTCATCCGGCTGCCGGGCAGTTTCGTGCCCGAGGAAGACCAGAGCGACGTCATGGCCAGCGTGGAGCTGCCTGCAGGCGCGACACTGCAACGCACCCTGCAGGTGCTGCAACAGGTCTACCGCATCATCATCAAAAACCCAGCGGCGCACGACATATTCCAGGTAGCCGGCTCTGGCTTCGGCGGCAACTCCGAGAACACCGGGCGCGCCTACGTTCACCTCATCCCCTGGGACCAGCGCAGTCAGACCGCGGACGAGTTCGTCGCGTGGGCCAACAATGCCCTGCAGGGCAAGATCCACAACGCCCAGGTCGTCATGACCAATCGGCCGGCGATACGCGGTCTCGGCCAGTTCAGCGGATTCGATTTTTACCTGGAGGATCGTGGCGGGCTCGGGCGCGCGGCGCTGACACAGGCCCAGGATACCTTGCTCGGACACGCCGCCAATGATCCCGTCCTCTCGGAGGTGCGCATCAACGGTCTGGCTCCGCAGCCGCAGCTTCTCCTCACCGTCGACCGCACTCAGGCGCAGTCCATGGGTGTCTCGGTCAACGACACCTACTCCGCCCTGCAGCTGATGCTGGCGCCCGTGTTCGCAAACGATTTCGTCTACGACGGCCGTGTGCTGCAGGTGCTGCTGCAGGCGGACGCGCGCTACCGCATGGGACCCGACGCCCTGCAACACTATTACCTGGCCGGCAGCAACAACACCATGATCCCGCTGTCGAATCTCGTGCACGCGCAGTGGGTCCTCGCGACACCGTCGCTGACGCGTTATGACGGCTATCCGGCCGTGGAGATCGTGGGATCCGCCCAACCAGGCTACAGCTCCGGCCAGGCGATGACGCAGATGGAGCACCTGGTCGGCGCCTACCTGCCGCACGGCTTCGGTTACGACTGGGCAGGCCAGTCGCTGCAGGAGCTCGTCTCCGCGGCCCAGGCGCCGGCGCTCTTCACTCTCTCCATCCTGGTCGTGTACCTCGCACTCGCCGCGCTCTATGAGAGCTGGAGTATTCCGGCCTCCGTGCTGTTCGCGGTGCCGGTCGGCCTCATCGGCAGTACGCTGGCGACGCTCGCCCGCGGATTGCCCAATGACGTCTACTTCAAGGTGGGCCTCATCACCATCATCGGCCTCACGGCGAAGAACGCGATCCTCATCGTGGAGTTCGCGGTCACCGAACAGCGCAATGGGCACAGCCTGCACAACGCCGTGCTCGAGGCCGCGCGACTGCGCTTCCGCCCGATCATCATGACTTCGTTCGCCTTCATTCTCGGTGTCTTCCCGATGGTCGTGTCGTCGGGCGCAGGCGCCAATGGTCGTCATGACATCGGCACCTGCGTGGTGGGCGGAATGTTCACGGCGGCCGTGCTTGGCGTTCTGCTGATCCCGGTATGTTATGTGG
This sequence comes from Steroidobacteraceae bacterium, assembly GCA_025451845.1. Lineage (GTDB taxonomy): Bacteria > Pseudomonadota > Gammaproteobacteria > Steroidobacterales > Steroidobacteraceae > 13-2-20CM-66-19. The sequence continues at coordinate 121,777 of JANWJS010000029.1, forward strand.
CGGTGCGCCGCCTCCTCGGCGACGTACTCGACGAGCCGGGCCGCAGCGAGATCAGTCCGCCGCCCGCGACGAATGGTTAGTTTATTGAAACGGCCCGGAGCCGCTTACTCATTTGCTTTCGCACGCCTGCGGTCGAGCCACTTCCAGATGGCATAGGCCGGGAAGCCGACCGCGATGGTCAGGAGTGTGATCCCGGTGTCGCGAGGATCAGTCAGTAGCGCGTTGCCCATCAAGCCTAGCGACGCCAGCAGGAACAGGGCCGGCAGAAGCGGGTAGGCCCATACCCGGTACGGCCGCGGCAGGTCGGGCCGCGTGCGCCGCAATACGTATACTCCGGCCACGCTCGCTGCATAGAACGGCCACTCGCCAAGAACGAACCGGTCGGCGAGCTGTGCGAAGTCATTCTGCAGCACGTACACGCACCCGAGGGCGGCGGACAGGACGATCGCGACCGAGGGGCTGTTGAACCTCGGCGAGACGCGGGCCACCGCACGAAAGAACAGGCCGCGGTCGGCCATACCGTAGATGATCCTGGGATCGGTCATCATCGAGCCGTTGAGCCCACTGAAGCTGGAGACGAGCACCAGGCATGTCACCAGGCTCGCTCCGGCGGCGCCGATCGCGGGAATGTGGGCTGCTGCAGTCGCCGCCACGAGCGGCGAGGCGGCCATTTCCGAGGCCGACAGCGCATGCCAGAAACCCAGGTTGAGTAATACGTAGACCAGGACCACGCAGCCGGTGCCGAGGACCAGCCCTATGGGCAGCGTGGTCTGCGGCCGTGAGATCTCCCCTCCGACGCTGGTGAGATTCGACCAGCCGTCGTACGTCCACAAGACGGGGATCAGCGCGCTGGCGATGAGCGACAGGCTGGCCCCGTGCGCCCAGGCCGCCGGCTGCGGCGGCTGTGCCGGCGAGCGGACCGCAGTGAATGCCAACAATCCCAACACGATGATCGCGATGAATTTGGCGACGGTCGTGACATTCATGACGGCCGCGGCGCGCCGCAGGCCGATGTAGTTGATGACGCCCATCACTGCGATCGTGAGCGCCGCGACGTAGTGCACGTCCGCGGCCGAAATCGGCAGGAAGTAACCCAGGTATTCGGCGAAAATGGTCGAGGTGGCGCCCAGAGCAGCCGGCGTGATGACCATGAGACAGGCCCACCCGTACAGGAATGCCGGCAGGGGCCCGTAACATTCGAGCAGGTACGCGAAGATGCCCCCGGACCGGGGCAGCGCCGCGCCCAGCTCCGCGACCGAGAGCGCGCCGCATAGGCTGATCAGTCCGCCGAGCAACCAGCAGAGCATCGCAGGCCCCGGCCCATGCAGTTGGCCCGCTACCGTCGCCGGCACCCGGAAGATGCCGCTGCCGATCGTAACGCCGACGACTACCGCGGTGGCGCCCCAGGGACCGAGCGAGCGCGGCATGCGCTCGCCCCAGCGATCAGCGGCCGGATTCTGAGTGGGCGTGTCGATGGGCATGCGCCTATGGCTTACCGCAACGCGACAGTATAGTCGGAGCCTTAATGAGCTTTCAGGGAAGCTCCGCCCGGGCCGGCGTATACTCTTCCACGTGCCGCGGGCGCAGCGGTTTACCCCGCGCCGCGGGCAGGCGTGACACATGAAGGTTCTGATCGTCGAAGACCAGCAGCGCCTCGCGCAGCTCCTCAAGCAGGGGCTCGCGGAGCGTTCATACACAGTCGCCTGCGCCCGCACGTGCCGCGAAGCGCGCGACGCCCTGTGCGAAACCGCGTACGACCTCATCATCCTCGACCTGGGGCTGCCTGACGGCGACGGCCTCGACCTGCTGCGCGAATGGCGCAAGAGCGGTTTCAAGGAGCCGGTACTGATCCTCAGCGCGCGGGATGCGGTGCAGGATCGCGTCAAGGGGCTCGACCTCGGCGCGGACGATTATCTCTCAAAACCGTTCAGCTTCGAAGAGCTGCTCGCGCGCGTACGTTCGCAGCTTCGCCGCCAGTCGGAGGTCAAGGAGACGGTGCTCGAGTATCGCGGGATCAAGCTCGACCTCTTGAGCCACACGGCACATCTCAATGGCCAGCCGGTGGAGCTCACGCGGCGCGAGTTCGCGCTCCTCGAAATCTTCATGCAGAACCCCGGGCGCATCCTGACGCGTACTCTGATCTCCGAAAAGATCTGGGCGTCGCACTACGACGTCGATACCAACCTGCTCGACGTCTACATGAGCCGGTTGCGCGCCAAGCTGGAGAAGAGCCAGGAAAAGCCGCTTTTCAAGACCGTGCGCGGCGTCGGCTATCAGCTCCTATGATGCGTTCGATCAGCACGCGACTCGCGGTGTGGTACGCCCTCGCGGCGACGGTGACCCTGGCGTGCCTCTTCGTGGTCGGCTATCAGCTTCTCGAGAGCTACCTCATCCACGGCCTGGACCTTCTCAACACCTCGGAATTTGAGCAGCTCCGGGCTCGGCTGGGTCCGGATTACCGGACGCTCAGCTTGGATGTGGTCAATCAGCGCATTCGCACCACGACTGAATACGCGTCAGTCCTTTTCTATTTCGACGTAAATATTCCCAAGCGCGGCACGGTGTTCTACTCAGCCAACCTGCGCGGCCGCGCGATTCCCGACGTCCCGAAGAAGCACCGCTACGAAGCGTCGATTCCCGGCATAGGTCCGCTCCGGGTCGCGGAATTCATACTCCCTCCGTACGACGTCACCATTGCGACCTCCTCCGCCCAGGTGCTGAAGGTGATGGACGGGTATGTCGGGGTCTGTGCCGGGCTCCTCGTCGCCGGGCTTGCCGTTAGCACCCTGATCGGCTTCGCACTGAGCCGTGTGGCGCTGCGCCCGGTCCGCCTGATCCGGGAGACGGCGAACCGTATCCGCTCCGACAACTTGAGTGAGCGGATTCCGGTCTCCGGGGTGCGGGACGAGATCTCCGAGCTCGCGCGGCTCCTTAACCAGATGTTCGATCGCCTGGAATCCTCATTCAAACAGGTGCGCCGCTTCGCGGCCGAGGCCTCCCACGAGCTGAAGACTCCGCTGTCTCTCATCCGACTGCAGGCCGAGAAGCTCCTGGTCACCGGCAATCTCTCCCCCGCCCACGAGGATGCCCTGCAGATGCAGCTCGAGGAGCTCGCGCGCCTCAATCGGATCATCGAGGAGCTCCTTTTCCTCTCGCGCGCGGAAGCGCGCGCCATCACCCTGCAGCTCAAGCCGCAGGACCCTTCCCGCTTCCTCCACGCCTTCGCGCAGGATGCGCGCGTGCTCGCGGAGCACCACGGGCGCACCTTTGTCCTGGCTTGCCACGGCGAAGGGCTCGTGGCCTTCGAGGCGCAGCGCATCCGCCAGGTGCTCCTCAATCTGCTCGCCAACGCAGTGGATGCCTCGCCGCATGAAGGCGCCATCACTCTGCGCTCGAGTTTTAGCGCCGGGATGTGGCGAGTCAGCGTAGAGGATCAGGGACCGGGCGTTCCGCCGAGCGAGCGCGAGCGGATTTTTGAGCGCTTCGTGCGTCTCGGCGACAGCGGCAGCGGCGAGCGCGGCAGCGGCCTCGGCCTCCCGATCTGCCGCAGCATCATCGAGCTGCACTACGGACGCATCTGGGCCGAGGGAGCCATCGGCGGTGGGCTCAAAGTCCTCTTCGAGATGCCCGCGACGGGCCTCCTACCGACCGGTACCGCAGCATCGGCGGAAGTCGCGGAGGAGCCCGCTGCAACTGATATCGCGTGATATCCCGACTAGTACATCCGCGCGAACATTAGCAGAGTCAATGTCACTACGATCGCGCCGCCGATGCGGATCGCGATCTGCGCGAACGGCATGAGCTGCATGCGCTCGGCAGCAGTCAGGATCGCGACCCCGCCCGTGCCGCCTTGCCCCGCGTGCGTAGCGTTCACGATCGCCGCCTCAATCGGATACAGATTGACTTTGCGTCCCACCCAGAAGCCCACCGCGACCAGCGTCAAGACGGTCGCCGCGATCGTGATCAGGTCCGCCGGCGCCAGAGCCGCGATCAACTTGTCCCATGGCGTCATTGCCACGCCGACCATGAACAGCAGTGGATACGTCCCCACCTTGGCAAATAGTTGAAATACCACTTCCGCTCCGAGCTCGAGTCGGCGCGTCACCGACCAGCCGAGCTTCATCGCCACCGCCAGGGCCAACATCACGACCGGCGCCGGCCACTTCCACAACACGAACGTCAGCTCCCCGACCAGATACAGCGCCACGGCCGTCACCGCGCCGGCGGCGATGGTCATCACGTCCACCTGCGGCGGCGGCCCGCCCCTTTTCAGGAGCTCGCCCATCTGCTCGCCTGGCTGCAGTTTCCCCTCGCCCGACCACTGCGGCTTGCGCTTGCCCAGCCAGTTGAGCGCCCCGGCAAGCAACACCGAGAAGAAACTGCCGATCATGACGGGCGGCAACACTTGGGCGAACTGGCCGCCAAACCCCTGGTGCAGCACGCCTGCATATCCGAGCGACAGCGGCACCGCCCCGTCGCCCACACCGCCGGCCATCACTGGCAATACCACATAAAACACCGCATGCTTCAGGCCCAGCCCCAGCGCCGTCCCGACGACTGCCCCCACGATCACCGCCGCCACCGTGCCGGCCGCAAGCGGGGCGAAGATCTTGACGAATCCCTTGATCAGGACCGTCCGGTCCATCCCAAAGACGCTGCCCACGATGATCGCGGCAATGTACAGGAAGAGATAGTTCGAGTCCTTCGTGAAGTGCGTTACCGCACCCACCAGGTCGGCAGGCAAAACGTGGTAGTACGTGAGTGCGGATGGCAGAAACGTCGCCACGATCACCGCGCCGCCCACAGTGCGCAACCCGGGGATCCGATGCCCGATCTCCGCGCAGATGAACGAAAGCAGCATCGTCAGGCCGATCATCGTCGGCAGATCGGTCGCCACCGCCCCGTGGCTCACGAAGTACCACAGCACCCCGGCCAGCAGTACGGCGATCGGCACGGGTACGGCGCCGATGCGCCAGTCCATCAGCCGCTGCCACGCTCGCGCCCAGCGGGGAGGCTCGATGCCCGCAGAGGGGGGAGTGAGGTTGCGCTCCCCGGCGCTGAGCTCGTTCATAGCGGACATATCGCTCCGAGTATAGTTCCTGGCTGCTTCTGCGGTCACCCCCGCCACTGCCTCGACCCTCAGAACGAGACCGTCAGGTCGCCATACACCTCGCGCCCGATCGGCGAGTACGTGCCGATGTCCGTCGTCATGAACGCGTTCGAGAAGGCGTTCGGGAAGTACGGCGGTGCCGCGTCGTTGATGTCGTTGACACCAATTGCCGCCACCACCTTCTTGCCGCTGTCGTCGCCTCCGAACTGCCAGGCGTACGCGCCGTGCAGGTCAAAGACGCTGTAGTGCGGCACCCGGACGAGCACCGGACCCGTTCCTCCCGCGCCCGCATCCGTAACTGAAGTGATGTAGGTGTTGGACAGGGTGATGTCGAGGTTCCGGTACGCCCAGTCGAGCGTCGAATAGAAGCGGTACTTCGGCAACGTGCCGGCGAATACACCGAGGTTGCTGGCATTGCCGGCGTATTGGATGGTCGAGTCGCCAAGGCCGTCGGAGAACTTGTACGAATCGAATGCCATCGTATTCGTCGACAAGGTCCAGGTGCCGTATGGGTTCCACGGCAGGATGTACATCGCCGAGACGTTCCAGGAGCGCTCCCTGAGTACCGCGAGGTTGGTGAACCGGTCCTCGATATAGATGTTCTGGAGGTTGGCGGGATTTGCCGACAGATACGCCTTCAGAGCTCCGGGTGTGGAGAACGGATCCGTACCGCCGAAGTTGACGAAGCTCCCTTGCCCGAGATTGCCGAAGAACGGCGAAGCCGATCCCAGCCTGTTCACGGAATTGAAGATGTTGTTGAAGCCGATTCCACCGGCGAAGCCGTAAAGGTTGATCGAGGAGAAGTCCGCGTCCACCGTCAGACCACTGATGAACTTCGGCCGGAACGTGAAGCCGATCGAGCGCGCGATGGCGATCGCGGGCGTCAGACCCGGGTTGTTGCCGTCCTCGCCGTTGAAAGTGAGGGTGTTCAGGGCCGGGTCGGCGAACACGCCCGCACCGCCCGGAATGGTCCCCGCGACCTGGCGTGTGTCATATGGGCCGTACGCCTGGAACAGCGGCGGCGCGACGAAGGACTTCGTGTAGTTGCCGTCGAAGGCGAACTGGCTGTCGAAGGGCGCCCAGCGGAAGCCGAACTTGGGGTCGGTGGCGCTGCCGGAATCGCTGTAGTGCTCGAAGCGGCCGGCCGCGGTGAGCTCCACCTGGTTCAGGCCCGGAACACCCATGCGGCTGGAGAAGACCGGAATGCGCGTCTCGGCGTACACGGCGCTATCGTCACGCCCATGGGTGAATGGGTCCGTCGCCACGCCGTTTTGCCAATTCTGATCGTTGCCGCTGGTGAGCCCCGTCGCCGGGTCGGTGTTGCGGCCATTCGGGTCCGCATGACCCGAGACTTCCTCGCGGCGCCAGCTCGCACCGACCGCGAGGCTCAGCGGACCCGCGGGGAGCTTGAAGAGGTTGCCCACCGCATGCCCGTCCCACGAATACATTTTGCTGTCGCCGTGCAGCATCTCGGTGCCGAAGATGTCCGCGAGCGTAGCCGCCGGGTTGCCGGTCACGGCAAACGGATTGAGCGCCGCCACCAGTACCCTCGGATTGGCTTTCGACAAGCCGGAATACACCTCGCTGTAGGCGCCTCCGGGCGTCGCAACGCCGGTAGAGTCGTAGCCGCCGGCAACGGCAGCCGCCAGATTGGGCTTGTAGATCAGATTGCTGTCGTCCTCAGCCAGCTTGCTCTCGCTGTAATCGACGGAGGTCTGCCAGGTCCAAGTGCGCGTGAGATGCCCCTTGAGGCCGAAGGAGAACTGATACGCGTCCGTCGTGTCGCGTACGCCCTTGGGCCGGTTCAGGTCCGCGAAGGTCGCGGTCGTGGCAGTTGTCAGCGGGTCGTAGGGCGAGCCGGCCGGCACGCTGACGGTGGCAGCGGAGAAGGGCTGGCCCGCGGTCTGCCACGCAGTCGACACGACGTTGTTCTGGGAAATGAGGACGTCCCCAAACAGCTCCGTGCGGCCGCCAAACAGCGGCTTCGACGTGATGTTGGCGACGAAGTTCTTGTGCTCCTGCTGCTGCAGGAGCATGGAGTACCTGGAGAAATCGAACGCATTGGAGAGCTGCGAGGAGGTGGTGGGGTAGTAGACACCCGGCAGCTGCGAGTAGCTGGTGGCCGTGGCAGCAGTCCCGGTCGGCACGGGTGGATAGGTCAGCCCCGGCATCAGCGCGTAGCTGCCCCCGGAGACGGTCCCGGGCAGAGCCTTGCCGGGAGTGACGCCGTACTTGGGACTGCTGAACGCCCGGCTATCCGCCCAGAGCGGGGTGGTCTTCGCGTAATTCGCCGTCGCGGTGATGTTGACCGGTCCGACATCCCCACCCACGGTCACGAACGCCGAACGGTCCCGGTAGCCGCCGTCGGCCGTGCCGTAGTGGGTGCCGACTGTCACGCCCTGGTAGTCATGTTTGAGGATGAAATTCACCACACCGCCGATGGCGTCCGAGCCATAGAGCGATGAGGCGCCATCGGTGAGCACGTCAACTCGCTCCAGCGCCGCGGCGGGAATCTGGCTGACGTCGACGAAATCTTTACTGCCGGTAAGGCCGGCGACTGCATCGAGCGCGAGGCGCTGGCCGTTCAGCAGCACGAGCGTCGGGAGGTTGCGCAGCTCGATCTGCGAGCCCCCGGCCGTGAACTGATTGTGATTCTGCGCGTTGCTGCTGCCGGCATTGCTGCGGCCGGCGAAGGCCGGAACGGCCTTCTCCAGGGTAGCCAGCATATCGTTCGATATGCCGGTCGCATTGAGGGTGGATGCATCGAGGGTCGTGACCGGAACGGCCACGGCGTCGGGGTTGGTGGGAATCAGGGTTCCGGTGACGACCACTTGTTGCAGCTGCAGCGGCGCCTGGCCGGATGCCTGATCGGCTGTCTGGGCACTTGCGTGTGTGGCGCAAATGACACCGAGAGTTAAAAGGAGAACCGGTGCAGTGCCGGGAATCCGGCGGGACAGACCCTTCATGCATACCCCTCTGGTGGATCTGAGGCGGGACGCTACGCCGAAAAGCTTAACGGTGGCTGAAATGTTTCTGACGTAATTTTTAGGCGCTGCGCGCCTCAACGGGGTTCGCCAAGAGGCGAGTCCCCGTCCGGGTGGCGGCACCGACGCGCCGGGCAGACCCGCTAGTATCTTTTGAGCAACGACTGGAGGTCGGTGCGCTCGGCCTCGATCGCCTGGAAAAGGGGCACGTGCTTCCAAGCCGGGCCGCCGTTGACGATGGCCGCAAAGGCGACCCAACCCCCATTGCGCTTGCGCAGATAGCCGGCGATGCCGCAGACGGAGCGCGGATTGTCCAACGTGCCGGTCTTCAGCGCCACGCGGTCGAGCCAGGCCGCATCGCCCTGGCGCAGGAACACGAATGGCGCATCGCGCGGCACCACCAGCCCGCCGTAGAACGCCGGAAAGCGACGCGAGTCGTGATACTGGTATGCGAGGAGGCGTACGAGGTCGTTGGCGGACAAGCGATTGTCCGTGGTGAGCCCGCTGCCGCTGTAGATCGGCGGTGCGACGAGGGTGGCGGGGTGAAAGCGCGCCTGCACCCGCTGCACGAAGTCTGACAGCAGATGTCCCGCCGATGCCAGCGCCTGCGGCGGATGATCGTCCACGCTCGCGGCCATATCCATGGTGAGCACATCGGCGATGTAGTTGTTGGAAAACCGGAGCATGCGCCCCAGCTGCTCGCGCAGGCTCAGGCCCTCGACATCGCCGAGCGCGTAGGCGCCGGCCGGCGGACGGCTGGCGCGAACGACCACGGGCCCTGCGACTTCGACGCCGATCTCGCGCAGTGTTTCCTTTAGCAGCAGGCCCGCTCCGAGCGAGGGATTGGACATGGAGCGGTATACCGTCTGGTCATCGCCCATCGGAACGTCACCGCCCACCTGCAACATGTCGTCACCGGCCGGAGTGGTGCGCCGCTCCACCCAGAGCGTCTGCCTTCGCCCTCGCCCTACCGTGCGGATCACGCCCTGCACGCCGATGGGCAGCTGCGTGACTCCGCAGCCGCGCACGAGTGCCGCGGCACCCGATGTCGTCGGCCGAACGACCAGGCACCAATTGCCGAAATCGACGCCGACCGAGGCGAGCGGCGCGTTGTATGCCGAATCACTGCTCTCGAGGGCATGGCAGCGATCCTGAGTCTCGCAGGTGACCACCCCGAACGGCGCCGGATCGACGAAGAGGTCGCCGCTGACGACACTCACCCCCGCGCCGCGCACCTGCGCGGCGAGCTGCCAGAGCGACTCGTCATCGAGCGACGGATCGCCGGCGCCCTCGAGGATCAGATCGCCCGTCACTCGGCCGCGCTGGATGGACGCATTGGCGAGGATGTGCGTATCGAACATCTTGTCCGCCGGCCAGGTCTGCAGCGCCAGCGCCGCGGTGGTCAGCTTGGTCAGCGAGGCTGGCGTGAGGCGCTGGGTCGCATCGAGCTGCTGGATGACACTATTGTCGTCGTCGAGATCGACGGCGGCAGCCGAAACGAGCGCGCCGCGCTGCGCGAGCGCCTGGAGCGCGCGCCACTGCGCGTGCGCTGGAAGGGCCACGATCGCGGCGGCGCAGAGAAGCAGGGAGAGGATCCGGGAACGGAAAGACAATGAGCGGTGCACCATCAGGCGGGAAATTATCGCATCCCCGTGCGGCTGGCGCCCGAGGAAAGTCACGGAAGGGTGAAGTGGAACGCCGCGCCCTTGTCCGGCTCGCCCTCCGCCCAGATGCTGCCGCCGTGGCGCTCGATGATGCGCCGCGCGATCGAGAGGCCGACGCCCGTCCCCTCGAAATCCTTTGCGGCGTGCAGGCGCTGGAAGATGCCGAACAGCCGCTCGGCGCGGCGCGGATCGAAGCCGGCGCCGTTGTCTCGGATCGAATACAGCTTTGGGCCGTCGCGAGCCCCGCTGCTGATCTCGATGAGCGCGCGCTCGCGGCGGCGCGTGAACTTCAGCGCGTTGGCCACGAGGTTCACCCATACCTGGCGCAGCAGCGACGGATCGGCCTGCGCCGCGGGAAGATCGGCGACCGTGATGTCGAGATTGCGTGTTCCCTCACCGGCACGCAGCTCGCCGACGACCTGCAGCACGAGGCCGCGCATGTCGACCGCTTGCTTCTGCAGCGGCTCGCGGCCGAGTCGCGAGAGGCGCAGCAGATCCTCGATCAGTTCGCTCATGCGCGCGGCCTGCGCCGAGATGGCTTCGATGTGCCGGTGCGCTTCGGGCGGAACGCCGGCGCCAAAATCCTCCTGCACCACGCGCAGCAGACCATCGATCGTGCGCAGCGGCGCGCGCAGGTCATGCGACACGGAGTCGCCGAACGCTTCGAGCTCTCGGTTCGCCACGCGAAGATCGCGATTGGCTGCCTCCAGCTCCACCGTTCGCGCCGACAAGCGCTCGAGTAGAGCCGCATTCTCGCGGCGCAACCGCAACATGGCCTGGGTGCGCGCCAGGACGCGCAGGATCATGCGAAGGTCGAAGGGTTTCAGGATGTAATCGAGCGCGCCGGCCTTCATCGCCTCCACTGCGGTCGCGATGCTGCCGTGGCCCGTCATCACGATGCCCGCGAGGCTCCCGTCGATTTCCCGGGCGGCGTTGAGGAAGGCGATCCCGTCCATGCCGGGCATGGTGAGGTCCGTCAGGACGATATCGAAGGAGCCGCCGCGCAAGGCCGCCAGCGCCGCCCCGGTACCGGTGAACCCCGTAACCGAGTAGCCCTCGTCTTCGAGCGTCCGGCAGAGCGCCTGGACCTGCGCCACCTCGTCATCGACTACCAGCAGCCGGTTGATTGACTCGCTCGCCATGCGTCGGGTCCTCCGCTACCGAGGATACGCCAGAAGTCCGCCGGCCTCACCCGACGCCGGACATATAAAGGGGCGTCCGGGCGAAACATATCGAGATAGTCAGACGGGATGGGGTCGTGGAAGACGGTGGCGCGGTCGGGCCGAGGGGGTGGGTTCGGAGGGCGGTCGGAAAACGCATAACACCCCGTCAGTGCGGCCGTTGCAGATCGACGTACCAGTCGACCAGGCTCGTCAGAGTGTCCGGCTGAGTTTCCGGCAGGGCGCGCGAGGGATGCGGCATCCAGCTCTGGAAGATCTGGTGGTCGGGCCTCAGGTGATACTGGCCTTCCAGCAGCTGCAAGTGAGCCCGCGCATCCTGCACCCAGGCGGCGTCGGTGGTGTCCTTGAGCGTGCCGTCTTCGATGACGCCGATGCTGCCCACCAGGTGTTGGCGCCTCAGGCCTTCCAGGGCGTGATAGACGGTGATCGCGTCGGCGGGCTCGTGGCTCGGCAAGGTCGCGCCCGGAACGTGGCCGCCGTCGTCGGTCCAGGGGATGTCGAGGTGCATGTAGGCCACAGGGCGGCCCAGGATTTGGCGCACACCGTCGAGCCATGCCTTCAGGTCAGCCTGCCACCCGGCATAGGCCGGAAACCGGGTCGGCTCGGCCTCGCCGATCACGATGTCGGGGAAGACCTCGCGATAGGCCGCGATCGTGGGCTGCAGCTGCTGCAGCAGGAGCTTGATTGGGCTGTGGCAGGCATGCGGCCTGCTCGAGAAATGGCCGTTGTGGAGCGGCTCGTCCATGTCCAGGTATTTGAGTGCGCCGCCGGCCGCCTTGATCATGCCGGCGATGCGCCGCGCCTGTGCGGGCGTGCCATAGCCCTCCATCAGGCCCAGCCCGCCACAGGGCGGCGTCGGCGTATTCGGAACGTCCAGCACGCCGTTTTCGAGCGCGATAGCGATATGTCTGCGGTTGAGGTCGGCGACGATGGCATCGATCTGGGCCTGGGTCGCGTGGCCGACGAACGAGCCATAGAGTTTGAACACCTGGGTATGCGCGGCGGCGACCTTCCAGGGCGCGTCGGGCCTGAACATCTGCATGAAGTCCTCGTCCCGCGACAGCGGCGCGAGCGGCAGGGATTGGGGCGCGAGCCAGACCTCCGCGCGATGCGTGTCGCGATCTCCCGGCCCGCGATCCCCGGGCCTACGGTCATCATTTGCGACCGCCGCTGACGCGCCGACCAATGCCAGCACGACCGCGATCGACGCCAAGGTTTTCATCGGGATGCTCCTACTCATCGGCCAGCCCCATCACGGCGGCTCGCGTCATGTTGTCGCAAATACGAAGCGAGCCGCGCCTGATGGGTCCGCCGTTCAAGGCTCAGAGCTGCATCTTGAGACAGTAGGGAATCAGGCTGGCGCGCGCGTTGGGATCGGACGGGGGAAAGTGTGGGCGGGCGCCTCCGGGCCGAGGAGATAACGCTCAAGCCGAACCCCGAGATCATTCGGAGGTACTTCGCGGTTGGGCCCGGATGCGGAAACTTCACGCGTTATCCAGGGAGACCACCTGGGAGGCCCTAAGGCAACGGCCGCGCCCCTTGGCGCAGCGATCTGCACGATTTCCGACGAGGCTGGAACGTCATGGCTCTTCCTAGGGAGATTTGCGCTTTCGTTCTTGAAAGCGCTTCCGAGAAAGACTCCATCAGGGTTCAAAATATTCCCGCATAGCTCATAACTTTCGGATGGCAACCCTCACCACCCTTTGCACGGGACGATCAACTCGGTGATCTCAAAAGTGGCAAAACCGAAATGGCGCGCCCGGAGAGATTCGAACTCCCGACCTCATGGTTCGTAGCCATGCGCTCTATCCAACTGAGCTACGGGCGCGCTGCGAGATACCGGGCGCTGGGTATCGAAGACCACTGGGGAAGTGGCCACCCGGCGCCGGGCCGCGAATCCTAGCATGCCTGCGCGCTACGCGTCGAGAAACTGTAGCTTGACCGCTATAGTGCCCGATTGCAGGGCGGTACGCTATTGGCTAGGGTATGCCCGGCAGCCCTCCAAGAAGCAACTCCAGCGGAGTATCGGCCAATGGGCAGAGCGTTCATTCTCGGTGTGATCGTGGCCATCCTGGCCGTGGCAGCGTGCATCTATGTCCTGCTCGCGAAGGGCGTGATACCGGCGAGCGCCGACTCCGGGCCCCTGCCGCTCGAGCACTGGGCCACCCGACTATCGCTGCATGCGACCCTGGCGAAAGAGGCACCGCGAACGGCGAACCCCGTGCCTTTGACCGACACCAATCTGATCGCCGGGATCCAGCTCTACGGCGAGCACTGCGCCATCTGCCACGGCACCGCGGCCGGAGACGCCTCGACCAGCCCTGTCGCCAAGGGTGAGTATCCGAAGCCGCCGCAACTTGCGACCGACGGCGTGGAGGACGATTCGGAGGGCGTCACGTACTGGAAGCTCGCCCACGGTATTCGCTGGACGGGCATGCCGTCATGGAAGGCGACGCTCTCGGATCAGCAGATGTGGACGATCGCCCTCTTCCTCAAGCACATGGACCATCTGTCGCCGGCCGCGCAGCAGGCGTGGCAGGCCGTAAAGAACTGACGCCGCCGCGCGCTCAGTCCTCGAGCAGACTGCGCAGCATCCACGCGCTCTTCTCGTGGATGTCGAGCCGCTGAGTGAGGAGGCCGGCGGTCGGCTGATCTTCCGCCGCATCGGCCAGTGGGAACACCTCTCGCGCCGTGCGCGCCACGATTTCATGGTCCCGCTGCAGGATCCGGATCATCTCCATCGCCTTGGGCGGGGTCTGCGGGGCATCGGTGATCGAGGCTAGGGATGCGAAGTGCGCATAGCTCCCGGGCGCCCAATGACCGAGGGCGCGGATACGCTCGGCGATGGGATCGACGGCATTCCAGAGCTCGGTGTACTGCTCCATGAACATCTGATGCAGCGTGTTGAACATCGGTCCGGTGACGTTCCAGTGGAAGTTGTGCGTGGTGAGATACAGCGTGTAGGTATCCGCCATCAGCCGCGAGAGTCCTTTCGCGATCGCGGCGCGATCTTCCTCGCTGATTCCGATGTCGACGGTTTGTGCGCTCCCTTTCGGGCCGGAGTGGGTCATGCTCGCTGCTCCTCGAGGTGCCGATGTTTTCGGCTGTGGGATGCAGTTTATGGGCACGGGCCGGCGGCAGCCAATCGGCTGCTGCTATCGAGCCGATAGACCGCTCGCGAGCTCGCCGACGACTCTCAATCCGGTCGCCGCTCACGGCGACTGATCTGTTCCGGCTACAGCAGAGGACAATGGTATCTGTTATTTCCTCGCCGCTTCGGTCATTCTGACCGCCGGCTCATCCGCCGCGGCACGAGGTTTCCATGGCCTATCGAGCGATCAATCTGCTGCAGAAGTTCGAGCTCTTCGCGGAGAAATGGCAGCCCAAGGTAATCACGGAGATGAACGACTACCAGTTCAAGCTCGTACGGATCGAAGGTGATTTCATCTGGCACGACCATCCGCAGACCGATGAGACCTTCATGGTCCTCGAGGGAACTTTGCGAATCGATTTCGAGGACGGAGCGGTACATCTCTCGGCTGGGGAGATGTACGTAGTGCCGAAGGGTGTCAGACACAAGCCCTGCGCAGAAGGAGAGGTGAAGCTGCTCCTCATAGAGCCGCGCGGCGTAGCCAACACCGGCCACGAAGGTGGCGAACGCAAGGCGCCCAATGACGTCTGGATTTGAAGGCGCCGCCGTGTCAGTCCGTCAGGTGGGGTCGTATACCGTCTCCGAGGACTCCACCCGCCTCGACCCGCGCGCGATACATGCGTATCTGACCCGGTCCTATTGGTCGGCCGGCATTTCACTTGAGATCGTGGAGCGGGCCATGCGCCGCTCGCTCTGCATCGGCGCCTACGATGGCGCCGGCGCGCAAGTCGGCCTGGTCCGGCTCATCTCGGACTATGCGACCTTCTGCTACGTATGTGACGTGTATGTGCTCGAGGAGCATCGCGGGCGGGGCTTGTCGAAGGCCATGCTGGCCATGGCGAACGAGCATCCGATGCTTCAAGGCCTGCGCCGCTGGAGTCTCGTCACCGCCGATGCGCACGGCCTCTACGGGCAATTCGGCTTCACGGCCGTCGCGCAGCCCGAGCGGCACATGGAGCGTCTGCAGCCCGATGTCTATCGGAAGCGCTAGCTACCTCTGGTCTGCGCTTCACGCCGCTCCTGCTTGCGCTGCTCCTTTTCCTTGCGCTCCTTCTTCTTCTCAAGGTGGTGGCCGACGACGCAGCCGGCTGCCGCACCGAGCACGGCGTGATGCCGCGCGACGTGTCCCGCCAGGGCACCTACGGCGGCACCCTTGAGGCAGCCCTTCGCCTGGGCGCCGTTCGATGCAGCAAAGAGGAGCAGCGCGGCCAGGGGCGCCGCAACCCATTGTTTCGATATGCTCGAGCCCATCTTGAATTCCTCATCACGTGAGCAGAGACACCCTGGCACGCTCGCGGCCTTGGCGGCCGCGGTGCCCCTGCCCGCTATAACACCGAAATCCCGGAAAAGTTGCGGCTCCGCAGTGAGCGGCACCACCTCAGCCGTGATTTGCGCCCGCATCGAGCGCGGTGCGCAGGACCGCCAGACCCCGGGGTGACGGCCCGCCGTTCCTGCTCGGACAGCCGCACGGAATGACGGACGCTTTGGGACGGCTCGCTAGGACCGCGAGCCCTCAAGGTCTTCCAGGATCGGGCACTGCGGGCGCTGATCGCCATGGCAACGCCGGGCGAGGGCCGCGAGCGTGTCGCGGATCCGTGAGAGCTCAGC
>JANWJS010000030.1 GCA_025451845.1 Steroidobacteraceae bacterium
CGCCCGCACGCTGTCGATCTCGTAGTCCGTGCGCGGATGCACGGTGATCGCCGAGTTGCCGTTGCGCACCCGTTGGGCGAGTGCCTCAGCGTCGCCGTTGTGCGGCTCACTCTGGTCGAGCAACGTGTGGAAGTAATTGGACACGCGCGCAACGAAGGCATCTCCAGGCTCGGCGTCCGCCTGTCCGGTCTCGAGCAGGGAAGTCAGCTCCACACGGTCCGTGGGAAGCCCGTCTGCCACCAGCTCGGTGCGCACGCGGTCGGCGATGCCATAGTCGTCGAACAATGCCACGATGACTGGTGTCATAGGCCCTCCAACGGATCGCCCCGGCTACCGGTTCCGGCGCGCCGCGCATGAACAGTGACGGCCGTCACGCTTCGTCGCCAGGTACGGCGACTGCTCCGCCGTTACAATCGTGAGTCACGGACCCTCTACCGAAAAGAACAAGATCGTGCCCATTCTGTTCAATAGCCGCGACCGCTTTGCCGCCGCCCAGGGTGAGCGGGAGCGGCGCCGCGGACCTGACAGGCGCACGCGCGTGGCGCGGGCACTGGTGTATGGCAACTTCAACCCGCGACGGCTCGGCCCACGGCGAACGGGCGAGGAGCGCATTGGCGCCATTGACTGGTACCACCCGTGGTGGCTCGTGATCGGCACCCTCATCATTACGCTCTGCGCCAGCGATGCCGTGCTGACCGAAGTGCTCATCAGCCGTGGCGCTTACGAGCTCAACCCGCTGCTCGCGCCGCTCGTTCACGGCTCGGGCGCGCTGTTCGTGTTCGTGAAAGTCGGGTTGACAGGCTTCGGGGTCGTGCTGCTCACGCTGCTCTCGCGTCTCAAAGCCTTTGGCAGCCTGCCAGTGGCGCTGCTGCTCTATTGCGTCCTCGTCGGCTACGGGATGCTGATCGCCTACGAGCTGCACCTCCTGCGCCTGCTGTAAGCCTTAATTCCTTTTAATTCAATAACTGGCGCGCGCTTTTCAATTTCCTCGCGAGCCCGTTTCCGTTAAACTAGCGCTTCGCTGTTTGCGCCCCCCCATGCTCGAACCTACACCCCTCTTCGGCGGCAATGCCGCGTTTCTGGATGCCCTCTACGAGCAGTACCTTCGCGATCCGGCGAGCGTAGGGGAAAAGTGGCGACTTTACTTCGAGAGCCTGCCCGGGCCGAAGGGCGCGGAGCGTCCGCAGGGACCGCTCGAGGCGGCGCTCGCCGAGCGCGCGCGCCACCCCCGCGCGGCCGCGGCGGGAGCGCCCGCGGAGGCTGGCGTGAACGCCAAGCAGGCGGCGGTCTCGCGGCTCATCCAGATCTGGACCAATCGCGGCCACCTGGTAGCGAAGCTCGATCCGCTCGGCCTCCTGCAGCCGCCACGCCCGCAGGTGCTCGGCCTCGACTACTTTGGGCTCGGGCCAGCCGATCTCGACTCGGAATTCTTCACCGCCAGCCGCACCCAGGCAGTGCCGCAGCGAATGAAGCTGCGGGAGATCCTGCAGCAGCTCGAGACCCTCTACGCCGGTCCCATCGGCGCCGAATTCGCGCACATGTCAGAGTCGCGCGAGCGGCTCTGGCTGCAGGATCAGTTTCAGTCCGGCAGGCTCGTCGGCCGTTTTGGCGCGCAAGAGAAGCGCAACATCCTCTGGCAGCTCACCGCCGCGGAGGGCCTGGAGCGTTATCTTCACACCAAGTATGTCGGCCAGAAGCGCTTCTCCCTCGAGGGGGGTGAGACGCTGCTGCCGCTCCTCGACGATCTCATTCAGAGCAGTGGCGGGGCCAAGGTCGAAGAGGTGGTGATCGGCATGGCGCATCGCGGGCGCCTCAATGTCCTCGTCAATCTACTCGGCAAATCGCCCGCGACGCTCTTCTCGGAGTTCGAGGGCGCCTACGACCTGAGCCACCTCAAGGGCTCGGGCGACGTCAAATATCACAAGGGTTTCTCCGCCGACCTGCGCACGGGCGCAGGCAACGTACATACCGTGCTCGCCTTCAACCCCTCACATCTCGAGGTGGTCAATCCCGTGGTCGAAGGCTCGGTGCGTGCGCGGCAGGAGCGGCGCAATGATACGAAGGGCGATCGGGTGCTGCCGCTCCTCATCCACGGCGATGCGGCGTTTGCCGGGCAGGGCGTCGTGATGGAGACGCTGCAGCTCTCGCAGGCGCGCGGCTTCTACACAGGCGGCACCGTCCACGTCATCATCAACAACCAAGTGGGCTTCACGACCTCGGAGCCGAGCGACGCGCGCTCGACTCTCTATTGCAGCGACGTGGCCAAGATGTTGGAGGCGCCCATCTTCCACGTCAACGGCGACGATCCGGAAGCGGCGGTATTCGTCGCGCGTCTCGCGCTCGAATACCGCATGCGCTTCCACAAGGACGTGGTGATCGACCTCGTCTGCTACCGCCGGCACGGCCACAATGAGGCCGACGAGCCTGCGGCGACCCAGCCGGTGATGTACAAAGTCATTCGGCAACATCCGACCACCCGACAGCTCTATGCCGAAAAGTTGGTGGGGGAGGGGGTCCTCACGCAGGCGGAGGCCGAGGCGATGCTGGAGCAGTATCGCGACGGACTCGACAAGGGCCGGCCGCAGGCGCGCGCAGCGCTTGGCATGATCGGCAACAAGTTCACCGTCGACTGGACGCGCTACTCCCAGGCCGACTGGACTGAGAGGGTGCCCGGGGCAATGGACCCGGCGCGTCTGGAGTCTCTCGGCAAGCGGCTGATGCAGTGGCCATCGGACCTTACGCTGCACCCACGCGTCGCGGCGGTCATGAGCAACCGCAAGAAGATGCTCGCGGGCGAGACGCCGCTCGACTGGGGCTGCGCGGAAACGCTGGCATACGCATCGCTCGTCGAGGATGGCTTCTCCGTCCGCATCTGCGGACAGGACAGCGGACGCGGCACCTTCTTCCATCGCCACGCGGTGCTGCACGATCAGGGCTCCAATCGGGTCTACATCCCGTTGCAGCACCTCGCCGAGCCGCAGCCCCGGGTCGAGATCATCGACTCCGTGCTGTCGGAAGAGGCGGTGATGGGTTTCGAGTACGGCTACTCGACGACGGAGCCCAACTGCCTCTCGATCTGGGAAGGCCAGTATGGCGACTTCGCCAATGGCGCCCAGGTCATCATCGACCAGTTCATCAGCTCGGGCGAAGCCAAGTGGGAGCGCTACTGCGGGCTCGTGCTCTTCCTGCCGCACGGCTACGAAGGGGCGGGACCGGAGCATTCCTCCGCGCGTCTCGAGCGGTACCTGCAGCTCTGCGCGGAATCCAACATGCAGGTGTGCGTGCCCTCGACGCCCGCGCAGATGTTCCATATGCTGCGGCGGCAGATGCTGCAGCCGTTCCGCAAGCCGCTCATCGTCATGACGCCGAAGAGCCTGCTGCGTCACGACCTCTCGGTCTCGAGCCTGGAGGAGCTGAGCCGCGGTGGTTTCGCGCGGGTGATCGGCGAGAGGGATGACCTGCCCGCGCAGGGTGTGCGCCGCGTGGTCTTCTGCAGCGGCAAGGTGTACTTCGATCTGCTGAAGGCGCGGCGCAAGGACGCCATCCGCGATGTCGCGCTGGTGCGGATCGAGCAGCTCTACCCGTTCCCCACGGATGAGTACGAGGCCGCACTCGCCCGGTACCCGAATGTGCGTGAGGTCGTGTGGTGTCAGGAGGAGCCGCAGAACCAAGGCGCGTGGTACCAGATCCGCCACCGCCTGCAGGAGCCGCTGGGCGAGCGGCGCATCGTGCTGTACGCCGGCCGCGCGCCAGCGGCGGCGCCCGCCACCGGCATCGGCAAGATCCACGAAGCCGAGCAGCAATCGCTCATCAATGCCGCGCTGCATGCTACGGCGACCCAGGATTCCGCGAGAGAGACGACACGGCTCACGCCGGATGCCGCTCCCGCGACACCGCTCAGAAAGAAGACTTCCTAAATGACAGAGATCAAAGTTCCGCAATTGCCCGAGTCCATCACCGACGCGACGCTGGTTGCCTGGCACAAGAAGCCGGGCGATGCCGTCAAGCGTGACGAGAACCTCGCTGACCTCGAGACCGACAAGGTGGTGCTCGAAGTGCCTGCCCCCGCCAACGGAGTGCTGCGGGAGGTGAAGGTGCAGACCGGCGCAGTGGTCACGGCCGGGCAGCTGCTCGCCGTGATCGAGGAAGGTGCGTCGAGCGCGACAGCAGCCCCGGGGGCCGCTGCCGCCGCGAAAGCAGCGCCGCGCGCGGAGGAGATCAAGGCCACTGGGAGCGATGCAGGCAAGGAGAAGCTCAGCCCCTCGGTGCGCAGGCTCATCGAGGAGAACCAGCTCGATGTCGCCGCCATTCCCGCCAGCGGCCGCGACGGCCGCGTGACCAAATCTGACGTCGTTGATTTCCTCGGCAAGAAGCCGGGCACGGCCCAGAACACCGGCCTGACAGCGTCGGCTGTCGTTGCGTCGGCGACGACCGCGGCACCAGCCGCGCGCGCACCGACGCCCACAACGCCAGTTCTGCCTGCGGGCGCCCGTGGGGAGCATCGCGTTCCGATGACGCGGCTCCGGCAGCGCATCGCGCAACGTTTGGTCGAGGCACAGTCGACCCAAGCGTTGCTGACTTCATTCAATGAAGTCGATCTGACCGCAGTGCAGGAGCTGCGCGCGCGGTACAAGGACCGGTTCGAGAAGGAACACGGCGTCAAGCTTGGCTTCATGTCCTTCTTCGTGAAGGCAGCCATCGAGGCCTTGAAGAAATTCCCGGTCGTCAACGCCTCGGTCGACGGCAGCGACATCCTCTATCACGAGTTTTACGATATCGGCGTTGCGGTCTCCACGGAGCGCGGACTCGTGGTGCCTATCGTGAGGGACGCGGACGTCAAGAGTTTCGCGGGCATCGAGAAGGAGATTGGTGAATATGCGAAGAAGGCCCGCTCCGGCGGCCTCACCCTCGAGGATCTGACGGGTGGCACCTTCACCATCACCAACGGCGGGGTGTTCGGCTCGCTGCTTTCGACGCCGATCGTCAACGCGCCGCAAAGCGCCATCCTCGGCATGCACAAGATCCAGGAGCGGCCGATGGTGATCGCCGGCCAGATCGCCATCCGGCCCATGATGTACATCGCCATCACCTACGATCACCGCATCATCGATGGGCGGGAGGCCGTGCAGTTCCTGGTCACAGTCAAGGAATGCCTCGAGGATCCGGGCCGCATTCTGTTGGGGATATGAGCATGGCAGACTCCTTCGACGTCGTCGTCATTGGCGGCGGACCGGCGGGCTACCCGGCCGCGATCCGCGCCGCACAGAACCAGCTCACCGTCGCCTGCATCGACGAGTGGAAGAACCGCGACGGGGCGATGGCCTTCGGCGGCACGTGCCTCAACGCAGGCTGTATTCCCTCCAAGGCGCTGCTCGAGTCGACCGAGATGTATCACCGCGTGAAAGAGGAGTTCGCGGTGCACGGCATCCGCACGAGCGGTGTCAGCTTTGATGTCGCCCAGATGCAGAAGCGCAAGGGCGGCATCGTGAAGACGATGACGCAAGGCATCCTCGCGCTCTTCAAGGCCGCGGGAGTTACGCCGCTGCAGGGGCATGGCAAGCTGCTCCCCGGCAAACGGGTGGAATTCACCGCTCCCGACGGCACGCGCCGGGAGCTGACCGCGAAGCACGTCATTCTCGCCTCGGGCTCCGCGCCCATCGAGCTCAAGTCCGCGCCTTTCCAATCGCCGCATATCATCGACTCGTGGGGTGCGCTCGATCTGGAGTCGGTGCCCAAGCGGCTCGGCATCATCGGCGCCGGCATCATCGGCCTGGAGCTGGGCAGCGTCTGGCGCCGCCTCGGCAGCGAGGTGACCGTGCTCGAGGCAATGCCGGACTTTCTGCCGACGGCTGATCAGCAGTTGGCGAAGGAAGCCGCTCGGCACTTCAAGAAGCTCGGGCTGGATATCCGCCTCGGCGCCAAGGTGACCGGCGCTCGTGTCAGCGGCAGCGCGGTCGAGGTCAATTACACCGACGCCAAGGGCGATCAGACACTCACGGTCGACAGACTGTTCGTCGCGATTGGTCGACGGCCGTACACGCGTGATCTCCTGGCATCGGGCACCGGCGTCGAGCTCGACGAGCGCGGCTTCATCAAAGTCGACCATCAATGCCGCACGGACGGTGATGGCGTCTGGGCCGTAGGAGATTGCGTGCGTGGCGCCATGCTGGCGCACAAGGGCAAGGAAGAGGGCGTCATGGTGGCCGACCTCATCGCCGGCCGCTTCGGCGAGGTCAACACGAAGACCATTCCATCTGTCATCTACACCGCGCCCGAGATCGCCTGGGTCGGCCAGACCGAGGAGCAGGTGAAGGCCGGCGGCCGCCCCTACAAAGTCGGTGTCTTCCCGTTCCTCGCGAGCGGGCGGGCACGCGCCATGGAGCAGGCACAGGGCTTCGCCAAGATCGTGGCGGCGCAGGATGATGACGAGATCCTCGGCGTACACATCATCGGTCCGCTCGCCGGCGAGCTCATCGCCGAGGCGGTGCTCGCGATGGAGTACTCCGCGAGCACCGAGGACCTGCAGCGCACCATTCACGCCCATCCGACGTTGTCGGAGGCCTTGCACGAGGCTGCCCTCGCCGCCGACAAGCGCGCGATCGACTCGATCAACCGTTAGATCGAAAGCAAATCAGGGAACGGCCCCGGGACCGTTCCCTGCGCCGCGGGATGAATCCCGTCGCGGGGATGGCCGCGCGCCCCATCGCAGGAGCGATCTGCGCCAATCAAACAAGCCGCCGCGCCCGAATGACGTTGGGCACCGCGCCCAGGCGGTGCAGCACGCGAGCGAGCTGCTCCAGGTTGCTGACGGGCACCGTGAGCCGCACGTGCGCAGTGCCGGCGTCAGGGTCGGTTGCCGTGGACATGGCTTCGATGCTCAAGCGCTCGACCGCCAGCACATCGGTGAGATCCCGCAGCAGCCCGCGGCGATCGTAGGCGATGACCGCGATCTGCGCCGTCAATCCGGCTGCATCCGCCGAGCTCCACTCGACCTGCAGCACACGCTCGGACCGCACTTCGCGCATGCGTGCGAGGCTCGGACAATTGCTGCGATGGATGGTCACCCCGCGTCCGATTGTCACGTAACCCGTGATCGGCTGGGGCGGCAACGGCGCGCAACAGCGGGCGAGGGTGATCGGCAGGTTTCCGACACCCTCGATATCCACTGGTGAGTTGCCGCGCCCGCGCCGCGCCCGTGCCGGGCGCAGTGTCGGTGCCGGCGCCTCCGGCCCGGCGCTGATCTCGCCATCACCCGGCGGTTGCTCATGGCCGTCGGTCGCAGCCGCATCCTGCTTTCGAAACCACGCACGGACTTTCGCCCGGTTACGGGGCGAGGCGAGAAAGCCTTGCTCGGGTGCGAGCCAATCGCGACTGGGCGCATCCTGCTTGCCGGTGATGATCTCGACGATCTCGCCATTGGACAGCGTGTAAGTCAGGGGTACGATCCGGCCGTTGATCTTGGCTCCCCGGCAGCGATGACCGAGGGAGGTGTGGACGCTGTAGGCGAAGTCGAGCGGCGTCGCGTCCCGGGGGAGGTCCACTACCTCGCCCTTCGGCGTCAGCGCATAGACGCGATCCTCGAAGAGCTCCGAAGTGACCTGCTCGAGGAACTCTCGGTCGGCCTCCGGTCCGGCTTCGGCCGGAGCCGTTCCCGGGCTCTGAGGCTCGAGGAGCCGCCGCACCCACTCGATCTTTCGCTGGTACTCCGCATCGGTGGGAGCCCCTTCCTTGTAAGTCCAGTGCGCGGCGACGCCGAGCTCGGCGTGCTCGTGCATCTCGCGGGTACGGATCTGCACCTCCACGCTCCTGCCTTGGGGACCGAGGACGGCCGTGTGGATGGAGCGATAGAAGTTGCCTTTGGGAGTCGCGATGTAGTCGTCGAATTCGCCCGGGATGTAAGTCCAAAGGCCATGGACCACGCCCAAGGCGGCATAGCAATCGCGCAGCGTCCCAACGATGATGCGCACCGCCCTGACATCGAAGAGCTGCTCGAAAGCGAGCTGCTTGCGCTGCATCTTGCGATAGATGCTGTACATGTGCTTCGGCCGGCCGTAGATCTCCCCGGCGATGCCGGCGGCCTGGAGCTGCTCGCGTATGCGCTCGCAGAGCTCCTCGATGTAGCGCTCGCGATCGGCGCGCCGCTCGTTGAGGGCGCTCGCGATCCGCCGGTATTCCTCCGGCTCCATGTAGCGGAACGCCAGGTCCTCGAGCTCCCACTTGAGCTGCCAGACCCCGAGCCGACTCGCGAGCGGCCCGAAGACCGCGCGCGCTTCGATCGCGCGGTGCTCCCGCTCGGCGAGCCCGGCACGGTCGTCTGGAAGATCCCTGGCGTGGCGCAGGGCAACCAGCTGCTCGGCGAGACGCGCAAGGATGAGCCGCGGATCGCTGACGACCGCCAGAAGCATCTTACGCAGCGTCTCCGCCTGGCGCGCGTCGAGGCCCTGGGCGGCAGACCAGTTGCGCGGCAGCCCGAGATCGCCGAGCTTGAGGAGAGCGACAGCCGTGTCTGCCGCGGACCGCCCCGCGATGGCCGCAAAGGGCTCGGCGGCACGGCGCGGATCCAACCCCGCCTGCCCGGAGAGGTTGATGGCAGCCTTGACCAGCACGGCATTCGCCAGGCTCGCGTCGGATGTCAGCGCACCGAGCAGTTCCGCCGCTTCTGCGGTAGCGGCCAGCGCGCCGGGAAGGAGCGAGCTGCGCTCCTCGATGCCGCGGCGGGCAGCGGCGATCGAGTCGATCAGCTCGGGTGGGCAGAGTTGCCGGGTCTCCATGGTGGGTCGATTTGTGGTGCCTCGATTGTCTCTTTACAGATATCATAGCCGCTTGTTTTGTCTTGACTGTATAGATATACAGGACTAGTATTTGCGATGTCGGCTTTTCCAGGGCGGAGAAGACGTTACGGTGGCCATTCACACGAGGTGGGCGAATATCCAGCACATCACCGGGCGAGCCGCCGAGGCGGCGCGTGCCCGCGCTAGACTGCGCGCGCGTTCCGACCCGCAAAACCTCGAGCCGGTCCGCTACGAAGGCTACGGCCCCGGCGGTGCGGCCGTCCTGATCGAGTGCATCAGCGATGACCACAACCGCACCCGGGCGGACCTGCGCCAGGCGTTCAGCGATCACGGGGGCCACTTGGGCGCCGAGGGCTCGGTGAGCTATCTTTTTAACCACGTCGGCCTCATGGTCTATCCGCCGGGCACCGACGAGGAGCGCCTCATGCACGCAGCGCTCGAGGCCGGCGCCGAGGACGTCGTTCCCAACTCCGACCACTCCATCGAGGTGCTTGCCGATCCGATGGAGTTCGACACGGTGCGCGCGATTCTGACCGACTGTGGCTTCGTGCCGGCCGCCGCGGAAGTGACCGAGCGCGCATCCCTGACCACGCCGCTTTCCGGGGAGCCTGCAGAGCGAATGGTGCGTCTGCTCGAGAAGCTGGAAGAGCTGGATGATGTGAGAAACGTGTACTCGAATGTCGAGATATCGGACGAGGTCCTGGCGCGCATTTGACCCCGGCGTCGCGCGCACGCCGATCGCTACGGCCGCAGCCGTCCGAATCCTGGGCCTCGACCCGGGGTCGCGGCGGACGGGTTACGGTGTTATAGAGCGGCGCGGCGCAGACTGGGTGCATGTTGCGCACGGGTGTGTGACGGTAACCGGTGCGGGAGAGTCTCTCCCGGAGCGGCTGCGCGTCATCTTCGAGAGCCTGCGCGAGCTCATCTCCACCCACGGCCCTGGAGAGGTGGCCATCGAGCGGGTGTTCGTCAACCGGAACGTCGACAGCGCGCTCAAGCTCGGCCAGGCCCGGGGCGCGGCGCTCTGCGCGGTGCCGAAGGGTCTGCCGGTATTCGAGTACGCGCCGCGGGCCATCAAGCTCGCTCTGGTCGGCTCGGGCGCGGCGGAGAAGGTGCAGGTGGCTCATATGATTCGGACTGTCCTGTCGCTGCAAGGGCGCATACCTCCCGATGCCGCGGACGCACTGGCCGTAGCGGTCTGTCACGCGCACTCGCGGCGCCTGCACGAGCTGGCAATGCAAGCGGAGCGGGGCGCGATGCGCGTACCCGTGTTGCCGTCTCCCCGATGATCGGATCGGTACGGGGGCGCATCCTCGCCAAGACTCCGCCGCAGCTGCTGGTGGAGGCCGCCGGCCTCGGCTACGAGCTCGAGGCGCCGATGTCGACTTACTTTCATCTGCCGGCAGTCGGGGAGGAAGTTAGGCTCCTCACGCACTTGGTCGTGCGCGAGGACGCCCATGTGCTCTACGCCTTCGGCACGGAGGACGAGCGGCGTCTCTTTCGCAGCCTGATCAAGGTATCGGGCGTCGGCCCCAAGATCGCGCTGGCACTGCTCTCGGGCATCAGCGTCGAGGCGTTCGCCCGGTACGTACAGAGCGAGGACGTGGCCGCGCTCATCAAGGTGCCGGGCATCGGCCGCAAGACTGCCGAGCGCCTGGTCGTCGAGATGCGCGATCGCCTGGAAGCGGGCGGCGCCGCGGCGAGCGCCGTGCCCGTGGGCTCGAGTCCCGAGGCCGAGGCCTTCGGCGCGCTGGTCGCGCTGGGCTACAAGCCCGCCGAGGCCACGCGCTTGCTCAAGGCGGCGGGTCCGGGTACACATTCCACCGAAGAGCTGATCCGCCGCGCCCTGAAGGGCGCGGCCCCGGAGTAGATCCACTTGCAAGCCGAACGAACTCTGAGCGCGGAGGCCACCGGCGAGGACGAGGTGGTCGAGAAGGCCATCCGGCCGCGCCGTCTGGCGGAGTACGTTGGGCAGCCGAAGGTGAAGGCGCAACTCGACATCTTCATCAGCGCCGCCCGCCAGCGCGCCGAGGCGCTCGATCACGTGCTCATCTTCGGGCCGCCGGGTCTGGGCAAGACGACACTCGCCAACATCATCGCCGCGGAGCTCGGCGTCAACCTGCGCCAGACCTCGGGCCCCGTGCTGGAGCGCCCCGGTGATCTCGCGGCCATCCTGACCAACCTGCAGCCGCGCGACGTGCTCTTCGTCGATGAGATCCACCGTCTCTCGCCGGTCGTCGAGGAGGTGCTCTATCCGGCGATGGAGGACTATCAGCTCGACATCATGATTGGGGAAGGGCCGGCGGCGCGCTCGATCAAGCTCAACCTGCCACCCTTCACCCTGGTGGGCGCCACGACCCGCGCGGGCCTGCTGACCTCGCCGCTGCGCGACCGCTTCGGGATCGTGCAGCGCCTCGAGTTCTATGGCGTGGAGGATCTCGAGCGCATCGTGCTGCGCTCCGCGGCCATCCTCGGCGTGCCGGTGGAGGGCGAGGGGGCGCGCCGCATCGCGCAGCGCTCCCGCGGGACGCCGCGGATCGCCAACAGGCTGCTGCGCCGCGTGCGCGATTATGCCCAAGTGAAGGCCGACGGGCGCATTGCGGAGGCGGTCGCCGAGGCCGCGCTCGATCTGCTCGAGGTCGACCGCCAGGGCTTCGACACCCTCGACCGCAAGCTCCTCACGACCATCATCGAGAGATTCGACGGCGGCCCGGTGGGCATCGACAGCATCGCAGCGGCCATCGGCGAGGAGCGTGACACGCTCGAGGATGTGATCGAGCCCTTCCTGATCCAACAGGGCTTTCTGGTCCGCACGGCGCGGGGCCGCATGGTCACGCGGGCGGCGTATCAGCATTTCGGGCTCAAGACCCCGGAGCGCGCCGCGACCCCGCTGTCGCTTTTCGAGGACGGCGAGTGAGCGTGTTCTCGTGGCCCGCCCGTGTATACTGGGAGGATACCGATGGGGGCGGGGTAGTCTATTATGCGAACTATCTGCGCTTCCTGGAGCGGGCGCGCACGGAGTGGCTGAGATCGCTCGGCTACTCGCAGTGGGTCCTCGCCCGGGAGCCCGGCATCGTATTCGCGGTGGCCAGTCTCACCGTCGAATACCGCCGCCCGGCGCGGCTCGACGACGAGCTCACCATAACCTGCCAGGCGCGCGCCGATCGGGCGGCGACGATCCGGTTCGAGCAGAAGATCTTCCGGGGGCACAGCCCCGAAGACGGGCCGCCGATCCTCACCGCCGCAGTGCGGGTCGCCTGTGTCGATGCGCACACGCTTAAGCCGCGAAGGCTGCCCGAGTCCCTGATGAACGTGTTGATCTCATCCTGACAGAGCATGAACGGACAACTCTCCATCATTCGCCTGGTGGTCGAGGCCAGCATCCCCGTGCAGATCGTGGTGGGATTGCTGCTCCTCGCCTCGCTCACCTCCTGGGCCATCATTTTCCGCAAGCGGCTGCTCCTCTGGCGCGCAACGCGTGAGGCCGATCAGTTCGAGAACAACTTCTGGTCCGGCGGCGACCTCGCGCAGCTCTATCGCGCGATCGAGTCGCACGGCGGCGCCACCGGCATGGCGAGCATCTTCGAGTTCGGGTTCCGCGAGTTCGCGCGCCAGCGCCAACAGGGATCCATCGCCGCCGATCAGCTCCTCGAAGGCGCGCGGCGCGCCATGCGTGTGGCGCAGCTGAAGGAGATCGACCGGCTGGAGCACAGTCTGGCGACGCTCGCCACCGTGGGCTCGACCAGCCCGTACGTCGGTCTCTTCGGCACGGTGTGGGGCATCATGACCGCATTCTCCTCACTCGGGGACGTCCAACAGGCGACACTCGCTTCGGTGGCGCCGGGCATCTCCGAGGCGCTGGTGACCACCGCCATCGGCCTTTTCGCCGCGATTCCGGCAGTCGTCGCCTACAACCGCTTCGCGGACCAGGTGGGTCGCCTGGAGGTGCGTTTCGACGCCTTCATGGAGGAGTTCTCCACTATTCTGCAGCGGCATGCGGCGCGCGGCGGATCGACTCCGGTGGCCGCCCCGCCCACCGCAGGCAGCGCCGCCGCAATGCCTGCCGCGGTGCCCGGCACCGCCGGGGCCCGGTAGGAGGTCCGCATGGCTCAAGTCTCCCGCGGCCGCCGGCTGATGGGCGAGATCAACGTCGTTCCCTACATCGACGTGATGCTCGTGCTGCTCATCATCTTCATGATCACCGCGCCGTTGCTCACCCAAGGGGTAAAGGTCCAATTGCCGAAGGCCGGCGCGGAACCTCTGAACTCGCGCAGTGCCAAAGATCCTGTCGTGTTGTCCGTGGACCGGCAAGGCAATCTATACATCAATGTCGGTGGAGACCCGCAGTCACCCGCCGAGCCTGATGCCATCGAGGCGCGCGCCGCTCAGGCGCTGCAGGAGGATCCGCAGAGGGCTGTGTTGGTCAAGGCGGACACCGCCGTGGCCTACGGCGTGGTCGTGCAGGCCATGGTCATCCTGCAGCGCGCGGGCGCGAGCAAGGTAGGATTCGTCACCGACCCGCTGCCGCTACGGTCACAGCGGCGGGCGGGAAGCTGACGAATCACCTAGCGAAAGTCCCGGGCGATGTCCGAGTCAGTCACCGACCGATGGTTGTCGATTGGCATGTCCGTGCTGCTGCACGGCGGCCTCATCGCGCTGCTGGCGCTCGGCTGGTGGCACTTCCGGCACCCCGCGCCGCCCCCGACCCTGTCCATCAATGCGACCGTAGTGGACGCTCGCACCCTGAAGGGCGTGGGAAGTGCCTCGATTCCCGCGCCCAAGCCCAAGCAGACGCCTGCCGAGGCGCAACCGACTTCGCCTCCTGCCGCGCAACCCGAGGGGCCCCCGCCGCCCACCCCGGACGAGCTCGCGATGCGCGAGCAAGCTGCCAAAGAGGAGGCCGAGCATCAGGCGCAGGCCGAGAAAGAGCTGCTGGCCCGGCAGCAGGCCGAGCAGGCCCGCCAAGAGCGGCAGCAGAAGGAAGAGCAGGCTGCAGCGGAGCAGGCGACGCAGGCCGAGGAAGCCAAGGCCGCTGCTCAGGCGAAGGCCAAGAAGCTGGCCGAGGCCAAGAAGAAGGCCGCAGCGAAGCTCGCGGCACGGAAGAAGCTGGCCGAGGACCGCAAGCTTGCTGAGGAAAAGAAGCTTGCCGAGGATCGGGCCGCAGCGGAGCGGGCGGCCCGCGTCGCTGACCTGCAGCAGAGCCTGCACGAAGACGAGCAGGCTTCAGCGGCCAGCGGTGCGCTGGCGAGCTGGCAGAGTGCGATCACTTCACGCATTCAGAATGCGTGGATCAGGCCGCCGACCGCCCGGCCGGGCATCAAGTGCGTGCTCAACGTGGGCTTGGTCCCGGGAGGCTCGGTGACTAGCGTGAGCATCGGGGAGTGTAACGGCGACGACGCCGTGCGTCAGTCCATCCAGACGGCGGTGTACAACGCCTCGCCGCTGCCCCCGCCACCCAACGGCATTCCGTTCCCGCGCCAGCTCATCATCACCTTCCAGCCGACCAGTTGACCGCGAGACACTTGAAGTCTTCACCGCTCATGCGAACAGCGACATCCAGAATCAGGCAGTTGACATTCCAACCGGGACAGGGTCCGTTTCTCCTTACCCAACAGGAGCTCCCAGCCGAAGCCGGCGCGCCGTTGCGCCTGCTTTCCCGCAAGCCGCCCAGCAAGGGTATCCAAGCCGTTGCGGGTGGCCTGATGGCCGTTACGCCGACCGTATATGATGCAACATCTCGAGGAGGGGTACCTCCTCTCCGGCCCACGGGCCGGCGTACTCGCACCGGAGGGCTGATGAGATCGATGCCGAAACTGCGCAACCTGCTGGCTACGCTGGTAGTCCTGGCCACGACATGCCTCGCGGCACCCTCCGCGATGGCGCAGCTCCAGATCCAGATCACCTCCGGGGTGAGCAACCCCGTGCCGATCGCGATCGTGCCGTTTGCGCAGGCGCCCGCAGCCGGCACCGATGTCGCCGATGTCGTCCAGAACGACCTCGTCGGCAGCGGCCGCTTCACTGCGCTCGCGCGTCAGCGGATGCCGGCCAGGCCGACTACCGCCACGGACGTGAAGTTCGCGGATTGGAAGGCAGCTGGCACCGACTACGTCGTCGTAGGTCAAGTGACGCCCATCGCGGGCGGACAGCTCGCGGTGGATTTCAACCTGCTCAACGCGCTCACCGGCCAGAGCATCGCGCGCCAGCGATTCGTCGGTACGACCACGGCATTGCGCAACGCCGCGCACCGGGTGAGTGATGTCATTTATCAGGCGATTACCGGCATCCGCGGCGCATTCGCCACTCGCATTGCCTACGTCGCCGTCGCGGGTGAGGGCGCCGCACAGCGCTCCCAACTGGTGATCGCCGATGCCGACGGCTACAATCAGCACTTGATCCTCGAGTCGCGCTTTCCCATCATGTCGCCCGCGTGGTCGCCGGATGGTCAGTGGATCGCCTATGTCTCGTTCGAGAATCACCTCTCCGCCGTGTATGTGCAGCGCGTGCTGACCGGCCAGCGAACCCAGGTCTCCATGCGCGCCGGCATCAATGGCGCGCCGTCCTGGTCGCCCGACAGCCGCAAGCTGGCGCTCACCTTGAGCGGCGACAGCGGCCACCCGCAGATCTACATCCTCGATCTCAGCAGTCAGCACCTGACACGCATCACCGATGTGCCGGCCATCAACACGGAGGCAGCCTGGTCGCCGGACGGCCGGTACCTTTATTTTACGTCGGATCGCGCGGGCGAGCCGCAGATCTACCGCATCGGGGCGACCCCCGGCAGCGCCACCGAGCGCATCACCTTCACCGACGAATATAATGCCGGTCCGCACCTTTCGCCCGACGGGAAGATGCTGGCGATGGTCACGCGTGATGACGGCGGCAACTACCGCATCGCCGTGCAGAACCTCGCGACCGGCGACTTCAAGGTGCTGACGCACGGCCGGCTCGACACCTCGCCGAGCTTCGCGCCGAACGGCGCCAGCATCATG
Organism: Steroidobacteraceae bacterium; assembly: GCA_025451845.1. GTDB lineage: Bacteria > Pseudomonadota > Gammaproteobacteria > Steroidobacterales > Steroidobacteraceae > 13-2-20CM-66-19. The sequence goes on from JANWJS010000030.1 coordinate 15,782, forward strand.
TACGCCGTCCGGCCCGGCCAAGGGGAGGAAGGTACCCTAGCCACGACCTCGGTCGACGGGCTGACGGGCCTTTCCCTGAAGCCCACGCAGGGCGAGGTGCGCGATCCGGCCTGGGGTCCGTTCATTCAGTAGCCGTTCAGTAGCCAAGTCCGAACGTCCAACAAGAGCTGCCGCAAGGCGGCGAACCTGGAGAAGGGTGTATGTACCGTCGAACTGTCCTCTTGATGTTGTTGGCTGCATGCCTCGGGCTCACCGCCTGCGCGCACAAGCCGCCGAAGCCCTCGGCCGCCGAGCAACAGCAGTCCACCGCGGGCGGCGCAGGCGCGGAAGCCGGGGGCGCGGCGGGGTCCAGTGCCAACGGGGGTCCGTTCGGCAACCAGAACTCGGTCTCCGGCCCGCAGGAGGGCCTGCTCGCCAAGCGCACGATCCTGTTCGACTTCGATAGCGCGGTGATCAAGGGCGACGGTACGGATATCGTCGCGGCGCATGCGAAGTACCTGTCCGATCACACCGATGCCCGCATCAGACTGGAGGGCAATACGGATGAGCGCGGCTCGCCGGAATACAACATCGGCCTGGGAATGCGCCGTGCGCAAGCGGTCCGCCAGGCCCTGCTGCTGCAGGGCGCGTCCGCCGGTCAGCTCACCGTAACGAGCTATGGCGCGGAGCACCCGGTCGATCCGGCACACAATGAGGACGCCTGGGCGAAGAATCGGCGCGTCGACATCGTGTACCTCACGCCGGGCATGACGGTACCGCAGGGGCCGCAGACGCCACAGCCGCCGCAATAAAATGAGCCGGGACAGATCAGTTCCCCAGGAGTCCGCAATGCGCCCGATCCCCGTTCTAGCGCTCGTCTCAGTGCTTGCCGCCGGCTGCGCCTCGACCCCTCCCGACCAGGATCCGGTGCAGATCAGGCTCAATGACCTCGACTCCCGGGTATCCAAGGTCGAGCGCGTCATGTCCAACCAGAGTCTGCTGCAAATGGCGCAGCAGGTGGACACGCTGCAGGCCGATGTACGGGATCTGCGCGGCCAGATCGATGGTCTGCAGAACGCCAACCGGGAGCTGCGCAAGCAGCAGCATGACTTATATGGCGATCTCGACAAGCGGGTAGGCGCGCTCGAGCACGGGGGAACCGCTGGCGGCGGCTCGGCGCCTGGATCCGGGGACAGCGGGAATGGTGGCGGGAAGGGTGTCTCGTCCACGGAGCAGTCGATCTATGGCCAGGCGTTCGATGCCCTGAAGGCCGGCAGCTACTCGGTGGCAATCAGTGGCTTCCAGGGCTTTCTCAAGCAGTATCCCTCCAGCCCGCTCGCGCCCAACGCGCAGTACTGGCTGGGAGAGGCGCACTACGTGAACCAGCAGTTCGCGGCCGCAGAGGTAGACTTCCAGACCGTGCTCGACAATTGGCCGACCTCGGGTAAGGCACCCGATGCCATGCTCGATCTCGGCAACACGCAGCTCGCGCAGGGCAAGACGTCCAAAGGCCGAGCCACGCTGCGTCAGGTCGTGAGTCAGTATTCCGGCACGGATGCCGCGATGCGGGCGCAGAAGCGGCTCACACAGGTGTCGTCGCACTGACGGGCACAGGTGGCGCGACTCAAGATCACCGAGATCTTCTACTCCCTGCAAGGTGAAGCTGACACGGCGGGGATCCCTACCGTGTTCGTACGCCTCACCGGTTGTCCGCTGCGCTGTCAGTACTGCGACACGCAATACGCTTTCCACGGTGGGGAATGGTGGGAGGTGGAATCAGTGGTGCAGCGGGTGAAGGAGCTGGGTGGCGGCTACGTCTGCGTGACCGGCGGCGAGCCGCTGGCCCAGAAGTCCTGCGTGACCCTGCTGACTCAACTCTGTGACGCCGGCCACCGGGTCTCGCTCGAGACGAGCGGTGCAATGTCGCTCGAGGGAGTCGACGAGCGCGTGGTGCGGGTCGTCGATGTGAAGACTCCAGGCTCCGGCGAGGAGGCGCGCAACCGCTACGAGGAGCTCGCCCGCCTGGGTGCGCAGGACCTCGTCAAGTTCGTCATCTGCGACCGCGGCGACTACGAGTGGAGCTGCGCCAAATTGCGCGAGCTCGGCTTGGAAGGCCGCTGCACGGTGCTCTTTTCTCCGAGCCACGAGCAGCTGCCCGCCCGGCAGCTCGCCGATTGGATCGTGGCGGATCGGCTGCCGGTGCGCCTGCAGATCCAGCTGCACAAGTATCTCTGGGGCAACGTGCCGGGAAAGTAGGCGGCTCCGCGGCCCATCACCGCTGCACACGATCGTATCGTCGTACCGCAAAAGAGTATTGCCATGGCCTCCCACCGTGCTGTCGTCCTAGTCTCGGGCGGACTCGACTCGGCCACCACGTTGGCCATCGCGCGCGATCAGGGGTTCGAGTGCTACGCGCTCTCCGTCGACTACGGTCAGCGCCACTCCGCGGAGCTCGATGCGGCGATGCGAGTGGCGGGGGCTTTGGGTGCGCGCGAGCATCGCATCATGCGCGTCGATCTCGCTGGCATTGGCGGGTCCGCGCTGACCGATACGTCGATTGCGGTGCCGGAGCAGCCCACGGCGGGTATCCCGGTGACGTACGTTCCGGGGCGCAACACCCTATTGCTCGCACTTGCCCTCGGTTGGGCCGAGGTGCTGAGTGCGGAGGACATCTTCGTCGGCGTCAATGCGGTCGATTACTCGGGATACCCCGATTGCCGTCCGGCCTTCATCGACGCCTTCAGCCACCTCGCCGCGCTCGCGACGAAGGCGGGCGTCGAAGGCCATCCCTGCCGCGTGCAGGCGCCGCTCATCTCCTGGTCCAAGCAGCGCATCATCCGCGAGGGTACGCGCCTGGGCGTCGACTATTCCCTGACCGTGTCCTGCTACCAGGCCGACGACCTCGGCACTGCCTGCGGCCGCTGCGAGTCTTGCCGGCTGCGCCGCGCCGGCTTCGAGGCTGCGGGGGTGCCCGATCCCACGGCCTACCGGGGCGTGTAGTATCATGCCGCCCCCGCCGGTTTCTCCGCTTTCGCGGCTCGAAAGCAAATCATCGAGCGGCCAGGGGCGCTCCCTGGGCCGCGGGATGAATCTCTGTCACGGGGCTGCGCAAATCGCCGGGGGCGATTTGCGCCAATAGCTTGAGGGGCGTTAGCTCAGTCGGTAGAGCATCGGACTTTTAATCCGCTGGTCGTGGGTTCAATTCCCACACGCCCCAATTAAAAC
>JANWJS010000031.1 GCA_025451845.1 Steroidobacteraceae bacterium
GAGGAGGCTGAGTACGACCCGCAGGCGGCCGCAATCGCCTCAGCGTACGTGTCCGTCTTCAACGATTACGTGCGCCGCACGCTCCATTACACGACGGACGAGGCCTACCATCCCGAGATCGACAACAACTCGTGGGAGTTCAAGCACAAGCTCGCCGGCCAGGGCATTGCGCTGCCGATCTCGGTCAACGTCATGCCAGACCTCGCCGCGGCGATGAAATACAACCCCGGCCTGAAGATCTGCCTGAACGGCGGCTACTTCGACCTGGCGACGCCCTTCTACGAGGGCATCTACGAGATGCATCATCTGGATATCCCCGCAAGCCTGCAGTCCAATATCGAGTATCACTATTACCAGTCGGGCCACATGGTCTACGCCAACGAGACCTCGCTGAAGCAACTCCACGACAACGTGGCGGCCTTCATCCGCAAGACCGACAACCAGGCAGGGGGATGATCATGGGCACGATGCACCAGGCGCTGCTCAAGAAGGGTATCTCCGCGGCCGCAGCCGCCACTCTATTTGCCCTCGTGCAAGGCTGCGCCATGCAGCCGACTCAGACACCGAGCTCGACCGACTATGCACCGTCGGATTCCGCGTCGGCGGATGCACAAGCGGCCGACTCGGGAGGCGCCGGCCACAAGTCGACGCGGCGAGCCCATTGGTCGAAGGATCACGATCACGACAGGAATCCCTATTTCCGCACCATCACCAGCACGACCTCAGGATCGGTGACGGTGGAAGGCAACGCCATTCGCTACCATGCGGTGGCGGGGCTTCTGATAGTGCACCCTAAGAGCTGGAACGATGCCTCCGCCAAGTCCGACGGCGACGATCCGGCGCTGGGCTCCTCACACGAGCATCAGCCGCAGCACAAACCGCCCGAAGCGTCGATGTTCTACGTGGCCTACTTCAAGGATGGTGAGAAGCCCGGCGAGCGCCCGATCACCTTTCTCTACAACGGCGGCCCTGGATCCTCCACGGTCTGGCTGCACATGGGCGCGTTCGGTCCGCGCCGGGTAGTCACTGCGGATCATACCCATACCCCGCCCGCGCCCTACCAGCTCGCGAACAACGACTACAGCCTGCTCGATGCCAGCGACCTCGTGTTCATCGATGCGCCCGGCACCGGCTTCTCACGGGTGAAGCCCGGCGCGGAGAAGGACTTCTACGGCGCCGATCAGGACGTGCATGCTTTCTCCGAGTTCATCATGCAGTTCCTGGCGAAGTATGGCCGCTGGAACTCGCCGAAGTACCTGTTCGGCGAAAGCTATGGCACGCCCCGCTCGGCCAACCTGATCAACGTCCTCGAAACGGACGACGATACAGACTTCAACGGCGTGATCCTGCTGTCGCAGGTCCTCGACCTCGGCAACTTGCCCGACCTCGTGAGCGTGAATCCCGGGATCGATCTCGCTTACGAGCTTGCGTTGCCCACTTACGCCGCAACGGCGTGGTACCACCACAAGCTGTCGCAGGCGAACAAGGCGCTCGACCCGCTCCTCAGCGAAGTCGAGCAGTTCGCAATGGGTGACTACGCGGCGGCGCTGCGCGCGGGCTCGACACTGAGCTCCGACCAGCGCGACGCGATCGCCGCGAAGCTGCACGATTATACCGGCCTGCCGGTCAGCTACATCAAGAAGGCAAACCTGCGCATCGACGGCGGCCAGTTCGAGCACAGCCTGCAGGGCGACACCGACGAGACGACCGGACGACTCGACTCGCGCTTTTCGGGGCCCTCAATCGACCCGTTGAGCGAACGCGCAGATTATGACCCGCAATCGGCAGCCCTCGGCTCAGCGTATGTATCCGCACTCAATAACTATGTCCGCGAGGATCTGCATTACGGGATGGCAATGCGTTACAAGCCGTCGGCACCGGTCTTCGAGACGTGGGATTTCCAGCACGCGCCCCCCGGCTCCGACACGCCGCTGCCGCAGGAGCTCAACGTGATGCCCGACCTCGCCAGCGCGATGAAGTACGACCCCGACTTAAAGATCATGCTGAACGGTGGTTACTTCGATCTGGCGACGCCATTCTATGAGGGAATGTACGAGATGGCGCACCTTCCGATGCCGAAGAAGCTGCAGGCGAACATCGAGTATCACTACTACGAGTCCGGGCACATGGTGTATGCCCATATTCCCTCGCTGAAGGAACTGCACGACAACGTGGCGGCCTTCATCTCGAATACCAAGCACCAGGCGGTCAATCAGCAGCAGAGCGATCAGCAATAGCTCGCGCGGGGTCGTCGAACTTCCGCGCGAGCGCCTTCTTAGCTCGTAGCGCAGCGCGGGTACCGGATGGGTCCGTGCCAGCGCAAACTCATTGCGTATACCGTGGCCCACGCGAGTAACAGGGCTGCCGCGCCGCTGCCAAGGAAGTACAGCGGATCGAGTGGCACCCGGTACCCGTAGCCCTCGAGCCAGCGGTGCAAGTAGAAATACGCTACCGGCCAGGCGAATAGGTTGGCCACGAGCACCGGAGCGCCCGTAGCGCCGTCATTAAATGATGTCGTAGCACGGCGCGCCTCACTTCTCAGTCAGGAACTGCGTCCGCTCGCGCGCCGGCTCCTGCCAGCCGCCCCCGAGGGCGACATACAGATGTACCGTCGCCTGCAGACGGGCGAGCCTCGCCTGGGCAAGCGCGTCCCTCGCCCCGAAGAGGGTCTGCTGCGCCTGCAGCACATTGAGGAGATCAGCCACCCCCTGGCGATACTGGAGCTCGGAGATCTGGAACGCCTCGCGGGCGGCGGCGACTTCCCGGCGCAGGTGTTGCTCCTCGCGAGCGTAGTTCCGCACTTGGCCGAGCGCGCTCTCGACGTCCGCGTAGGCATTCAGCACGGCGCTCTGATAGCTCGCGACGAGTTGCTGCTGAGTGGCGTAGGCAAGATCCTTCTGACCGATGAGCTTGCCGCCATCGAAGATCGTCTGGACCATCTGAGCGCCGGCATCCCAGAGGAAGCTCGGTCCGTGAAGCAGCGCGTTGGCCGCGGCGCTGCTGAAACCGGCGCTGCCGCTCAAGGCGAACTGCGGCAGGAACGCGGCCCGGGCCGCCTGCAGATTGGCATGCGCGGCCGCGAGGTTCGCCTCCGCCTCGGCCACATCGGGCCGGCGCAGCAGCAACTCCGATGGCAGGCCTGGCGCCACCTTTGGGAGTTGGATGGCATCCGCGCTGTGCGCCTGCACGGCGAGCCCCTCCGGCGGCTGCCCCAAAAGAACGGCCAGTGCAATCTGCGCCTCGAGCGCCTGCTCCTCGAGCACCGGAAGCTCCCCTCGCACGGCCTCAATCTGCGCCTGCTCCTGGGCGAGATCCAGATGCGAGGCTGTTCCGGCCCGGACTTTGAGCTTGACGATCTGCAGTATGCCGTCGATCGCGCAGAGATCCTCGTTGGCGATGGCGATCTGCTCGCGCAGGGCCAGGATGTCGAAATACGTGTTGGCGACGGCCGCAGTCGTCGTGAGGGCGACCGCCCGCTGCGCGAAGCGCGAGGACTTCAGCGCTTCCTGCGCGGAGTGGAGGTTCTCGCGCGAGAGTCCCCAGACGTCGAGCTCGTAACTCGCGTTGGCGCTGAGACCGAAAGAATTGCCGGTGAAGTCTCGCTGCCCGTTGCTCGACAAAGCGGCCTTCCCGACTCCTTGCCGGTTCGCTTGCGCCTCTGCATCGAGCGCGGGGAAGAGCGCCGCTCGCTGAATCGTCACCTCCGCCCTCGCCTCCTGCAGACGCGCGGCCGCAACGGCGATATCACGATTGTTGGTTTGCGCCAGGCCAATGAACCGCGACAGCTCCGGACTATCGAATTCGTGCCACCAGCCGCTCCGCGGCCACACCGCCGCGGGTGCCGCTACGGTTCCGACCAATGCCTGCGGGACGATCTGCGGCATCAGGACTTGTGGGGGCCGCGTGGCACAACCGGCCACGCAAGCCGCTGCCGCGACGCAGACTGCGGCAAGCTGCCATTGCCTGCTGGCCGCTCTCGAATTCCTTCCCTTACTCATAGCGCAGGGCGCGCACCGGGCTGGTCCGGGCCAGGCGCAAAGTGTTCGCATACACCGTCGCCCAGGCGATGATCAGCGCCACCGCACCTGCAGCCAGGAAGTAGCTGGGATTGAGGGTGATCCGATAGGCGTAGTGCTCGAGCCACCCGTGCAGGTAGGCATAGGCCAGCGGCCAGGCGACGACATTCGCGGCCACCACCGGAAGCGAGATGCGCCACAGCATCAGTCTTACGATGTCGCCGGTGCGCGCGCCGGAAATTTTGCGGATGCCGATCTCCTTGGTTCGCCGCTCGGCCGTGAACACCGCCAGGCCGAAGAGACCGAGGCACCCGATGAGCACGGCGACGGCCACGAAACCCGCAAAGATCGTCCCCTGTCTCTCGTCCGTCGCGAACTGCTCGTTGAATGCATCGGTCAGGAAGTACCGGTCCATTGCGGTTGTGGGAGCGATGGAGCGCCAGGCCCTGTCAATGAAGCGAAGTGCCTGGGGTAGTTGCACGGCGCGTACCCTCACTGAAAGGAATCGCTCCTGGCCGCTGTCCGGCAGATATACCGTCGGATCCGATTGCGAGTCTACACCGGCGATATTGACATCATTGAGTACACCAATCACTTTGAGTCTTCCAAAGACGCTTCCTGTCGATAGCGTCTGTCCAACCGCCTCGTCAGGGGAGTAGCCGAGCTGATGCGCAGCCGTCGCGTTGATCATCACGTCCAGTCCTGACGTCGTCCCCGGCCTCTCCTTGTCTTCGGACTCCGTCGGCAACCGTCCGGCCACCAGCCGGATTCCATAGAGAGGCGCGAAGTCCGGCCCCGCACGCATGAACCGTATGCTCGTGCTTTGGGGAACCTTGTCTGACCGGACTCTCACATAAAACGAGTCCCAAAGGTCGAACGGCACGGTGTCCGACAGAGCCGTCCCCTCGATTCCGGGGCCGGAGCGCAGAATGCGCGCGAGACCCTCTCTGGTGTCGGAAGAAAGATTGAGGAGGTCGCGGAGCACGACCACCCCATCGCGATCGAACCCGAGATCGACGGTACGCGCGTAGCTGATCTGGCGGAAGATGACTATTGCGGCGATTCCGACTGCAATGGACACCGCGAATTGGGAGACCACCAGCACCGATCGCAGCAGCCCCGAGCCGCTGCGCTCGCCGCTTCCCGACTTCAGCGCCGACCCGGCGCGGAATCCGGACAGTACCAGCGCGGGGTAGAGCCCGCTCAAGAGACCCACAGCCACCGCGCCGGCCGCCATGGCCAATATGACTCGCCAGTCGGTCAGATAATGCAATTCGAGCGGCTCGCCGAGGAACCGGTCGTACCCGGGCAGAAGGATCTCCGCGAGCGAGAGCGCGATGCCGAAGGACACGAGCGTTGTCACCACTGCCTCGGTGAGTATCTGCAGAGCCAGCTGGGTGTGCGTTGCCCCTGCGACTTTGCGTATGGCGATTTCGCGCGCGCGCAGAGTGGCGCGTGCCGTCGCAAGATTCATGAAATTGCTGCAGGCGACGAGCACGACGAGCAGTGCGATGACAGCGAACCCATATACAGTCGTACGGTTCCCTCCTGGGGTCATGCCACCGTATCTGTCGTTGTCCAGGTGGACGTCCCGGAACGGAATCAGGCTATATTTCTGTGCCACGCTGCCGCGGACATGCATGCCGAGATCCTTGAGATCGACGGAGGCGTCGAGGATCGGATCGAGCGCCGCCAGGACCCGAGACGGGCTGGCTCCCGGCGCGAGCTCCACATAGCCATGATCGTCGAGCGGGGCGCTCCAAAAGGTATTCTTCTCCAGCGGTGTAACCTCGTCGGCGCGCGACCTGTTGGGGACGATGAAGTCGGCGCTCAGCTGCGTTTCGTGCGGCAGGTCTCGCATCACACCCGAGACGGTCAGCGGGTGAGAGACCCCGTAGCAGGAAGCATCGTGCGGCGTGCAGAAGTCGATGAGCTTGCCGCTCACTCTCAGTATCTTGCCTATCGGATCCGCATCACCGAAATATTTACGCGCCATGCTCTCGGACAGGACGACCGACTCCGGCTGACTGAGGGCCAGTCCCGGATCGCCGCGCAGCAAGCGAATAGGCAGAACCCGGAAGAAGTTTGCGTCGACAAAAGTGACGGTCTCGTGTCCCTTGAGATTGCCTGCCATGACGGTCATGTACTCCGGAACCACGTGGAGCACCGCCTTGACCTGAGGAATCTTCTCGCCCATCGCCGTGACCACGGGAAATGGCGCGGCTGTACCGTGCAACGGCGGGTTGCCTGGCAAGCGATAGGTCAGCGCGAGCCGGTAGAGATTCTCCGTCCCCGGAATCCACGCATCGTAGGAAAGCTGGTCCCGCACGAAAAGCAGAATGAGAATGGCGCATGCGAGAGCCACGGACAGCCCCACCACGTTGATGAAGCTGTAGAGCTTGTGGCGAACGAAGCCTCGCGCCGCCATCAGAAGGTAGTGCCGGAACATCGCCTTTCTACTCGTATCTCAGCGCACGGACCGGATTCGCGCGGGCGAGCCGCAGCGTATTCCCGTAGACAGTCACCCAGGCGATCAGCAGCGCGGCCGTTGCGGCCGCGAGGAAATAGGCGGGACTGAGCGCAATGCGGTAGGCGTAACCATCGAGCCACTGGCGCAAGTATGCATATGCGACCGGCCAGGCGATGAGGTTTGCGACGAGCACCGGCACCGATATCCGCCACAGCATGAGTTTCACGATGTCGCCGGTGCGCGCGCCGGAGACTTTGCGGATACCGATCTCCTTGGTTCGCCGTTCGGCGGTGAAGACCGCTAGGCCATACAGCCCGAGACACCCAATCAAAACCGCGACGATCACGAATACACCCAGCATCGCGCCCTCGCGCTCGTCCTCTTGATAAAGCTGGGCGAAGCTTCCATCCAGGAACATGCGTTGGACCGCCACGGTCGGCATAAAAGCGCGCCAGGTTTGGTCGATGAAGTGCAGGGTCGGCGGGATCCGTCCGGGACGCAGCCGCACGGAGATGTTCATCCCCCAGCTCGGGACGTACACATAGATCATGGGCACGACCGGCTCTCGCGCACCCTGCAGCTTGGCGTCGGCGAGGACGCCTACGATGGTTAGGTGGTTGTGGTTGTAGAGGATGCTCTTCCCGACCGCCTGCTGCGGGGTGAAGCCGAGCTGTCTCGCCGCCGAGGCATTGATGAGGAGGTCCCGACCCTCGTTGAGCGGATCACCGCCGGTGAAGAGCCCGATGCTGTTCAGGCGATCCGGGCCACGACCCACCGATAAGAGCCGGCCGGCGATCAGCCGTATGCCGTAGACCCCGGGATAGTCGGGACCAATGACCGTCGTGTTGATCGTAAACTGTCCCGCTCGGCCGGGTACTTGGATCAGTGAGTTCGACTGACCCGGCAGGAACGGCACGTAGCTTGAAAGACCCACTGCAGCAACGCCGGGGTCCGCCCGCAAAGCCTGGGCGAACGCCTCCTGCTTCTCGCCCACCAGGCGGCTGTTGCCCATGATGACCACCACATCGTCGTGACGAAACCCCAGGTTCATGGCACGCGCGTAACGGATCTGACTGAAGACGACACCGGCTGCGATACCCATGCCGACTGAGACCGCGAATTGCAGCACCACGAGCACGTTTCGCAGCCCTCGCGACCGGTGCGGCGTCGCCTCGCCGGCGCGCAAGCCCCCTATCGGCCGAAGGCCGGAAAGCACCAGCGCCGGATAACTGCCCGCGACGAGACCGGTAGCCACGGCGACGCCGGCGAGCAGGAGCAGCAGCCGCAAATCGCCCGTATAGTGGAGCGCGATCGGGCGCTGCAGGAATTCGTCGAACAGCGGCAGCAGCACCTCCGCCAGCGCGAGCGCCAACATCAGCGATAGGAGCGCGACCAGTACCGCCTCACCGAGGAACTGCAGGATCAGCTGTTCCCGGCCGGCGCCGAGCAGCTTGCGCAAGGCAATCTCACGCGCCCGCAGCGTCGCTCGGGCGGTCGTCAGATTCATGAAGTTGAAGCAGGCGATCAGAAGAGTCAGCATGCCAATGGCCGCGACGCCGTAGAGCGTGCTCCAGCTCCCGGGAGGTGTCGGATTGAATTGCCATTGCGAAGAGTTGAGGTGGACCTGAGTGAAGGGCGTCAGATGCGCCTCGTACACCTGGCTTCCCCGAACGTGGAAGCCCGCGTATCTCGACAGCACGGGTGTCACGTCCTGGTCGAAGATCGGCGCCACGGCCCGTGCCACGGCCGCCGGAGCGACCCCCTGGGCCAGTCGTACGTAGGCGAATCCATTCTCACTGAGCCAATCCTGCCGCGTGCTCTCCGGGATGGGATTCGCCAGGGAGGTCGTAGGAATGAAAGCGTCTCCGACCAGCTGGGTGTTGTGCGGCAGATCGCGCGCGACCCCCGTGACTCGGAGCGAGATCTGTGGGCATGCGGCGGCGGCGGCGGTGCAATTCCCCTCGGCGACCGTCACGGTCCGCCCGATGGGGTCGGCGTCGCCAAAGTACTTCCTGGCCACCGACTGAGTCAGGACCACGGACTGCGGCTGGCGAAATACCGAGCCGGCATCTCCCTTGACGAGCGGCAGCCGGATGATCTTGAAGAAGTCCGGGTCCACCACGTCGACATTCTGCGAAAACTGCCGACTCCCGCTCGTCAGCGTCACGTTCCAGGTATACAGCCTCGTCATCGCCGTCACCCCGGGAATCTGATCGCGCATCACCGCCGGCATCGGGTACGGAGTAACGGCAGCCCGCATCGGCGCGCGGCTGGGAAGATGGAGTGTCAGCTCTACGCGATAGAGATTCCCAGTGTCGGGAATCCACTTGTCATAGGAAAGCTCGTCACGCATGAAGAGGACGACGAAGATGGCGCACGTCAGCCCGACGGCCAGACCGGCGACATTGATGACGCTGTACAGCCGGTGATGAACGACTCCGCGCACTGCGGACGACAGATAATGGCGCCACATGACCGCGGCCTCAGACGGCCATGCGTATTTTTTCCGTGACGATCCCACCGTCGAGGAGATTCACGATGCGGTGAGCATACTCGGCATGCGGACGCGAGTGCGTGACCATGATGATGGTCGTGCCCTCCCCGTTCAGCTCGGTCAGCAACTGCATCACCTCCTCGCCGGTTGCGGAGTCCAGGTTGCCCGTCGGCTCGTCGGCGAGGATGAGCTTCGGTCTCGAGACCACGGCGCGCGCGATCGCGACGCGCTGCTGCTGACCGCCGGACAGCTGTTGCGGCCGGTGCTTCGCGCGGTGGGAGATCTTCATGCGCTCGAGCGCCTCGCGCACCCGGGTCCTGCGCTCGCGGGCCGGAACGTCCTTGTGATAGAGAAGCGCGAGCTCCACGTTCTCGAACACGTTGAGCTCATCGACCAGATTGAAGCTCTGGAAGATGAAGCCGAGGGTGTTCTTGCGCAGCTCCGAGAGCTGGCCTTCCGACCACCCGGCGATGTCCCGCCCCGCGAACCAGTATTCCCCCGATGACGGACTGTCGAGCATGCCCACGATGTTGAGTAGGGTCGACTTGCCGCAGCCCGAGGGACCCATCACGGCGACGAACTCGCCGGCGGCGATCTCGAGATCCACGCTGCGCAGCGCGGTCGTCTCGACTTCTGTGGTGCGGTAGCTCTTCGTAAGACGTTTCAGTGACAGCATGGACTCATCCTGCGCGATCAGTTCGGGTGCTTGGTCTTTTCGAGCTCGATGCGTTGCACATGCTCGAAGCCCTGGTAGCTCGAGACGATGACCCGCTCGCCGGGCTCCAACCCGTCGAGGACCTCGACGTGCTCGGGGTTGCGGCGGCCGAGCTCGATTCGGCGCCGCGTTGCGTACTTTCCGTCGGGAGTCAGCACGAAGGCCCACTGCCCGCCGGTGTCCTGGTAGAAGGGTCCGTTGGGCAGCGTCAAAGCCGTCGCCGCGCCTCCCAGCTCGAGCTTGGTGTCGATCGCCTGCCCGACGGTGATGCCCTGGGGCGCGGGACCCTTGAAGTGTAGATCGACCTTGAACGTGCCATCTGCGACCTGCGGATGAATCTCGACGATCGTGGCCGCGAAGTTCCGGTCGCCGACCGGGAACAGGGCCGTCTGCCCGAGGGCAACGCGGCCGAGATAGAACTCATCGACCTGCGCGGTCAGCTTGAATCGATCGAGGGAATCGACTTCGCCCAGCACCGCCCCCGCGGTCTTGGACTCGCCCACCAGCGAATCGAGCGCCGTCAGGTGCCCGGCGATCGGCGCACGGATGGTGAGTGCATCGAGGCTGGCTCGCGCCGTGGCAATGTTGTCTTTGAGCCAGGCCAGAGTCTTGCCGAGCTGGGCGAGCTGCCTCGTGCGCACCTGCTGCTCGGCGTTGCGCGAGGCGAGGGTGGCATCGCGCAGCTTGAGCTCATAGCGGTATTGCTCCCGGTCCTGCGCATACAGCATGGGCGCGATGGCGTGGCCGTCGAGCAGGATCTTGTCGCGCGCCAGATCGCTTTTCAGCACGGCGAGCTGATGCTGGATATCGAGCAGCTGGCTCTGGTACTTGAAGCGCGTGTCCTCGAGCTGCAGCTTCGTGCTCTCGATGGCGTTGATCTGGCTCGAGACGTCGGCTTCACGCGATGCGACCTGCAACCGCAGAGCGGTGTTGGAGAGGACGATCAGCGGCTGGCCGGCTTGCACCCTCGCACCGTCCTCGGCCAGCACCTTCGCCACCGCGCCACCCTGCTCCGTGGTGAGGTAGATCGTGGTGAGGGGCGCGACCGTCGCGCGGACCGCGATGTAGTCCTCGAACTTCGCTCGCGTCACCGTGCCGACGGTGAGCTGATCCGCCGGCACGCGATAGGTGCTGATGCTGACCCCATGCAGGAGCCAGATCAGAGCTGCGATGACGAGCGCCGCGCCCGCGGCGTACGGCCCGTACCGGCGCCAAGCCGGCGGACGGGCGAGCGGCCGGTCCATGCCGCCGTTGGCCGGAGGGGGTTCCGGCTCGCGACCGCCCGCCCGTCTGCCGATCTCACCGATCGCGCGACTCTCACTGCTCGTCGACTGTCTACCGAATGGCATCGAGCCCTTGATGCAGCCCGCGTGCCAGATCAAAAGACGCGTGTTATCAAAGGGTTGTGCGTCTCCTGCTGGCCGGCGACTGTTCGTTGGTGTACAACGCCGGCGCACACTGTTCGGATTCGGACACTTGGCACAGCGCGCTCCTCATACCGCCCGCATCCTCGTCGTCGATGACGAGGAGGACATCCTCCTGGCTGCGAAGCTGCTCCTGAAGAGGCACTTCGCCTCGGTCGAGACCTTGCGCGATCCTGCGCGCCTCCCTGAGCTGGTACGCCGCAACAGCTTCGATGTGCTGCTGTTGGATATGAACTTCGCCGCCGGCGCCGAGCGCGGCACCGAGGGCCTGGCGCTGCTCTCGCAAGTGATTGCGCTCGATGCCCAGGCGGTGGTGGTGCTGATCACCGCGCACGGCGATGTCACTCTGGCGGTGGAGGCCATGAAGCGCGGCGCCGCGGACTTCGTGACAAAGCCCTGGGAGAACCAGAGGCTCCTCGCGACGTTGATCGCCGCCAGCAACCTGCGCAAATCGCGCCTCGAGGCGTCCGAGTTCCGCGCCCGCAGCCGCGGACTCGCCGAGGCCACGCGCATCGACGGCGAGATGGTCGGCACTTCGCCGGCCATGTTGCGTGTCTTCCAGATGATCCGGCGCGCGGCTCCGAGTGGCGCCAATGTACTGATTCTCGGCGAGAACGGCACCGGCAAGGAGTTGGTTGCACGCGAGATTCACCGCCACTCCAAACGTGCGCAGGAGGCGTTCCTCCGGGTCGATCTCGGGACGCTCTCGTCGCATCTCTTTGAGAGCGAGCTCTTCGGCCACCGCCGCGGAGCCTTTACCGACGCGAAGCAGGACCGGATCGGGCTGTTGCGCGCCGCCTCCGGAGGCACCCTCTTTCTGGACGAGATGGGCAACGTTCCCCTGCACCTGCAGGGAAAACTCCTGACGGCGCTCGAGCGGCGAGAAGTAACGCCGGTCGGCGCCGAGAGGCCCGAGCCCATCGATGTGCGCCTGATCTGTGCCACCAACCTCGCACCCGAGCGCCTCGCGGACGAGAACGTGTTCCGGCAGGACCTGCTCTATCGCATCAATACGGTGGAAATCGCGCTGCCGCCGCTGCGCGAGCGGCAGGAGGACATTCCGCTGCTTCTCGAGCACTTCATTGCCATCTACTCGGAGAAGTACAACGTGCCACCGAAGCGCCTGAGCGCCACGGCGCTCGAAGGCCTCATGGCGCATCCGTGGACGGGCAACGTGCGGGCACTGCGCCATGCCATCGAGCGCGCCGTCATTCTCAGCGAGGGAGAGATGCTGGAGTCTGCGGACTTCTCGCTCGCGGCAAGCGGCGCGGCGCCGGGCAGCACGGCGGCAGCGGCCCCAGTGCCGGAATCAGCGCGACTGGATGCAGTGGAGCGCGACGCGATCGTGCGCGCGCTCGAAGCTCACGGACGCAACATCAGCCGCGCCGCGGAGTCGCTCGGCCTCACCCGCGCCTCGCTCTACCGCCGGATGCAGAAGCATGGCCTATAACCGCTACCGGACAGGAATCGCCATACGGACGACGGCACTCTTCCTGACGGTTGCGGCCGTGTCCTGGATGATCGCCAACACCCAGTGGTATATGACGATCACGCTGGGCGCCGCGCTGACTCTCGCGGAAGCCACATTCCTCGTCCGCTTCGCGACGCAGTCGAGCCGCGAGGTGGCACGATTCCTCGATGCCCTGTCGTTCGATGATCTCTCCCAGAGCTTCGCCGGGCTCACGGCGGACGGCACTCACCGCGAGCTCGGCACCGCCATGGATCGGGTACTCGCGCGCTTGCGCGCCGGCCGCTCGGAGCGGGACGAGCAGGCGCAGTACCTGCAAACCCTGGTCAACCATGTTCCCGTGGCCTTGATCGCGCTCGACGAGCGGGGCGCCGTGAAGTTGCTCAACATGGCCGCGCGGCGCCTCTTCGAGAGCTCCCTCACACAGACCCGCCAGCTCGCACGCTACGGCGAGTCCTTTGCGGTGAGCCTCGAGGCCCTCTCGCCGGGCAACACCGCGATCCTGCGGATGGAGCGCTCGTCGGGCACTCTGCTCCTCAAAGCCGCCGTGACCGAGATTGCCGCCCGCGGGATGCGCTCACGCCTCATCTCCCTGCAGAACATCGAGAACGAGATGAGCGCGCAGGAGCTCGAAGCCTGGCAAACCGTCATCCGCGTGATGGCTCACGAAGTGATGAACTCCCTGACGCCGGTATCCTCCCTTGCCGCCACCGCACACGGCCTGGTGCGCGACGTTCTCGAGCAGTTGCCGGCTGACGACCCGCGTGCCGGTACCCTGGCCGACGCGCGCGAGGCTTTGGAAGCCGTTGCCCGGCGGAGTGAGGGCCTCTTACACTTCGTGCGCAGCCACCGTCGTCTGACGAAGCCGCTCGCGGCGCGCATCGAGGTGATGCCGGTGCAGCGCCTGTTCGCCCGGATCCAACGGCTTCTGGCGAGCGACCTCGCCGATCGCGACATCCGGATGGCGACCCGGGTGGACCCCGAGAGCCTGGAGCTCGCAATGGATCCCGAGCTCCTCGATCAGGCGCTCATCAACCTTGTGCGCAACGCTCTCGAAGCGTTGCGGGACACCCCTTCCGGACAGATCGCCCTTGCGGCATATCGGGAGCCGGACGGCCGCATCGCGATCTCCGTGTCCGACAACGGCCCGGGCGTTCCACCCGATCAGCGCGAGAAAGTCTTCGTTCCCTTCTTCACCACCAAGCGCCAGGGCAGCGGCATCGGTCTCACGCTCGTGCGGCAGATCGCCGCCGCGCACGGCGCGGCCGTCGACATCGGCGAGACCCCGGGAGGCGGAGCCACGGTCCGGATGAGATTCTAACGAACGATTGCCGGCTCACCTTCGCGCCCCCTGTACGCCGGCAAACTTCCGAAGCAGCTGCAGGCCTTCGCCGATTGGACCGGCCCGCCGCTGCAACTTCGGGCTGGAAGCGGCTGCCCGTCGCGCGCGCCGGGCTTGCGCTGAGGTAGAATGGCTGAGTCTGCATCGTGGCAGGCGGAGCTCGCCCAGGACGTCAATGCGGAAACTTCTTGCCCTCCCCTCGAAGCGGCCGCGGAAGCCGTACGGAGCCCTCTGACCATGAATTCCGGAATTTCTTCCCTGCCGAGCAGCAAGACCTTGCGCCCGGCTTTTGTCGGCGGCGTGATCGTCGTGATCGTGCTCCTCATCCTCGGCGGCGCGTTCGTGCAGATCGGCCCAGGTCAGCGCGGGGTGCTGATGACTTTCGGCGCGGTGCACGACGGGGTTCTCGATCCCGGCCTGCACTTCAAGCTGCCCTTCGTGCAGTCGGTTGCCAGGATGGACGTGCAGGTGCAGAACTCCCAGGCCGCGGAAACCTCGGCGAGCCTCGACCTGCAGAACGTTTCCACCACGGTCGCGACCAACTGGCACATCCTGCCGGCCGATGCGGAATGGGTGTATCAGCACATCGGCAACGAATCGGACCTGGTCGACAAGATCATCCGCCCGGCGATCAGCAACTCGGTGAAGGCGATCACGGCTCACTACAACGCGGAGGACCTGATCGTCCATCGAGACGCGGTACGGAGCCAGATCCAGACACAGATCACTTCGGAGCTGCAGCCCTATCGCGTGGTGGTCGACTCGGTGAACATCACCGACTTCCACTTCAGCGACGAATTCGCGCAGGCGATCGAGCGCAAGCAGGTCGCCCAGCAGCGCGCCTTGCAGGCGCAGTATGAGCTGGATCAAGCAAAGGTCGTCGCCCAGCAGCGGATCGTCGAGGCGCAGGCGCAGTCGCAGGCCCAGAAGCTCCTGCAGCAGACCCTGACGCCCGAGCTCATCCAACAGCAGGCCATCGTCAAGTGGGACGGGCACCTGCCGACGGTGGTGGGGGACAAAGGCGTGCTGCCGATGATCGGTAACGTCGATGCCGGAACGCCCGCGAGGTAAACTTCGCGGCTGCGGCGCCCCCGTAGCTCAGTGGATAGAGCGACCGCCTCCTAAGCGGTAGGTCGTCGGTTCAACTCCGGCCGGGGGCGCCAATATTATCATTGATTTAGGTAATCTTCCTCGGATATTTCGAGATTCGGCAGGAATAAGGGTCGGGGCATCGTCCGCCGCGCGTGGTGCCTCTTCGACGGGATGGGCCGGCCCGCTCGCAGAGCCGCTGAGGCAGGCGAGAGCCTCTTGCGCCTCGCCAGCCGCACCCTTGCGGATGCGAAGCTGGCGCCGACGGAGGCGGCAAGCCCGATGCCCGCCCCGCCTTCGGGCCGACTCGAACGGGAGCTTGACAACGCAACTGCACTGCGGCGGGGTTGCATCGCGGCCTCGAGGAGTATGCTGTTGGCAGCGGCCCACTCGCGGAGTCCTCCATGAGCACGTCCCTCAGCCTCGGCAAACGTCGCTTCCTGCATGTGGAAGTTCGCAGCGTTCCAGCGCTCCAGTCGATCGTGTGGCTGCGCCGCGGATGGGAAGACCTCCGTCAGATGGAGCGCGCGAGCCTCGCGCACGGCGTCATCATCTCCATCATCGGGGCGGTGCTGCTCATGCTAGGCAGCACTCATCCCTATCTCATCGCAGCGGCGGTGACCGGTTATCTGTTGGTCGGGCCAATCATGACCACCGGTGTCTGCGAGCTCTCCAGGAGGCGGGCCGCGCGCGAGCCGCGCGGGTTCGACGAGTCGTTGGAGGCAGTCACCCGCAACCCCGATGCGTTGATCCATTTTGGCGGCTTTCTGGCCGTCATCGCGATCGTCTGGTTCATCGCCTCCACGGTGCTGTTGGAGTCGATATTCGCCATCCGCGTGCCGAGCCTCGCCGTGGCGCTCTGGGGCGGGGCCGGCGACTTCGCGAGCACGCGGGAAGTGGTCGCGTACTTCTCCTCGGGCGCCATTTTCGCCGTCGCCGTCTTCGTGCTGTCCGTGGTCGCCGTGCCGCTCATCATCGACCGGCATGCGACCGCGGCCGAGGCGATGTGGGCGAGTGTCAAGGCAAGCCTGCACAATGTCCCGGCCATGATCGTATGGGCGGCGCTCATCGTCGGCCTGACGGCGCTCGGCTTCCTGACCCTCCTCCTCGGCATGGTCGTGATCGCCCCCCTCCTCGGGCATGCGACCTGGCACGCTTATCGGGATCTGGTGGGCTGAAAATTAGCGGGATGCAAGGAACCTATCCCCTTCTTCGGGGATACCTACCCGCATGTACTTGAAAGGCATCGGCACTGCGGCCCCACCGTCGCGCTACACCAAGGTCGATTGCTGGGAGGCCTTTCGGCGCTCCGAGTGGTTCGAGCGACTGAACGGGCGCACGCGCGCGCTCGCCAGAGCGGTCCTGCTCAATGAGAACGGCATGGAGGCGCGACGCCTCGCGGTGGCCTCGCTCGGCGAGGTATTTCAGATCGACCCGGACACGCTGCACCGGCGCTTCCTGGAGACGGCCCCCGAGCTTGCCGGCCGCGCCGGGGCGGCAGCTCTGGACAATGCCGGGGTCGACACCGGCGACATCGACGCCATCATCGTGAGCACCTGCACGGGTTATCTCTGCCCGGGCCTCTCCGGATATGTCGTCGAGCGCTTGGGTCTGCGCCCCAACATAGCGGCATTCGATCTCGTCGGGCAAGGCTGCGCCGCCGCGATTCCCAACATGCGCCTGGGTCAGGCGCTCATCGGCTCCGGGGACAGCAGCAACGTTCTCTCGATCTGTGTCGAGGTGTCCAGCGCGGCCGTGTACCTCGATGATGATCCGGGCGTTCTCGTGAGCGCGTGTCTCTTTGGCGATGGAGCGGGCGCCGCCGTGTTGTCGAATCAGCCCTCTGCGAGCCGCCGCCGCATCCTCTGGCAGGACTGCGAGTCCTTGCTGGATCCCGGCCGGCGCGAGGCGCTGAAGTTCGAGCAGCGCTGCGGAATGCTGCGCAACGTGCTGACGCGGCCGGTGCCGCAACTCGCGGCGGAGTACCTCGAGCGGGTGCTCGGGACGGTCTTGCAGCGCACGCGGCTCGACATCTCGCAGATCGCGGCCTGGATCATGCATGCCGGCGGACGCGACGTGCTGCTTGCGTTGCAGGAGCGGCTGAGAATTCCGCCGCAGGATCTCGGGTACAGCGCGGCGGTGTTGCGGGAGTACGGCAACCTCTCGAGCGCATTCGTGTACTTCGTGCTGCAGGCCGCCCTGGCGGGCGGCGCGGCGGGAGGATGGTGGTGGCTCGGAACGTTTGGCGCCGGCTTCAGCTGTCACGGGGCCCTTCTGCAAGTCGACTGACCGCTGGCGGCCGCACGCTCAGCCCGGAGATCCTCGATGAGCTGCCGGCGACGGACCCGCGTGCGATTCGCTCCCGGCGCGATCTGCAGCGCGTCAATCGCGTCATGGGGAGCTGCGGAATTCTCAGTCGTGCGCTGCGCCGCGCCTGGGCGGCGGCTCCGCAGCACGGGCCCGTGCGCATTCTCGAGCTTGGAGCCGGCGACGGCAGCCTGGCGCTACGTATCGCGAAACAGCTTGCCACGCGATGGCACGGGGTCGAGCTGACGCTGCTCGATCGGCAAGCCTTGACCGGAGAGGCCATGGGTACCGCTTTTGCTCACCTGGGCTGGACCCTGCGCCCGCTCATCGTGGATGTGCTTGAATGGGCTCGAGCCCCGACGCAACAACATCTCGCGGGACGCTGGGATATCGTTCTGGTCAATCTCTTTCTGCATCACTTCGAGGAGCACGATCTGCGCGAGTTGCTCGCGGCCGTTGCAGCCCGCTGCGACGCCTTCGTCGCCTGCGAGCCGCGGCGCAGCCTGCCGGGACTTCTCGGCAGCCGATTGCTGCCCGCTCTGGGGGTGAGCACCGACACCCTTCACGATGCAATCGTCAGCGTGGGTGCCGGGTTTCGCGACGCCGAGCTGTCACGGCTGTGGCCCGCAGGCGGGCCGCACTGGAAGCTGCAGGAGCGGCCGGCCGGCCCATTCAGTCATCTTTTCGTCGCCACGCGGGGCGATACGGCCTGATGGAGACCTCATACGATGCGATCGTCATCGGCGCCGGCCCCGCCGGCTCGAGCGCGGCCATTCTGCTCGCGCGTGCGGGCCGGTCGGTGGCACTTCTCGAGGCGCGGCCGTTCCCACGCCGCAAGGTCTGCGGGGAATGCATCGCAGCGAGCAATCTACCGCTGCTGCGGGCGTTGGGTCTGGGCGCGGCACTGCGCCGGCAGGCCGGCCCTGAGCTGCGCCGAGTCGCGCTGTGGTGCGGCGAGGACGGTATCACCGCCGCATTGCCGGCCGGTGCCGGTGGCGCTTCCCCGTGGGGACTCGCCCTCGGACGAGAGCACCTCGATCTGCTGCTGCTCGAGCAGGCGCGAGCCGCAGGTGCCACCGTGCTCCAGCCCTCCAGGGCGCTTGCCGTCCACGGCGATGCGCGCGGTGCGGGATATGGAGTCGATACCGCGGACACGGGCTCCGTGCAGCGGACGCTGCGCGCGCCGGTGCTCATTCGTGCGCACGGTTCCTGGGAGCCCTCTCCTGCGGAGGGAACGCCCAGGAAGCGAGAGCATCGAGCCGCCGATCTGTTGGGGTTCAAAGCGAGCTTTCACGACGCCACTTTGGACGCTGGCCTCCTGCCGGTGTTGGCGTTTGCCGGCGGCTACGGCGGGATGGTTCGCTCGAGCGACGGGCTGACCACCCTCGCCTGCTGCATTCGGCGCGACAGACTCGCCGCGTGCCGGCGTGGCGGCGACACAGGGCGCGCCCCGGCCGGTGAGACGATCGAGACGCTTCTGCGCCGCGACTGCCGTGGAGTGAGAGAAGCCCTGACGAATGCGCGTAGAGTCGGACCGTGGCTCGCCGCCGGCCCGATCCGACCCGGTGTCCGCGTGGGAAGCGGCGGCACCAGCGGGTTTCTCATAGGCAATGCAGCCGGAGAAGTCCATCCCATCATCGGCGAAGGCATCAGCATGGCGCTGCAGTCGGCATGGCTCCTCTGCGAGGAGCTGGCCGGCTGCGCCGATGCATTCCGGTGCGATGCGCGCGGTGAGCTGCGCCGGCGCGACATTCAACAGCGTTATGCCTCACGATGGCGCTCGCACTTCGTCCGGCGGATGCGTCTTGCGGCCTGCTTTGCCCATGCCGCGATGCGTCCGGGTATCGCGGCGCCGCTCCTCCCGCTGCTGCGGCGGGCACCCGCGCTGCTGGGCATCGCTGCACGGGCAAGTGGCAAGACACGCTCGGCCGTGGCGCTTCCGTGCGCAGCCCTTCCCGGTTTCATCCAGGGGTCTCCACCATGACGACGATCGAACGACTGTCGCGTATCCTCGTGCAGCGCTACAAGCTGGACCCGGCCCGGCTCGCGCCCGACCAGGCGCTCGGCGCCCTCGGCATCGACTCCCTGGGCATGGTCGAGATGCTGTTCTTCATCGAGGAGGAGTTCAACGTGCACTTCCCCTCGGAGGGGATCACGCTCGGAACCCTGGAGGAAGCCGCGACCTACATCGATGGCCTGATCGCCGAGCAGAGGACGGCGCCGCAGAAAGCTGCGGTGCAACGTGCGCCCAGCGCTCGACCTGCCTCGGTTGATCCCAGCGCATGAGGCGTGTCGCGGTCACCGGAATCGGGCTCATCTCACCGCTCGGCAACAGCTGCGCGCAAGCGCTCGACAACGCGGCCGCGGGACGCTCCGCCATCCGGCGCATCGAAGCATCCTGGTCGGACCGCCTGGCCGCTCCGCTCGCGGCCTGCGTACGCTTCCAGGGGGAAGAGCACTTTCCCCCGCCGCGGCTGCGGATGTTGGACCGCGTCAGTCAGTTCGCCCTGGTAGCGGCAGGACAGGCGATCGGGGCAGCGCAGCTCGATCTTGCCGCCGCGGATCGCGCGCGGGTCGGAGTCTTCATCGGCACCGGCATGGGCGGTGCCCTCAGCAACGACGAGGGTTACCTCTCGCTGTACCGGGACAACTGTGAGCGTATGAAGCCGTTCTCGATCCTCATGGGAATGACCAACGCGCCCGCCGCCTGGATCGGGATCGAGCATGACCTCAGCGGCCCGAATCTCACTTACTCCACGGCTTGCTCCTCCGCGGCGGTCGCCACTGGCGAGGCCTGGCTGCGCCTGCGGCGCGGGGAGATCGACATCGCCATCGTCGGCGGCTCGGAGGCACCCCTGGCGTTTGGAGCGATGAAAGCGTGGGAGGCGCTGCGCACCCTGGCGAGCGAGGACCCCCGCAACCCCGCCGCTTCCTGTAAGCCCTTCGCCGCCAATCGCAGCGGGCTCGTGTTGGGCGAAGGAGCGGCAATCTTCGTGCTCGAAGACCGGGAGCGAGCCATCGCGCGCGGCGCATCCCTTCAAGGTGAGATCCTCGGTTACGGACTCGTTGCCGACGCGGCTCACATTACCAGGCCCACCGTCGCCGGCCAGGCTGCTGCCATGCGTGCGGCACTGCGCTCGGGAGAAATCGCGGCGGAGGCGATCGACTGCATCAACGCTCACGGCACGGGCACCCAGGCGAACGACTCCGTCGAGACGGCGGCGCTCAAGGAGGTCTTCGGTGAACGGGCGTATCGGATCCCGGTGAGCGCCACCAAGGCGATCCACGGTCATCTCCTCGGCGCGAGCGGTGCTCTCGAGCTCGCACTCGCATTGCTGGCGCTGCAGCAGGATGTGCTGCTGCCGACGATGCACCTGGAGGTGCCGGCCGCGGATTGTGATCTCGACTACGTTCCCAACCATGCACGCCGCGGAGCCGGAGCGCGCACGGTCATGTCGAGCTCGTTCGCCTTCGGAGGGACCAACGCGGTGTTGATAGCCGCCCAATAGGGTGCGCGGCGCCCCGTCTCAGCGCGCAGCGTCCAGTGGAACCCCGCAACGGGCGAGCACGGTCCGCAGATCACGGATCGCCGGGAATACCTCGTTGTTCCAGTCCGCGCCCTGCGCGTCGAAAGCCCGCTGCTCGTGCTCGACGATATCCTTGTCCTCGCGGAAGATCCGCTCCGTGAACCAGGTGAAGAACGGCCAGGCGAGATGGATGAGGCCGGGGATCGGCGGCTTCTTCACGGACAGATAGCCGAAGGTCCGGTTGGTCCGTTGCTGCGCATCCAGCGGGATATAGCAGAGCCAGACATCCAGCACGGGGTCCTGGCTCTCTTCGATGTTGCGTCCTACCCAGACCTTCAGGCTTTGCGCCGGATAGTCGGTGCGAATCCGCATGTGGTCGCGGAAATCCTGCCGCGCATCGCTGCGCTTGCGCATCATGTCGACGATCACGCGCTCACCCATCGACTGCTTGCCCGCCGTGCGGCTGAAGGAGTACTCGACCTCCGCCCAGTGCTCGCCGTGGCGGCGCCCGAGACAGCTCGCACGGATCGAGCCCATTTGCTTGCGGTGCATGAACTGGTGGTTCATGTCGAAGAGATTCTCGTGCATGAAGGTGTAGTGGCAGGCCACCTCGCGGTTGAGCCGCCGCGTCTTGTAGTCGCGGCGCTGCGAGGCGCCCAGGGACGTCGGCAAGCGTCCCTCCGCCAGGGCGGGATCGCCTGGAAAGACGAACACCAGCCCATCGACCTCGCGGACCGGGTAAGAGCGGACGCCGTTCGGGACGCGTTCCCTGCCGAGGTATGGCACGTCCACGCACTTGCCGCTGCAGTCGTATGCCCAGCCGTGGTAGTGGCACTTCACGCCATCGCCTTGAACCACCCCGAGGTGCAGCGGCACCTGCCGGTGTGCACAGCGATCCTCGAGCGCGACTGCGCGTCCGCTGCCGCCACGAAAGAGCGCGATGGGCTCGCCCGCGAACCGCCGGCCCAATATCTTGCCGGGCTTGAGCTCATCAGACCATGCCAGCGGATACCAGTAATCCGGATTGGCGGCGGTGCGCCGCAGGTCTACACCCACTGGCGAGGTCACTGGCAGCGTGGCAGTCAAAATCGAATGGTCGTCGGGCATCGACGCCGCCCCCATTTATTGTCCAAAGTCAGCAAGATTACCCCCATCGGCCACGCGCCGGTGGCAAAGTTCTGTGATTGGCACCGCGGCTGCCTCAGCCGGCGATGGAGCTCAGCTACGCGGCGGCGGCGCACGCAGATCGGGAATCGGCTCTATGAGTGCCGCATCGTTTGGCGTCTTGACGGCGTAGAGCCGCCGGCTCACCTGCCAGGCGACCATGGTGTCGCTCGGATACGGCACGAGCGAGGCTTTCGCTTCCTGCGGGCTGCCGCGCAGCCAGGCTTCGTGATCCTCCGCGCGCAGCACGGCCGGCATCCGCTGCTTCTCGTTGTGGATTTCCGCCATGAGGCTGTTCGGCGGCAGGGTAATGAGCGCGCACGAGAGCACGTCGCTGCCATCCGCCTGGTGTCTGCGGTCCCAAATTCCTGCCACGCCGAAGGTGGGACGATCGGCGAGATGCACGTAGAACGGCTCCTTGCGGCCGTCCTCGAAAACGTGCGGCTCATAGAATCCGGCCATCACCAGGATGCAGCGCTGGCGGCGCTCCCAAGGCTCTTTCCAGGCATACCAAGTCTCCAGCTTCTCGACCGTCGCGTTGATGAGCGGAAAATGAGCCTCGCCGCGAAAGGGCAACAGACCCCAGCGCATCATGCGTCCGGTAGTTGCCCCCTTCACGCTGAGGACGACGGGCACCGGGTCCGTCGGCAGGACCCGCCAGCTGGGCTCGAAATGCCAGAGTGGCTCGAGCACCTGCCAGTACCGCTCGGCGGCGGCTTGCGAAGGAGTCTGGTAGCGGGCGCACATCGCTCGGGGCCGGCTAGCGCGACGCAGCCGCCCGCAGGTCCGGATAGACCTGCAGCAGGCCCCGAGTCACCCCGTTGGTCCAGCCGAACCCGTCCTGCACGGGGTACTCGCCGCCGCCGCCGGGCAGCGCACGCTCGACGTCGTACTTCTCGAAAATCTTCCCCGTGTTGGCGTACACGCGGCGTACTGTCGCCACCCAACGCCCAGCGATCTCATGAGCGAGAGCATCATCGCCGTAGCGCGCCAACCCGCGGACGGCGATCCACTGTAGCGGCGCCCAGCCGTTCGGCGCGTCCCATTGTTGACCCGAATGGATCGTCGTGGTCACGACGCCGCCGCCCTGCAGCAATCGCGCTCGCACGAGCGCCGTGACGTGCGCCGCCTGTTCCGCTGTCGCGAGCCCGACGAAGAGAGGATAAAGCGTCGCCGCGCTGAGCTCATCCGTGCGCTTGCCTGCGCGCCAGTCATAGTCCGTGAAATAGCCTCCCTTGGCGTCCCAGAGATAATGGTCCATTGCCGCCTGCCGACGGTGTGCGTGCCCATCGAATGCCTGTTCGCAGGCGGCATCGTGCTTCTCCTGACAGCCGCGGGCGATGGCCTCCTCCAGCCCGTACAGCAGGCTGTTGAGATCCGCCGGCACGATGTCGGTCGTGCGGATGGTTCGCATGTGCTGCCGGTCGCCGAACCAGCGGGAGCTGAAATCCCAGCCGCTCTCGGCGGCCGCGCGGATATCGCGGTAAATCTGCGCGGGCGGCATTGCAGAGGCGCGCGCGGTCAGTACGTCATTGCGATAACCCTCATCGCGCGGTGTGTCCCTGTCGTCCCAATAGCGATTGAGGAGGGAGCCGTCAGGCATCGCGACCACGTTGCGCCGGGCCTCGCCGGGACGAAGCCCTGCACCTTGCATCCAGAAAGCGTACTCGCGCTCGAGGTCACCCAGGTGACGGGCCCATGCCTTGGCCGGATCGGGGCTCAACAGCCCGACCATCAGGTAGTAGACCGGCGGCTGCGAGCGCGACAAATAGAAGGTGCGCGCGCCGTTGGGGATGTGGCCGTACGTCTCGATGAGGTAGGAGAAATCGTCGACCAGGTCGTGGGCGAGGTCCATGTGGCCGTCCGGAATCAGCCCGAGCATGGTGAAATACGAGTCCCAGTAGTAGAACTCCTGGAAGGCACCGCCCGGCACGACATAGGGCTTCGGCACGGAGAGGAGCGACGAGTACGCCGGCGGCACGATGGCTGCCCGCGTGAGCAGCGGCCAGACCCGTGCAATGTGCGCCGCGAGCGTGCGGTCGGCGGGAATCGGCGGCGTGTGCACCCTCGCCGGGAAGGTGAAGTTGTCTGCAATAAAACGCAGCAGCGCGGCGCGCGAGCTCGGCTTGGCGGCGCGGTAGCGCTGCATGATGACGACAGGCGGCGCTTTGGGGATGTCGTCGACGAAGTTATCGTTGCCTGGGCGCAGCGACGCCATCTGCACGCGGACGAACAGTGGGCCGTAGAGCTGCGAGGGCGTCACGGCGAAAGGCTCGCCGGCGAACGCAATCACAGCTGCGGTCAACCCCAGCGCCGCGAGCAGGCCGAGTACTAGCTTCGATCGCACGGCCAGCGACTTTACCGAATGCCGGCACGGAAAAATACTGGCCGGTAGCGGAAGCCCCTTCCGCACAACCGGGAAGAGGCTCGGCTGTCACGACCGCTCTTTAGCGGACTTCGGTGAGGATCAGGTAAGCGACCGCCAGATTCGCGGCATTGATGGTTCCAATACCGGAGCCCGGCTCATACCCGTGTACGCCCGCGTAGAACCAATTGTCGCCCGCGGTGATGTCGTTGAAGGGACCCTGCCTGCCGTAGGCAAACCACCCCCGCTGCAAGGCGTAGAGCACGGGATTGAGCAGACCCACGCGCCCGCCACTCGCCTCATCAATCAGCGCCGTGATGCCGTTCAACTGCGGTGCGACGAAGCTCGTGCCACCCCAGCCAGCCTGCGCGCAGGAGGGAAATTTCTTGGCGGGGAAGTCCGTGCAGTCGACGACGATGTAACCCGTCTGCGGATCCGCATTGAGCGATACGTCGGGGAGATTGCGGCCGGCAAAATCGGCCGGCAGGTCGATCAGGTCCTGCGCTCCGCTGGTGTCCGGATAGTTCGGATAAAAGATGAGGCTCTGGCCCGGCTGGGTCTGCTGAATGCCGGGCGTGAACTGCTGATAGAAAGGCCTGGGCCAGAAGGAGCTCACGCCCCCGCCGCCGCCGGCCGGGAAGAGATCATCCGGCGTCAGCCCGAGGTTCGCCAGGCAGCCGCTCCAGTGGTTCACCAGATAATCCCAGCCCCACACCCGCTCCTGATGAAGGGTGATAGCCGGACAGCCGGCAGCAGGAATGCCGGGCTCGGTGGCCGGGACCGTGGTGCCGCCTGCCGCGGTGATATACGGGTCACTGGCCGGCGCATCCACCGTCAGCTGCTTGGAATACTGCGGAATGGGTGAGAGGTTGGCATCGTTGACATCGTACGCCCCATCATCGCCCGCGGAGGTGAAGTACGACTGCCCCTGGGCGGCACCCTCCAGCAGCGCCTGATGGAAGGCGACCAGCTGGCCGGTGTAGTCCACACCGCCGTTCAGCGCAGCAAAATACTCCTCCTCGGGGAGTCCCCAGCTCACCGAGACCGTGTCGGCCATGTTCTCCGAGGCGGCGGTATAGAAGATGTCGAGGAAACCCTGCAGGGTGTTGGGTGCGACATAGACGCGAATCTTGGCCCGCGGCGCGAGACCGCCCGACTGCTCGACGTCGAGCGAAGTCTCATTGTCGCCAACCCCCGCCTGGACTGGCGTGCCGCCGTCCACCGGCACCTTGGTGATGCGGTTCGGCCGCACTTTGAGTCCGATGTCCTGCCAGTAGGCATAGATGTCGGCCTCGTCGAAATTGGCGAGTGTCATGATGCCGATCGTCTGGCCCTGTCCCTGGATGCCCTGGCGATAGAGCGGATTCACGTCGTAGCGATCAGCGGCATCGCCCACGGTGTATTCCTGGGGGACTCCACTCGCGGTGCCGTTCCTCGGCCAGGTGACCGCACGGGGTGCTGCGCCGGAATACGCGCCTCGACCGAGGTGCACGAGGTGCGGATGCAAGCCGCTCGGCTCGTTGCTGAGGCCCGGAATCGCGAGCACGAGGGACGAGAGCTCGCCCGGCAGGACATATTTCCAGGCGGGGCGATGGAAGCGCTGCCCATTGCGCGTGTAATCTTGCAGCTGCGTAGACAAGGCGGCGTTGATCTCGGCCGCCGTGCCGGTGACGGTGATGTCGAGGTTGTCCGGATAGACCTTGTTCACCGTGAGCCCAAAGGACTCGAAATAGCGAACGAGCAGCTCGATCGCATGATTCGACGGCGCGAAGCGCTTGGTGAACTGACCCACAGTGAGAAACCGATGGTACTGAGGACTGGCGGGTATCGTCGTCTGCGCGACGAAGTTCTCCAGACCCTGCGGGTCCGTCACGTTGAGGATGATCGAGGTGCTGATGAGGGTGCTGGCGGCCGTCGCACCGGCATCCCGGGTGTTGGCGCTGAAATGTTGACTCGGCGCGGCGGCGGCGGTCCCGAGGAATCCCACGGCGCACGCTGCCGTCAAAAGGCATTGCGGGAGGCGCATCAAATTTCCCCTTGGATAGGTTGCGATTTCTTATCAGCCTACGCGACACGCCCCTTCATCCGGACCCCTGGCCGCAGTAGCGCTGTGGCTTCAGCATAGCAAAAAAAACCTCTTCCCGGCGAACCGGGAAGAGGCTCGTGGATCACTCTGCTGTGCCTATCAGGACCCGCAGAGCGGACCCGCATCCGTCGTGAACGTACCGTTGCTCGAGTACCAGCCGTTGACGCCGAGCGACTGTCCGCCGAAGAACCAGGAGAAGAACGTGAGCTCCTGAAGCTGATACGTAAATCCGTTCTTCATGGTGACGGGCGTCATCGCGGTTCCCGTGAGCGGGTCGCCCGTCTCGAGGTTCTCCTGGCATCCGCCCACTTGACCGATATGTCCCCACGGCGGCACTTCGTTGTCGCCGTAAGGATCATTCACCAGCTCACTCATCTCGTGTGCCAGCACCGCGGTGTTCTCGATTCCGGGCGGGAACAACCCGCTCACGTCGATCTCAGCCACGGCATAAGTCTGGGACGGCGTCGGCTCACCGGCGAAGGAGTGGTAGCCGAGGATGCAGCAGCTATTGAGGTCGGTGACGGGAGAAGCAATATTGGTGTTGTAGAGGAAGAACACCGGTATGGTGTCGGCACCTATCCCCTGCTGTGCGAGCTGCGGCAGCAGTGTGCCGTTGATGTACGAGTCGAACCAGTTGATGTCGAGGAACTGCACGGTCCCGCAGGTCCCGAAGAGATTCGGGGAATTCGCATTGCCCGGGACGTCGGCCGCCAGGCCTTCGTTGGCCGGCACGTCCAGCGCGACTGGGCTGATGATGCGCACGGGGCTGAACAGCACGTGATAATTATCGGGGTCCTGGCCCAGCGCCTGGTAGAACTGCGCACGCTGGACGGCGTCGATGTACTGGGTGTTACCCATGAAGACGCCGCCGAAATTGAAGGGCGCGTTCTGGAAGATCGGCGACTGCTCGATGAGCTTCGAGGGAACGTTGTTCGGTGCCGTGAGGCAGGTGCTTTGTGGCACACCGGAGTTCTGCGTCGCATCACCGGGAGCCGTGCTGAAGATGCCCGCGCTCGAAACGCCGGTGGCGACCGTATGCGTGGTGATGATCATCGGGACGATGACCACCGGAATCCGGCTGGCCCGCTTGCTGAAGAACGGGTTCGTGCCGACGATCGCGCCGACGTGATCCAAGCCGTCGCGGGCCGCATTGTGCACATGAAAGACCCAGAGCGGCAGGCCCCCATCCCCGCGATCATGATCCCGCGCGTCGACACGCGGCGCCGGCCCATACGAGGTGAGGCTCATCTGCTGGCTACGCAACGACAGCTGTTGTGCTCCCTCGCCATTGATGAGAGCCGCTCCGTTGACCACCGTGACTGTTACATTCCTGTCTCTCGCCGGGCCCGGCGGCGCGGCAGAAGCCGTCGATAACATCGCCATGGCTGCCATGCCGGACAGCAAGCAGACAGAAAGACTCCTGGTCGGTTTCATGTCGTATCCCCTGATGCGTTTGTTAGGTTGGTAGGCCGCGTTATTGTTAGGTTGCGCGGCCCGACCCTTCTACCCGGATCGCTTCCGCGGCAACGCTATGGAATAAGTATAGCGCTTCCGCTTCAGCCAGAGTAAGCCTCCCCCGCGCTGGCGCTCGAGTCCTTGGCCGCGCTCAGGCCCGGTTTACGCTGGCGTTGCATCGCCGTTACGCGCGCGTGAAGATGCGCCTTCGCATGAACCTGGACCGTCCCGCCGGGAACGCACTAATCTTCGTTTGCGGGGCCTGGTACACCGAGCCGCCTGGGCGAGCTGGCGCGGTCTCAGCTCTCGTACTTCTGCACGGATTTCACATAATGAGGAACCGCCCCGGCCTCGAACCCGGGGCGGGTCCCGAAACCTCGGGGCGGAGAATGCGCCAACCGGCTCGAGGGCAGCAGCGCCGGCCGTGCCGCTGCGCACGCTCGCATGATGTTGGTCTTCGTGATCGCTCTATAATCCGCCGCATGCTCCCGATCAAGCTACTGCACCGGCACCCGCGGGTCTGGATCGCTCTCGCCGGCGGCTTTGTTGTTTTCTTCCTGCTGCCGGCGCGCCTGTCATTCATCAGCCGCATGCTGATCGGCTGGGACTGCGGCGTCACGCTCTTCCTGGCGCTGATCTACACGTGGATGCGGCGCTTCACGCCGCGGCAGATCTGCTCCCGCTACATCGAGGAGGATCCGTCGGGACCCGTCATCCTGGTAACGGTCACCGTGGCGGCGCTCCTGAGCCTGCTCGCGATCGTCGAACCGCTCGCCATGCTGCGGCACCTCGAACATTCCCAACGGGCCTGGAGCTTCGCGCTCGCGGCTCTCACCCTGGTCGATTCGTGGCTGCTGGTGCCCACCATGTTTACCATGCACTACGCCGACATGTTCTACAGCGCCCCGCCGCAGGAGCGCCCTCTTCTCTTTCCCAAGACGGAAATGCCGGGCTTCTGGGATTTCGCGTACTTCTCCTTCACCATCGCCGCGGCCTGCCAGACCGCCGATGTCTCGACCACGGAGGCCGCCATCCGCCGGGTCGTCATCCTGCACGAGGTCATTTCCTTCGCGTTCAACGTGGCTATACTGGGGTTTGCGATCAACATCACCGCCGGACTCATTTCCGGCTAGTCTCGCGCGACGCCCATCCAGGAGGACACCTTGGAAATCGCACGGCCCACCCGCGAAGAGCTCATTCACAGGCTGTACGAAGCCGCAGAGCTCGAGCACAACTTGATGTGCACGTATCTTTATGCGGCCTTCAGCCTCAAGGATGCCGATGACGGCCTCTTGGCGGAGGAGGCCGCGGCCACCGCGCGCTGGCGGCGGACCATCCTCGAGGTCGCCATCGAGGAGATGGGCCATCTCTGCGCGGTCTGGAACATCACCTGCGCGCTCGGCGGCGCGCCGCGCTTCGGCCGCGGCAACTTCCCGCTCGATCCCGGCTATCTCCCGGCAGGCGTGGTCGTGAAGCTCGCACCGTTCAATGAGGCGGTCCTGCAGCATTTCATCTATCTGGAGCGCCCCAAGGATTCGGCGGAGCCGGACGGCACGGGCTTCGAGCCGCCAGTGAAGTATCGGCGCGGCTCGGCGGCGCCGAGGCTGACCCCGATGGGGATCGACTACGACACGGTGGGTGATTTCTATGCGTCCCTCGGCGAGAACATCACGCGCTTCGTCGAGCGCATCGGCGAGAAGGCCGCGTTCTGCGGCGACCCTGCGCTGCAGCTGTCCCCTGACGAGATCGACCTCAGCGGCGCAAAGCCGGTCATCTGCTCCAAGACGGCGCTGGCCGCCTTCGATGCGATCGTGCTCCAGGGTGAAGGAGCGCCGGCCGAGAGCGAAGGCTCGCATTACCAGAAGTTCTCCGCCATTCGCAGCGAGTACCGGGCGCTCAAGGAGGCGAACAGGACCTTCCAGCCTGCGTTCCCCGCCGCAGTCAATCCCGTGCTGCGCCGCCCGCCCCGCCCGGAGGGACGGGTGTGGATCGAGAACGAGGAGGCGGCGCAGTGCGTCGATCTCGCCAATGCGACCTACGGATTGATGCTTCGCCTCATCGCCTACGCCTACGGCGTGCCGCGCCCCGCTCCGGCAAAGGCCGCTGCCGTCGATCTCGGTATCGGCCTCATGCAGGCTGTGACATTGTTGGCCGAGCGTGCCGCGCGCTTGCCTGCGGGGCCTTCCAATCCGGAATGCCATGCCGGTGTGACGTTCGTGACCTTGAGGGATGCAGCGGGATTTCCGGCGGGCGTTGCCGCGCACCGGTTCTTCATCGAGCGCCTCACGGAGCTCGCCAGGGGCGCCGCGACACTCGATTCCACAGATATACGCACCACTCGTGCGGCCAGATTGCTCAACGATCTCGCCGGGCGTTGCCACCGTGAGTTTGACGATGCGGCTTCGCTGACCCGCGGACCGACTGCGACGGCTGCAACCGCAGCCTCGACTGCCGCCGCGGCCTCGGTACCTCCCGCGCCCCAATCGGTCGCCGGCGTCGAGGAGATCGAAGGCAAAGACCTCACGCTCCTCTTCGATTCCAAGAAGTGCATCCATTCACGCTTCTGCGTCACTTGGGCGCCCAACGTATTCCTGGCCAATGTGCAGGGACCTTGGATCCATCCCGATGCCATGAACGTCGAGCGCTTGGTCGAGATCGCGCATGTCTGCCCGTCGGGCGCCATCCGCTACCGGCGCAAGGACGGAAAGACGGAGGAAGCGGCGCCGCTCGTGAACCTCATTGCGACCCGCGAGAACGGTCCGTACGCGGTGCGCGCCGACATGCAGCTCGATGGCCAGCGTGGCGTGTTTCGGGCGACGCTCTGCCGCTGCGGCGCCTCCAAGAACAAGCCGTTCTGCGACGGCTCGCATAACGAAGTCAAGTTCGCTGCCTCCGGCGAGCCGCCTTCCGGCAAGACCGACATGCTCGCGGCGCGCGACGGCACTCTGGCCATCGATCCCGAGACCGACGGTCCGCTGCGGGTGCGCGGCAATCTCGAGATCACCTCGGGTACGGGCCGGGTGGTGACGCGCTCCACCCAGGCCCGTCTGTGCCGCTGCGGCGGCAGCGGCAACAAGCCGTTCTGCGACGGTACGCACGCTAAGATAGGTTTCCGCTCGAGCAATACGTGAGCGTTGCAGTAAGAGCTCGACGAGTTGCTGGACCGGCTGTTTTGCGGCCCTGTATGGATCAAACGCTGAGTCTCGACCGTTGCGTACCGTATGCGTAGCCTTATCGCGCGCTGCGTCGGCGCCCTTCTGCTCACCACCCTGCTCCCGGGCTGCAATGAGCTTGGACTCAGCGGTCATCCCGCACCCTCCAGACAGCTCCCGACCACGCAACAACTCGAGTCAATCTCTTATATGTCGCGCGCCGCAGGTCCGCAGGGGCGGCAGGTCTACGATCATCTGGAGCAGGCCAAGTCCTGCCACGACCTCGAAATTGCGATGCGCTGGAATCGGCCGCCCGACGTGAAAGGCGGTCCCTTCAACGGCAAGGTGACTTATGTTGCATCGAGTTTGCCGGCCGGTCTCGCGAAGAGTACCGAGGTCTTCGTCACCGGCGTCATCCAGGCCGGGCAATCGATGCGCTCCGGCGGCTCTGTCTGGTCGTTGCGATTGCAGGATGGCAGCGAGGTCCAGGCGGTCGAGGCGCCCGAGTACACGGCGAAGCAGGAAGAGGCCCAGCAGGCGGGCGGAAACGCCACAATGGTGCATCCTTACACGGCCGGGCGTCTCCTCTGCACCTACGGCGTATACCAGGGCAACATAGGAATGGCTCTCGACCAGCATGGCCATGTGCCGCTGGTTTCTGCTTTGTTCGCCATGGATCGTCGCAAGTAACCGGCGCGATGGCGCCCTACGCCGACTCGCCTGCCTCAGGAGGTGACTGAGCTCACATATCCGGGCAACTTCGCATGGTATTGTATTTTTTTGCGCCACGAGACCAGCTCGGAGCAAGCGTCATGGCGGAAGAAGAAAAGAGCGGCGAACCCGATCGCCGCGAACGGATCCGTGTCCTGCTGGTCGAGGACATGGAGGTCGAGGCGGAGCTAACCTCCCGTCATCTGCGAAAGCACGGCATCGCTCACCTCGTGCAGCGCGTGGACACCGACGCGGCCATGCGCGCCGCGCTGCGGGAATTCAAACCGACCATCATCCTGTCCGATTTCAGCCTGCCGGGATTCGACGGATTGCACGCGCTCGAGATCGCGCGCGCGTGCGCGCCCGAGGTGCCGTTCATCTTCGTCTCGGGGACGATCGGCGAAGAGCGTGCGATCGAGGCGCTGCGGCGCGGCGCCGTCGATTATGTGTTGAAGAGCAATCTCGCACGCCTGGGGCCGGCCGTGCGCCGGGCGCTGCAGGAGTCGGAGGCCCGCTCCGTGCGGCGCCGTCAGGAGCAGCAGATCAGCCGTCTCACCGGTGTGCTGCGCATGCTGAGCGGCATCAATGGCGCGGTGGTGCGCATCCGCGATCGCACCGAGCTGTTGCTCGAGGCGTGCCGACTGAGCGTGACCGTCGGCGGCTACCCCACGGCCTTCGTCGGCCTGCACCAACCGAAGACACAGCGGCTGGAGCCAGTCGCCCATCAGGGCGCGGATCCGTTGATCGCCCACACGCTGTGCGAGCTGCTGGAAAACCGCATGGCGCAGGAAGGCCAAAGCCGCAACAGGGCCCGTGACCTCGCCGCGCCTTTCACTTGTCAGGACGCCGGCGCGACGGATACCGCCGTCATCGGCCTGCCGCTGATCGTCGACAAGACGGTCGTCGGCGTTCTCGGGGTGTGTCCGCGCGAGCATGGCGCCATCCCCGAGGAGGAGCTGGTGATGCTCCGGGAAGTGGCGGCCAACCTCTCCTTCGCGCTGCAATACTTGCGGCAGGACAGCAGAGTCCGCCTGCTCTCGTACTTCGATGTGCTCACGGGCCTCGCCAAGCGCGCCCTCTTCTGCGAGCGCCTCGGCCGGATACTGCGCGACTCCACCGGCTTCGGCCCGCATCACGCCATCGCGGTGCTCGACATTCAAAACCTGAGTGCCATCAACGACGCATTCGGACGTCACGCGGGCGATCAGCTGCTGCAACTCCTCGCCGATCGCCTCAAGCGGCGTTTCGAGGACACGGAGCTGCTGGCGCATTTCGGCGGTGGGACCTTCGCGCTGGTCCAGCCGACAGACCGTTCCGCCGTGGCCGGCCTCGAGGCCCTCAACGAGCATCTCGATCATCTCTTCGTGGAGCCATTCTCGCTGCAAGGCAAGGACGTGCCCGTGGCAGCGCGCAGCGGCATCGCCTTGTACCCCGCGGACGGCGGCGACCCGGACACTCTGGTCAATCGCGCCGAAGCCTCGTTGCGCGGCGCCAAGGAAAGCGGCCTGCGCCGCGGGCACTACAGCGCCGAGAAGCACGCCGAGGCGCTCGCCCGGGTCGCCCTCGAAAGGAAGCTGCGCTTGGCGCTCGAGCGGCAACAGTTCGAGCTTCACTATCAACCCAAGGTCGGCGTGAAGACGCGGCGGATCGAAGGCGTCGAGGCTCTCATCCGTTGGAATGACCCGGACTCGGGCCTGGTCTCGCCCGCCCGCTTCCTGCCGATCCTCGAGGAGAGCGGCCTGATCCTCGAAGTCGGCGACTGGGTGATAGAGCGCGCCGCGCGCGATTGCCGGCAGTGGCAGCAACAGGGCCTGCCGCCGGTGCGCATTGCGGTCAACATCTCACCCGTTCAATTGCGCCAGACCGACTTCGTCGCCCGTTTCCTCAAGCACACCCACCCCTGGGCCACGGCGAGCCGCGGGCTCGACGCGGAGATCACCGAGGGTGCCCTGGTCGGTGATTCGTCTGCCGCAATCCACAAGCTGAAGATGTTGCGGGCGGCGGGCATCAACATCGCGATCGATGATTTCGGCACGGGTTACTCCTCACTCAGCCGGCTCGCGCATCTGCCGATCGACACGCTCAAGATCGATCGCAGTTTCATCAGCGAGATGGGCGTGGACGCGCGCAGCAAGCGCCTGGTGTCGATCATCGTTTCGATCGCCCGCGCCTTCGGCCTCGTGGTGGTCGCCGAGGGCGTGGAATCCCAGGGCCAGCTCGATACCCTGTGGCAGCTCGGCTGCGACCAGTCGCAAGGCTACCTGCACAGCAAGCCGCTGCCGGCGCAGCAGTTCGTGGCGCTGCTCGAGGCCGGCCGGGGATTTCAGTCCCCGGGCGGCGAGTCGGCGGATCATGCGAAAGCGGACTAGCCGGCGGCCGAGGAGTGCGCCCGCGCCGCGAGATAGGCGCCGGCTTCCGGCACCAACTCCGCCTTCTCCGCGACATGGAATCGCGCCTGTTGCATGCCCTTGGCGATCTGCGGATTCATCTCCGCCGGGACGTGCGCCTTGAGCCAGGCTTCCATCTGATCCGGCGGCATGCTGTCCCAGAAGATCTGCGGTACGTACTGAGCCTCGAACAGGGGTGCGAGGGAGCCGAAGGGCGACAGTAACGGTCCGATGTTACCGCTGAAGGTGCCCCAGGCGAGCTTGGGCCGCTCGCTCGACATGACGAAGAACATCTGCAGCCGCAGCACCTGGAGCTGCGCCGGAATCTCCGCGCTGAGCGCGATGTGGGCGGCCTGCGCGGCGAGTTTCGGGTCGCGTACCAGGGCTAGTGCCCGGTACAGCCGGCTCTTCTGCGACTCGTCGCGGGACTGCTTCGCGAGCGTATGCAACTGATCGAACGTCGCGGCATTGGCGTACCGGGCGACCACATTGAGGATCATGGGCTGGTCGTCCGGGGAGATCGCGCTGCGATCGCGCACGAATGCGGCAAAGCGGCGGCGCGCCTCGGTGAGAACCTCGGTGTCACCCCAGGCGCCGAGGTCCTCGATCGCGGTGCGGCGCAGTTTCTGCAAAGCGGCGCTCTCGCCAGGCTTGCTATCCCATCCGAGCCGCGTCTCGAGCGGCTTGATGACCGAGCGGGCATAGGCCGCGAAGGCGTCATGCCCGGTGGTGTCACGCTCGTCGAACTCGATCGTGCCGAGCGCGGCGGTAATCTGCTGCCAGGCGCGGGTATCCAGGTCGCCGCCCATCCGCTCTGCCAGTGCCAGGTAACTCGTGAGCTGCGCACCGCGCGATTGCACCAGCGCCCATTGATCGTCGAGCATTGCGATGCGGTCTGCGTCAGGCAGGGTACCGAACCCAGCCGTGTTGATTGCGAGCGTTGCCGGATCGTACTGCACGCGGAAGTAGCCGATCGCGCCGCCATCGACGCTCAGCGGCTGCTGGCAGGGGCCCGCTGCAACCTGCTGCCCATCCTTCGTCAGCAGCACGGCTTTGGGTGATTCCCCCGGGGCCGCGCGGATCTGCAGCGGCACGCTCCAATGCGCCGCCTCGAGCTGAGGATCCGCCGGCGGGGTCAGGAAGAAGCGTCGCTGCGACAGCGTCAGCGTGCGCCGGCCGCCATCGCAGTGCGCCGTGACGCGCACGAGGGGAAAGCCTGCCTGCTCCGTCCAGTCCGCGGCGATCTTGCCTACGTTCTTGCCGCTTGCCGCACTCAGCCCGTTCCACAGATCGGCCGTGGTCGCGTTGCTGAAGGCGCGCGCCTTGACGTAGCGGCGGATGCCGGCGCGGAAGGTGTCTGGACCGAGATACGCTTCCAACATGCGCAACACCGCCTCACCCTTGTTGTACGTGATCGTCGGATCAAAGGCGTTGGCGGCCTGCAGCTCGTCCGTAACGTGTACCTGGATCGGGTGCGAGGTCACTTGCGCGTCAGCGTCCATGGCGTTCTCCTTGTTCACGTCCTCCTGTTCCCACCATTTCCACGAGGGGTTGCGCAGGTCGGTTTCCTTGGCCGACATCCACGAGGCGAAGCTCTCGTTCAGCCACAGGTCATCCCACCAGCCCATGGTGACGAGGTCTCCGTTCCACTGGTGCGCCATCTCGTGAGCCTGGATGGAATAGACGGTCTGGTGGTCGGAAATCGAGCTGCCCTTGGAGATGAGCAGCGTCTGCGAGTTATAGGTGATGGCGCCCCAGTTCTCCATGGCGCCGGAGAAGCCGCCCGGAATGGCGATCGAATCGAGCTTGGGCAGCGGGAAGGGATAGCCGAAGTAGTCATTGTAATCGGCCAGGATCTGCTGCGCGTTGGCCAGCGCCACGATGCCCTCCGACTCGTGCCCGGCAATCGCCCAGACGCCGAAGCGCTCTTTACCGGACGTCGCACTGACCTCCTTCAGGTCGCCGGCGGTGAATTCCACCAGGTATGAGGGCATGCGGGGTGAGCGCTCGAAGGTCGTCGTGGCGAGCTTGCCGTGCACCGCGCGCCTGGCGACCGGCATGTTGCCGATCGTCGCCCAATCGGCCGGCACCGTGGCGGTGAGTTGGAATTTCGCGCGGAACGCCGGCTCATCCCAGCAGGGAAACATGCGCCGCGCGTCGGTCGATTCCATCTGCGTGGTCAGCATGACGCCCTGACCCCCTGCGGGCGTGGTATACGGCTGCACGAAGAGGCCCTGCGGCCGGGTCTCGATCACTCCGGCGTAAGACAGGGTCAGCCGGTGCATTCCCGCGGGCGCCGCCTTGGCGAGCCTGAGGGTGGTGAGTTGCGCGGCGTTGTCCGTTGCCACATTGGCGACCGGGTGCCCGTCCAGACGTACGTTCTGCAACTTGAGATTGAGGGTGTTGAAGACGACCTTGTCGGTCGCGGCGCGAAACTCGAGGGACACCGACTCCGTGCCGGTGAAGGTCTTCGTGGCGGCCTCGGGGGTCACCGCAATGTCGTAGTCGATCGGCACGACGTTCTTCGGCAGTCGTCCTGGGGCCCGATCGAAGCTGAAGGGCGCCTCTGCTGCGGCCGTGCCCGCGAGGGGCGCCAGGATGAGAAGGGTTGCGGTAAACGCCAATCCCGCTGTCTTTTTCGTCACTTGCAGTCTCCGACCTGGATCCGTTTGCAATGGCCGCTATGCCGAGCTTGCGGCCGCTATTGCCCCAAAACACACCACCGCGGGAAAAGTCGCAGGCACGAAGGCGATGCTTCCATGCCTGGGGCGCCCCGCCGGTCTCAGGTATGGCGCTGCGCGAGATAGGCCTCGGCCTCCGGCACCAGTTGCGCTTTTTCCGCCACCTGGAACCGAGCGCCCTCCATCCCCTTGGCGAGCTGCGGGGCCATTTCCGCCGGCACGTGCGCCTTGAGCCAGGCCTCCATCTGATCCGGGGGCAGGCCGTCCCAGAAGAGCTGCGGGACGTATTGGGCCTCGATCAGGGGCGCCAGATTCCCGAACGGTGCCAGCAGCGGGCCAATGTGGTCACGGAATGTGATCCACGCGAGCTGGGGTTGCTCGCGCGCCATGCCGAAGAACATCTGGAGTCTGAGGGTGGCGAGCTGCGGCGCAATCTCCGGGCTGACCGCAATGCGCGCCACCTGCGCGGAGAGTCTCGCATCGCGAACCCCGCTCAGCGCTGCGTAGAGACGGATCTTCTGCGCCTGGTCGTCGGACTGCTTCGCGAGCGCGTGCAGCTCGTTGAAGGTGGCGGCGTCCGCATACCGCGCAACGATGTTGAGGATCATGGGCTGGTCGTCCGGGGAGATCGCGCTGCGATCACGCACGAATGCAGCGAAGCGCCGGCGCGCTTCGGCGAGGACCTGGCTGTCACCCCATGCGCCGAGGTCCTCGATTGCGGTGCGCCGCAGCTTCTGCAGATCGGGGGTCTCGCCGGCCTTGCTGTCCCATCCGAGCCGGGTCTCGAGCGGCTTGATGATCGAGCGCGCGTAAGTCGCGAAGGCGTCATGCCCGGCACTGCCGCGCTCGTCATACTCGATGGTTCCGAGTGTGGCGGTAATCTGCCGCCAGGCGCGGGTATCCAGGTCACCGCCCATCCGCTCTGCCAGCGCGAGGTAACTCGGGAGCTTGGCGTCGTGCGATTGCACCAGCGCCCATTGGTCATCGAGCATCGCGATGCGGTCCGTGTCGGGGACCGTTTCGAACGCGCGCGTGTTGACCGCAAGCGTTGCCGGATCGTACTGCACCCGGTAGTAGCCGATCGCGCCGGCATCGACGCTCAGCGGTTGCCGACAGGAGCCGGCGGCGACTTGCTGCCCGTCCCTCGTCAGCAGCACGGACTTCGGCACCTCTCCCGGGGCGGCCCGGATCTGCAGTGGTACGCTCCAGTGCGCCATCTCGGCCTTGGGATCCTCAGCCGGGGTCAGCAAGAAGCGCCGCTGTGACAGCGACAGCATGCGCCGGCCACCGTCGCAGTGGGCGGTGACGCTCACAAGAGGGAAGCCCGCCTGCTCGGTCCAGTCCGCGGCGATTTGCCTGACGTTCTTGCCGCTGGCCGCGCTCAGCGCATTCCACAGGTCTGCCGTGGTCGCGTTGCTGAAGGCGCGAGCCTTGATGTAACGGCGAATGCCCGCGCGGAAGGTATCGGGACCCAGATACGCCTCCAACATGCGCAGCACCGCCTCGCCCTTGTTGTAGGTGATCGTCGGATCGAAGGCGTTGGCGGCCTGCAGCTCGTCCGCGACGTGCACCTGGATCGGGTGCGAGGAGGCGCGCCCGTCGGCCTCCATGGCGCCCTCCTTGCTTGCGTCCTCAGACTCCCACCACTTCCACGAGGGGTTGCGCAGGTCGGTCTCCCTGGCCGCCATCCACGAAGCGAAGCTCTCGTTCAGCCACAGGTCATCCCACCAGCCCATGGTGACCAGGTCCCCGTTCCACTGGTGCGCCATTTCATGAGCCTGGGTGGAGTAGACGTTCTGGCGGTCCGACATCGCGCTGTCTTTCGAGAGGAGCAGCAACCGGTCGTTGTAGGTGATGGCCCCCCAGTTCTCCATGGCGCCGGAGAAGCCGCCCGGAATGGCGATCGAGTCGAGCTTCGGCAGCGGGAAGGGATAGCCGAAGTAGTCATCGTAATCGGCCAGGATCTGCTGCGCATTGGCCAGCGCCACGGCGCCGTCGGACTCGCGCCCGGCGACCGCCCACACGCCGAAGCGCATCCGGCCGGATCGCGCGCTGATCTCGCGCAGATCACCGGCGGTGAACTCCACCAGGTACGAGGGCATGCGCGGCGAGCGCTCGAAGGTCGTGGTGGCCAGCTTGCCGTGCACTTCGCGCCTGGCAGCCGGCGTGTTGCCGACCGTCGCCCAGTCCGCCGGGACCGTGGCCGAGAGTTGGAATTTCGCACGGAATGCCGGCTCGTCCCAGCACGGGAACACGCGCCGCGCGTCGGTCGACTCCATCTGGGTGGTCAGCATGACTCCCTGTCCGCCGGCTGCCGTGGAGTACGGCTGCACGAAGAGGCCCTGCGGCCGGGTCTCGATCACGCCGGTATAGGACAAGGTGAGCCGGTGCATTCCCGCAGGTGCCGCCTTGGCGAGCGTCACCGTCGTGAGCTGCGCGCCGTTGTCCGTTGCCACGCTGGCGACCGGGCGGCCGTCCAGACGTACGTTCTGCAACTTGAGATTGAGCGTGTTGAAGATGACCTTGTCGGTCGCGGCACGGAACTTGAGGGACACCGACTCGGCACCGGTGAAGGTCTTTGCCGCGACGTCGGGGGTCACCGCTATGTCATAGTCGAGCGGCACGACGTTCTTCGGCAGCCGCCCCGGCGCCCGATCAAAGTTGAACGGCGCCTCGGGCGCGCACATGCCGAGCGCGGGTACGAGAATGAGGAGCGTTGCCGCCAGTGCCGATCCTGCTGTCTTCATGATCACGTGCAGTCTCCCGAAGCTGTGTGCCCGACGGCCTGTGTTGGGCCGCGGTCGCTATTTGGTTTGGCGCGACTGTACCTCAAATGCGACCGCAAAGGCACATCCGCTGCGACCTCCCGTGGCTCGGGCGCGACAAAGCGCTCGATCTCCGTGGTCACGGAGGAGCCCGCCGGTATAATCCCGCCCTTTGCCAGGAGACCGATCGATGATGCGATTGATCCGAGTGGCACTTGTCGGCTGGGTTGTCTCTGCGTGCGCTCTGGGACCGGCCGCAAGCGCGACGAACTACATCATCGAAAAGAACATCGCCATCCCCATCGGCGACGGCGCAACCGTCTGCGCCTGGGTCGTCCGGCCGACCGGGGACTCGCCACGGCCGGCGGCGCTCGAATTCACCATTTACGTCGACCCTCAGCAGGACGTCACACGACTGGAATATGCCGCAGATCGTGGATACGCGGGGGTGATGGCCTACACCCGGGGCAAGGCATGCAGTCCGCAGACGATCGCGCCGTATGAGCACGACGGCCATGACGCAAACAGCGTCATCGACTGGATCGCCCGGCAACCGTGGAGCGACGGTCAGATCGGCATGATGGGTGGCAGCTACGACGGCTTCACTCAGTGGGCCGCGGCGAAGTTCGCGAACGAGCATCTCAAGACGATCGTACCCGTGGTGCCGAACAATCCAGGCAACGGCCTGCCCATGCAGAACAACGTCTTCATTCTCGCCAACTATGCCTGGGTCTACTACACCACCGACAACAAGACGCTCGATGACACCACCTACCAGGACTCCAAGTGGGCGGCACTGCCGCTGCGGTGGTATCGCAGCGGGCGCTCCTATCAGGACCTGGACGCTATCGCGGGTGTTCCGAATCCGTGGCTGCACAAGTGGCTGCAGCATCCAGGCTACGATGCCTATTGGCAGCGCATGAGCCCATATCACGGCGATTACGCGCGGATCAGGATTCCGGTGCTCACCGTTACCGGATACTACGGCGACAGCACGGCCATCGGATACTTCAATGCGTTGCGGCGCTACAACCCTGCGGCGCAGAGCTATCTTGTTGCCGGGCCGTGGGATCACTTCGGATCGCAAGGCCGCCACAAGCCCGCCATTCTCCGCGGCTATCACATCGATCCGGCCGCGGACATCGATACCTGGAAGCTCACCTTCGACTGGTTCGACTTCGTCATGCGCGGCAAGCCGCGACCGGCGCTCGTGCGCAATCGGGTGAACTACGAGGTGATGGGCGAGAATCGGTGGCGTCACGCGCCGTCCCTGGACGCCATGGGCGCACCGCAACGGCTCTACCTCACGGACACGCGAACGCGCGGGAGTTTTTATCTGCTCGCGGCGGCGCCGCCACAGCAAGTGAGCGCGCTACACCAGGAAGTGAATCTCGCCGACCGTACGACGATGAACAACGATTCCTACCCATACATCATCTTTGACAAGAAGCCGGACCTCTCGAACGGGTACGCCTTCCTCACGGCCCCCTTCCCCCGCTCCGAGGAAGTGAGCGGTTTCGACGGCGTGGTTCATCTTCGTGTCAATAAGCGCGATCTCGACGTGGGTCTCGGGTTGTACGAGATGTTGCCGGACGGGAAGCTATTTCAGTTGACGTACTATACCGAGCGCGCAAGCTATGCGGCCGACATGAGCGTGCGGCACTTGCTGACGCCCGGGCGGGATGCCTCGGTCCCGTTCGAGCAAGACTATCTTTTCAGCCGATGGGTCGCGAAGGGAAACCGCCTGCTGCTGACGGTCAATGTGAACAAGAACGCGTTCGCGGAAGTCAACTACGGCACTGGTAAGGACGTCGGTCAGGAGAGCGTCAACGATGCGGGCAGTCCGATGCAGGTGCAATGGCTCACGAGCAGTTACATCCGCCTGCGCGTACATGACCCGGACACGATGACCCCCCCGCCGGCGGTGCGCGGCGGGCGACGCTTTGTACTGCGATCGCCGCCAGGCCCGCCGAGACGTGCGTCGTATTCGCTGCGGCGCAGCTAAACGGGCGTCGCCGGCGATGCCAGTCCCGCGCCCGCCACCTGGGCACGCGCGAGCAGCTTCGGCGCTCCCATTCGCTCC
Organism: Steroidobacteraceae bacterium; assembly: GCA_025451845.1. Lineage (GTDB taxonomy): Bacteria > Pseudomonadota > Gammaproteobacteria > Steroidobacterales > Steroidobacteraceae > 13-2-20CM-66-19. The sequence goes on from JANWJS010000031.1 coordinate 41,702, forward strand.
GTCCAATCGGCGAGGCGAGCCGTGGGTCCTCGCCATCGCATCTCCTCCACATCCCCGCAGACGGGAGCGTTCGTGCGCAGGGTCGCAAGATTCTTGAAGAGCAGCGCGCGATCGCGCTGCTCGCCGAGCACGCCCTGCGGGAATTCCTCGATCACGCCGTACTTCGCAATCAATGCCGCCGCGCCCTTCGGGCCGATGCCCGCGATGCCGGGGTAGCCGTCGGCGCTGTCACCCACCAGGGCCAGGTAGTCCGCAATCCGTTCCGGGTCCACTCCAAACTTTGCCCGCACGCCGTACTCGCCCCGCACCGCCTTGGCCTTTCTGTCGACCTGAACGATCCGTTCGCCCCGCACGCATTGCGCGAGATCCTTGTCCGGTGTCCAGATACGGACCTGCTGTACGCGCGGATCATCGCCCGCAATCCGCGCAGCGGATGCGAGCGCATCGTCTGCCTCGAGCTCCTTCATTGCCCAAACGGCGACCCCGAGCGCGCGCAGCGCTTCCTCCAGAGGTTCGAACTGTGCCCGCAGCGCCGGTTCCATTCCATCGCCTGTCTTGTAGTCGCTCCACAGGTCATTGCGGAAAGATTCGATAATGTGATCCGTGGCAACACCGACGTGGGTAGCCCCCTCCTCCAGCATCTGGATCACGGTCGTCAGCACGCCCGTTACGGCACCCAGCGGCTTATCGGTGCCTTTGTTGAACCTGCGCAGTCCGTAGAAGTGCCGGAACAGCTCGTAAGTGCCATCGACAAGATCAACGATCACGATTCTGACTCCCCGCTGCCCTCGCGGTCAACGTCGGCTCCTTCGGAATTAAACCTATACGACTCTGACAGTCCCACCGTCCACCGGGATCTGCGCCCCGGTCGTTTTCGCAAAGAGCGGACCGCAAAGCTCAGCGGCCAGCTCCGCGACATCCCGGCTGGTGACTTCGACCTTGAGCACATTGTTCGTCTTGTACTCCTGCACGCTCAGTCCGTAGGACGCAGCCCGCGAGGCCAGGACTTCGGGCGTCCAGATTCCGGTGTCGAATACGGCATTCGGGTGGAGCGTGTTGATACGGATGTGATCCGCACCCCATTCGAGGGCGGCCACACGCGCCAATTGTTGTAGAGCAGCCTTGGAGGCCGAGTAGGCAGCCGCCCCGGGACCGGGCGCCGGCACGTTCTTCGAGCCAATGACTGTCACGCGCCCGCCGCGAGGCGCCAGCTTGAGCAGCGGATGGCATTCGCGCAGCAAGACGAGATTCGCATCGAGATTGATGCTCATCGTCGCTCGCCATGCCTCGCTCGGCAGCGTGCTGACGGGCGCGCTCGGCGGAAAGACCCCGGCGTTCAGGATCAGCATATCCACGCCGCCGAAGCACTGCACGGCCTGCTCGAGCGCCCGACCGATCGCCGCCTCGTCTGTCACATCGCAAGCGACCCCAAGGTAATCCTTGCGTTGGTGCAGCGAGCAGACGCCCGGCGAGCGATCCAGACCAACGACCGCTGCACCCCGAGCCAACAGCGACGCCACGCAGGCCTTACCGATGCCGGATGCTGCGCCGGTCACGATGGCAACTTCACCGGTGAAGATCGGAGGCGAGCCGCCCTTGCGCAGCTTGGCCTGCTCGAGATCCCAATATTCCACCTCGAAAATATCGCGGGCCGGAAGCGCGTGCCAGCCGCCCAGGGCTGTTGCCGATGCGATGATCTCCATCGTGTGGCGATAAATGTCTTCTACGATGCCCGCGTCCTTGGCCGTACGCCCGATGGTACACAGGCCGATCTCCGGATCCAGGATGACCCGGGGAGCCGGATCCAGCATGGTGAGGCAGGCATCGCCATGCTCACGGAAGTATTCTCGGTACGCAGATGCGTATGCGGCCACATCCCGTCCAACGAGTGGGACGCGCTTTGTGCGGATGACATGGTCGGGCGTTGCCGGCCCCTGTTGCGAGACCTCCTTTAGATCTGGACGTCGCACGAAATTGAGCGCATCGGCATCGTTGTGGACGCTCAAGATCACGGGAGCGGTGGCGGCAGCCGAAACCGCCTTACGCAAAGCGGCTATATCGCCGCGCAAGGCCTTGGGTGCGGGTCCGCTCGCGGCCGGCTCGCGCACACCCGTGCCCGCGCCTCGCGCGCCGCGCTGAGCCAAGTAGCTCTCCGCGAGGCTTACGAGCTCGATCATCCGCTCATAAGCGCTCTTCGCGGTCTCACCCAACGTGAAGAGGCCATGGTTCAGCAGCAGCATACCGATCGTCTCCCCGCCCGCCTGCGCCGGATACAGCTCGGCGCATAGGCGTGCGAGCTTGAAGCCGGGCATGACGTATGGGATGTAGACGAGCCGGTCCCCGAAGACTTCACGCACGCGCTGCTCGCCCTCGGGGGAGTTCGTCAGCGCGAGAATCGCATCCGCGTGCGTATGGTCCACGAATCGCGCAGGCAGGATGGCGTGCAAGATCGCCTCCACGGACGGTGACGGGGCATTGACGTCTATGAGGCTCTTTCTGAGCTCCGCCGCCATCTCCCGATCACTGAGCTTGCCGAGCTTCGCCAGCCGCAGCAGCGGCTCCATCCGGCATGGCGCGAACCCCGCCGCCTCGATGGTCTCGAGGTCCCAGCCGCTACCCTTGACGTAGAGGACGGCCTCTTCCTCACCAAAGAGATTCGTCACGCTGGTCTTGACCGATGTATTGCCGCCCCCGTGCAGGACGAGAGAGGGTTCCGCCCCGAGCAGACGCGAGGTGTAGACGCGCAGCGCCAGATCGCCGGCGTACTGTCTCGCGTCGGGTTCACTCCAGCGACTCTTCATGAATGGCTCTGCCCTCGATCCTGCAGAATGTTAACCTTTGCAAGGCCGACCACGATAGCCCCGTATCGCTCGCCCTGCGCATGCTCGAGGGCCGTGCCGGAAACCTTTACGCATCGATGCGCCCGAGCGCGGCGCCGTTGCGAGTGGCCCGGTGCTCCTGGCGGCAATCTGCGCCTACGCGTCCACCCGCTTCGTCGCAGGCGCCATCGGGCTCCAGATGACTTGGATCCAGTTGGTGGTGCTCGAGATCCAAGCCGCGGGCACGATCCGAAGCTACTACGGCTTCATTCCGACGGGCGCGCCGCGTGGCTACTTCTCCTGCCGCGGCTCCCTGATCGATCTGAGCAACAACAAGCTTCTGTGGACCGCAGTCGGTGTGCAGATCGTGCCGATAGAGAAGCCTTGGGATCAGCCGTCCGACTCCTATCCCAATGCGACCACCGCCTTCTATCGGGCCCTGGAGGGAGCGAAGACGATGATGGTCCGGAACCTCCTGAGCACTGCCCCCGCGCCGCTGGCCAGCGCCCGCTGAGGGAGAGGGCGCGGTGTCGCGGGCACTGCGCTCGATCCTCTGGATGGCTTCCTGCCTCGCCCTGGCGGGCTGCCAGGCGGGTGGCAATCCCCGCTCGCCTGCTCGTGAGGCGGTCATTGCGCCCGTCGCGCCGACGGTCGATGAGACCGGACTCGACAGCCTGGACATGCTGCCCACGCAAGAAGCGGATATGACCGGTGCCGCGATGGCGGCGCAGCAGGCGACATTCAATGCGTCCACGATGCCGGGCTACAACCCGGCAGCAGGATTGATAGGTGCGGTGATCGGCCTCGCCATCGCGAAGGAAATGGAAGACGCTTCACTGCGCAACAAGGCCAACGAGCCGATTGCACCGCTCCGAGCCGTGTATGCCGCGCATTGGCGCGAGCTGGGTTTGCGCGGTGAGCTGCTCCGCGAATGGACCGCCTATTGCGGGGCCCACCGGCCAGCCTCGGGCGTGTGCCTCGATCATGTTGTGTTACGACCTCGGTTGCGCCTCCTCTCCGGAGGCCGCGTGCTCTGCGTCAGGATCGAAGCGTCGACACAGGATCCGCGGGGACGATCGGCGCAAAACGCCGTACTCGCTTATCTCTCGGCTCCGCTCGCGACCGCGCGGATCGTGGACATCAACGAATACTGGGGCCGCGGCCATCTGCACGCGATCGCGGCCGGATGGTCCTCGGCAATCGAGAAACTCGTACCGCTGCTCCCGGTCGCCACCGCGCAGCCCGAGCCGTTGCCAAAGACCGGCCCCGAGGCGATCCGGTTCGAGAACGCGGCGGGCCTCTTCTACGATCGCGGCCGCATCCTCTCCAGCGAGGAACACCGCATCACTTACCGATCACTTGACGGCAGTATCACCTGCGCTTACACGGACCGTCTGCTCAGCACGGAGGCGTATTACGAATGGCTAATGTCCAAGCCTAAGCAGTAGACGCGAGCTGCAATACGTCAACTCCCCCTCCGCTTCACAGCGCAAGCTGGCCCTTGGTATCGGGCGCACGGCACGCAGTGCCGGGTCGTGAGCACCCGGGGACCGGCACCGGGTCCGTCCGGAGCCGGTTCTTGACCTGGCGCGTCCGCGATAGCATGATCCCTATCGCGCATAGGGGCGCTTGCGGGTCCGCGCGAAGGACGGAGTCCACCCTTTCGAAGCTACAGGTGACGGCACGTCGTCTTCCATGTCAGCCAGCCTGCGGACCGCCGGCTCAAGCATGGAGAGACCATGATGCCCCACTTGGTATTGCCCCAGCATCCCGATCCCGATCAGCTCAAACGACAGGCCAAGGAGCTGTTGCGCGCTGCCAAAGCGGCAGACCCTGCTGCGCTCGCGCGATTTCGCCTGCTTCCGGCCTATAGAGACCTCGGCGAAGCGCAGCCCGCCCGCCCCCCGCTTGCACTTCATGATGCGCAATCGGTCCTTGCCCGCGAGTATGGCTTCGCATCCTGGAAAGCGCTGAGCGAGCACATCGCTCTATTGACACTCCAGTCCGGCGATGCCGTGCGCGAATTCGTCGAAGCTGCGACCGATGGCCGCGAAGACCGCGCGGACCGCCTGCTGCGATTGCACCCTGGTATTGCCGGCGCGAATTTCCACGTAGCGCTCGTAACGGGCGATGCAGTGCGCGCGCATGAATGGCTCGCGACGAACCCCGCTCTTGCTCACAACCCCAATGGGCCCCGCGGCTGGGAGCCGCTCCTTTACGTCTGCCATACATCGTTGCGCCATGGCAGCGCCACCGAACCGGATGGACTGATCGCAATCGCGCGACGGCTGCTCGAGCTCGGCGCCGACCCCAACATGCGCTTTCCCTGGCTGCATCACGGGGTGCAGCGCCCGGCCTTATGGGGAGCCGCGCACGTCGTGCGGCTCCTGCCCCTGGTTGAGCTTTTGCTCCAGGCTGGCGCAAATGCCAACGACGGCGTCACACTGCCCCTGGCCGCCGGGGGTGGTGACACGGCAATGCTCGACCTCCTGACCGCCTACGGAGCCGACCCCAATCAGCGCTGGGCCACCGACGGCGCCGCGACCCTGTACGCTATTCTGCATTGGGCGGCAACGTCTGCCGGGGCGCATTGGTTGCTCCAACATGGGGCCGAGCCAGACCCGGTCTTCGCCGACAACGGCGAAACGCCATTACACGTCGTGGGCAAGCGTTGGGATGTGCCGCTCGCCGAAGCGCTCGTTGCCCGCGGCGCCGACCCAACGCGCCCGCGCGCCGACGGTCGCACTCCCTACGCAATCGCGGAGCTCAACGCCAACCGTACCGTCGCTGACTGGTTGCTGAGCCGTGGAGCAGGTGGAAAACTGCGTCCGGTAGACCGCCTGGTGTCTGCCTGCAGTCGCGGAGACAGCAAGACAGCTGCGGACATGCTGGCCGCACATCCGCACTTGCGGGCCGAAATCGGGAGCGAGCACTACGCAACATTGTATCGTGCCGCCGAGCAGGGCGATTCGGCCGCGCTCGAGGCATTACTTGCAATCGGTCTCGATCCGAACCGCGGCGATGAGGAGATCGGCAAAACCGCGCTCCACTGCGCCGCCATGGCCGGGCGCGCGGATGCAGTGCGCATCCTTCTGGACCACGGCGCCTCGCCTGGCGCTCGTGACCGCGAGTTCCACGCGCCGCCGTTGGTGTGGGCCGCCGAAGGCGCGCGCTCACATGCAGGCGATGAGGATGAGTACGCCCGCGTGGGACGCCTGCTCCTGGACACCGGCCCCCTGCCCGAGTGGCATTCCGACCAAGGGCCCGCCGATGCCATTATCGAGATGATCGACAAGTGGCGCCGAACCCGCGTGGAGCGACCCGCATGAGCATCAGTCTGCAAGGCGAGGCGCAGAAGCCCAAGAAGCGTCCCTTATTCGTGTTAGTGATCGGAGTGGCCTTCGTTGCGATCGGTCTATTAGATATCTGGCTTGGCGTGGCCCCCCTGACCCGCAAGCCGGCACACCTGGCAAATGACGACCTCATGGTCTTGAGTATCGGAATGATTGCGGTGCTCGGCGGCATCTACGCGCTGAAGGGCCACGACTGGGCCCGGTGGCTGCTGGCCGTATGGATGGCATTGCACGTCGCGTTGTCGATACGACAGCCCTATGCGCTGCTCGGTCATGTCGTGATATTTGGACTCATTCTGGCGGGACTCTTTTATCCGGCTGCATCCACCTACTTTCGGCAGCGGGCCGGAGATCATATCGGGCGATCCCAGTAGCCGGCAGCAGTCCGCAGCGCATCCGGGGTCCAGCAAGATGCCTTCCGGCATTTTCCGCCTTCTCCTCGCGGAAATAGTCTGGAGGCATGCCCTGAGTCAGTGCGCGGACGCTGGTGAAGGCACCGCGCCGCGCCGCAGCCCCAGCCCTCCCAGCAGCGCCGCAGCAGCCGTGACGCAAGCGCTCACGGCAAAGGCCCTGCGGTAGCCGCCCGCGAGCGCCTCCAGGTGCCCCGCGCCGGAGGCGGTGAGCGCGGCGCCGTGCAGCGCCGCCAGGCTCGCGAGTACGGCAAGACCGAGCGCGCCGCCGAGCAGGAAGGCGGTGTTGACGATGCCCGAGGCAAGACCCGACTCGGTCTGAGGCACCTCACTCATCGCCGCCATCAGCATTGGGTTGAAACCAATGCCGGCGCCGACGCCGAGCAACGCCATTGCGGGCAGGATGTCGCTGACCAAAGTCCCCTGCAGCGGCACGCGCGCAAACAGCGCCAGACCCGCACTGGCGAGCAGCAGGCCGGCGCCGAGAGGTCGGCGCACGCCGAAGCGCATGACCAGGCGCGCGGACAGGCCAAGCGAGAACACGGCCATGATGAGGTTGGCAGGAATGAACGCGATACCGACCTGCATGGGTGTAAATCCCAGCACGACCTGCATGTACAGCGCCGAGAGGAAAAACCAGCCAAACATCCCTGCCGACCAGAGCATCGCGCAGATGCTGGCGATCGAGAGGTTGCGCTGGCGGAACAGCGCGAGCGGCACGAGCGGCTTGCGCGCCCGGAGCTCGACAGCGAGAAACAGCGCAAAGACGGCCGCCGCAGCGGCAAAGAGTCCTAGCGTGCTCCGTGAAGTCCACCCTGCTCCATTGCCATTGATCGTCGCATAGACCGCCAGCAACAGCGCGAGTGTCACGCTCACTGCGCCACCCGCGTCAAGATGCCGCGGGCGATCAGCCTCGCCGGCGTAGGCCGGTAGCTGCCACCAGCACAACGCGAACACCAGCATCCCGAGCGGCACATTCACCAGGAAGATCCAATGCCAGTTGAGGCCGCTGGTGAGTGCACCGCCGAGCAGAGCGCCGATGCACCCACCGCCGGAGCAGACAAAGCCATACACGCCCATTGCCTTGGTGCGATCGGCCGTCTGGGTGAAGAGGTTCATGATCAGTGAGAGCGACACTGAATCGACCACCGCGCCACCGAGTCCCTGGACACCACGAGCCCATACCAGGAACGTGCGCGAATCGGTCAGGCCGCAGGCGAGCGAGGCGAGCGTGAACAATCCGAGCCCCAGCAGGAACACGCGGCGATGCCCGTAGAGATCCCCGAGGCGCCCGCCAAGAAGCAGAAAGCCGCCGAAGATCAGCAAGTACCCGTTGACGACCCAGGCGAGCGAGGCATCGTCGAAATGCAGATCCGCCCGGATGGAGGGCAGCGCCACGTTGACGATGGTCACATCGAGCACAATCATGAGCGCGCCCAGACACAGGATGCTCAGGGCGAGCCAGCGACTGCGGTAGTGCCGATCGGTGCTCAGACTCCCCTCCAACTCATTGCACAACTGTACCCCAACGTCCCCAAAAGCGATGGGTCTTCGGGCCTCGGGCCTATGAGTCTCTCGACCGGAGGCCCTTCAGGCGGGTCCAGCTTCCCCGTGCAGTCTGCGTGTGCGGGCGAACTCGTATAGCGCGATGCTGGTCGGAGCGGCTGTAATGCTCGCCGCCGCCGGGTCGAAGCTGACTTGTCGAATGACGACCTGAGGCGGCTTGCCGACGCTGTTCTGCGCATCGAGACCGGGAGCAACCAGCTTCCAGCAACGGCCCTTCGAGCCCTTCCGGATTCCTGGCACCGCCAGGTGCAGCATGCGGGTCTCTTCGGTTGCGTTCACCACCGCCACGATCAACGCCCCGCGGTCGGCGGTAAGCGCCGCCGACACGTCGAGTGGCCAGGTGTCGCTTCCAGTGTTGACTTTGGGCTGATCGCCTCCGACCGGATATTTCGGCGGCGGTACCGGCGAGTTTCCGGTCACGGTCACGGGGATTTTGCCGAAATGCCTGTGATAGAGCTGGAAGACTCTTCCGTAGGCGTTGACGACCGAATGCGTGCGATCGTAATTGAGCCAGTTCGTTGCCATGGTGAAGCCCGCCATCTCGATGAAATCGGAATGGCGAAAGAACTCGTGGAACGCCCGGGCGATCGCCAGGCAGCCCTTGAGGTCCGGCTGGAAGTGGTAGGCCCATTCGTCGAAGAATACCTTCACTCTGCCTTGGTTGAGCTCGGGGAAGCGCTTCTTGTACTCCACCCAGCAGTCGGCCATGGTCGCCACGCGCTGTGCCGGCGCCTGCGCCCATTCCAGCAGCGTCTGTTGGATGTCTTCGTTCCTGCCGGTGGTCAGGTCGAAGTGCTTGTTCTCCGGCGGATAGGCATGCGTGGCGAGCGCGTCGAACTTACCCGAGCAGTGCTGCAACATCCCGCCGGCCCAGTCGCGGTCCGAGCCGTACTGGACGAGCGGACCACCGGAATTGTCCACGATGCCCTGACCGGTCGTCATTTCGTCGACGAAGCCACCCGGGGCGATGATGTAGATCGACGGATCGATCTTGCGCATCGCATCGGCGAACAGATTGTGCTTGATGACGTACTGATCGAGCGCCATGTGGCCGAGCTGCCAATGACCGTACATCTCGTTACCCACGTTCCAATAGCGAACTTTGTAGGGCTCGGGATGGCCGTTGGCGGCGCGGATGGCACCCCATTGGGTGCTCGGAGCGCCGTTGACGTATTCCACGAGCTCGGCACCGCTGCGCGGCTCGCCGAAGCCGGTATTGACGCACCACTCCGGCTCCACGCCGAGAATCTCCCTGCACATCTGCAACAGCTCGTCCGTGCCGACGTCATTGGGCTGCACGGCGTGCCATTGGGGATCCAGCACCGGCGGGCGCTTGTCGGGATCGCCGATCGTATTCTTCCAGTCGTATCCCGAGACGAAATTGCCGCCCGGCATGCGCAGGATCTTGCAGTCCATCTCTTTCATCAGCGCCATGGTATCGGCGCGGAATCCCCTGACGTTGTCAGCCGGCATCAGCGACACCGCCCCGATGCGGAAGGTACCGGCGCCCTTGCCAACGATCTCGAGCCGGCCCTGGGCGGTATCGGCGCGGCATGTGAATCTCAGCGGTACCACCGACCAATCCCGGCCGCCGACAATGTGCACGGTCTGCCGCTCGTGTGCGCCCTCACCCCAAATCAAAGTCGCGGACAGCTCGGCGCCGGGATCAGCTGCCAGCACGGCACGGCCGGTGTATCCCTTGCGGGCCAGCGACAGGCCGGGTTGAGCAATGCCACGCGCGCTTGCTCCCGCCAGATGCACAACGGGGCTCTGCGTACCGACATACGGTGCGACGCTGTCCATGGTGATGCCGGAATCCGGCCCGACCGGTACCCATTTATTCGGCTGCGGCATCATCCGGCGCATGAAGCCTTCCGGTTGCGGCAGCGGCTTCGAGTCGACCACATGGTAAAACTTGCGGTCGTCGAGCACCTCGCTCCAGAGGCTGTAGTTGATCAGATTCGCGATGTGCTCAATGAATCCGCCATACAGGTAGTCCGAGATCGGGTGGCCGCGCTTGCTGGCGTCTACGACCGCGGACAAGCCGCTTGCAGCAGCCGTGGCCGGGAGCGCTGAGGCCAAAGTGAGAGCCAGGGAGCCCTTCAGCGCCGTGCGCCGTGACATGAGCAGGTCTTTCGTCATAGTGATCCCGAATGAGAGTTCTCAGTAAGGCCTCTGATGCTGAGTGATCAGAGACCACGTGTCGGTACGGAAGGGACCGGCGGGCAAGCCGGCACCGTTGAACAAAGTGGCTGCGGGATTGGACTGCCAGTCGTAGCGCACCTGCGTCGGATGCGGCACCTCGGGCGCGGAGACGATCACCGCCAGACCCTGAACACGAGCTTCTGCCCGATGCCATTTCCGATCCCGCCCGGCAAGGATGAAACCGTCCAGCCGGCCTCCTTTGGCCACCAGGCCGCCACTCGCATCCTTGAAACGGACCCGGATCGAATGCGCCAGCCGCGCGACCGACGCCACGGTCGGCCCGGAATCGACCACGGGCTTGCCGTAGTGCCGCGCCAGCGCGCAGCGCGCGAGGCGCTCGCCCACCGGCTGCTTGTTGCCGGGATGTAGACTGTTGGCATCGCCGACATCGATGGTCACTGCGAGGCAGGAATGAGGCACGGTCGCGGCCACGATCGCCTGTGACTCCCGGATGTCCGCCCATCCATCATCGGTGGGCGCGGCGCTGCGCGCGCCAAAGGCCGGCAGCTGTACGATGTAAAAGGGAAAATCGCCCTGCCGGAAAAGCCGGCGCCAACTGGCTATGACCGCCGGCAGCAGCTTGCGATACTCGTAGCCGCGCGGTGAGTTCTGTGCGCCCTGGTACCAAATGGCGCCGGCGATGGTCAGTGGCGCAATGGGCACGAGCATGCCGTTGTAGAGGACCGTGGGCATCACCGGCCAGTTGGCAAAGTGAAGCGGCATGGGATGCGGGGGACGCACATCGACACTGATCCTACCCTGCCACGCTCCGGCGAGCGGGATGACGGTGTGATCTGCGAGCGTGAGCCGCAAGTCCGAAGGCTTGCCGAGAAAGCCCCCGTCAGGCTCCGTCTTGAAGATGCGGATGGCGATCAGGTTGCGACCCGCTCTGAGCGCGTCCGCAGGAATTTCATAGATACGGGGATGCTCCACCCAGGCGCTGGCGCCGACCAGGATTCCATTGACGTACACCGAGTCCATGCGCTGGACTTCGCCCAACGAGATGAGCGTCAGTCCCTTCGGTGGCGGCTGCGGCAGGGTAATCTCTTTGCGGAACCAGGCGACGGCGGGCGTGACCGGAACCCCGAGCTCGGCAAAGCCTCCTGGAAGGTGCACGGTCTTCCACCCGGAGGCCCTGTAACCGGGAGAGTCCCATTTCTGCTTCAGTCCGATATCGTATTGGTCATACCAGGGCATGACGTAGTTGCCGTAGGCGGGCTGACCCGCGCTGGCGAACTCTGCCAGCTTTGCCAACGGGATATCGTAATCGTGGAGCGGCCCGAGGGCCTCGGCGCTGGCCCAAGTCTCCCCTGCGGAGCCGCCAACGGAGTCCACGACCAGGCCCTGCGGAACGTGGGTCTGCCGCTCGATCTCGCGGCCGAAATAAAAAGCAACAGCGGAAAGATCTGCAGCTGTCCGCGGCGAAACCACCTTCCAGGCTCCCTCGAGCGTTTGGGTAGGCCGGTAGGCAGTATGGTCGGCGACCGTGAAGTAGCGTATGTCCGGGTAGTGCGCGCGCTTTGCGACCTCCGCGGCGTTATCGGTGAAGCGCAGCGGCAGCTCCATGTTGGACTGGCCGCCGCAAATCCAAACATCGCCTACCATCACGTTGCGCAACTCGACCGTCCGGCGCCCGTCGGTGATCTTCATGGTGTACGGACCGCCGGTTGCCGGTGGGGCGAAGTTTAACTGCCAGTGCCCCTCGGGGCCCGCTAAGCCGCTGACGCCCTCCCCCGCTATCTGAAGGTGAATCGACTGCCCGGGTGTCGACCAGCCCCAGATCGTGTCGGGCTTTCCCCTCTGCAGCACCATGTTGTCACCGAAAACGGCGCTGACGAGCGGCAGCGATCGCGCAGTCGCTTCCTCCCTGCGTTCCGAGGGGCCGTCGTGCCGGGCCGCCGTTGATACGCAGCCCGCCCCTGCCAGCGTGATCGCCAGAACTGTCGCGAGCAAAGTCGATTTGAGTTGCTTTACTCTCATCGCGCTCTCAATTCTGCGCCCCGGCGGCGCGACCTCAGGCGGCCCACTGGATCACGGCGTACGACCGCGGCGGCAACTCGAGACTTGTTTTGGCGCCCCGCGTAACGGGCCGCGGCAGCTCTGTCGGATGCACGCGACGCGGTGCAGCGAAATCGTTGCGGGCCTCGAGGTCATCCCCGGTGAGCACGAGAGCCACCTGCACGGGACCAGGGCTCCTGTCCTCCCAGACGATCTCGATCGGGCGTGCGGCCGAGAGATCGCGATTGAGAATGAATAGTGCAGTCTCGCCGGTGCGCGGCGAGACCGTCCCCGCTGCATCGATGAAAGGCACCGGCTTCGTGTCGGGCAGCTCGTAGGTCGGAGCCACCACCAGAAGATCCAGCACCGAGCCGCGCGCGAGCTCGAGAGCCCAACGGTAGGGGAAATAGGTGGTCTGCAGAAAGAATCCCTTCCGGTCGGTCATGATTGGCGCATGCACGTTCACCAGCTGCGAGAGACACCCGATCCTCACCCGGTCAGCGTGTCTCATCAGGGTATTGAGCAGGCCGCCGACGAGCAGCGCATCCTCCAGGTTGTAATTCTTCTCGCGCAGGTGTGGTGCGACCTGGCGCGCTCCGTCGTTGACCAGGTTCCCGTACAGGACGTTCCACTCATCGTACGAGATGTACAGCGTCTTCGAGGAACGCTTGCGAGCGCGCACGTAATCGCAGACGTCGATAGTGTCGCGGATCTGCTGCTCCATCTCGAGATTGAGCGCCACGTGCTTCTCGCTGCGTCGAGCCGCCTGATCGGGCGCCGCCCCAAAGTAGCCGTGTATCGAGATCGCATCGACATTCTCGTAGCAGTGATCGAGCACCTGCCGGTCCCACTGAAGGTAGGTCGGCAGCCCCGTCCAACTCGAGCCGCAGGCGGTGAGAAAAACCGAAGGGTCGACCTCTCGCATGCGCCGGGCCGCGTCAGCCGCCTTCCATCCATACTGCTCGGCGCTCATGTGGCCGATCTCCCACGGCCCGTCGAGCTCGTTGCCGAGTCCCCAATAACGCACGCCGTAGGGTTGCGAATGCCCGTTCTGGCGACGCAAGTCGCTCCAGCGCGTGCCCCCAGGAAAATTGCAGTATTCCACGAGCGCGGCGGCTTTCTCGGGCGTGTCGCTGCCGAGATCCACCGTCATCAGCGCCTCGGCGCCGGCGGCCTTGCACCAGGCCATGAACTCGTCGGTGCCAAACCGATTGCTCTCGATCGTGTTCCAGGCTTCATTGAGCACTCGGGGCCGCTGCCGGACCGGACCTACACCATCGAGCCAGTCGTACTGCGAAAGGAAGCTCCCGCCGGGACCCCGAATGAGAGGCACGCCGAGCGCACGCACCGCCGAGAGAACGTCCGTCCGGAAGCCCTGCGCATCCGCGAGCGGCGAGCCCGGCTCAAAAATGCCGTCATAGACGGCACGACCCAGATGCTCGACAAAGGAGCCGAAGACCGTCCGATGAAGCGAGCCGATGGTCCTACGGGAGTCGATGTAGATCCGCGCCGGCTTTCCTGCAGGCGCGGCGAATGCCAGGCGGTTGCGCAATGCGCCTGCCGGCACCGCAAGAGCCGCAACCGATGCCTGGCGGAGAAATCGCCGTCGGGAAGGTGAGAACATCGTCGCGAGCCCGCGGCTCATTCGCTATGCCCTGCGAGACGGCGGCTGTATCACGCGGTTCTCTCCCGGCTGATTCGAAGGGCTGGTCCGTCCTCGCGAGCTACGGATGCGTGGACCATTTAACTCAGACAATACCAGAAGCCGCCCGCCCATCGCTACTGGCCCATGGGGGCCAGCGCGACCCAGGCGGCGGGACGCCCGCGGCCGCCGAACGCCGGTCCCACCGGAGTGCAGCCCGTGCTACGAGCCTGTTATGCTCGAAGCGCAGATTCCTTGAATCGATATGAGGCAATCGTGACGCGAGAAGGGCAAGGTGAAGCGCGCCATTGCCGATTAGAGGATCGGATCGTAAGTGTCCCGGCCGCGAGCTCATCCGTTGAGGGAGATCCTTCCACATGATCGAAATGAATCGTCGCGACCTGCTCCGCGGCGCTGCGGCAGTCGGGCTGCAATCCCTGGTCACACGCAGGGCGCTCGCCCTCGCAATGGCCGAAGCGTCCGTGCCGCAAGCAGAGTACGGCTTTGCAGCCGTCGCTCCGCGCGAGCGGCTGCTCTTGGACTTCGATTGGAGGTTCGCTCTGGGGCATGCCTGCGATCCAGCGCGCGATCTCGGCTACGGAGCCAACCTGGAGGAGCTCTCCAAGACGGTCGGCTTCGACTTCGCGACGGCGAAATTCGACGATTCCCGCTGGCGGTCGCTTGACCTGCCGCACGACTGGGCCGTAGAGCTGCCCTTCGTGCACGACGAGGCGCTGCAGAGTCACGGCTACAAGCCGCTTGGGCGGAACTACCCGGAAACCTCCGTCGGCTGGTATCGGCGCGGCTTCGACATTCCCGCCGGCGATTTGGGCCGGCGCATCGTCCTCGAGTTCGACGGCGCCTTCCGTAGCGCGCTCGTCTTCCTGAACGGCTCGCTGATGGGACGGCACGACAGCGGCTACACTCCATTTCGCTTCGACATCAGCGACTTCGTGAACTACGGCGGACGCAATATTGTCGTCGTGCGGGTGGACGCCACCTCCGGCGAAGGCTGGTTCTACGAAGGTGCCGGGATCTATCGCCATGTCTGGCTGACGAAGACCGAGGCACTGCACCTCGGCGCGTGGGAGACCCATGTCCGTACGGATGTGAAGCCCGACGCCGCGGTGTTGTCGCTCGCCACGATCGTGGAAAACCAAGGCACCGCGGCCGCCGATGCGACAGTGCGCTGGAAGATTCTCGATGCGCACGGCCGAACCATCGCCACCGCCCGCTCAGGGCCACAATCCGTCACACCTGCCGGCAATGCCGCATTCAAGGCACGAGCCAGGCTGGAATCTCCCACGCTGTGGTCGCCCGAGACTCCCTATCTGTATTCCGCGGTCGTGACGGTCGAAAGCGGCGGTCGAGCACAGGACGCTGAGCGCGTTGCCTTTGGCGTCCGCACGATCGCCTTCGACGCGGGCAGGGGATTCTTCCTCAACGGCAAGTCCGTCAAGATCAAAGGGACGTGCAACCACCAGGACCATGCGGGCGTGGGCGTGGCGCTTCCGGATGGGCTGCAGCGGTACCGCCTCTCCGTACTGCGTGACATGGGGTCGAACGCAGTCCGCACGTCGCACAACATGCCAACACCGGAGTGGGTGGGGGCCTGTGAGCGCATGGGCATGATGATGATGTGCGAGACGCGCAGGATGAGCTCGACTGCCGATGGGCTCGCCGATCTCGAGATCATGATCAAGCGCTATCGCAACTCCCCCGCGATCATTCTCTGGTCCATGGGAAATGAGGAGTGGGCGTTGCAAAACTCGCCCGAGGGCGCGCACATCGTCGCCAGCATGGTCCGCCGGGCCCACGAGCTGGATCCGACACGGCCGTGTACCGCCGCAGTGAACGGCTCGTACGAGGGGGGCGTCTCGAGCTTCCTCGACATCGAGGGCTTCAATTACAATCTAGGCGCGATCGACGCATACCATCGCAGCCATCCGCGGCAACGGCTCGTCGGCTCGGAGACGGCCAGCACGATTTGCACTCGAGGGATCTATGAGACCGACCCGCTGCGTAACTGGGTCAGCGCGTATGACGTGAATCATACCGCCTGGTCGGAGCTCGCCGAGGAGTGGTGGAAGTTCTATGCCGCGCGCGAGTATCTGCCCGGCGGCTTTGCTTGGACGGGCTTCGACTATCGGGGGGAGCCCACTCCCTATGGCTGGCCGTCCATCAACTCCCAGTTCGGTATCGTCGACACGTGCGGCTTCTCCAAGGACAACTTTTTCTACTACAAGAGTTGGTGGGGACGGGAGCCGGTGCTGCATCTCTTCCCCCACTGGAACTGGGCACAGCGATTCGGCGAGCCGGTATCGGTCTGGGTGCACACCAACCTCGAGGAAATCGAGCTGTTCCTCAACGGGCGCAGCCAGGGCAGGCGCAAGGTCCAGCCGCTCACCCATCTCGAGTGGCAGGTCAAATACGAGCCCGGCGTGATCGAGGCGCGCGGCATGAAGGATGGAGCCGTCGTCATGACTGCCCGGCGCGAAACCACGGGCGCCCCGGCAACCATCCGGCTGAGCTGCGACCGCGACGAGATCGCCGCCGACGGCGAGGCCATCGCCATCGTACGGGTGGAAGTAGTCGACGGCGCAGGCCGGGTGGTGCCGACGGCTGACAACCTCATCAAGTTTGCGATCAGCGGCGAGGGAACGCTGCTCGGCGTCGGCAACGGCGACCCGAACTGTCACGAGCCCGACAAGCAGCCGATGCGAAGCGTCTTCAACGGACTGGCGCAGCTCATCGTGCAGGCCAGCCGCAATCCGGGAGCTCTGGTGATCGAAGCGTACGCCGAGCAGTTCCCCGGCCCGGAGCTGCCGAGGACGCGGCTCACCATCACCACACGCAAGTCGCCGCTACGGCCTGCGGTTGCCTGAGTCTGTGCCGAGGCCGGCAGGTGCGCCTCAAGCAGCGATGCGCACGCGCAGCGCGGCGGCGTAGTCCGCCGCCGGGTTGATCTTCGGCAGATCGACCCGCAGCCCCTCGGCAGTCTGCCGCCATTTTGGCCTCGCGTCTGTTCCCAACAGCTCCACTTGCGACACCGCCCCTGGACGCGTGGCCGCAGCCGTACCGAGTGAACGGATGAGCAGCGGCTCCTCGGGCCAGCCGAGCGTGATGGCGTACACGACCGTACCGGCCTTGTTGCGGGTGAAGCGGATGTCCTTGGCGGAAAGTCGCTGCACGCTTTTCCCCTGGAAAGAGCCCTCGCGAACGGCGTTCGGACCTTCGCCGTAAACCTTCCAGGGGCGCGTGGCGTAGATCGCCTCGCCGTTGACGGCCATCCAGGCGCCGATTCGCTCCAGGATCAGCCGTTCCTTGCTGTCGATCGTGCCGTCGGGCTTGCCCGGAACGTTGAGGATGAACGTTCCGTTCTTGCTTACCGTGTCGACGAGCCAGTGGATGACCTCGCCCGGGTGCATGTAGCCGCCGAACTCCCCGGGCTCCTCGTAGAGTGGGCGCAGGTAGTGCCAATAGCCGATGCACGTCTCCGACTGCCAGGGGTGCTGCAGGATGTCCGCGCTCAAACCGCGTTCGACGTCGGCGACCACCGCCTTCTGCAAGTGGCTCGGGATGTGCTTTCCGTTGATCACACCGTCCGCGCTGCCTCCATGGCGGCTCGCGCTGCGATTGTAAAAGTAAGCGCCCACCGACATACCGCCCCACCCCAGGGGCAGCAGATCGTTGTCGAAGTACAGCAGGTCAGGGTCATGCTGGTCGATCAGGTCGCGCGTGCGGTCGTAGAAGTTCTTGACGTACGAGACGTCGGGAAGCGCATCGAACGGGTGCTTCGGACCATAGAGGCGCTGCGGATCATAGCCCTCCCACCACTGCCCTTTGCCGTCTGCCAAGGTCAGGTGGCCGTCATACGGCACGCCCGCGTAGGGGCCGGTTTTGTCAGCCCCGTGCGCGGGCTGAAACCACCACCAGTTGCGCGCCTGGTGCACGGTGACGCCGAAGCGCAGGCCCCGGTGGCGCGCAGCCTGCGCCCACGTGCCGATCACGTCGCGACGCGGCCCGATGTGGTGAGCATTCCAGGGGTGGTGTGCGGAATTCCAGGTATCGAAGCCGTCGTGATGATTGGCCAGCGCCACGAACAGCTTCGCGCCCGCGCGCACGTACAGATCCATCAGGTCTTCGGGCTGCCAGTTGAGGAGCGTCCATTGCGCGCAAAGCTCCTTGTAACCGAATCGCGAGGGATGGCCGTAATGCGCCAGATGATACTGGTACTGCTCGATCTGCGAGCCGTATGTCTGCGCGTCCGGGATGTACATGTTGCGCGCGTACCAATCCCCGTCTTCCGGCACGCACTGCGGGCTCCAGTGATTCCAGATGCCGAATTTGGCATCCCGGTACCACTCGGGACATTGATACTGCAACAGCGAGTCCCACGTCGGCCGGTAAGGCCCGTTCCCGGTCAGGTCCGCGATCGGCGGAACCATGGGCACCCCGTCCCAGGAGCCGCCCGGAACGGGTAACTCGGGCGGTTGCCCCCATTCGCTCGCACGCCAGCTCGATTCGCGGAGCCGTTCCCGTGCGATGCTCGCGCCGTGCAGCGCATAGAAATCGCGTCGCATTTGGGGAGTGCCACAGAAGCGCGCATAGGTTTGCTCGAGCCGGTTGAATGCCGGCAGCGCGCCACCCGCGAGCGCCCGGTGCGCCATGTCCGGCAGCGCAGCCGTCGCTGCCGTTCCCGCCATGATCTTGAAAAAGCTTCTGCGTCTTATCGTCATGGCTGCTCCGAGAGAGCGTAAATGCGTTCGGCTGGCACCCACTTTTCACCCGGCGCCGCTGCGGGTAACGGCTGCTGCAGCTGCCACATGAGCCGCTCCCACGCCACAACGTCCGGGTCCTGGGCATCGCGTGCGGCCTTCGCCGCCGGGTCGTAGTGGGGACCCGCCTCGAGCAGCATGAACATGCGCGAGCCGCAGAGCCAGATCTCGATCTCCCGGATATCCGCCGCTCGAAGCGCTCGGGTCACCGCGGCGGGCGGTCCGCCCGGGCGATGCCACCACCGGTAGCGCTCGATCGATTCAGGATCGTCTTTGAGATCCAGGGTAAAACAAAACCGGCGCAGCGGTGTTGTAGCCATCCCGCTTGCGTCCCTGCTAGCAGCTGCCATGGTGCGAATTCCCGCCCCGCGCCTCATTGCATACTGGTAAGCTGACTCTCACAGATGGAAATATATTTCAGCGCCATGCGGAAACGCAAGCCAGTAGGAAAAGAGCGATGCAAGCGATCGTCTGCGAAGAGCCCTACAAGCTGAGTCTCGGCACTCGCCCTGCGCCGATCCCCAAAGCCGGCGAAGTTCTCATCCGTATCCGCCGCGTGGGACTCTGCGGAACCGACTATCACATCTTCGCGGGCAAGCATCCGTACCTCGAATATCCCCGAGTCATGGGCCACGAGCTGGCCGGCCTCGTGGAGGTCCCATCCGGCGCAACTTTGAAAGCCGGGCAGATGGTCACGGTAAACCCCTATCTCGCGTGCGGCACTTGCATCGCCTGCAGAAAGGGCAAGCCGAATTGCTGCGCGGCGATCAAGGTGCTCGGCGTCCACACCGACGGCGGAATGTGCGAGCTGCTGAGCGTGCCGGAAGCGGCCATTGTCGATGCATCCGGGCTGTCCCTCGAGCAAGCCGCAATGGTGGAATTCCTGGCCATCGGCGCACACGCGATAGGGCGCGCCAAGCTCTCCCCCGGCGCCCGGGTGCTGGTGGTCGGCGCCGGGCCCATCGGTGTGGCCGCGGCGCTCTTCGCCCGGCTCGATGGCGCTGAGGTCACGATCGTGGACGTGCGCAGCTCGCGGCTGCAATACGCCCGGGACAGGCTCGGGCTCGATCCGGTAATGGGGCCTACGGAAACGGTGTCAGCCGAGCTCGCAGCACGGACGGCCGGAGAGATGTTTGACTGTGTATTCGATGCGACCGGGAATGTCCACGCGATGCGCAGCGGTCTTGATTATGTAGCGCATGGCGGGACCTACGTCCTGCTGAGCGTGGTGAAAGAGGAGATTGCCTTCTCCGATCCAGAGTTTCACAAGCGGGAAACGACGCTCCTGGCAAGCCGAAACGCCTTGAGCGCGGACTTCGAGCGGGTGGTGGGCGCAATCAAGACGGGGAAGATTCCAACGGATGCTCTTCTGACGCACTCTTTTCCAGCGCTCGAGGCGCCGCGCCGGATCCCAGAACTGATCGCGGGGGCCAGCGGGATCCTCAAGGCCATGGTCGAGTTTTGATATTCTGAACGATGAAATCGCGCGGCAAGACCGACCCATCCTTTTATCGAGGCGGCGCCTCGGTGCCCAAGGGGAAATACGCCGCGCCGGCCCTCGAGAAGGCGTTCGACATCATCGAGCTTCTTGCCTCCAGACCGGGCGGTGCCCTCATCAGTGAGATGGCCGCCGAGCTCCACCGCTCGATCGGCGAGCTCTTCCGCATCGTCATGGTGATGGAGAAACGCGGCTTCCTGCAAAAGTCTTCGGATACCGACCGCTATACGGTCGCGTACAAGATCCTGGACCTCGCCTACCGCGCGACTCCCGCACAGGACCTCACGCGAGCCGCCGCTGCGCAAATGGAGGCGCTTGCCCTGGCGGTGGAGCAGTCCTGTCATCTGGTGGTTGCAAACGGCGGAGCTGGGCTGGTGGTGGCGCGGCAGGAGAACCCGATCGTTCGTGGATTCGCGCTCAGGTTGGGCGCTCCGGTCGACCTGATCGGAAGCTGCTCGGGGTACGTGCTCCTTGCGTTCTCACCTCCCGATCGGGTTAAGCGAATACTGGAGCTGGCGCCCGCGGGAAGGACCGCGGTCGACACCACGAAGCTGGAGAAGAGACTGGAGAAGGTCCGCACTCAGGGCTTCGAGATGATGGCTAGCGCGATCACACGCGGCGTGACCGACATGAGCTATCCAGTGTTCGGGTTCCACGGCGATGTGATGGCGGCACTCACGATCCCGTTTCTCGAGCTGATCGACGGCTCGCAGAAAGTCGGCATGGAAAAGGCGCGCCAGCGGCTTCGGGAGAGTGCGCGGCAGATTTCGACCTCCCTCGGCCATCACGCGGCGGGATGAGAGACGCCAGGGTATCAGGTCTGGACCCGTTGGCTGCCTTGCGAGCGGGCGATGGGTTAATCGAGACTGAAGTCACCGCGGCAACATCACTTGACCTTGCACGCGGAACTTGCCGTCTATCCCAGGCGCGCCCGTTCCGGGCTGACCGCCCCCGATGACGATTTCGTACGTACCCCCCGCGACAATGATGTCACCACTGTCGGTCACCATGCTCAGGTCGCGGCGTCGTAGATGGAATCGAACGATCCGGCTGGCGCCAGGAGTCAGGTGAACACGCTGGAAGCCGCGTAAGGCCCGCAGAGGGGCGCCAGCAACAGCGGGAAACTGAAGATAGAGCTGCACGACCTCATCGCCGGCGACCTTCCCCGTATTGGTGACACGCACAGAGGCGTCGAGCGGGTCGCCCGCCTGGATGGGTGCCTGGGGTAAAGTCAGATCGCGGTAGCTGAAGGTCGTATAGCTCAGTCCGTAACCGAAGGGCCAGAGCGGCTGGCCCGTGAAGTAGCGGTAAGTTCGGCCCCTCATCGAGTAGTCCTCGAAGTTGGGCAGCTGATTGACATCCTCGTAGAACGTGACGGGCAGACGGCCCGCCGGATCATTCTCGCCGCTCAGGGTAGCGGCGATGGCTGCCCCCCCCTCCTCGCCCGAATACCAGGACTCGAGGATGGCATCGGCGTGCGCCTTCTCCCACTCGACCGCGAGCGCACTGCCGTTCATGAGGACGACCACCAGGGGCTTGCCCGTGGCCGCCACCGCGCGCAGCAGCGCCTCCTCCGGCGCCGGCATCTCGAGGTTGGTGCGGTCGCCGCCGATGAATCCGGGCTCGTGGATCGGCATCTCCTCGCCTTCGAGCCGGCTCGTGATGCCGACGGCCGCAATGATCACATCGGCATTCCTCGCGGCCGCGACAGCGGTCGGATCGGGCGTATTGTCGATGGGCGCCCAAATGAGTTGCGCCGCAGGCCTCTGACCCGACCGGCACCCGTACAGGACGTCGATCTTCACACGGTTGCCCTTCTCGAGATGCACGCGGCCCATGTTGGCGCCGGGACCATAGAGCAGCTCGACCAGCCGATTATCCAACACCAGGCGGGAGAAACCCCCGGAATCGACGCCGAGGTAGTAATCTCCACTCGCTGGGCTGTCGATGAATCCCGTCCAGTGCACCATGAAGGGAGTCTTGCCCTGCACGGCCGCGGGCAGGCTGCTCTGCCGCAGATCCACCGTGGACTCGACGCGGGAGACCAGCGGTGCAGGTGGCGCATCGAACCCCGACCCGGGGCCATACTGGGCCTCGAGACCCGGCTTGCCCTCAGGCGTGGTCAGCGCGGCTGCGGGCACTACGGCTCCCCGGTTGGAGAGGAACTGAGTGCCGGGAACGTACGTGATCTTCGCGTCCGGGAACGCAGCCTTCAATCCCTCGAGCAGGGTCACTGTGTGAGTAGGATTGCCGTTGTAGTTGCCCAGCAGGACCGCGGTCTGATCGGCCAGCGGCCCGACGACGGCGATATGCTTGACGGACCTCAGCGGCAGCACGCCGTCGTTCTTCAACAGCACCATCGATTCGCGCGCCAGGCGCAGAGCGAGCGCGCGATGCCCCGGGCTGTTCAGCTCGCTCTCGGGGATGTTGTCATAGGGCACCCTGGAAGGAGGATCGAACGTGCCGAGGCGGATGCGCGCCGTGAACAGGCGGATGAGCGCGGTATCGATGGCGCTGACCGCCAGATCGCCCTGCTGGACGGCCTCGAGGTATGGCCGGTAATCGCTGTCACCCTTGCCTGGCACGAAGCCGGCGCATTCGTTGTCCATGCCGCGCTCGAGCGAGACGGCCGAAGCCTGTGCCTGAGTCGCGCGAAAGTGATGTCCGTTGAAAATGTCCTCCACTGCGCCGCAGTCGGAAACCACGTAGCCCTGGAATCCCCACGCGCCACGCAGGGTCTGCTGCAGCAGGAAGGGATTGGCGCACGCCGGCTTGCCATTGATGGCGTTGTACGCGCACATTACCGAGCCGGCGTGCCCGTCCACCACGGCCGCGCGGAACGCCGGCAGGTACGTGTCCTCAAGATCGTGCGTGCTGACGTCCACGTCCGCGAAATGCCGCGTCGGCTCGGGTCCGCTGTGCACGTCGAAGTGCTTGGGCGTGGCGATCACGCGGTAATAGCGTGAATTTGAGCCCTGCATGCCCGTGACGAACGCCACGGCCATCTGTCCGGTGAGGAACGGATCCTCGCCGTAGGTCTCCTGTCCTCGGCCCCAGCGCGGATCGCGAAAGATGTTGACGTTCGGGGCCCAGAAATCGAGCCCGTGAAAGATGCTCGAGCCTCCTGCTCGCACGGCCTGCGCATGCACGACGCGGCCCTCGACCCCGATGTCCACGGCCATCTCACGAATCCCGGGCACATCGAAAGTCGCGCCGAGACCGATCGGCTCGGGGAATTCCGTGGTGCCGTCCACCGCGACACCGTGCAGCGCCTCGCTCCACCAGTTGTAGGCCGGAACTCCGAGCCGCGGAATCGCCCGCGCCGAGTTGACGAGCTGGGAAGCCTTCTCCGCGAGCGTCATCCGGTGCACGAGATCGGCCGCGCGCTCCTCAGGCGGCAGGGCTGGATTGAGGTAAGGCAGCCGGGCCGCCTCCTGCGCGCCGGCGCCGGAGGCCATCAGGGTGCCGAAGAGCAGCAGGATGCAGAGCAGGCGCTTGCCGGAATCTTTCATGATTTCACCCCCAACCGATCATCTCAGCGGGCCGCGATCCGCAGCGCCCGTCCCTCATACCATGCCTCGCCATCACTGACTGACGTCGCCTCTTCGCCGAGGCCGTGAGTCGGACTCACGACGACCAGGCTAATCCGAACACGCGCCGGCATTCCCGGGTAACTTCCCTTCCCTTCGCCCACCACCAGAGTTCGCGCGGCGTCTTCCCAGCGCAGGGGCACGATCCGGTGCAGACCCTTCTCATAGTCGTAACTGTCGCCGGCGTCGGAATACCATTCGAAGTCGCCATCGGCGCCGGGATAAACGCGCACCTCCAGCAAGTCCGCTTCAGCCTCGGAGTCCTGCACCAGCGGCCCGAGCGGCACGATGGAGCCGGCGCGCACGAACAGGGGGATCCGCTCGAGCGGCGCGGCGGCTTCGATCGATTCACCGGCCGACAGGCGCTTGCCCGTCCAGAAGTCGTACCACGCCGGCGCCGCTGGCAAGTACACCGAGCGACTCTCGGCTGCCGGCTCGGTGATGGGAGCGACCAGGAAGGCAGGGCCGAACATGAACTGATCGCCAATGTCCCGCACCCGGCGGTCTTCCGGCCAATCCATCGGCAGGCCGCGCTGCATCGTGTAGTCGTCGCGGGTCACGCGCCAGGCCAGCGAATACACATAGGGCAGCAGGCCATAGCGCAGCTTGTCATAGCGGATGAGGATCGGGGCGCGTGTCCCATAGCTGAACAGCTCGTTGGTGTCGTTCACTCGATGTCCATGTGTTCGAAGAATGGGGCAGAACACTCCGTACTGGAACCACCGTACGTAGAGCTCCTGATAATCCGGGTCCCGCGTGTCGCGCTCGTAGGGCCAACCGTACCCGGCGATGTCCGTGGTCCAGTAGGGAAGCCCGGACATCTGGAAGTGGAGTCCCGCTGCGATCTGTCGGCGGAAGGTCATCCAGGTGCCGATCACATCGCCCGACCAGACCGTCGTGCCGTAGCGCTGTTGGCCGAGGAAGGCGGAGCGAGTAAGGATGAACACGCGCTTGCGGTCCGTCTCCCGGCGCCAATGGTCGTACACTCCACCGCAGTGCATCAGCGGAAAGACGTTGGTGTAGCGCGCGCCGTTGCCAATGGACAGGTGCAGCGCATCCAGCGCGGCATC
The DNA here is from genome assembly GCA_025451845.1 of Steroidobacteraceae bacterium. Lineage (GTDB taxonomy): Bacteria > Pseudomonadota > Gammaproteobacteria > Steroidobacterales > Steroidobacteraceae > 13-2-20CM-66-19. The sequence goes on from JANWJS010000031.1 coordinate 66,631, forward strand.
GCTCTGTCCGTTCCAGATCTCAGGCTCGCTGCTGTCGAGCCAGAACGCATCCCAGCCTTCGCGAAATTTCACGCCGACCAGCTGATCCCAGTAGTAGTCGCGAGCCGCAGGATTGGTCGCGTCATAGACGTCGGCGCCGGGAATGATGAGACCGCGCCGCTTCATCTCCTGGTAGTTGCGCGAGGCCGGGTCGAATTTGGCCCAAACCGAGATCATGGCGTGCACCCGCTCGTCGTGCAGCTTGCGCAATGCCCCTGGAACGTCCGGCCAGGGTTTGAGATAGCCTTCCGCATACTCCGGATCGCCCTGACGCTTCCACCAGAACCAATCCTGGACGATCAGGTCCAGCGGCACACGCTGCCGCCGATACTCGCCGGCCACATCGAGCAGCTCCTTCGCCGAGCGGTAACGATCCTTCGACTGGACGAATCCATAGGCCCAGCGCCCGAAGAGCGGCGCATGTCCGGTCATGCCGCGATAGCTGCGGATGACCCGATCCATCGAGGGACCGTAGAGAACGTAATAGTCGATCGCATCTGCCGCTTCGGCGGTGAGCTTGAGCTCCGTAGGGAAGCGGTTGTCGAACCACGATTTCGAGGCGGTGTTCCACAGCAGTCCGTAGCCGAGCGTGGAGACAAAGAACGGAATGGCGACGCTGCTGTTCGCCTGCGCCAGCTCCACGACGGTACCGCGCTGATCGAATACCCCGCTTTGATGCTGTCCGAGACCGTAGATTCCTTCCAGGGCGTCGGGATAGAAGCGCTGATCGACCCGATGGAGCCACTCTCCGTTCACCTGCTGGCGCACATAGCGCCGGGGAACGCGGGGGGACTCCTGCAATAGCGCTTTGCCGTTCGGATCGACGAAGCGCAGCAACACACTCCTGAGGTCCACTTCGACCGCCATTGCTGCAGTGCGAAGCGTCACCGTGGTCGCAGTTCGGGAAACGGCAGGCCGCTGCAACTCCGCTCTGCCAATCATCCACGGCGTTGCGGCAGACGCTCCTGCGACCTCTCCCAACCCCGCCACCACGTGAATCACATCAGGCGCATAGAAGGTGATCCGCACCGATTCCGCCCCATTGCGAATCACTACACCCGAAGGCGTCTCTTCCACACTAACCGGGGTAGCCGCTTCGGATCCGTCCGGGGTGGCCGCTTCGAGCCCGATGCCAGGCAATAGTGCGCCCGTGGCTGCGATGGCGGAGGCGGTAAGGAAGCGACGGCGATCGACAGGTTGTGTCACGACTTCTTCAGCCCTCGCCATCCTTCGAACGGTGACCAGCGCAGCGCGGCGCGGCGCGTCCTAATGGCTGAGGCCCCCCTTACGATTTGACGCTCTTCCAGCACCACGGCCGATTCCTGGTAGCGCTACCGTGATATTCTAGTATTGTCTTAGTTATTTAGCGTGTCAAGCTAGTGAAAGTCCGGTGACATAGTGAAATCACTTGCTGGAAACCCATGTCGAATCCTGCGCAAATTGGGGATCGTGCCCCGAAAGCGATAGCGATGAAGAAGTCAGCACTGGTTCCCCTGGCTGCGGCGAGGCCCGCGCAAACACACATCGGAGCGTTCGCGCCCGCGATGCGAGCCGCAGCGCTTGCGCTGCTTGCAGCGATCGCCGCGATACCCGCGGCCGTCGCGCAAATGAAGACCGCATTGCCTGCGGTCGTACCGGGCGCGAAGCCGGTCACTGTCGAAACCATCAAGGTTCACAGCGCGGCCATCGCGGGAAATCTGGAGGGAGAGTCTGCCGACCGCGCTGTGATCGTCTTCCTGCCTCCAGGCTACGATCAGGACAAGAGCCGCCGCTATCCGGTCGTGTATGCGCTTCACGGCTTCTTCATCGGCGCCGAGGTGTGGACCCACGAAATTCACGTGCCGCAGACGATCGAGGGCGCCTTCGCCAAAGGGAGTCGTCCGATGATCGTCGTGCTGCCCGACTCGAAGACGGTCTACGGCGGCTCAATGTATTCCAGCTCCGCCACGACGGGCGATTTCGAGCGTTTCATCGCGCACGATCTGGTCGCCTACATCGACGCGCACTACCGCACCATTCCCGATCGGGTGAGCCGGGGACTGGTGGGCCATTCCATGGGCGGCTATGGCACCATTCGCATCGGAGCAAAGCACCCCGACGTGTTCGGAAGCCTCTACATCATGAGTCCCTGCTGCCTCTCATTGAACAGGGTGAAGCCGATGGACGCAGCGACTGAAAAGGCCGCGCGCGCCTTGAAGTCACCTGCCGATTCGGCCGCGCTGCCCTGGTACGTGCACCCCCAGCTCGCGATGGCCGCCGCCTGGTCGCCCGATCCGAAAAAGCCCCCGCTGTACTTCGATCCGCCTTTCGCGAACGGCGTGGCGCAGCAGGACGTGCTAGCAAAATGGTCCGCGAACGAACCGCTGGTGTTCGTCGATCAGTACATCGACAACCTGCGCGAGTATCGCGCCATCGCGATGGATGTGGGGGATCAGGACCCGCTGCAATTCGATGCGGACAAGCTGCACGGAATCCTCGACCGCTATGGCATCAGCAACAGTTTCACGATCTATCACGGCACGCACACCAGCGCCGTGGCGTATCGGTTCCAAGACAGCGTCCTGCCCTTCTTCAGTCGGACGTTGTGCTTCGAACGTTGTCGCTAGCGCTTATCACGGTCTGCGGGCACCAGCGAGGCACAACCAACCGTTATACCTCAGCCACTCCAGAATGGGTTCCTGCCAACGGTCGCGGGGCATCAGAAAGAAACCGTGCTGCCCTTTCTCGAAGAATCGCGCTTCCACGGGTACGCCCGCGCGGCGTAGCGCCTCAAAGAAGACGACGCTGTTCTGCGGATCGACCAGCTGATCATCGGCGGCATCGAGGATCAGCGTGGGCGGTGTCTGCCTGGTCACCTGCAGCTCGCTGGAGAAAAACCGTACCTGGGTTGCCGATGGGTGCAGGCCCAGCAACGCCTTGCGCGAATCCATATGGGCAATTTTCGCGTCCATGCTGATCACCGGGTACACAACGATCAGGAAGTCCGGCCGCAGGCTGATGTGCTCGGGATTGGCTACATAGGCCTCGTTGAAGTGCGTCGCCAGAGTCGAGGCCACGTGCCCTCCGGCTGAGAATCCGATTGCGCCGACGCGCGTTGGATCCAGGTTCCATTCCTTGGCGTGCAGACGGACGAACCGGATCGCCTGCTGCGCGTCCTGCAGTGGCCCCATCGACTTGTCGACCATCGTCTGGTCGCTCGGGATGCGGTACTTCACGACGAGCGCTGCGATGCCGTGATCGATGAAGAATTGTGCCTGCTGCGTCCCCTCGTAGTCGAAGGTCAGCCCAGCATAGCTGCCGCCCGGAAAGACGAGGATGCTCGCCCCATTGGCCCTGCTCCTGGCAGGCAGGTAGACCAGAATCCTCGGTCGCGACACCTTGCGCAGAAATCCGCGGGCGGCGCCGAACTCCTCGTCCGGTCCCGCCTTCGAATTCGGGATCGGACCCTCACCATAGAGCGGGAAGCTCTGCATCCTCGGCGGATAGGCATCAGCCATGGGGGGTGGCGCAGCGACGGTCCTCTGCGCCGTCGCAGGAGACCCTCGAGCAAAGACCGCGGCCGGCACGACAGCAAGGGCGATAACGAAAAGCGACGCGCTCTGGAATCTCATACAGCGCAGAATACCACTGGCGATATAACGGCCGCGGCCATAGCCCTGATCCCGGCGCAAGCCTGGGGCAGGCGCACGCCGGCGCCCTTGCCCCCGGTTGCGCAGTGTCCTGACGTCCACGCGCCGAAGCGCGGCGAACTTGTTAAGCTTTCGCAGAAGCTCTGCGGTGCCCCCCCTATGACTTCCTCCCGTGCTGAGCCATGGTGACGCCGGCCTGCCGCCCATCCGGGTCCCGCTCAGAGCGAACGCAGCTTTTCTCATCATCCAGATCATCCCGTTGGATTGGACATTTTACCTTGAGCCCGGCTCGGCAGCTGCGGTAATGCCGTCGCCAGAATGGTCCAGCCCCGGTCCGCCAAATGCAAGCCGGGTCGGCGAAGTGGCCCAAGCTTCTCCAGCCTTGGCAATCTATGCTGTTCGGCAGTGGGGAATCGAAAAACCCCACCTGCAATAGGGAGTGAACGTCATGTTGAAAAGCGTTCTGTTCATACTGGCGATCAGTGTTTGTGCGTCTGCCCAGGGAGCCGATTGGCGCGTGAGCGGCCACGACCTCGCAGACTCGCGTAGCCAGCCTGCCGAGGTGCGGATCGGTCGCGCCAACGTCCACTCACTCACCGTGAAGTGGGTCTTCACCACCGGTGGCAACGTTTCGGCCACTCCTACCGTGTCTGGCGATATCCTATATTTGCCGGATTCGGCGGGCGACCTGTATGCCGTCAACAAAACCACGGGTCAATTGATGTGGTCCCACCAGATCTCCGACTACGATGGATCCTCCGGTGCAATCTCCCGCACCAGTCCCGCCATCCATGGCAAGGACATCATCGTGGGCGACCAGGAAGCCAATTTCCTGAGCGATGACGGCACGAGCATCATGGCCGTCGACCGCAAGACAGGGGCCCTGCATTGGATCACTCGCGTCGATTCCCATTCCGCCGCGAAGATCACCGGCTCCGCCGTGGTCTTCGGCGATGTCGTTTACGTCGGAGTCTCTTCGGAGGAGGAGGTCTTCGCACTCGCGCCGATATTCAATGCAGTCTATGCCTGCTGCACCTTCCGCGGCAGCGTGGTGGCACTGGATGCCAACACGGGCAAGATCCTTTGGAAGACCTACACCATCCCGGATAACGGCGGCCAGCCGGGAGGATACAGCGGCGGCCCGGTCTGGCAGCAGCCCGCGATTGATCCTGTCCGCCATCTGCTTTACGTCGGCACCGGCAACAACTACAGCGCTCCTCAGAGTGTCCTGGATTGCGAGAACCAGGCGACTGCCCACAACAATCTGACCGCAGACTGCGAGGCGCCCGACGATCACTTCGATTCGGCACTGGCGCTCGATCTCACCGACGGACATATTGTTTGGTCGAAACGCCTGTTTAGTTATGATGTATTCACGAACGCCTGCATCGTTCCCGCAGCCGAGTTTCTCTGCCCCATTCCGCCAGGCCCCGACTATGATCTCGGCGGATCCGGCCCGAACCTGCTTCCCGGAATCGTTGGAATCGGACAGAAGAGCGGCCGCTACTGGGCCCTCAATCCGGACAATGGCGACGTCCGCTGGAGCACGCAGGTGGGGCCAGGCGGCAGCACAGGCGGCATTCAGTGGGGCACCGCCACGGATGGCCGGCGCATCTACGCCGCCATTGCCAACAAAGACGGCAATCCCTACGCGCTGATTCCGGACGGACAGGAAATTACTTGGGGTGCCTGGTCGGCACTCGATGTCCGAACCGGCAGGCTGCTCTGGCAGACGCCCGATCCTACTTCCGGCGCCGCTGATGAGGGCGCGGTCAGTGTCGCCAACGGCGTGGTCTATGCAGGGTCTGAGTCGGGTCTCATGTATGCATTCGATTCAGCCACCGGGAAAGCCCTGTGGAGTTTCGACAGTGGGGGGTCGGTGATCGACGGGCCGTCCATCGTGGACGGCGTGGTCTATTGGGGCTCCGGATACAATGACAGCAACGCGATTTCTAACAACAAGCTCTACGCCTTCGGCTTGAAGCCGCGCAGATGACTGCCAATCCCGTTGCAAGGAAAAGTCCGCGCGACAGCGACCGGGGCCCGGGTCATGGCTGATCGTGTCGCCGCCCTCCTCGGCCAGATGTTCCGGTATGGGGCCGAGAGGGGATTCTCGACAATAGCCCCTTCGTGGCCCTCTCCCGTCCCCCGCCCCACCCTTGCGAGCCCGCCGCCGGTGTCGGCGACGGGCTCGCTTGTCGCGGCCAGCTGCAGCGGGCCTCGTCAGCGCGCTCAGTGGTTCTCGTTCCGACCGAGGCGATTCGGTGCGCCCGCGGCCAGTGACAGAGTCTGCTGCAAGGCGGTGTACTGCGGCTTTGGGTTGAGGTTCACGTCGTAGAGGTCGGCATCGCCCTCACCGTGGAAGGTGCCCGGCACCCACGATTCCGAGTCATCAAAGCCCCAGACGGTGAACGAGATGCACGCCTGCACGGTCAAGCACGACTGCAGCATCCCGTTGTACCAGTCCGCCGCGGCGGGGTCCGCCGTGTGGCTGGGGGTCGAATCCGTCGGTGAGACAATCGGGGTCTGTTTGCTGTCCGTCGTCTCGACGAACGTGCGGACATCCGCCTCCGTGATCGCGACCTTCAGGCCCAGGCTGGCATATTGCTGCAGGTCCTGAGTCATGACGCCGGGGTTGAACCCGTACTGCAGGTCGAGGTGCCCCTGATCTCCCACGCAGTCGATCGGCACGCCCTGCGCGAGGATGTTCTGGACCATGGAGAAAGCGGCATCAAACTTGGCGTTGCTGCCGTCCTCACCGGCAATATTGTAGTCGTTGTAACAGAGCAATGCGGTTCGGTCGGCCGCCCTCGCCCAGCGGAACGCGTCGGCGATGACGCCCGGGCCGAGGTGCGAGACCCAGAAGTCATTCGGGTTGATCTGCGACGGGTTAGAGTCCGTGAGCATCTCGTTGACGACGTCCCATTGCCAGATCCTGCCGCGAAAGCGTCTCACCTCGGTGGTGATGTGCCGGTGCAGCAGATCGCGCAGCTGAGAATTGCTGATCGCGCCGCTGGCGACGCCCTGCGTCAGCCAGTTCGGCAGCTGGTTGTGCCACACCAGCGTGTGACCGCGCACGCGCTGTTCGTGCATCTCGGCGAAGTGGACAAGATTGTCGGCGCCTGTCCAGTCGAAGGTGCCCTGCTGTGGCTCGACAACCTGCCACTTCATCTCGTTTTCGGGGGTGAGGACCGAGAACTGCCCGGCGGTGATCTGCGACAGGGTTGGGTCGCTGAGATCGAGCGGGCTCGCCGCCGTACCGATGCGCAGCTGGACCTGCGCCCCCAGGGCACGCAGTGAGTCGCTGGACGAGCTCGCCGCTTCAACTGTGTTCGCGGCACCTGCCAGCACCAAAACGCCGGCCGCTCCCGCGGTCAGCAAGCGGAAATTCATGACATTCATGACAAACTCCATCGGTGAGGTAATGGGGTCAGTTGGTCATCTCCAAGCAGTGACGGCGAGGATGCTGGTGCCCGCGCATGCGCGGGCAGTGCCCCAACAGGCAGCGTTGGGAAACTGGTCCGCCTCCATCAACAACGCCACAACTCAGGCTGTGGTCCGCTCGAACCAGCCGTCTATCGCCGTTACATGGCGTTGCCTCCCACGCGCGTTTGCCTCATTGCATCGTGCGCCGTTAATTTATCGGGGTGTCACACCAAACCAAGACCGGTGCTCATGTGTGTCAGGCACGGCGCGCAATGTAATGTGAGCGCTACCATTTCAATGCGTTCGGAGTGTAGGCGCAGCAGCCGAGGCAAGTCAACAGACCCGCGGTCACGAGCACGCTCGAGCTCAATGTTGAATCCACGCGGCTCTCGATCGAAGGCATCGAGCGCCGTTTCTGAAGCAATCCGGGTGCTAACTCAGAAACCCGGCTCGGGCGCAGGCGTGACCGTACGAATGCATTTGCCCGTTACCCGGACATCACAGGGCCGGTATAATTTTCCTCAATAACGAGGGCACCGAGAACGGCGGGATTAGGCTTCTCCGGCTCGGACCAGAACGGCAA
>JANWJS010000032.1 GCA_025451845.1 Steroidobacteraceae bacterium
AAAGAATCTTCGGGCCGTCCAGCTCTTGCTCGGGCACAGCAAGCTGGAAAGCACCGTGCGGTACTTGGGCATCGAAGTCGATGATGCGCTCGAAATGGCAGAGCAGACGGAGGTGTAGGTCTAGGGTCGGCAACGCCGGTCGGCGGCGCCTCGGTCGCTGACCGGCCAGGAGCGGTCAGCTGATCCCTGGGGCAGACTCTCTCGATAGCGGCCATCCCATAAGGCGTCATGAGCGCATCATTGCGGCTTTGTGCTCGACGCTGATCGGAGAGGATCGGCTATACATTGAAGTTGCCAGATCAACTGCAACGATTTCCTTGACTTGTCGAGCTGGATGATCGTCGCAACCTGGTACTTCTGCTGATTGTGCCTGACGTACAAACGCTGAAGGGCATTGCCACCAGTGTCGATTACTGCGGCCTTTCCGGCTTCAAGAAGCTCAATCAAAAGCCACCGCGTCTGGGCCCACAATGCCGGATCACGAAGTATGTAGCTGTAGAGATCCTTGTTCTCGCGAAGAGGCAAGGAGTTCACAATTCGCAGCCGCAGCGCTGTTGCGTCCAGATGAAGATTGATTGGCTGTTCGGACCATGCATTTAGTTGTGCTACAACAGCCTTTGGGCGCATTAGAACGACATAATCATCTAGCCGATAATAGAAAAATGGCTCGGGAGGCTTGCCAGGAAGAGAAATGAAATGCCCATTGGTGCCGGGTTTTCCATTGGCATCGCCGCAAACGCTGCCGATCGCGGTCGCGGGCAGTAGGAGAAGGGCCGCAAGTACAGCCGACAGTCGCAACTGCGTCTTTGTCATTACTTTTCGCGCCATCGGTACCCGGACTAAGCGTATAGCTGTGAGCCGAGATGTCAGGCATCCGGTTGCGTCACTGTCCATCGTGCAGTGTAGTCCGGATTGACCACGACCTCGCCTGTGGATCGCAATTTGTATTCGCCCTGCGGGGCGGAAAGAAAGGGTGCGGTAGTTGGCGGCAGCCACTTTGTCTCGCCAGTGCGTTGTCCTTCCAGTGATACCGCAATACCGTGACGCGCGTCAGCGCGAACCATAACCCCGAAAAATTGGTCCTGCCGCTTTATCTCCCCTTGTCTGTCGAGAAAGGTCATGCCGATGAGCACGCGCTTGCCCACGAGCTGCCGAGCGACAGCGTGATCGAAGGGCGGACGACCGTCATCGAAGCTCGGCGGATACTGCATGGCTCCTAGCTCGTTGCACGTCTATGCCATCCGTCAATGTCAGCTACGAACTGGTGTCGATCAATACCCTCGCCAAACGCTCGGCGCGGAATCAGCATGGCGCTTCCCTTTCGGGTCGTTATGACGACGGCATTGCCATCATCGTACACGGACCGGATCTCAGACCATCGGCGGGTTCCCTTAATGCGACCGATGGACGTGTTGTAACCAGATTCGTCAAGCTCAAGGGTGCGAACTTGTGGCTTATATCGGATCTGTGGCCATAGCGGGAAGAGCACAACGCAGCATAGTGTGACTGCAACTCCGATAACGGCGGCGGGGAGCCAGACCCACATAGCGAACCCAAATGTCGAAGCGGCCGCGACTGTTGCCACCACTCCGAATGCCACGTGGTGGCGCCAGAGTCCCGCAGGTCTGGCCCAGGCACGCCAATACCATCGCCAAATTTCTCCGCGAGTTGTAGCGTACTTCAGCGTATAGCTCGACATAGATCCAACGGAATCGTCAGCTATTTAGGTCAAGTATCGCCTATCTAGGTTCCCGTCGCCCAGTGTCCGGTGTGCTTGCTATCGGACGATTGCTTCGGAGCAGCTCCGCTGACCGGTAGGGGTCGGCACGAGACCGTGAGCCGGCGAACGGGCAGGTCCGGCCATAAGCGGCCAGCCGAGAGTGCTTTCAATAGCCCGGGACCGGCCGCTCGGAAGCGTACAGCGGGACCAGCTGAGTGCGTGTCGCTTCGTAAGCATGTCACGCAAGGTCGAGCAACAAACTCCAGCAAGGCGAACTGTCGCCTCCAGGAGTCACCGTCACCGCGCCGACTTCGATTGTGAGTGCTGGGGCTTTTTATGGTGGGCGCGGCACGTGGTATGGTTCCAGCCGCTGAGTCGCGAATGATCGTGCGTGGCAGCTGTAGAGTGCCGCTGTTCAGCTGCGCTGAGGGGGCATACGAGCGTGGTACCCATTGAATCGGTGAGCGAGGTCTGGGCGAGGTGGCAGGGACACCTCATCAACGGCGAGTTTCCTCTAGGACGCTATGTCGGTAGCTCGGACCACAGTGGCGTCTTCCTCACTGAGTCTGCGGTCCGACATCCTTCCGTAGTGGCGATCAAGCTCGTTCCCGCCAATCGAGACCTGGCCGAATCACTACTCCCCAGATGGAAGCGGGCTGGCAGCCTCGCTCATCCTGGGCTGCTTCGCCTGTGGGAGTGGGGCGGGTGCCAGCTGGATGGGTTGCCCCATCTGTACGCCCTCATGGAGTACGCCGAGCAGACTCTTGCGCAACTGTTGCGGCACCGCGCCCTGACGGACACAGAGGCGCGAGAAATGCTGTTGCCGATACTAGACACACTGGCATTCCTGCACGGCCAGGACCTGGTTCAGGGCCAGCTGAAACCAGCAAACATCCTGGTCGTGGGAGATCAACTGAAGCTGGCAAGCGACACGATCCGTCGCGTCAATGCAAGTGCGAAGAGCACCAACACATTGCAGGTGTACGATCCTCCGGAAGCCCGTCGTGGCAGCACATCCACTGCCGGAGACATCTGGGCGCTCGGCGTGAGCCTCTTCGAAGCGCTCACTTGCCGTGCGCCTTCGGGCTTGGGCGAGTGCAAGGAAGCTGTGGTGCTGCCGGCCGATTTCTCCGAGGAATTCCGGGACGTTGTGACCCGCTGTCTGAGCCCCCGCCCGCAGGAACGCCCCACCGTGAGGGAGCTCATAGCCTGGGCGCGCGGGCGATCGGCGGGGCCTGCACCGGCCGCGACTATTCAGCAGGCGGCGCTCGTACTGCCGGACCCGGCATCGGCGCGGACTGCAGCCCCGCGGGCCGCTCCCGAAGCGGCGCGCCCCCCGCCGCCCATGGCACGGTCCGTGAAGCCGCAAGCCTTGCTTGCCGTGATGCTCGGAGCAACAGTAATTCTCCTGCTCGGTTGGACGGGAGTGCGCATGTTCAGAACGGATCACACCTCCGCTTCGCCTTCACCTCATGTTGAAATTCGCGGAGGATCACGGTCGCGTACTCCGAGCGCCGCCGCGTCCGCGGGAGCACAGGTGCTAGCGCCTGTCTCTGCTATACCTCCAACAGCGTCGGGTCGGAGCGGCTTGGCCGAGTCGCAATCGGTGCTCCATGAGGTGATCCCTCACATTTCGTGGAAGTCCCGTCGAACGATCCGCGGACACATCCAAGTGTGGGTGCGAGTCATCGTCGGTCGGGACGGTTCGGTATTTGCCGCCCGCGCCGTTCGAACCGGACCGAGCAGGTATTTCGAGCGACTCGCCATCGAGGCGGCCAAGAAATGGACGTTTCCACCGGTGGACACACCGTCCCGGCGCCTAATGCAGGTTCGGTTCACCTTCAGTCGCGACGGGACGACCGGGCGTGCGGTCACGCTCGAATAAGACTGCGGCAGAGGGTTGATAGCTCACTCAAAAGCGGTCGCTGGCATTTGAGACTTACGGCACCGTTTGGTGTTGACGTGGCTGGCGATTCTTCCGCAGTAGCGAATATTCGCTGCCTAAGTGGTACATTCCACAAGCCATATCAATAGAGCAGGCTTGCTTGATGTGTCGAGGCGAATACTCGTAGCGACCAGGTCTGGCTTTCTATAGCGTTCGACGTATATCCGATGCACGGCATTGGCTGCAGTCGGCCAGGAGCAGACCATAGGAGGCTAGCATTGTGGCGCGCATTACGGACGTCTCGGTAATCGAGTCTTATGTGTTCTCCCGCGATCAAGTGGAGCTGATAGCTTTGGGGAATGATTTTTCGCACAAGCGAGGAAGCGTGTGCCCTTGCAAGGCAATTTGCGCGATGAGCATTCTGCCCGTCGTATAGGGCAGCCTTCGGCCACTTCCGGACAGCCGCGCGACGGTTCAGATTTGCCGTTTGCGGTCGTACACTAAGAAGTTAAGTGTGAGCTCAAACCATTGCACACGGGTGAGCATTTCGACGAGATGACATCGCCGCCACAAGCTTAGAGACCGTAGCACGTGCCATCATGACCCTTGACGAGGTCTTTGACCACTGGATTCCTTATCGCTTGCAAGCGATCGAGACTCTTCAATTCGCTTGGAAGTTGATAGGTGAATCCGAGGAGCCACGCCAAGTCGAAATCATCGTTGATGGCAGGGTTAAACTGCGGGGCAACGTAGCTGCCGTCGCCAATCCAATGATTGAAGTCGGCATCATACACGCGAGAGCATTGCTTGAGTTCTTGGGTCTATGCGCCAAAGGCGGAAAGCTGATGCAAATTCATAATCGTCGCCAGGATGATATCGCGATCGAGCAATTTTCTACGCCCGCAATTCCGATTAGCATCGTCACCCCGAGTGCCGCACTGTCTGCCTATGCAGGACCGGCGGAAGAAGCCGAGAAGGCATTGGTAGCAATTTTTGAGTGGGCAAATAAGGGGCTCGCACACCTCACAGCCGGCATTCTATCCGACGACTACATGGACCAACACTTGGATATCGCGTGCCGTGGTATTCCAGTTCTCTTGCACAACCATCTCTACGCAAAGCTCGGCAAGGACATTCCGAAGCCTCCACGCTGGGTTGGATCTCAGGGGAGACTTCACGACCGATGATCTAGCCCTGCCTTGGTCCCTGAAATGTCTATTGCTGCTGCCCGTTCAGGCTGGGCGGCAGCATACGGCCCGTTAGCACGCATTGGCGGCCGGTGCGTCCCTCGGAGAGTCGTGGCGGTCGATCGGCTATTCCCAGTTCCAGGTGGTAGGGTGCCAGGTGCCGCTGGTTCTGGACAATATCGGATTAATGAAGGTTCGGACATACCCGGTGAGTTGGTCGAGCGTCGTCCAGGCAAGCTCGTTCGCTCTGGCCATTTCGCTGTACGACGTTATCCAGCTTGCGGGCGGGTCTGGCAGCGTTGGCGGTAATGCATGCGTTGCGCGAAATTCGAACGTTGTAGCGAGCGCCGCGCGCAATCGCTGCCCGTCCAGTGGCCGCACGGATGCAAGCAAGGCAATGTCTGGAAGGTCTTTCACGCGCGTGTTCGGGCGAGTGCGGGGCATCGTATAGGCGTGGAGCTTCTCCGCGATGTGGGATTCGATCGGATACAGGCGCAGTTCAGGCGGCGAGATTCCGGCAAATGCGAGCACGTCGTCCGCAGTGACAATTTCGGGCTCCCCGACAATAGGGTCGCCAAATGCGACATCAACGCCGAAGTGTTGGCCGTGGAGCTTACCAGCCAGGCGACACTCCGCGCGAAATCGCAGCCCCTCATATTGCATGCCGTCGTTTTGGATTGTCGGTTGCTCTGCGTCGCGGCCGACTTCGAAGGCCATGAAATCGCCGAGGTCGTGACGTCCGGCCTCTTGCAGAGTGCAAGCACGGCGTCCGGAGAGCCGACCAGACGGAGATCGATATCCTTGGTTGCTCGAGCGCGTTCCAGCCGGAACTCAAGTACGAGTCCGCCTTTCAGCAGAACTGCATCGCCAAATGCCGCGATGGCACGAGCCAGGAATCTGTCGAATACCAGCAGTTGCCGGCGCCGAGCAAAGTCGGCTCCCGTACTGGAGGCGGTCCTGAGCCGCTGCTCTAGCGCCTGCTTGAATGCTTGCGGCGAGGTGTAAGCACGGACCGTCATCCCTCAATTCCTCCAAAAGGCTCAAGCGCTCTTTCGACTTCGACTAGACCAGGTCTTGTAACCAGGCCACGCGCGAGTGCCTGCCGTGCCCCCTGTCGGAGGAGATCGGGTGGTAGGGCGGCAAGAGCACAGTCGCTGAGTGTGCGACTAACTGCGGTTACAGGTACGGCGCCAACCCAGGCCAACGCTGCCTACTGAGACGGGTTGCGATCAGCTGCAACGGCCCCGGGCGCCTTGCAACGCAAATGCACCGGATGGAAGCAGAACCCATGCACGAGCCAGTCTACCGTGCGAGTCCCAGGAGCTCGCTCGGACTGACTGGAGCTACGAATTTCGTATCAGCTCGGCGATGACCCCTGCCATCTTGTCGAGGATCTGACGATAGCCTTCGGCACTGCCTCCCTGCTCTTCCTTGGTGGCGGTGGGGTCGTTGTGCTTGTAGGTGAGGCGAGTTCTGTCGTTGCCGATTTCTTCGAAGAGAATCTCGTCGATGTTGCCTTCGCGGTCCTCGGGGGGGAAGCCGTAGTGTGACGGGTTGACGCGGTTGCCGTCGGCGTCAGCGAAGTACCAAAGCCAGACGATCTTTTCGAGGGGAACGATTTCGAGGAATTCGCCCCCATTGTAGAAGTCATGGCCGTCGGGCGTGCGCATGCAGTAGGTGAAGCGGCCGCCGACGCGCAGATCGATCCGACAGAGAGGGGAGGTAAACCCCTTCGGGCCCCACCACCTCGTCACGTATGCGGGGTCAGTCCAGGCCTTCCAGACGAGCGCGCGCGGCGCATCGAAAATACGCGTGATGATCTGAACTTCATCGGCGGCGTTGCCGCGTGTGGCGTGGGCCGGCGCAGCGGGGCTTGGTGTGGCTTGTTCGGGCACGGTCTGTTTCCTCGCTTTTCATCTCGTGTAAGACTGCGTCGAGCTTGTCTAGGCTCTCCTCCCAGAGGCGGCGGAAGTCGATCGCCCAGTCGGCGATGGACTTGATGGCAGCGGGGCTGAGAGAGCAGACGCTCTCGCGGCCACGTTTCTGCTTGACCACGATGTGTGCGCGGACGAGGCAGGCCACGTGCTTGGAGATCATCTGCTGGGAGAGATCGAAGGGCTGGGTGAGGGCGTGGATGGTGGCCGGGCCGAGCGTGAGCTTGTGCACCATGGCGCGGCGTGTGGGGTCGGACAAGGCCGCGAAAGATAAGCTGAGTGCATCCACTACCATACGGTAGTGTATTGGGGTTGCTCTGTCAAGGGAGCTTTTGGAGCTGTTGGAGATTGAGGGACTGGGAATGTCGAGAGCGCGAGCCATCCGGCGCCCGTCCCGCTCATCGATCCAATAGAAGGCTGGGCTTACGTGCCACCGCCAGTGCAATCGCTTCGGCAGGATCGAGCACGATCTCGAGCTGTGTGACCAAGGGACGGTTTCTCCCAGTGGCAACCTGCAACCAACCGGCGGCTTGGGCGTCTGCAGCCGTTTGGTGCGACTTTGCGGATGACGCGAAAGCCAGCGGCGGGGTCAAACCCCGAATTGCACTGCGCTCAAACGGTGCCACTCCCATGTCAGGCGCAGACTGGTTCCCAGGAGCGCGCCTCAACCATGCCGAGCACGCGCTTCGGCACGAGCGAGACGATGCAGTCGTGATCGTCCATTCAATGGAGCGGAGTCCGACCCGCACGCTCTCATGGCGCGACCGGGGCAACCACGTGCGGAAAATGGCCGAGCGGCTACGCGCCCTCGACGTCACGCCAGGCGATCGGCTCCTTCAGCGGCCGGCAACGGGGCTATCCAGACAGTTCCGTAGCAAACGATCTCTTGGGTCATCGGGGCGGATGAGACAGCGAGTCGTCCGCGCGCGCATCGATCAAAGCGACCCAGCGGCGCTTCGCGTCAGCGTCGAGAAATGATCCCTCGATCGAGTTGCGCGCCAGAGACGCGAGCTGCGCACGCGTGAGTCCGAGCGCCCGCTCAACTGCGAGGTAATTCTCGAGCAGGTAGCCGCCGAAGTACGCCGGATCATCCGAGTTCACCGTCACACGCAGACCGGCCTCGAGCAGGCGCTTCAGGTTGTGGTGCTCGATGCGGTCGAACACCCTGAGCTTTACGTTCGACAGCGGACAGACGGTCAGGGCGATCTGCTCCCGGACCAGGCGCCTGACGAGCCCGGCGTCCTCCTCGCAGCGCACACCGTGATCGATGCGCCGCACGGCGAGCAGATCGAGCGCCTCATGGATATAGCTCGGCGGGCCTTCCTCGCCCGCATGCGCGACGGTGAGCAGTCCTTGCGCGCGCGCGCGGTCGAATATCGCGGCGAATTTCGAAGGTGGATGGCCGAGTTCCGAGGAATCGAGACCTACCGCCGTGATGACCTCACGGTATTCGAGCACCTCGTCGAGGGTGCGACTCGCTTCCGCGGCGCTCAAGTGACGCAGAAAGCACGCGATGAGACGATGCGTCATGCCGAAGCGGCGCTGCGCCTCGGTGAGGGCCAGGTTCAGGCCCTCGACGACGGTGCCGAAGGCGATGCCACGCGCAGTGTGTGTCTGCGGATCGAAAAAGATCTCGGTATGGACGACGCCCTGCTCATGAGCGCGCTGCAGGTAACTCAGGGCCAGATGATAGAAGTCGTCCTCATCCCGCAGCACGTCCGCCAGCGCGTAGTAGATGTCGAGAAACGACTGCAGGTCGCTGAAGTCGTAGGCGGCACGCACCTCGGCCACGCTGGCAAAGGGGAGCGTAATGCGGTGTTTCCGCGCCAGGCGGAATGCCAGCTCCGGCTCGAGGGTCCCCTCGATGTGCAGGTGCAACTCTGCCTTCGGCAGGTCTCTGATATACGCTTCCACCGACCGCATCTGGATTGGCTCGAACCCTAGATCGGAGTTTGTCGGGGATTCTGCATGCTCGTAGAATTCCGGGCAATGGGGCCGCCGGGTATTTGGATCGGGGGCGCCGCGGCACAATGACGGTTCAAATGCGGCGATCCAAATACATGCTCAAACGATTGTTCGACCTCGAGGGGCACGGTACGACGGTACGGACCGAGCTGTTTGCCGGTCTCACGACCTTCCTCACCATGGCGTACATCGTCGTGGTCAACCCTCTGGTCCTTGGGGCGGCGGGCATGCCCGTCGCGGGTGTGGCGGTCGCAACATGTATTTCGGCCGGTTTCGGCAGCATCTTGATGGGGCTGCTCTCCAATTACCCGCTCGCGCTCGCGCCCGGGATGGGACTCAACGCCTACTTCACTTATACGGTGGTGAAAACTATGGGGCTGCCCTGGCAGGTGGCGCTCGGCTGCGTGTTCCTCTCGGCCGTCGCGTTCCTGCTGCTGACCCTTACCGGCGTGCGGCGGCTCATCATGGACGCGATACCGCGTTCCCTGTTCGCGGCCGTGAGCGGCGGCATCGGGCTTTTCATTGCGTTCATCGGCCTGAAGAGTGCGGGCATCATCGTTTCCAATCCCGACACGGCGGTCAGTCTGGGAAAGCTGGCCAGCGCGACGCCGGCGCTGGCGATCCTGGGCCTGCTGATCATCGCCGTTCTGCAGGCGCGAGCCGTCAAGGGCGCCATGCTCCTCGGCATTGTGGGCACCGCGGCGGTCGCCTGGATCCTGGGACTTGCCCGCTTCACGCCGTCTGCGTATCACCTGGCGGACCTGTCGGCGACCGCGTTGCGGCTCGATATTCCGGCGGCCTTGAATCTCAAGGGCGGCCTCGGCATCTCGCTCGTCGAGATCGTGTTCGTGTTCCTGTTCGTGGACCTTTTCGATAACGTCGGCACCCTGATGGCGGTCACGAAGCGCGCGGGGCTGGTCTCGGCCGACGGCAAGGTCCCCCGCATGAGCCGCATCCTGCTCGCCGACTCGATATCGATGCTCGCCGGAGCGCTCGCGGGCACCAGCCCGGTCACCAGCTACATCGAGAGCACCGCGGGCGTCGCCGTAGGCGGGCGCACAGGGCTCACCAGCGTCACCGTCGGGTTGCTGTTCCTGGGCACCCTCCTTCTTGCGCCGCTCGTGCAGGCCATTCCGGCCGTGGCGACCGCGCCGGCGCTGATTCTGGTTGGCGCGATGATGATGGGGGCGCTGTCGGAAATCGATTGGCGCGATCCCGCCGAGGGCATCCCGGCCTTTCTCACCGTCATCATCGTTCCACTGAGCTACTCGATTGCGAATGGGCTGGCCTTTGGCATCGTGAGTCACGCCGTGCTGAAGCTCGTGCGCGGAGGGACGCGAGCACGCGACTGGCTGGTCTACGTGCTGGCGGCGCTGTGCGTGGCTCGTTTCATCTATCTCACCTGACCACCGGCCTGGGCGCGGCGGAAGCATCGAGGAAACTCGCGTCGACGGGCTTGTGCGCCAGGATCTCCTCGCGGGTCAGTCCCTGCAGCTCGTGCGGGAAGACCAGCCAATGCGAGGTCTCGTGTACGAAGAAGTCTGGCGCCAGCGCGGTTCGGCGCCGCTCGGGCTTGTAGTACACGGTCGCGATGCGGATCTTCTCCGGCAGGTTGCGCCGGCAGCGCCGCGTGAGATCTTCGATCACGGCCTCGAGGCTATGCCCGGAGTCAAAGACATCATCGACGATCAGCAGCTCGTCCTCTGCCGAGAGACGCGACACCAGATAGTCCGTTGCATGCACCCTTACGGTTTTATGCCGCTCGTCGATGTTGCTATACGAGGAGGTCCGTATCGCGATGTGGTCGGTATGGATCGAGTGGTACTCGAGTACCTCCTGCACCGTGATGCCGATCGGGGCGCCGCCGCGCCAGATGGCGACCAGGAATGTGGGGCGCATGCCGCTCGCGATCACGCGTCTTGCCAGCTCTAGTGAATCCGCGAGCAGCTTGTCGGCCGAAATGAAGATTTTTTCCACTATGCATGTCCTCACAAGCCGATGGCGGTCGCGCGGTTAAGTCAGGATCGGCGCGACGTTGGCCGGATCCGAGACGCTCTCGCGTCCGTCCTCGACGTGTCCGGCGAGGCGCCACTGATGTCGTGCCGCACTGATGGTGAGATCGTACCAGTGACGACTGGGTTGCAGGTCCCAAAGCAGCTCTTGCGTCTCCCCCGGCCCGAGCGGGACGCGGCGCTTGCCTCGGCCGTAGCTCTCGTCCCGGACGCTCACCACCAACGCTCGGCCGCCGCCGTTGCGCAGGCGCAGCCGGATGTCGCCTCCCTGGGCCGCGGCGCTGGTGACCTCGAGCGCGCAACTCCCCGGGCCGTGCACCATCCGCAGAAATCCGTTGGGACCGTGGACGGACAGCGCCAGCCTCTGATTAGCCGCCGGGTGCAGCAAGTCCTCGAGCTGATGTCCCGCGCCGATGGTATAGCGCCGCGGAACAGTGAGGCTACCGTCCCAATACGCAGTGCAGCAGACGCCCACCGTCGAGAGGTTGTCGAAATGCAGCCGCACCCCGCCATCGCATGCTGCCAGGTTCAGCTCGAGCGCATAGGGCAGGGCCCGCGCCGGCCGCACGCCCCGCTCCTGCGCCACGATCCCGACAGCCTGCCGGTCGGGAACGACCGGGGGCGGTAGTTTGGCCTGCCGGTAGACCATCTCCCGATAGCCGGAAGTGCTCGGCAGGTTGACGCGCCGGCTGCTGTGGGACGCGAAGTCGAACGCCGCAGTCAGGTCTCCGCAGACGGCCCGCCGCCACGGCGTAATGTTCGGTTCCTTCACTCCGAACCGCGCCTCGATGAAGCGTATTACCGAGGTGTGATCGAAGACCTCGGAGCAGACGTAGCCGCCTCTGCTCCACGGCGAGATGGCCAGCATCGGCACGCGCGGCCCCAGGCCATAGGGCAATTGATCCGGGCTGTACAGAGTGCGCTGACCAGGATTGACGATGTCATGTATTTCGCCCGCGGTCGACACCGTGGAGATGCCAGGCAGGACGGGCGTGGGCGGCTGCGGCGGCACCATATGGTCGAAAAAGCCGTCATTCTCGTCATAGTTCAACAGCAGCACGGTCTTGCCCCAGACCTTGGGATTCGCGGTCAGCGCCTCCAGGACGCGGGCGACGTACATGGCGCCATAGGCGGGCGGATAGGAAGGATGTTCGGAGTAGCCGGCCGGCATGACGATCCAGGACACCTGCGGCAGGCGCTCGTTGAGGACGTCGTTGCGGAGTCGGCCGACCCCGCCCACCGACATCGCGCGCCGCCGCAGCTCTGAGCCCGCCGGAGCGGCGGCGAAGGACTTGAAATACGCGAGCGCATTGCAGTGGAAGTTGCCCGTCATCGGGTCGTCGTCGACTTCCTCCAGCGCCTCCTGATAGAGCTGCCAGGTGATCCCCGCCCGCTGCAGGCGCTCCGCATAAGTGGTCCACGCGAAGGGTTTTACGCCTTTGGTGTAGATCCACACGTCGTCATCGATGAACGGTCCGCCGCCGGTGCCCTCCGGGTCGATCGAGCCCGTCCACAGCATCGTGCGGTTGGGGCAGGTGGGGCCGGCGATCGAGCAGAAATAGTGATCGCAGATCGTGAATGCGTCCGCGAGCGCATAGTGGAACGGGATGTCTTCCCGCAGGAAGTATCCCATGGTCATGTCGGTTTTGTTGAGCGGCCACGCATCCATGCGTCCGGCGGCGATGGCGCCGTGCTGCGAGTCCCAGCTGTGGTCGAGGTCCTGGAGGAGCTGGGCCGAGTAGCGGCGCGTATCGAGATGGAACGGCAGGATCGGCTGATCCGGCCGCCGCATGCGCGGCTGGAACCAGACCGGCTTGCCCCCGGCAAGGCGCACCGCGAGGCGGTCGTTGTAACCGCGTACACCGCTCAGATGTCCGAAGTAATGGTCGAACGAGCGGTTCTCCAGCATGAAGACCACGATGTGCTCGACATCCCCGAGCGTGCCGGATCGGCCGATCGCCGGCAGCGCCGCCGCGCGTGCCAGGCTGTTGTGCAGGAGGGCGGCGGTGGCGGCCCCTGAGCCTACCGACCGCAGAAACTCGCGACGGTTCATTGCGCTTCCTTCTGCAGGCGGCGGATGGCGCCAACGGCGGGAGCGTATTGCAGCGCCGCGGCGCGGCAGAGATATCCCATGGCCTTGGTCCGATCCCGGGCCACACCGTCTCCGTACTCGTAAGCCAGCGCGAGATAATACGCGGCCTCGCCGTTGGGCTCTTTCGCCAGCTCACGCAAGTCCGCCAGACTTTTGTCGAGGTAATAGAACTCCTTGCCGCGATCGACCGGCGCGAGATGACCTCTGGCGTAGGTCTGCGAAAGACCGTAGTACATCCTGGCGAGCTCGAAGGGAGCGATGCCGATGCGAAACCAGTAGGCGGCCTCGTCAGCGTTGCGTTGGGTCCCTTCGCCATCGAGGTAGGCGTTTGCGACCCGCTGTTGAGCGAACCGATCGCCTCTCTTCGCCGACCAGAGATACCACCGGAACGCGCGGGTGGCGCTGCGACGGACGCCCAGTCCCGCGGCATAGAGATTCCCGAGCGTGTAGCCCGCCCACGCGTCTGCACGATGGCTCGCGGCGATTCGCAATGCGGATGCGGCTTCCCGGTAGCGCCGCGCATCGAGTAATCGCGCAATCCTGTCATCGGACCGACGTTCGACGGGGGCGAGCGCCAGAAAGTTGCGGACGCTGGCCTGACAGCGGCCGATATCCGCGGCAGCGCGGGGCATCGCAGCGAGGAGGCGGGTCCCGGGCCCGCGCCCGGGCCAGGGCTGGATCCCCAGCAGCACGAGCACCGCGCAGATAGTCCAGCCGCGCTGTTGTTTCAACGTGGCCTTCATATCGGGCTCATTGGCCTCCGGGCGTGAGGCTCATTGCGCCCGTGCCGACCCTTGCCGCAGGATGGGCCGCAGGGAAACCGGATCGTTCGCAGTCAGCAGCCGGACCACGAGCCTGTCCAGCTTCGGCACGTCCAGGGCGAGCACCACATCCACCCGGTGCTCGTCGAAATCGGGGCCGGATCCGACCGGCCAGCTCAGGGTGGCGCCGTAATTTGCGCTGAAAGCGGTGTCCACGTCGACGAGCAGCGTCGTCTTGCTCTTGATCAGTGACGGATCGAGCCAGACGGCGACGGCCGCTTCGTCCCAAAGGGGATACGCCTGTCCGAATCGGCCGAGGTAGTGATCGAAGGGGGCCTTGCCCGCGGCCACTTCCTGCAGGAGCTGGTGTGACATGAGCGTCGGATTGGTCGCATCGACCGGCACTTCGGTGATTCTTCGCCACGGCTGGTGCAGCACGATCGAGGCCGCCTCCGGATCGAATTCCATGTTGAATTCGCGCCGCGGAGTGTTGTAATTCGCGCCTGCGAAGGGGTTGTCGGCCGGTGTCGGCTTGAAGCTGCCGCCCATGAATACCAACTGACTGGCCAGCGAGGCAAACTGCGGATCCATCTTCGCCGCGAGCGCGAGATCCGTCAGCGGGCCCGCCGCGATGATCGTCACTTGGTGCGGATACTGGTGCACCATCCGCAGCATGAAGCTGACGGCGACCTCCGCGGAGGCGTGAATGGACGGCTCGCCCTCCGGAAGCGGCGGCACCCAGTACGGCTTCGTGGGGTGAAGGGGCGTCCAATCGACGGTGTTCTCCGACGGCCAATGGCTCATGTAGGCGCCGTCATAGAAATGCTTCCCGTACAAGCGCTCCCAGGCCAGGGTTCGCTCCGGTGTGTTCAGGAGCGGGAATACGGCGCCCGGGAGCACGGGTATGTGGGTAAGATGAGCGACTTCGAGCAGCCTGAGCGTGTGGCTGACCTCCTCGTCCCGCCAGCCGTCGCCCGTCACGACGCAGATGCCCAGCAGGTCGATGTCTTTGTCCTGCATCAGCATCAGTATGGATTGCATGTCCGAGCCGCCGGGTCCGAAGGCATCCTGATCGAAGATGACCATGGGCCGCGCTTGGGCATTCCTTGCGTGCACCGGCGGCGCCGCGCCGCAGACGAGCAGCGCGATGAGGAAAACGGCCAACAGGGTGGACGCCCGAAAGTTGCTTGATTGCGCGGTCACCATGCCTTGCACCCCGGAAGATCCAGACGTCAGATGGCCCGTGCGAGAACGATCAAAGCGAGTCCCGCGATGAAGCAGAGGAACATTGCCGCGAGCAGGCCGGGTACGCCCTGGCGCGCGCCGCGGAACTCTCTCCAGACGAAGACGCCCCATAGTGCGGCGATCATCGTGGCTCCCTGGCCCAGGCCGTAGGATATGGCGAAACCCGCGCGGCCCGATGCGATAAGGTTGAGGGACATGCCGACGCCCCAGATCACCCCGCCAAACACGCCCGCCAGGTGGATGTTGAACCGGCCGCGCCAGTAGTGGGCGAACGGCACCGGAGGCCCCATGACCGGGATTCGCATGGCGATCGTGTTCCAGAGGAAATTGCTGGCGAACACCCCGACCGCGAACACGAAGACCGCCGCATAGCTGCCCATCAGGCCGGCAACCGGGTGCCGCGGATCGGCATACATCGCCGCGGCGACGAAACGGTAGAACACCCCCATGAAGATGCCGCAGGCGAGGGAGAGCAGCAGACCCTTGGCGCTCAACCGCGCCGCGCTCGCGGCCTGCCGGCGGTAGGCGAGGGCGTCGAGGACGATGGCGAGCGTCACGAGGGCTACGCCGCCGCCGAGCAGCGCCGGGTTGCCCACCGGGACGGCCACATAGTTGAGTATGACCCCAAGCACCAGTGCGAGCCCGATCCCCACCGGGAATGCCACCGCCATGCCGGCGACCTCGATCGCGGCCACCAGCAGGATGTTGGCGAGGTTGAATACCGCGCCGCCGAAGAGCGCATGCCAGACACTGGAGGCGTTCGCCTGCCGAAGATCGGCGAAGAATGCCGGTCCGCCGTTGCCCATCGTGCCGAGCGTCGCCCCCAGGACGAAGGTGATCAGCAGGACACCGAGCGCGTAGTCCCAGTAGAAGAGCTCAAAGCGCCACTGTGCCGGAGCGAGCTTGCGGGCATTCGCCCACGAGCCCCAGCAGAGCATGGTGATCACGCAAAAGACGACAGCCAGAGAGTAACTGTTGACGACGAACATTGCGCATTGCTCCCGACTATGTTGGCGAATGGAAGCTCGTCACTGCGGCGCCGGCCGACTCTCGCCGGCGCGCCGGACGCGCTCCGCTTCGAATTCTGGGCGCCTGGCGAAGGATTTCTGCGTTCCGGTGCGGGTCGCCGACAGGGCCGCATAGAGGTTCGCCCGGGTGACTGCCTCCTGCTCGGATATCCCCTCGGTCAGAAACACCGCCAGGCTGCCGATGAATGCGTCGCCCGCCCCCGTCGTGTCCACAGCGGAAACAGCAAAGCCCGGGAGGTGAGTCCGCCCCGATCGTGACGCCAACAGCGCGCCGCGAGCGCCGAGGGTGAGAATGACACGGCGCATTCCGCGATCCAGCAGAGCGTCCACGCAAGCGATGAGGTCAGCCTCCCGTCGAACCTGCACGCCGCTCATCACCTCGGCTTCGGTCTCGTTGACGACCAGATAGTCCGCGAGGGCGAGCTCCGCCAGGTCGGCCGGCAACGCCGGCGCCGGATTGACCATGCAGCGTACATTGTGCGCCTTGGCGACCCGGATCGCGTGATATACGGTCGCGAGAGGCACCTCGAACTGCAGGAGCACCATGTCCGCGGCGGCCAGCTGCGGCGCCGCCGCGTCGACGTCGGCCGGCGTCAGTCGATCGTTGGCGCCCTTTGCGACGATGATGCGGTTTTCGCCGTCCGCCGCGACCAGGATCAATGCTGCCCCCGTGGGCGCACCGGGGATCACCCGCACCCCGGAGGTTTGCACGCCCAACGCGTTGAAGTTCCTGATGGTCTCGGCGCCGAGCAGGTCACCACCCACCGCGGCCACCATCTCCACGCTCGCGCCGCAAAGGGCGGCGGCCACCGCCTGGTTGGCGCCTTTGCCGCCGAAACCCATGTCGAAACCCGTCCCGAACACCGTCTCCCCGCCCCTGGGAACGACATCGCTCATGAATTGCAGATCGGTGTTGGCGCTGCCAACGACGACTATGCGAGGTTTGTCGGCCACGGCGGAGTCTCCTGTGAGGTGCGCACGGCGATCAGATGTTCTTCACCGACTCACGCTCCACGAGCGTGACGTCGAAGACGGTTGCCCTGCTGGGGATCGCGGCGCCGGCCATGCGCTCCTGTAACAGTTCCACAGCCCGGGTGCCAATGGCCGCGAGCGGTTGCGCTATCGTCGTCAGGCGCGGGCTGACGATCCTGGCCCAACTGATATCGTCGAATCCGGTGACCGACACGTCGTCGGGAACCTGGACGTGGTGCTCTGCGAGAAAGTGGATGGCATTGATGGCGATCAGATCATTGCCCGCGACGATGAGCGTGGCCCGCTGCCGGCGCAGCAGGGTATCCCTGGCCTCGCGGGTGAGGACGCCGTCGAACCCAACGCGCACCTCCCATGCGACATCCAGGCGCTTGGGAAACGCGCGCACGAAGCCGTTGCGCCGCTGCCGCGCGCTTTCCAGATCGCTCGGCCCGGACAGCAGCCCGATGCGCGTGTGCCCTTGCTGCAGGGCGTACTGGGCGAGCAACTGTCCCCCCATCAGGTAATTGGAGTGCACGGCCGCGAATCCCGGCCGGGGACGATCGATCAGCACGACGGGCCGATCGAGCGTCCGCAGCGGGGCGGGCACGTGCTGGCCGACGGGGCACCAGATGACGCCGTCGACTCCGTGCTGCGCAAGCAGGATCAAGCCGTCGCTCTCGCCCACGGCGCCGCCCTGACTGTCGATGAGGCATACGAGCAGGCCGAGATTGCGGGCGGTGTTCTCCACGGCCTGAGCGAGTTGCGGGAAGAACGGGTTGGTGAGGTCCGGCAGGACCAGGCCGATCGCACGCGTGCGGCCCTTGCGCATCGCCTGCGCAGCCCGGTGCGGGCGGTAGCCGAGCTGCTTGGCTGCGCGCAGGACTTTTTGCCGCACCGCCGCGCCGACGTTCGGCTTGCCGTTCAGAACGTTCGAGACGGTAGCGACCGACACGCCGACTTTGGCGGCGAGGTCTTTTATGGTTGCCATCGTACGTCCGCGGCCGGCTCGTCGGCGCCCCCTTCTCACCCTGGTGATTGGGAGTATACATTGAAAAAAACGTTTAACTAGCCTCTCGCGGCGGCCTCCGCGCCGGGCCGGGCAAGAGGCCCCGGATCCAGCGCTTTAACTACAGGAACGAAATCCCCGCATCGAGGGCGGGCAGACTCAAATGACTCGCCAGGGTCTGCCCGATGTCGGCAAAGCTGGCGCGGGCACCTATCGATCCCGGCGTGACCGCGCCGCCGAAGGCGAGGATCGGGACGTATTCGCGCGTGTGATCGCTGCCGGGAAAGGTAGGGTCGCAGCCGTGATCGGCCGTGATGATCCCGATATCGCCAGGTTGCATGGCGGCGCGCAGCAGTGGCACGTAGCTATCGAATTCCTCCAGCGCGCCCGCATAGCCGCTCACGTCCCGGCGGTGCCCGAAATTGGTGTCGAAGTCGACGCAATTCGCGAAAAGGAGGCTCCGGTCGCTCGCCGTGCACATCGCCTGCAGCAGCTGCTCCATCACCGCGCGGTTGCCGTGGGCCTTCATGGTCCGCGTCACGCCGCGATGGGCGAAGATGTCCGCGACCTTGCCGATGCAAATGACTTCGCCACCGGCTGCCTGCAACACATCGAGGAGCGTCGGGCCATGCGGAGGGGTGGCGAGATCGCGCCGATTGCCGGTGCGGACGAAGCCATCGGCCGCATTGCCTACGAAAGGCCGCGCAATGACGCGCGCGATGCGGTAGGCATCGACCAGGTGACGGGCAATCCGGCAGAGCGCATAGAGCCTCTCCAGCCCGAAGCGCTCCTCATGCGCGGCGATCTGCAGGACCGAGTCACCCGAGGTGTAGACGATTGGCTGCAGCGTGCGCAGATGCTCGGCGCCGAGTTCCACGATGATCTGCGTGCCGGACGCGTGGCGGTTGCCGAGGATGCCGGCGAGTGCCCCCCGCTCGATCAGAGCATGCGTGAGCTCCTCGGGAAAACACGGCTGCGTGTGCGGGAAGTAACCCCAGTCGAACTCGACCGGCAGCCCCATCATCTCCCAATGCCCGCTGGGGGTGTCTTTGCCGCGGCTGCGCTCGGCGGCATGGCCGAACCGGCCCGTCAGGCAGGCCGGTCTCGCAGCGGGCAAGGCCGCGCGACGGGCCGCCTGCGCGGCTTCGATCAGGCCCAGCGCCGCGAGGTGCGGAATGAGAAGCGGCCCCGCGCGGCGCTCGCTGTCCGCGCGCCGCGCCGCGCAGGCCTCGACGATGTGACCCAAGGTATCGGCGCCGTGATCGCCGTAGCGATCCGCATCCGCGGCCGCCCCGATACCTAGTGAATCCAGCACGACGACGATAGCGCGTCTCATCTGACTCGACCCATCCACTCGCGAGGAGGCAACCCCATACTAGCCGTTGCGCAATGGAAGTTCACCGGCAGAAGCGATGCGGGTTGTTACGCCACAGCTGCCGTAGCCAGCGCGCAACTTTCGCGTGACATCCTGGGGCGCTGGGCCACGCAGACGGCAGGTTTGATTGACTTGATTGGCGGGCTTCGGTACGGTATTTGACCAATTGGTCCAATCAGAGTCTCATGGAAGAATCCGCCGCAGCGGGGCCGGATGAATTCGATGGCTGGTTCAGACCCGACGATCGCATTTCCACGCCTGGTATCCGAGCGGATACAGGCCGCTCCCGAGACCGCGCCGCTCCCGGCCGGCAATGTCGGCATCGAGTTCGACGCCGGCTGGGTGAGCCGGGTGCGAGTGAATCTGTCGGCGGCCGAGCGCCGGGTGGAATCGCTGCCCAAGCGCCGGACCGTGAAGAAGGCCTGGCAGGCAGCCTGGCTGCTGAAGGCCGTGACCCTCATGGACCTCACGACACTGTCGGCCGACGACACCGCGGGCCGTGTGGCCCGGCTGTGCGCCAAGGCACGCGCTCCGGTGCGCGCGGACCTGTTGGAAGCGCTGGGCTGGGACGGGCGGCCGCTCACGGCCGCGGCCGTCTGCGTTTACCACGAAATGGTTTCAGCAGCGCGCGCAGCGCTCGCCGGCACCGGAATCGCCATTGCCGCGGTCTCGGCGGGGTTTCCGGCGGGTCTTTCCCCGTTGGAGCTGCGCCTGGAGGAGATCCGCCGTTCTATCCAGGCGGGCGCGACGGAGATTGACGTGGTGATCAGCCGCCGCCACGTCCTGACATCCGATTGGCGGGCGCTCTACGCCGAAGTCCGTGCCTTTCGCGAAGCGTGCGGACCCGTCCACATGAAGACGATTCTGGGCACGGGCCAGCTCGGATCGATCGGGAAAGTTGCGAAAGCCGCGCTCGTCGCCATGATGGCCGGATCCGACTTCATCAAGACCTCCACGGGGATGGAGCCGGTCAACGCGACACTGCCGGTGAGCCTGGTGATGATGCGGATGATCCGGGATTTCGCCGAGCGGACCGGACAGCGGCCCGGGTTCAAGCCGGCAGGCGGGATTTCCAGCGCGAAGACGGCTCTGACGTACCTCATGCTGGTGAAGGAGGAGTTGGGGGATGAGTGGCTCGCGCCCGGAAGATTCCGCTTCGGCGCCTCGCGGCTGCTGGGCGACATCGAGCGCCAGCTCGAGCACCAGGTCACCGGCCGGTATTCGGCCGCCCACCGTCATCCCATGAGCTAGCAGCGCAGAGCGGAGCGCCTATCCGATGAGCAGCGTCCCGGAAATCTTCGACACCCTGAGCTACGGTCCGGCTCCGGAGGATGCGAGCGCCGTGCGGGCGTGGCTGGCGGCGCACGCGGGCGGATTTCGCCTTTTCATCGGCGGACAGTGGCGGTCTTCGCTCGGCGACGCTCCGCGGATCGCGTGCGTCAACCCTGCGAACGGCGAGGCGCTCTCGAGCCTCACGCAGAGCTGCGCCCAGGACCTCGACGAGGCCGTGGCCTGCGCCCAGGCGGCCTTCGCTTCGTGGTCGAAGTCAGGCTACGAGCGCGCACGGGTGCTGTACGCTCTCGGACGCTTCATTCAGAAGCACAGTCGCTTCTTCGCTGTGTTGGAGTCGCTGGACAACGGCAAGCCGATCCGCGAGACGCGCGATCTCGACATCCCCCTGGCCGCGCGCCACTTCACCTATCACGCCGGATGGGCGCAGCTCATCGGGCGGGAGGTCCCCGACCACGAGCCGCTCGGAGTGGTCGGACAGATCATTCCGTGGAATTTTCCGCTCTTGATGCTGGCGTGGAAGATCGCCCCGGCATTGGCCGCGGGCAACTGCGTCGTGCTCAAACCCGCCGAAGACACCAGCCTGACTGCGCTGTTCTTCGCCAGCCTGTGCGCCGACGCGGGAGTCCCGCCGGGCGTCGTGAACATCCTGACGGGAGACGGCAGGGTGGGCGAGCTGATTGTGCAGCACCCGGGGATCGCAAAGATCGCGTTTACCGGCTCGACCGAGGTCGGCAGGCTCATCCGGCGCAGCACGGCGGGCACCGGCAAGTCGCTCACACTCGAGTTGGGCGGCAAATCACCGTTTGTCGTTCTGGAAGACGCGGACCTCGACGCCGCGGTCGAGGGCCTGATCGATGCGATCTGGTTCAACCAGGGGCAGGTATGCTGTGCCGGATCGCGCCTGATCGTCGAGGAAAGTGCGCTCGCCGCCTTGGTCGGCAAGATCAAGGCGCGGCTCACACACATGCGCATCGGCGATCCCCTGGACAAGGCCATCGATATGGGCGCGCTCATCTCGCCCGCTCACCGCCAGCGGGTGGAGCGCCTCGTCGAGCAGGCGCAGGAGCAGGGCGCGACGCTCTGGCAGCCGGAAATTTCCTTACCCAAACGGGGCGCGTTCTATCCGCCGACCCTGCTGACCGACGTCTCACCGGCCAACATCGTGTGGCGCGAGGAAGTCTTCGGGCCGGTCCTCGCGGCGACGAGCTTTCGCACGCTGCAGGAAGCGGTCGAGCTGGCGAACAATACCCGTTACGGGCTCGCCGCCACGCTGTACACCGAGAACATCAACCGGGCGCTGGAGGTCGCCGTGATGCTCAAAGCCGGCGTGGTGTGGATCAACACCACCAACCAATTGGATGCGGCCTGCGGGTTCGGCGGCATCCGCGAGAGCGGCTTCGGGCGCGAAGGCGGGCTCGAGGGCATGTTGGATTACCTGCAGGAGCGCGACGCCTGGATCGGTAACGCCGCGAAGGGCTCGACCGCGGATACATCGGCACCCCATTCGCAGAAGCTCCGATCCCCACTTGCTCGCTCGGGTGGCCTGCTCGCCGCGACACTTGCGGCCGACCCGCTCTCCGTACCGGCGCCGGGCGAACAGGGGCGCGGCCGCATCGACAGGACCTTCAAGAACTATATCGGCGGCAAGCAGACCCGTCCCGACGGCGGCCTCTCGCGCCCGGTCCAGGATGCTCGCGGGCGCCTGGCGGGCTGGGTGCCCAACGGGAACCGCAAGGATATCCGTGATGCCGTCGAGGCGGCGTTTCGTGCCGAGAAGTGGCCGGCAGCGACCGCCCACCTGCGCAGCCAGATCCTCTTCTACATCGCGGAAAATCTCGCTCTGCGGCGCGAGGAGCTCAACGCCGGCCTGCGGCGGCTGACTGGTCGGACGAGCGCGCAGACCCGCGCGGAAGTCGACACGGCGATCGCCCGCCTCTTTGCCTACGGTGGGTGGGCCGACAAGTACGATGGCTTGGTCCACACTCCGCCGGTGAGGAACATCGCCCTCGCCGTGCCGGAGCCGATCGGGGTGATCGGCATCGTCTGTCCGGACGAGGCGCCGCTCCTCGCATTCATTTCCCTGCTCGCCCCGGCAATGGCGATCGGCAATCGCTGCGTGATCATACCGTCCGAGCGCATGCCGCTGCCCGCGATGGATCTATACCAGGTGCTGGAGACCTCGGACGTGCCCGCGGGCGTCATCAATATTGTAACCGGCGATCGGGACGAGCTGACGGAGACCCTTGCGCAGCACGACCAGGTAGACTGCCTCTGGTACTTCGGAACGAGCGACGGCAGCGCGCGAGTGGAGGCTTGGGCCGCTGCGACCGTGAAGCGGACATGGGTGAATCACGGCCGCCGCCGCGATTGGATGTCGGAGCGTCATGGCGAGGGCCGCACATTCCTGCGGCAGGCCACTCAGATCAAGAACATCTGGCTGCCTTACGGTGACGGCGCGTGAGCCACCTGCGCAGCCCGGAGGGGAACACGAATGGGGGGGCGGGGAGGTGCGGCGGGGCGCACGCCCAATTTCGGCGCCGGGTGTTGTTGGCGCACAACGCATGGTTGTTTCGCCGGTGACTGGTTGCGGCGATTGACAGGACGAAATCGTGGGTCTATCGTTTAACAAAGCGGGTTAAACGTTTTAAACATTTAGAAGAGCGGAGTGCCGCCGCGTAACGGGTACGCAATCTTCCGCCACTAGAATTTGGCGCTCCGGCAACAGCAGTGAAATGCGGCGATCGGCCAGCACGGCCGGCCGATCGCCCCCTGTCCTTCTAGTGGCCCGGCCGTGTTGTGACCACATGGGGAGAGTCGGTAATGTCCATTGAGATCCATAAGGTCGTACGACAGATCCTGGCCCCGATGTCGATCGTCGCTCCTTGCGTGGTGCTGATGGCGGCCACGCCGTCATTTGCGGCGTCGCAAAGCGCGGGTCAGAGCGCCTCCAGCTCCAGCCAGCAAAGCGCCAGCCCTCAAAGCACCAGCCCGCAAAGCACCAAGCAGTCAAGCGCCGCACGGCGCAGCACTTTGCAGACGGTGATCATCAGAGGAGATCGCCCCGCATTGAACGTCATCCCGATGAAGGCAGCCTTCAGCGAAAGCACTATCACGCCTGAGGCAATTCTGAACATCACGCCCAGTCCCGCGACGACGATCCAGACGCTTCTGAATACCCAGCCCTCGATCTATGCCACGACAGGCGCCACCAACGGCATGGAGACGGACATAAAGTTCCGTGCATTCTCCGACGGTGAATTCGGCGAAACCGTCGCCGGCGTGCCGCTGAACGACATTTTCAACAGTGGCGTCACCTATCAGGCCGACAACCGGAATAATGCCCTGTTCATCACCCGGGATCTCGACAGCGTCAATCTCTATCGCGGCGTCAATAATCCCGCCGTCAACACTTATAATTCTCTCGGTGGCACCATCAATTACGTCCCTCGTCAGCCGACGGCCGCCGCCGGCGGCGACGTCGGAGTCGACTTCGGCAGCTTTGGCACCATCGATTACCACGCCACGATCAACACGGGTGACTGGCGCGGCATCAAGCAGACGGTTTCCCTGGAAAGCGATGACAGCCGGGGCTGGCTGAAGAACACGAGTGATCGCAACCTCAATCTCTACTACGCCGGGAATGCCAAGGTAGGAGACAACACCAACGCTTTTGGGTACTTCGTGTACAACCGAAACCATGGCAATGCCCCACAATTCATTCCTCAAAACATCCTGAGCAACCAGTTCGATTTTCAGTGGCCGACCAACCTGTATCAATCGGACAACCTGGACAAGAACTATCTCGGCATTGTCGGTTTTACAACGGAAGTCGGCAGCGCCCTCACGATTGAAGACGAGGCCTATGCCGGCGACAACAACTACACCCGGACGTCCTACTCGAATCCGGCTTATGCCGGCCCGTATTTCATCGACGACCAGGGCTCCGGTTATCCGTTCTGGACCAGCTACATGGGCTACGATGGCTTCACGCGGTTCCCTTACACGGGAACGCAAGCCTATGGCGTATCCACCTCCGGTTGCGCTCCGACGTGCGCATTCGCCGGCACCGATTATCATTTCTATGGCTACGACGGAAAAATTTTCGGCGACCGCCTGAAGTTAACCGCGGACCTTCCAAACAACACGATCACGGCCGGCGGCGACCTGAATTACGGCAAGTTACACTCGCGCGAGTATTGGTATGGTGCCGCCGACATGCCGATGATCGCCGGCTACAACGACGCTTGGGACGAGCATGACACCCGCACGATGTGGTCCATATACGCTCAGGACAACATCCATTTTTGGGATGGGCGCGTCCACATCACGCCCGGTGTGAAATATATTGCGGCCCGGACGACCGACAATGACGCGCTGGGATTCTTTTACTCGGCACCCGGTCCTGACAGCGGAAACGAGCACTTCGTATCCCCGACCCTGGGCGCCAGCGTCGAGCCGATTCGAAATCTCACGGTGTACGGGTCCTTTGGCAAGAACGTGAAATTCCCCGACATCACGGCGTTCTACAATGCCGTCAACGGATCGAACACCGCGCCTATCGTCGTCAACCCAGAATACGCTTACGATTATGAGTTGGGCGCTCGCTACAGGATGGGTAAATTTACCGGGGAACTCAACGGTTACCAGGAGAACTTCTCGCACATCATCTTTTCGAGCACCACGGCCGTGGGCAACTTCGTGCAATATCAGAACGGCGGCAGTCAGCGTTACCGGGGCCTGGAGTTTCAAATGACCGACAATTTCGGCCGGCTCCTGCGGGGCGAGTGGCAAGGCTACGTGAACGCTTCCTACAACCAGGCCATCTGCACCTCGGTCACGCAGAGCGCTCTGACGGGTAACAGCTGCAATGTTGGCCAGGAGTTGGCTAACGTGCCGAAAGTCCTGGCGAATGTCGGGCTGATCTGGGACTACTCCGGCTGGCATGTGGACCTGGAGGGTCACTACGTCGGTTCCCAGGTGCTCTCGAGCTATTTCACTTTCTTGCCCATTGCGCCGGGCGAGCTCGAGCGGGGGCAGAGGACTGAAGTTCCCAGTTACTTTTTGGTCAACCTGGGGGTCATCAAGGTGATCCCCCTCGAGTGGGGCATGGCGAAGGCCGTCCGCCTGGCGTTCCACGTCGATAACTTGTTCAACAAACACTATTTTTCGTCGGGCCAGGTCAATATACGAAACCTGGACATGACGGGCGGCAATCAGGCCGAGGATTTCTACGGACTGAGCGGCGAACCCGCCGCCGTGTTCGGCAGCATCGGGGTATATTTCTGACCCTTGCTCCGGTCTTTCGGGGAGGCCCATTGTCGGCCGCTGCATGATCTTCAAGGATGTTATCCGCAGGAAGCGGGACGGGCTGAAGCTGACGCTCGGGGAAATCGAGTTCTTCGTGCGGGGCCTGGCGGATTCGTCTCTGCCGGCCGAGCAGGTCGCCGCATTCGCCATGGCGGTGTTCTATCGCTCGATGGACTTCGCGGAGACCGGGGCGCTGACGGTCGCAATGGCCGACTCCGGGGTGCGGCTGCGCTGGGATGAGCTGCGCGGCCGGGGGCCGGTCATCGACAAACACTCCACCGGCGGTGTCGGGGACAAGGTGAGCTTTCTGCTTGCCCCGATTGCGGCGGCCTGCGGCTGTTTCGTGCCGATGATCTCCGGCCGCGGCCTGGGGCATACCGGCGGCACGCTCGACAAACTCGATGCGATTCCGGGCTATCGCTCGCTGCCGTCGGTGGAGGAGTTCCGGCGGGTGGTGGGCTCCGCGGGCTGCGCGATCATCGGGCAGACGAACGATCTGGCGCCGGCGGACCGGCGCCTCTATGCCATCCGGGATGTCACCGCGACGGTGGAGTCGATCCCGCTCATCACGGCGTCGATTCTCTCGAAGAAGCTCGCGGCGGGCCTGGATGGCCTGGTGATGGACATCAAGACGGGTTCCGGTGCTTTCATGGAAACCGTGGAGGAGGCGCGGGCCCTTGCGCGCAGCATCATCGGGGTGGCGGGCACCACCGGTATGCAGACTCACGCCCTCATCACCGACATGTCGCAGACACTCGGGTGGGCCGTGGGCAATGCGCTCGAGATCGCCGAAGTGATCGAGTTCCTCAACGGGGGCGCGCGTGAGACACGTCTGCAGGAGACAGTGCTGTCGCTGGTGGCCGAGATGCTGGTCCTGGGAAAGCTGGCCGACGATCATCAGCAGGCGCGCCAGCGCGCGGAGGCCGCGGTCCGCTCTGGAGAAGCCGCTCGGCGGTTCGAGCGCATGGTCGCGGAGCTCGGGGGCCCGGCAGACCTGTTGACGCGCCCGGCCCGCTACCTGCCGCGAGCTCCCATCGTCGAGCCGATCTTCCCGCTCACCGAAGGCTATGTTGCGAGGGTCGATGCCAGGGCGGTGGGCAACGTGCTGGTCGGGCTGGGCGGCGGCCGGCGGGTCGCGGGTGAGGCTCTCGATCTGGCCGTCGGCTTGAGTGAAGTTTCCAGCATCGGCACGCGCGTGGGCAAGGACCAACCCCTCGCCGTGGTGCATGCGCGATCGCCCGAGCAGGCGCGCCAGGCCGCTGACGCGCTGCGGGACGCGACGGCACTCTCCGGCGCCCCGGTGTCACCGCCGCCGATGGTCCATGAAACATGGGTTCCTCCCTGACCCGCACCGTGATTCCCGACCGGCGTGGTGCGATGATGCGGAGTACGGCGCTGCTCGCACACACAAGGGCGGTATGACGGTAACGAACGACGTGGCAGCGGATCTGTGGAATCGGGATCTCGCCCCGACGCCCCCGGAGCGGCGGACGTGGTGCTGGTATCACTATGCCGCGCTGTGGCTCGGCATGGTGATGTGCGTTCCGGCCTACACGCTGGCGTCCAGCCTGGTCGGCTCGGGGATGTCCGCAGGGCAGGCCATCGTCACTGTGACGCTCGGGAACCTGATCATTCTCGTTCCGATGCTGCTCATCGGGCATGCCGGGGCGAAGTACGGCATCCCCTACGCGGTGTTGGCGCGGTGCTCGTTCGGTACGAATGGCGCGCGCTTCCCGGCCGTGTTGCGGGCGCTGGTCGCGTGCGGGTGGTATGGCATCCAGACCTGGTTCGGCGGAATGATGATCTATGCGCTGATCGGCGTGCTCACCGGTCATCCGCTCGAAGGGCCGCGAATCGCCGCGCTCGGGATCACTCTGTGGCAGGCCGTGTGCTTTCTCGCCTTTTGGCTGCTGCAGTTCTATTTCATCGTGCACGGCATCGAGTCGATCCGCCGCCTGGAGACCTATACCGCGCCGATCAAGGTCGTGATTTGCGTCCTGCTGCTCTTCTGGGCCGACCGCAAGGCGGGCGGCTTCGGTCCGATCGTGCGCAGCCCCTCGCAGTTCGGCCCGGGAGCGGCCCGCAGCGGCCAATTCTCCGCGGTGTTCTGGCCCTCTCTCACCGCAATGGTGGGCTTCTGGTCCACCCTCGCGTTGAACATTCCGGACTTCACCCGGTTCGCGAGATCACAGCGCGACCAGCTCATCGGCCAGGCGTTGGGGCTCCCGGCGCCGATGGGGCTGCTCGCGGCATTGGCGGTATTCGTCACCTCGGCAACGGTCGTGATCTACGGCCAGGCGATCTGGGACCCGGTGACCCTCTCGGGCCGCATGACGGGCGCGGCGGTGCTGTTGGCGCTGCTGGTGCTGCTCGTCGATACGATCAGCGTCAATCTGGCGGCGAATCTCGTCGGGCCGGCATTCGACTTCTCGTCCCTATACCCGAAGCGCATCAGCTACAGGGCCGGCGGATACATCACCGCAGTCATCGCGGTGGCGATGATGCCGTGGAAGATCCTGTCCAGCACGCACGGCTACATATTTACCTGGCTGGTCGGCTATTCGGCGCTCCTCGGATCAGTGGCCGGGATCCTGATCGTGGACTACTACCACGTGCGCCGGACGATCATCGACACGCAGGGACTGTATCGCGAGCGGGGCAGCGGCTACTACTATCGCGGCGGCTGGAATTCGATCGCCATGCTCGCCTTCCTGACCGGAGTGCTGCCCTGTCTGCCGGGATTCCTGCACGCCTCATTGCCGCATGCGTTTGCGCACGTCGGTGGCTTTCTGGACAACCTCTACAGCTACGCCTGGTTCGTCGCGCTGGGGCTCTCCGCTGCCGTGTATGCGGTGGGCATGCGCCTCGCCGGCGGCGGCCGCATCGCTGTCCGGCAAACGGGTTGACCAGATGGTCAAAGTTGTGCATGCTGATTTCGAGAGCCGTTAACGCCGGGGGCGCGATGAGCGAGCAGCGAGGACCAGATATCCGCCCGGGGCGCCTGACGGTCGAGGACTACGCCGCGCACTTCGCCGATCATGTGCCGCCGCTCACCCATCCGCAGGCGGTGTTGGAAGCCAGCCGCTGCCTTTATTGCTTCGATGCGCCCTGCGTGACCGCCTGTCCCACCCGTATCGACGTACCCTCCTTCATCAAGCGCATCGCCGAGGATAACCTGCGCGGCGCGGCCGCCGCGATCCTCGAGGCCAACCCTCTCGGCGGATTTTGCGCGCGTGATTGTCCTACCGAGGTGCTGTGCGAGGCCATCTGCGTGCGCAACGTGCAGCAGGGTCGTCCGGTGGCGATCGGACGCCTGCAGCGCTTCGCGGTCGACCGCCTGATGGCGAGCGCCGACAATCGGATATTCGAGCGGGCGCCGGCGAGCGGCCGGCGTGTTGCCGCGATTGGGGCGGGCCCAGCGGGACTCGCGTGCGCGCACGCGTTGGCGCGTGCCGGGCACGAGGTCACGCTCTACGATGCGAAACCGAAGGCCGGCGGCCTCAATGAGTATGGAGTCGCCGCCTACAAGACCGCGGGCGGCTACGCTCAGCGCGAGGTCGAGTGGCTCCTCAGTCTCGGGGGAATCAGCCTGCAATGCGGCTGGACACTTGCCAGCCCCGAGCAGTTCGAGAATCTGCGTCGCGGCTACGACGCGGTGTTCCTTGGCCTCGGCCTCGCCGAAACGCACGAGCTGGGGGTGCCGGGCGAGAGGCTCGCCGGCGTCGAGGATGCGGTGGAGTTCATCAGCACCCTGCGCCAGTCGGCCGATCCGGGCACCGTGCCCGTGGGTCGGCGCGTGCTCGTCATCGGCGGCGGCATGACTGCAATCGACGCCGCCGTGCAATCGAAGCTCCTGGGCGCCGAAAGCGTCGACATCGTCTACCGCCGGGGCCCGCACCAGATGCGCGCGTCGCCGCGCGAGCAGGATCTCGCCCGCACCCGAGGCGTGAGGATTCTCCACTGGCTGGCGCCCGTGGAGGTCATCGGCGATGGGGGCGGCGTGTGCGCGGTGCGCTTTGCGCGCCAGCGGCTCGCCGCTGGCCGGCTGGAGCCTGCCGGTGAGGAATGCACGCTCGAGGCTGACATGGTGCTCAAAGCCATCGGACAGCGGCTGGGAAATCCATTGCTGAAGCAGTGCGGTCTCGCGCTGCGCAACGGCCGGATCGCCGTCGATGAGGCCGGCCGTACCAACGTCAGCGGGGTGTGGGCCGGCGGTGACTGCATCGCGGAAGGGCAGGACCTGACCGTCGATGCGGTGGCTCACGGTCTGCGCGCCGCGCGCGAC
The DNA here is from genome assembly GCA_025451845.1 of Steroidobacteraceae bacterium. Lineage (GTDB taxonomy): Bacteria > Pseudomonadota > Gammaproteobacteria > Steroidobacterales > Steroidobacteraceae > 13-2-20CM-66-19. The sequence goes on from JANWJS010000032.1 coordinate 30,068, forward strand.
ATCGATCTTCGGTTGCGCAGCGCCCGGGCGCGCGCCGAGGAGTGATCGGGGAAACCTCATGGCCCGATTGGACATCGAATTCTGCGGCATCCGCAGTCCCAACCCCTTCTGGCTGGCCTCCGCGCCGCCGACCGACAAAGCCTACAACGTCGAGCGCGCCTTCGAGGCCGGATGGGGCGGGGTGGTGTGGAAGACTCTGGCCGAGGCCGGTCCGCCGCTCGTCAACGTGAACGGGCCGCGCTACGGGGCGTTGCTGGCCGTGGACCGGACCCTGATCGGCTTCAACAACATCGAGCTCATCACCGACCGCGACCTCGAGGTCAACCTGAAGGAAATCGCGGCGGTCAAGCGCCACTGGGCCGACCGGGCAGTGATCGTGTCCATCATGGTGCCGTGTCAGGAGGAATCATGGAAGACGATCCTGCCGCGCGTCGAGGACACCGGCTGCGATGGCATCGAGCTCAACTTCGGCTGCCCGCACGGCATGAACGAGCGCGGCATGGGCTCCGCGGTGGGGCAGGTGCCCGAGTACATACGGATGGTGACCGCCTGGTGCAAACAGTACACACGACTGCCCGTGATCGTGAAGCTGACGCCGAACATTACCGATATCCGCTTTCCGGCGCGTGCAGCCAAGGAAGGGGGTGCCGATGCGGTGTCCCTCATCAACACCATCAACTCCATCATGGGGGTCGATCCGGACACCCTTACGATGAGCCCTGCGGTCGGCGGCCAGGGGACGCATGGCGGCTACTGCGGTCCCGCCGTCAAACCGATCGCGCTCAACATGGTGGCGGAGATCGCCCGCGACCCGCAGACCGCCGGTCTGCCAATCTCCGGCATCGGCGGCATCGGCAGCTGGCGCGATGCGCTCGAATTCATCGCTCTCGGGGCGGCCTCGGTGCAGGTGTGCACGGCGGCCATGGTTTTCGGTTTCAAGATCGTGCAGGAGATGGTGAGCGGCCTCGATGCCTACCTCGACGACAAGGGCTTCTCGAGTCTCGCGGAACTGCGCGGCCGTGCGTTGCCCAGCGTGACCGACTGGAGCTTCCTCGATCTGAACCGGGTGTCCAAGGCGGTGATCGACCAGGACAAGTGCATCCAGTGCGGCCGCTGCTACATCGCGTGCGAGGACACCGCGCACCAAGCCATCACCTCCATGCGCAATGGCCGCCGTCACTTCGAGGTCAAGGAGGAGGAGTGCGTAGGGTGCAACCTGTGTGTCAATGTCTGTCCGGTAACGGGCTGCATCACCCTGCGGGATCTCGCTCCCGGCGAAATCGATCGGCGCACGGGCCGTGCCGTGAGCGCCGAGCGGCTCCACTGGACAGCCCATCCGAATAACCCGTTGCGGAAAGGAGCCTGATGGCAGCCAAGCTGCAACGCATCCCCGCCCTTCGATCGCAGAGGAGGGCCGGCGGAGGTAACCGCAACCGCGCGGCCCAGGAGGCCGCCATCATCACGGCGGCGGAGCGCGTCTTCGCGGGTGCCGGCTTCGGCGGCGCCACCATGGCCGCCATCGCCTTGGCGGCAGGCCTGCCCAAGCCCAACCTGCACTATTATTTCGGCAGCAAGAGAGCCCTGTACCAGGCCGTCCTGGAGCGGACGCTGCGGGAGTGGCTGGCGCCCGCGGACACCATCGTCGCCGATGCCGACCCGCGAGCGGCGCTCGAGGGCTACATCCGCGAGAAGATGCGGCAGTCCTTCACCCGTCCGTACGCCTCGCGCGTGTGGGCCAACGAGCTGCTGCACGGAGCGCCCGAGCTGCGCGGCACCTTAGTGCGAACGCTCCGTCCGCTCGTGCGCCGCAAGGCTGCGGTGATCGACCAGTGGATCGCTCAGGGACGGATGGCGCCGATCGACAGCATGCATCTCTTCTTCACGATCTGGGCGGCGACGCAGACCTATGCCGACTTCGAGGTGCAGATCTGCTCGGTGATCGGGCGTGCATCGCTGGACGCGCAGGCCCAGGAGAAGGCTACGGAGCACGTCGTGTCCCTGATCCTACGCGGATGCGGTCTTTCATGAGGCCGGCATTGATCGGAGGTGACCTGCGATGGACGGATTGCTGATTCGAGGCGGCACAGTCGTCAACGCTGACTGCGGGCGGCGCGCTGACGTCTTATGCGCGGAAGGTGTGATCGTCAGTGTCGGTGAAAACCTTCAGGTTCCGACGGGTGTCGAAGTGCTGGACGCCGGCGGTCAACTGGTCATGCCGGGGGGTATTGACCCGCACACGCACATGCAACTGCCCTTCATGGGGACTGTGGCCGCCGACGATTTCTTCACCGGCACGGCCGCGGGTCTCGCGGGCGGCACGACTTGCATCATCGATTTCGTCATTCCCGATCCGCGAGAGCCGCTGCTCGCCGCCTATAAGAAGTGGCGCGGCTGGGCGCAGAAGGCGGCCGCCGACTACGGCTTTCACGTCGCCGTCACGTGGTGGTCGGAGCAGGTGCACGCCGATATGGGGACGCTCGTTCGGGAGGAGGGCGTCAATAGTTTCAAGCACTTCATGGCGTACAAGAACGCCATCATGGCGGACGATGAGACGCTGGTGAACAGCTTCCGGCGTGCGCTCGAGTTGGGGGCGATGCCGACGGTGCATGCCGAGAACGGTGAGTTGGTCTTTCAGCTCCAGAAGCAGATCATGGAGCAGGGCATCAGCGGCCCGGAAGGCCACCCCTTGTCGCGCCCGCCGGCGGTGGAGGCCGAGGCCTGTCATCGCGCGATTGCCATTGCCGATGTGCTCCAAGTGCCGCTCTATGTAGTGCACGTGTCGTGCGCCGAGTCAGCGGAGGCCATCGCCCGCGCCCGCGCCCGCGGCCAGAGAGTCTTCGGCGAAGTGCTGGCCGGCCACCTGGTCGTCGACGAGAGTGTCTACCGCAATCCTGACTTTGCGGCGGCAGCGGCGCACGTCATGAGCCCACCATTCCGGGAGAAGTGGCACCAGGAGGTGCTCTGGCGCAGTCTGCAGGCGGGCACTCTGCAGACCACCGCAACCGACCACTGCACGTTCTGCGCGCCGCAGAAAGCGGCTGGCCGGGAAGACTTCCGCATGATCCCCAACGGTTGCGGCGGTATCGAGGAGCGCATGATGGTGGTGTGGGACGCGGGAGTGAACACCGGTCGGTTGACGAGCAGCGAATTCGTCGCGGTGACCTCGGCGAACGCGGCGAAGATTTTCAACCTGTATCCCCGCAAGGGCGTGATTGCGGCCGGCTCCGATGCCGACCTCGTCCTTTGGGACGAGGAGGGCACGCGCACGATTTCGGCGAAGACGCATCGGTCGCGTGTCGACTACAACGTATTCGAGGGGCGGACGGTGACCGGCGTGCCGACCCATACGGTCAGTCGGGGCAAGGTGGTCTGCGCGCGCGGCGACCTGCGGGCCGAGCGCGGCGCGGGCCGCTATCTCAAGCGCCCGGCGTTCGCTGCGGTGTTCGCGGCGCTCGGACGCAAGTCGCGGCTGGCGAAACCCAGCGCCGTGATGCGCTGATGGGAGAGTGACGATGGCAATGCTACGCGGCGGTCTGATACAGATGGCGCTGAAGGCGCCGACCGACCAATCTCCCGAGGAGATCCGGCAGGCCATGCTCGCGGCCCACCGCCCGCTCATCGAGCAGGCCGGCGCTCGCGGCGTGCAGGTGCTGTGCTTCCAGGAGGTGTTCACGCAGCCGTACTTCTGTCCCAGCCAGGATGCCAAGTGGTATGCCGCGGCTGAGCCCGTCCCCGGCCCGACCACCGAGGAGATGCAGGGCTACGCCAGGAAGCACCACATGGTGATCGTGGCGCCTTTATACGAGGCCGATCCAGTGGCAGGGGTGTACTACAACACCGCGGCGGTGATTGACGCCGATGGCAGCTATCTCGGCAAGTACCGCAAGACCCATCTTCCGCAGGTGGCAGGATTCTGGGAAAAGTTCTTTTTCAAGCCCGGCGCCTCGCAGTGGCCGGTGTTCAAGACGCGCTACTGCAAGCTTGGCGTCTACATCTGCTACGACCGCCACTTCCCGGAAGGCTGGCGCGCGCTGGCGCTGAATGGAGCGGAATACATCGTCAACCCTTCGGCCACGGTTGCGGGCCTGTCGGAATATCTCTGGAAACTCGAGCAGCCCGCGTCCGCAGCGGCCAATGGCTGCTGGATCGGGGCGATCAACCGCGTGGGTCGGGAGCAGCCGTGGGATATCGGCGAGTTCTACGGGCAGAGCTACTTCGTCAATCCGCGCGGACAGATCGAGGCGATCGCGAGCCGGGAGCGCGACGAGTTGCTGGTGCACGACATGGATATGGACCTGGTGCAGGAGATCCGCAACAAGTGGCAGTTCTTCCGTGACCGCCGCCCGGAAGTCTACGGACGGCTGACTTCCGCGGAGTGAGGGGTGACGTCACTTACCGGAGTCCCACGAGTCATGGCAACCGACCCGCATGCCCTCATCGCCCTGGCTCGGGAGTGCCTCGAGCGGTCTTACGCGCCTTATTCCCGCTTCCATGTCGCGGCAGCCGTCGTCGACGATCGCGGGCGGGTTTTCACGGGCGTGAACGTCGAAAACGTCTCCTACGGACTGAGCATGTGCGCAGAGCGGGTCGCGATCTTCTCCGCGATCGCCGCCGGTGCCCGCCACATCACCGCGCTGGCAGTCGCCTCCAGCGGGACCGTCCTCCTGTCCCCTTGCGGCGCCTGCCGGCAGGTGGTAGCGGAATTCGCGGCGCCGGATGTCCCCGTCTACTGCGAGGCCGCCGGGGAGCCGCACTACTGGACGGTAGGCGAACTGCTGCCGGACACGTTTGCCGCACCGCAACTGCGCAAAAGTTGAGCCGCCGGTCATGAGCGAGTCAGCGGGTCCGGAAACACACGCCTTCGAAACCCTGGGCATCGCGCCGGTACCCGATCGCGAGCGCAAGATGCGGCCGGGCTCGTTGTTCGTGATCTGGGGCCTGGCGTCGGCCTCCGCGACGACGCCCGTCATCGGTCTGGTGTTGAAGGGCGTAGGGCTGTCCCATTTCGTGTGGCTCAATGTGTTGGCGCTGCTCATCGGCCTCGTGCCGTCGATGCTGCTATCGCACATGGGCCGTCAGGTGCCGATCATCTCCATGGTCATGGCCCGGCGAACCTACGGGGTCGGCGGCGCGACGCTGCTGGCGGCTCTATACACCATCGTCGGCGCGGGCTGGTTCGGCCTGAACACGGACGTCGGGGGGCAGATCCTGGGGGCCATATTCCCCGGATACGGCATGACCTGGTACGTGCTGCTGGGTGTCGTGCAGATTGCCCTGGTCTTCTTCGGCATGGAGGTTCTGCAGAAGTTCTACAACTACACGGCGGTGGTGTTTCTCTTGTGCTATGGGGTCCTCGGTTATTACCTCTTCACGCGCTATTCCTTCACCATGCCCGTGTCCAAGGGCGCCGTCGACTGGGGTAAAGACATCGACCTCATCCTGAGCTTCAGCCTGTTGGCATGGGCCTATATCTTCCCCACCGTGACACGCTTCTGCGTGCCGCCGACGCCTGGCGAAACGTCTCGAGCTCGCGCTCTCTACATGCTGGCGCCGAGCATCGGCGTCATGGCTGCCGTGCTCGTGATGGGCGCGTTGGGCCTCATCGCGCTGCAGATGACCGGCGACTGGAACATCGCCATGCTCGGCAAGAACCTCCCCGTGTGGGGGGAGATCTCAGCCATCGGCGTTATTCTCGCGATAGCTCATTGCAACGCGATGAACCTTTATCCGGCCGTCACCAGCTTTCTGGCCGTCATCAATGTGACGGGCGAGAAATCCCATCGCATGCTGCAGCCGTCGCTGGTGATCGTTCTGGGCATCTTCTCCACCCTGCTGGCGATTCTCGGCATCCTCGGCTTCATCGAGGGATTTCTGTCGCTGCTGGGCTCGCTGCTCTTTCCGTTCAGCTTCATCCTGGTCGTCGATTGGTTCCATGGCCGTTACTACGCCGAGCCGGTGTCGTTGTTCTACCGGAAAGCGGCCCGGTTCACCGAGTGGTTGGCTTGGCCCGCGCCCTGGGCCATCGCGATGCTGGTCTGCGGGGTACTTCTCGGGCAGTCCGGGCACCGGCTGCCGGCGTCGATGGAGCATTTCATACCCTGGCAGGTGTGCTCGGCACTGATCGTCACGATCGTGTACTACCTGGGCCTGCGCGTCGCGGAACAGCGCATTCAATTGAGAAAGGTCGCCTGAGCCTGCTGCCAGCCGGGCACGCGGAACCGGTCCGGGCAGTTGTCCTGCGCGATCGGCGCATTCATCAGCGCGCCATCGCGCGGGAAGCGCGGTAACGCGTTCATATGCAGCGTAATCCACAGCTGCGTCAAGATCACCTGCCCACGGCCGTTGCGTTCGCAGCGCAGCTGTAGGGCCGCAGGCTGGTCTGTTCCGAACACGCGCATGAACACATCGCTCACGTCCGTATGGCGGACGATATGGCCTCCGGCCGTCACGGTCAGATAGCGGCCGAACGCGCTGTCGACGATCTGCTGGCGCATCAGCAGCTCGGTATCAAAAAACGTCTGCGGATCGAACCCGAAGCACTGTACATGCTTGTCGTACTCGTGCCGTAACAGGTTGTCCTGCAAGTGCGGCATGACGCGCTCCAGGCGCCTCAGCGTCGTCGGGGAAAGTCGCGGCGCGCGGTCGCTGTGGTGATAGAAATCGCACCCGCGCTGCCACCATTGAGGCGCGCTGATTCCGTGCTCGATCAGCGAGCGAGGCCGCGATGCCCACAGCCCGTGCAGACCGATGAGAACGTCGCGCGGCTGATCGCGCAGGCAACCGCTACCGGTGCTGCAGAAGCCTGGCTGCCAAGTCAATGCGAATGTGTAATGCGCAAAATCGGCGTGCCGGACGGCTCTCGGCGGAACCGCGCGCGCGCCAGCCGCTGCGAGCAGACCGAGCATCAGGGCGAGCGATGGGGCAACCCGGGAATGGGGCCTGCGCCGCATGATCGATTTCCTACAGGCGAAGAGTATGGGAATCATTCTGCATCAGGCTCAGGCCTGCGACAAGGCTCGACAACAGTCGAACCGGGGCGGCCGGATTACCTCCGGGGTATGGTTGCCGCGGCAGCCTTGGGCGTCGGGAGACGAAAACTGCCCTTGAGGGGGGTAAGGGGCAGTCTCGTCTCCCGAGCCCATTGATCGGTTGTGTCAGCTCCTCGGCGCAGGCGCCGAGGCGAGCGCCAGTGTGCGGTGGACTTTGAGGGCCGCGAGGTCTTGCACGACGAAGTCCGCCCGAGGCGACAGGCACTGTGCCTTCATGAGGTCCTTTTGCGCGGCGGCGTCATCCTGCGATAACCAATACATTACGGCGCGATTGGCATATGCGAGAGCCAGGTAATCGTCATCAAGCTGCTCCCTCGCTGCGCGCACCGCAGCGTCGCATGCTGCATGCGCCTCCTTCCATTGCATGGTCATTGAGTACGCCACACAGCGGTTGGTGTTGGTGGCAGATGAATCGACTTCCATCGTGCCGCGATGGCCCTTCAGCTCCTCGAGTGCGGCGCGGTAGCGGCCAGACATGACGGCGGCGCCGCCGTCGGCGTCGCTGTAGGCGGTGAAGACGAATCGATGCGCTCCGTCTGCGAGGGCAGCTCCGCTTGCGAGCGTGAGCGCGAGCACCGCACCGAGCGTCTGCGGGCGCAGCAGAGAGTTTGCGCGGGTGTTACGACTGAATGACGGCATGGCTGCAATCTCCTGACGGGTTCCGAGTTGACCGTGTCAGGATAGAAAACGCAGGAGGTCATGACAAACGAAAAGAATCGCAGCGACGGCTGAGCGTCGCTCATCTGCGCGCCGTGTCAACACGCTGGCACGAAGACTCGGCCGGATCGCGGAACTGCGACAGTGCCCACTCGGCGAGAGCCTGGATTTCGGGTCTGCCCGCGTCCTTCCGGCGGCTCACGAGGAAGTAGGTGTCGGCGGTGGCGAGTTCCGTGGGGAAGATGCGCGCCAGAGAGCCGGAGCGGAACCACGCCTCGCAGAGCCGGGAGGGAACGAGTGCGACGCCCACGCCGCGCTCGGCGGCCCGCACCACGGCGTACATGGTGTCGAGCTCGATGAGCTTCCTCGGCTCCGGCGCGTCCAGACCGACTTGCTCCGCCCAACTTGCCCACGCGTAGGGCCGCGGCTTATGCACGATGAGCGGCATGTCCCGCAGCACCGCGCTGCCCAGATGCGCCACTTGAGTCGCATGCTGCGGGGCGCAGACTGCGGTCAGCGACAGCGCGAAGAGACGCGAAGCCTGGACTCCCTGCGGCTCCGCATCGGCCAGCAGGATCGAGACGTCCGCGGCCGCGGGATGCACGGAGGGCCGCGGATCGCGGGTGTCGATCCGAATGTCGATCTCGCAATGCTCGGCGCAGAAGCCCGTGAGCCGCGGTATGAAGAGCTCGCTCGCGAAGAAGGGCGGCAGCAGAATGCGCAGGGTCCGCCTGCCGCTGCGGCGGGCGACCTGCGCGAGGCTGCGGTCGAGCGACATCAGCAGCGGCTCGATTTCCTCGAGCAGGGCGGCGCCCGCTGCGGTGAGCTCGAGCGCGCGCGACTTGCGCACAAAGAGGCCCACGCCGAGCGCTTCCTCCAGCTCCTTCATCTGGTGGCTGACCGCGGATGGTGTCAGATACAACTCGTCGGCAGCGCGCTTGAAGCTGCGGTGGCGGGCGGCGACACAGAAGACCCGTAGATTGCGGGTCGGCGGTGGACGGGAGAGGCGCATCATGCGGGCGGCGTTACGGGTGTCGAACATGAGCCGGACTGCAAGAACCATGCCTCATCCATTCGTCGCGAAGTCCGGGCTCTCGGTCAGGCTTCAGCGGATCCGGATGGCTGTCTCGCATCACAATGGCCCGCGTATGGGAGCGCTCGCACTGACGCGGTGCGCGCATCACCCGAATGTCATATCGCGCGGTCGTTGAGGAGCGCACTTAGGTCAATGCGGCGGCATTTTGTCGCAAAGGAGGACGTTGTGGGTTGCGTTCGCCCGCATGGGAAATCCCAACCATTCGGGAATGCGCCAATGGCCTGCCTACACGCCCAAGGACCGTGCCACCATGATCTTCGCCGATCATTGCAAACTGATGAACGATCCGCAGAAGGACAGGTGCAGGGGAATCGGAGTATCAACCGGTATGCATGAGCATCCGCACGATCGCCGCAAAGGCCCCGTACAGCGCACTCACGGGGATCAGGCTCCAGCCGTTCACGGCACCGCGGCGGAACATCGTCCACAGCACAATGACCGAGACACTCGTGCAGAGGCTTGCCGCAAGTAAGATCCGGTCGAAATGCCAGGGCGTGAAGAGCAGACCTAATCCAGCCGGAACGGTCGCCTGAATCATCATGGCGCCCGAGATATTGGCTAGGGCCAGACGCTCTCGTCCCTGGCGCACCCAGATCAGCGCATTGAGCGTCTCGGGAAGCTCGGTGGCCACGGGACTCAGGAGCAAGGCGACAAGATGAGGTGCAAGCCCGAGGGAGTCCCCAATCCTCTCGAGCTGGCTGACGAAAACTCGCGAGGCGATTGCGATCACGATGAGCGCGATGGTGGTCTGCAGGGCGGCCCACCCGAGACCCGGTGACCTGTCGCGCGGGCGAATCTTCAACGGCGCGAGCGTCTCGCGGTCCTCGCCCGCATCCCGACCAGTGACTATCTCCCGCCATACGTACAACCCGTAGGCGGCCAGCAGCAGGACCCCGAAGTACGGTTTGAACGCAAATGCCATCCTGCCGAGGGCTATGGTGCCGATGAAGATGACGAAGAACCAGGCCTGGTCTCGGCTGAGCCGGCGATGGTCGACCTGCAGGAGAGTAGTGCGACGGTGCAGTTGCCTGCGGTTCAGCAGCAGGGCGATGCCGACCACTGCGTAAGAGATCGTGGACAGGACGAGCGGCCCGCCTACGGCGGCGCCTACCCCGATGTCCTTCTGTGCCGCATCCCGACCGAAGGCCACGGCGGCAAATGTCACCGCCGATTCAGGGAGCGCAGTTCCAAAAGCCGCGAGCACCGTGCCGGTCGTCGTTGCTCCCAGGTTGAAGTGTCGCCCTACCCACTCGACACCATTGACGAAATACTCGCAGGAGACGTAGATCGCACCTGCGCAGAGCAAGAAGAGTGTGAGGCTGAGCAGCATTCGAAACCCGTACGCCAGGCGAGCGATAAACCCGTGGTTCTCCGACACCGCTCGCCCGGCAGGAAAGCATGTCGAAGGCCAAAGGTCTCACCGGGCGTTCCCGTAGCCAGGACCGGGCTGCGGATGCCGTTCACGCCACCGCGGTTCGCGTGAACCGCCAAGTCTGTTGACGTGAACTCCTCGAGTGCGAGGAAGGCTACTCCCAATGACAGATGTGTGCATAGCGTAGACGCTCTACGCGAGGTGCGCAAACGGGCGCAACGTGCTGTTTGAGGATGATCTGGTAGCTTTTCTGAGGCTGCTTGAGCGGCGGGTCTTGTGCAAGCCCCTCAGGATCATTGGCTGGCTCGACGGCGCGCTCTCGCGCGCTCTGCTCCGTGGCCATCGTGAGCTCCGGAAAGAAGAGGTGACGGATTACTGCCGCCGCCGCATGGAAACGCGGGTGCCAAGCGGCGCGCACGGCTTGCTCTGAGAAGGACGATAACCGCAGCCGCTTTCGTCGGATGCCACGTCGCACCGATGAGCGTGTCCGGGATAATCGTCTGCAACTCTCAAAGAAGCGGAAATCCGTTCCGAACCCGCCATCGGATCGGCGGTAGAATCGCGAGCATGCACGCGAGCACCGTCGTTGAACAATGAGCCCAGTTGATCACAGGCGGCTTGGATGGTTAACGCCGTGAGCTTGTCGCGGTTCGATCTCAATCTGCTGTTGGTTCTCGATGCCGTCCTGACCGAAGGCAGCGTCGCCAAAGCTGCCAGTCGCCTGCATGTGACCCCGTCGGCCGTCAGCAATGCGTTGGCACGACTGCGGATACTTCTTGGCGACCCGTTGCTGACCCGGAAAGGTCGCGGCATCGTGCCTACGCCGCGGGCGCTGGAACTGGGACCGATTCTGGCCAAGGGCCTGCGAGATCTCCACGATGCGGTGCGCACGGGCGGTTTCTCTGCGGCAACGAGCACGCGTCGGTTCACGATCGCCTTGTCGGATGCCGGCCAGATCGTTTTGCTGCCCCGGATCGTCTCGCTCCTATTCAAGGAAATGCCGTGCGCAAAGGTGCGGGCGGTGGGGATCGATTCACTCGCGCTTCTTGGCGGCCTTGCCGGCCCGGAAGTCGATGTAGTCATCGGTCCCGAGGGGGCGGACGGCGACATTCACGCCGCGAGACTTTTCGAGCAGAACGCAGTCCTGATCTGCAGGGAAGGGCATCCCGCTCTGAGCAAAGGCTTTGATCCCAGGCTCATGAGCTCCCTCCGTCACGTCGCCATCGACATGGTGCCCGGACAGGCCCTCCGCGACCTCGCGGGTGCCGCATACGCCAAGGCCGGGGTCGCTCGGGACGTTGCCATGACAGTACCTACCTTTTCCGCGGCCGCCGCCGTAGTCGCCGCAACCGATCTGGTGGCCACCGTTCCGGCATCGCTGTTCGGCGTTGTAGGGCCGATTTTGCGTCTGTGTGCGCTACCCGCGCCCATACCGCCGCTGCCCATTGCCACGAACCTTTGCTGGCACGAGCGTACCCATGCCGATCCTGCCGCCGCGGCATTTCGGGATGTGGTGCGGCGGGCCTCGCTCATGACCTCACCTGCAGCGCGAGCCCGCGCGCCCGGGCGCGCCGGGAAGGCGCGCCCAAGCCGCCGGAGAAGGCGAGCATTGGCTCAGTAGGGAGAGCGTTGATACGTGGCACGCTGCATCTGCACGCCCAGCCTCTGCATGATTCCCGGTGGGTCGAAACCGATGCTGCTGAACTCAGCCGCGATCGATTTCCTTGCCTCCTGCATTGCAGACTCGCTGGCCCATACTGCCGTGGTGATGACGTTCACCTGTCCGTCATCCAGCGATCTCTGGTACACATAGCCTTCCACGAACCCGGGGCGCGTTTTGACGATCCGCGCCGAAAAATGCACGTGTTCCAGGAACTCTCGAGCGGCGGACTGCTGCACGGTGAATTGGTCGATGAGTATGATTTCCATGTTTATTCTCCTCGTATGAAGTATCGCTCTCTTACTGCGCCATGATCTGCCAGGGCACCCCGAAGCGGTCCACCAGCATGCCGAAGCCTTGGGCCCAAGATGTTTTCTGCATTGGCATTTGAACGCGGCCGGCCGCGGATAGCTCTGAGAACACCCTGTTAGCTTCTTCCACGCTCTGGTAGGTGAGCGTGAACCGCGTTCCCTTGATGCCGGGATAGGGCTCCGGCGCCATCCAGTCGGATGCCATCAAGGTGTTGCCATCGAAGCTCAGGCTGGCATGTATGACGCGGTGGGCGCTGGCAGGCGGGAATTGCGAGGCCATGGGCGATTCGCCTACCGTGGTCAGCGTCTCGATCCGTCCGGCGAAGAGCTTTTGGTAGAAATTCATGGCCAATGCACAATCGCCATCGAAAAGCATGTAGGACAACAGGCGTGACATGTGGCTCTCCTTGGGGACAGTGGGTCTTTGTTGCGATGGGCAGCACTATGCGTTCAGTAATGACTCACCACAACTGATGCTTCGTGATGAGATCCATCACGATGGATGAACATTCTGAGCACCTGCGCCAGGCGAGTCGCTGTGCCGAGGCTGGAAGCAGGCATTCACGCTCCCTGCCGGGGCGTGCGAGGCATGCGGCCTCTGTGTGTCGGCCTGCCCGAAAGCGCGATTACGCTCGAAAGAGCTTGAGGGTCCGGCGGCGAGCGTGCCGCATTCTGTGATTCCGCATCATTGCGGGCTGCCGAGCGATCATGCCGATGGCCGGCTCTTCTTCAATCCGGAGGCCAGGCGGACGCCCTAACTGTCGACGAGCCTCTGCATCTGCTCTGAATAACGCGCTCCCGCGACCGGCAGCTGCGAGAGAGCACGGTCGAGCTCGCGCAGGTCGTCGGCGCTCAGTTCGACTGAGGCCGCGCCGATGTTCTCCTCGAGGCGATGCAGCTTCGTTGTCCCGGGGATCGGCACGATCCAGGGCTTCTGGGCGAGCACCCAGGCGAGGGCGAGCTGAGCGCGGGAGAGGCCTTTGCGGTCTGCGATCGCGCCGATGACATCGAGCATGGCCTGGTTCGCTTTTCTGGCCTCCGGCGAGAACCGTGGCACGTTATTGCGGAAGTCGGCGCTGTCGAATTTCGTGTTCGCGTCGATCGTGCCAGTGAGAAAGCCTCTGCCGAGCGGACTGTACGGCACGAAGCCGATTCCGAGCTCCTCGAGTGTCGGCAGTACCTTCGTCTCCGGCTCCCGCCACCAGAAGGAATACTCGCTCTGCAGCGCCGTGACGGGCTGAACCGCATGCGCGCGCCGAATGTTCTGCACTCCGGCTTCCGAGAGGCCGAAATGGCGCACCTTGCCTGCGCGGATGAGTTCCTTGACTGCGCCCGCCACCTCCTCCATCGGCACGTTGGGATCCACCCGGTGCTGATAGAAAAGGTCGATCCGATCGGTTTTGAGCCGTTTGAGCGACGCGTCCGCGACCTGCTTGATGCGCTCGGGGCGGCTGCTCAGGCCGCGCCGCTCCCGGGTCTTCGGGTCGACATCGAACCCGAACTTGGTCGCGATCACGACCTGGTCGCGCACGGGAGCCAGGGCTTCGCCCACCAGCTCCTCGTTGGTATGCGGACCGTAGACTTCGGCGGTGTCGAAGAACGTGACGCCGCGATCGACGGCCGCGCGGATCAGCGCGAGACCCTGCTGCTTCTCGACCGGCTGGCCGTACGCGAAGCTCAGTCCCATGCAGCCGAGCCCAATCTCAGAAACTTCCAGGGTGCTCTTACCGAGCCTGCGTTTCTTCATTGCAGTCATCTCCCGGGGTGTCGGCGAATAATGGATCCAAGCCCAGCCTGCGTCCAGCAGGGGCCGGTCCCTCGAATCAGGCGGGCTGCTTCCTCGCTGTCAAATACAGCATGCGGTCGGTCGAAACTGCTTTCGGATCCTCGACGATCGGTCGCATGCTGCGCTCGAAGAGTTGCCGTTCCTCGGGCGCGAACTGCTCCGTCATGATGACGCTCAGCGGCGGCGCCAGCGGATGAGGGGAGCTGTTGATGAACACGTTCCATGAGCGCACGATCGACGGCAGAATATCGATGTGCAGCTCCAGGTGCAGCTCGGTAAAGCCGGCGACCTGCGCGAACCGGATCATGTCGCGCTCGGAATAGTTGGCGATCGGGCTTTTTAGGATCTTTTCCTCCGTGTCGGGGTATTGTGCGGCCTTCCAGCGGTGCACCAGCGTCGTCAGCGCGTTCCGATGCTCGGGCGGAGTGCAGTCAATCGAGGATCGGATGGCGGCGGCCGCCAACGCGTCGTCCTGATATACCGGCTCCGCGACCGAAATGCGTCCACCCGGCTTCAGCACGCGATGGAATTCGCGCAGCGCGGCAGTCTTGTCGGCGACATAAGCAAGGACGGAGCGGGTGACGACCAGATCGACGGACGCATCGGCGATGCCTTCGAGGCGATCGGCAGGGCGCTGCAGAAACGTGCACTGGTTGCGCACGGCACGCTCGACCGCCTGTGCCTCGGCATGGTGCAGCATCGGCTCCGATATGTCGGTCAGCCAGACCTTCAGCGTCGGACCGGCGCGCTCAATGGCACGGAATGCCACGAGCCCATCGCCGGCGCCGACGTCCACGACGGTCTGCCCGGGTGCGGGCGGTGCACCGTTGAGCAAACGCTCGACGTAGCGGTCCACCATCACGCGTACGGCCTGTCGGAACTGCGCGTCGTCCGCGAAGCGTCCGTACAGCAGCCATTGGGACCAGAGGTCCGTAGTCGGAATGTGCGTGCCAGAGGTCATGGGTGAGCCAGCTCCCCGCCGAAATTGCCGATCGCGAACGTGTCATCGTATCCGAAGGATAGTTCCAGTTCACGGCCGGGACCCAAAGCGCGCACCGGATCTCGCCTGGCCCTCGCCGACGCCGATGATAGTTCGTTGGCGCTCGCTCATCCAGGAGAGCGACGGCAAGGGTGCTTGAGCTATGCTCTCGCTCATGAAGCAGAGCTCGTCGCAACAGACCGGAGAGTGCGCCAGCGGCGCGCGGAATGTCATGAGCGCCGTTACACCTTATTTGCCACGATGGCTTTTGTGGGGACACCGGGACTTGCCGGCCGCAACGCATAGCCTGACACCCCTGGTTCCACCCACCGCCGTGACAATGTTGCGGGAAACCCCCGTGCGGCCTGCTGAGCGCCAAATCGTGAGCCAACGTCGGGCGTGAGAATGCAGCCTCTCTACGGCGCGATCGAAGCCGGCGGCACCAAGTTCGTCTGCGCAGCCGGCTACGGACCTGTCGAGGTTCCCGGCGATGCCCGCGCGGTGATTCCCACCGAGGCTCCGGGAGCAACCCTCGGGGCCGTCGTAGAATTTTTCGAGGGCATTACGCGCAGATATGGCGCGCTTTCCGCCATTGGCATTGCCGCATTCGGGCCCGTCGACATCGATACGCGCTCGCCGACCTGGGGCCGGATTCTGGCGACGCCCAAGCCCGGGTGGTCGGACATCAGTCTCGCGGCGCCACTCGCGCGCTTCGGATGTCCCGTCGCCGTCGATACGGACGTCAATGCGGCCGCGCTGGCAGAGGTGCGCCTCGGAGCAGGCGTGGGAGTCGGCTCCCTGGCATACGTGACGGTCGGAACGGGAATCGGCGGCGGAGTCATCGTGGCCGATAGCACCCTCAAAGGACTGCTTCATCCTGAGATGGGTCACATCCGCGTGCAGCGCGATCGGCGGGACGCCGACTTCACCGGCGTCTGTCCCTTCCATGGCGACTGCCTGGAAGGGCTGGCCAGTGGGCCGGCCGTGCAGGCCCGGTGGCATGTGCGCGCCGAGGATCTACCAGACCTGCATCCCGGTCGCGAGATCATCGGAGGCTATCTTGGGCAGCTGGCCGCAACGATAGCGCTGATGCTGTCATGCGAGCGCGTCGTGTTTGGTGGCGGCGTCGTGTCCGGCGGACGGTTGCTCCCGCATATTCGCCGGTCGGCGAGCCACTGGCTCGGGGGTTATCTGCCCATCGAAGCGCGGGCGGGCGGATTCGACCGCTACATCACGGCGCCGGGGCTCGGTGATCTCGCGGGCACGGCCGGGGCATTCCTGCTCGCCATGCAAGCGCATGTGCGAGCAGGAGACCGCATTCAGTGTTGAGAAGGGACCGACGATCGTGAGCGGCTGAGCCATTCGTCCAACCCAATCCGGCCCAGGCGCGCATCGCCCAATGGCACCAGCGAACGTTCCTCGACCCGCCCGCCGAAATATCGCGCCTCCGGGTCACGCACCACTTCACGCGGGTCACCGACTGCCTGCAGATAGTGGGCAACGATTTCATTGAAAGGGGCTCGCTCCGGGCCGCCGATCTCGACGATGCCATTGCGGGGAGCCGCGAGCGCCACCTCAGCGACGATCGAGGCAACGTCGTCCGCCGCTATAGGCTGAAAGAGGCCGGGCGAAAGCCTGATTCTGTTCCCATCCACGCTCGAGTCGGCGATGCCGCCAAGGAATTCCAGGAACTGGGTCGAGCGGATGATGGTGTAGGGAATGCCGGAGGCCCGGATCAGGTTCTCCTGAGCGACCTTGGCGCGAAAGTACCCATTGTCGCTCCGGTCTATGCCCACGATGGACAGGGCGACATGGTGTCGCACCCCCGTCGCGTTCTCCGCAGCCGCAAGGTTGCGGCTGGAAGTCTCGAAAAATTCCAGCACCGCCTTGTCTTCAAACGAGGGGGAGTTGGTGAGGTCGATCACGACCTGCGCGCCCGACATGGTTTCCTCGAGGCCTTCGCCAGTGATGCTGTTGACGCCGCTCTTGGGCGAAGCTGCGATGACCTCGTGACCCGCCCGGCGCAGGACGGGGACAGTCTTGGAGCCTATGAGGCCGGTGCCGCCGACGACGAGAATCTTCATGGTGCATCCTCCCCTGGAGAAAGATGCGGGCTCAGCGCCCGCGCACGTTTTTCCAGGCGCGACATCGTACTCTCGGGCGATGCGAAAGACAGCCGGAGCCTGGATCTTGACCAGCGGCCCTCCCGTAGAATCTGGGTTGCTGACCCCATGGCGGGACAGGCAGCCCGCAGTGGGAGGCGCACATGGCGCGCACGTCGTATGCTCAAGTCAAACACCGCAGGTGTGCAGTGGCGGGGGTGGACAGGTTCTACCGCGAAGCGGGCCCGCCGGATGCGCCGGTGATCTGTCTTCTGCACGGGTTCCCGTCCTCTTCCTATCAATACCGGGTTCTCGAAACCCACGGATCAGATGTCATCGATCTGACAGTGGAGTTCCTGCGCGGTGCCGGCTGTGAGGTCCATTCAGTAGTCTGAGTACGCTATGCTAACGGTCATGGACGACATCATCGAGATCAGCGACCTATCGAAGAAGTACTCCTCGGGCTTCGTTGCGCTCGAGGGAGTCCACCTCACCATCCGCCGCGGCGAGATCTTCGCCCTGCTCGGGCCGAACGGGGCGGGCAAGACCACACTCATCAGCATCGTCTGTGGCATCGTGAATGCGACGACGGGCCGCGTGGTGGTCGATGGCAACGACATCGTCCGCGACTGGCGTGCCGCCCGATCATTGATCGGGCTAGTGCCGCAAGAGCTCACCACCGATGCCTTCGAGTCCGTATGGAACACGGTCTCATTTACTCGCGGTCTGTTTGGATTGCGCGCCAAGCCGGCCCACATCGAGAACGTGCTGCGGGCGCTGGCGCTATGGGACAAAAAGGACAGCCGGGTCATGACGCTCTCCGGCGGCATGAAGCGCCGCTTGCTCATTGCCAAGGCGCTCGCGCATGAGCCCCGAATCCTGTTCCTCGACGAGCCTACGGCGGGCGTGGACGTGGATCTGCGGCACGACATGTGGCAGCTCGTGAGCCGCCTTCGCGGCGAAGGGGTGACGGTCATCCTCACGACCCACTACATCGAGGAGGCCGAGGAGATGGCGGATCGTGTCGGAGTGATCAACAAAGGTGAGCTCGTTCTGGTGAGAAACAAGGCCGATCTGCTGCACGAGCTGGGGACGAAGCGACTGTCGCTGCGCCTGCGCCACCCCCTCGCCCGCGTGCCCGAGGCGCTGGCGGCGTGGCGGCTGGAGCTCTCCAGCGACGGCGGCGAGCTCACCTGCCTCTACGACGCCAAGGCCGCACGAGATGGGGTTGGCCGGTTCCTCGAGAAGGTGCGGGAAGCGGGAATCGAGTTCATGGATCTTGCGACGACGGAGACCTCGCTCGAGGACATTTTCGTGAGCCTGGTGCGGGAGAAGAGATGAACGTCGAGGCGGTTTACGCGATCTACAGGTTCGAGATGGCGCGGGCCAGGCGCACCGTGACACAGACCATCGTCTCGCCGGTGATCTCCACCTCACTGTACTTCGTCGTGTTCGGTGCAGCGATCGGCTCGCGGATCCAGAGCGTGGGTGGCATCGGTTATGGCTCGTTCATCGTTCCAGGTCTGGTGATGCTTTCGCTGCTCGCCCAGAGCATCTCCAATGCCTCCTTCGGCATCTACTTTCCGCGGTTCACCGGGACCATCTATGAGGTCCTCTCCGCACCCGTTTCGCCGCTGGAGATCGTGCTCGGCTACGCCGGCGCGGCGGCGACCAAGTCGATCATCCTGGGCGCCATCATCCTCGCCACGGCCGGGATCTTCGTACCGTTGCACGTCGAGCACCCCATATGGATGGTAGGGTTCCTGGTGCTCACCGCGGCGACTTTCAGCCTGTTCGGCTTCATCATCGGCATCTGGGCCGATGGTTTCGAGAAGCTGCAGATCGTGCCGCTGCTCATCGTCACACCGCTCACCTTTCTCGGCGGCAGCTTCTACTCCATCAACATGCTGCCGCCCGCTTGGCGCACCGTGGCGCTGTTCAATCCGGTGGTTTACCTGATCAGCGGCTTTCGCTGGAGCTTTTACGGCATCGCCGACGTGAACGTCGGGGTGAGCCTCGGGATGACCGCGCTGTTTCTGGCGGCCGCGCTCGTCGTCGTGGGCCGGATTTTCCGCACCGGTTACCGGCTGAAGACTTGAACGACAGCAGCTGTCTGCGAGGGGGTCATGCTCTCACCGCGGCGGCACCCTCCAGCCACATTGCCCGTGACAGGGGACGGTGGGTGTAGGAAGTCTGCAGCACTACGAGTGTGGTGGTGCTGATGCTCGGGTGAAAGCGCACGATGCGGTCCAGCACCGTCTCGAGGTGGCTCACCGAGAGGGCAATGACGCGTAGCGACCCGGAATCCTCTCCAGCCAACCGGCGATAATCGAGGATCTCGGGGATTTCGGCCAGAGCCGGGCCGATGCTCGAGCAGACGTTGCCATCGCAACGCAGGCGAATCACCGCCTCAATGGCGTACCCCAGCTTTTGAGGATCGACCTCGGCGCGATAGCCGCGGATCACGCCGGCATCCTCCAGGCGCTTCACGCGCTCCGCGGCGGCTGGCGCCGAGAGGCCCACCTGGCGGGCGAGCTCGGCATAGCCCGTCCGCGCATCCTTTTGCAGCAGCTCGAGCAATTGCCAGTCCTTGGCGTCGAGAGGTAGTTTCGATTCGAATGAAATAGCTGCCATTGAGGCCCTCCATCAATTGTGCAATAGGGCAAATATAGGCGCATTCCTAGTGTAATTCCACGGTATGGCCTTCTACCATGTGAACCGACGGCCCAGGTCTTCACGTCCGAAAATGACGCGATCGCCGGACGGGCGTTGCCCAGGATGAATCCGAAACACTCGTCGATTGCAAAGAAGTCCCATGGAAAACTCCGGTCAGCTCGACGCTCGAGCGCTCCTTTACGTCGCCGTTGCGATGCTCACCTGGTCCTCCGCCTACGCTGCGATCGCGTACGGCCTCGGCGGGTTCACACCAGGGGAGGTGGCATTTGCCCGACTGTTTCTCGGCTCGGTCTGCTTCGTGCTGTGGCTGCGGATCCGCAAGCTCCCGTTGCCGCCCTGGTCCGCGTGGCCGCCGATGTTGGCGCTGGGCCTCGTCGGACTCTCCGTCTATCACCTCTGCCTGAACTACGCCGAGACGCGGATCGCCAGCGGCACGGCGGCGATCATCATCGCACTCGCGCCAGCGGCGACTGCAGCAACTTCGGCGCTGTGGTTGCGCGAGCGGCTGTCGGGCCGCGCCATTGGCGGTCTGATGATGGCCCTGGCCGGCGTGGTGTGGGTGGTGCTGACCAGCGGCAGGGGCGTCAGCTTCCAACCGAAGGCGGCCCTCGTACTGGTCAGTGTGCTGGCGACGGCGATCTATTTCACTCTGCAAAAGCCGTTTTCTGCGCGATACGGCGCCGAAGCGGCAACCACCGTCACGTTCTTCGGCGGTACCCTCGGGACTCTGCCCTTCGGGGTCGGCCTGCCGCATGCGCTTCTTACGGCGCCGCACGCACGGATTGGCGCGCTGGTCTGGCTGGGACTGGCACCGACGTTCCTTGGCTATCTCACCTGGAACATGGCGCTTCATCGGGCCAGCGTGAGCAAGGTGTCGAGCTTCATCTATTCCTCGACGCCAATAGCGCTGTTGATCAGTTGGGCATGGCTGGGCGAGCGGCCCGGCTGGATGACACTGATTGGAGCCGCGATCGTAGTGGGCGGAGTGGTCCTGACCAACACGCGCAGCGCGCCGAAGCCGAAGGGCAGCGCCGCGCAGCCGGCGTGTGAGTCTTGAAGACCGTACCGGGCACTAGGAAGGGTGCAAGGCCGTGCCGGCGGCGCGAATGACGCTACGGGTCAGCCGCTCCAGGACGGGTACCTTGAGGCGTGTTGCCTGCCAATAGAGGGGCACATCCACCGGAGTGTCCGGCGCCAGCTCGACCAGCGTGCCGGCTTTCAGGTGCGCACGCACCAGCGACAGCGGGTTCATTCCCCAGCCGACTCCGGCGAGCGCCGCATCGATGAACCCCTGAGTGGAGGGAATGCGGTGCACTGGCAGGGCAACGTCGCGGTGCACGCTACGGCGGGCCCAGAGCTCCTGCAAGCCGTCGTTGCTGTCGAACAGTAGGCTCGGCGCCCGGGCCAGGGCGTCGGCGGAGATGCCCGCGGCGAACCAACGCCGCACGAAGTGAGGGCTGGCCGTGGCCACATATCTCAGGGAGCCCAGCCGGCGGATGCGGCATCCCTGCACGGCCGTTCCCACCGAGGTGACCGCGCCCAGGACATATCCCCGGCGCAGCCACTCCGCCGTGTGATCCTCATCGGCCAGGGTGAGGCTGAGTAGTGCGCCATCCTCGAGGCCGAAGTCCGCCATGGCGTGGATGAACCAGGTGCTGAGGCTATCGGCGTTGACGGCGATGCGCAGGCTCGCATGGGGTGTGTCGGGAGAGTCTTTGGGCAGCATCGGCAGCTCGCGCCGCAGCTCGGATACGAGCACCGAGACGAGCTCGGCATGCCGGCAGATGCGCGCGCCGATCTCAGTGGCGGAGCAGGGCTGTCCGCGCACGATCAGCACGGCGCCGAGGCGATCCTCGAGCAGCTTCACCCGCTGTGATACGGCCGATGGCGTGATGTGCAGAACGCGCGCCGCGCGCTCGAAACTGCCCTCGCGGGCCACTGCGGCGATGGCTGCAAGCAGAGCCTCATCGAGCACGGGCGCCTCCTCAAGCGAATTAGCCAGGCTGCATCGACATTAGCACTACTAAGGAAAATACGGCAGACCGGAACCCTCTGCAACGGCCAGGCGTAGTGATAGGGCGGCACATGGCGAGGTGCTGGCAGAGCTGCGGTCTTGAGCCTGCGCAGTGCCTCACGAGGCGCCGCGCGCCGCCGACGTCTTTCCCATAAGGAATCGCCGGACCATGCTCTGAATGTCACCCTGAGCCCGTGCCCCCCTTCGAGTGACATCGGCAGCCGTCCGGCTTCCCGACTGTGCAGCCGATCGATCGCGTCCTGGGTGTGACACGCTCCATCCCAACAGGAGCAGGCGGGCGAATTGCTGCGCGTCGTTGTTCGAGACGCTCGGCTCGCCGCGCGTCGAATTCGTCTGCAGCGATGATCGCGCCGCAATGTTTCCCGCGAGCACTGCGCTCACCTCAGTCTGAAAGTCGGGCGAAGTCGCGGCAGCGGCTGTCCCGATATGAATGAGCAAAGCGGCGGCCGCGAGTGGAAGGGAACGGGCGGAAGAATTGACGATGCTGCGTAACATGATGGTGAGCTCCTCAGTTGATAGTGAATATCACTGTATATACATGTAATAGTGGGAACGGCGGATGGGTATGCGTGTGGATGGCTCGATGGCAAATCTGAATGCTAAGGGCGCCCCGCGCCTCCACTCACCGGCTTGCGGCGTAGCAGGGGAGTGACGGCAGCTTCATGGGATGGCACTATACATGTAGATACATATACAATCAAGCCTTCTGCGAGAACATTGCGAGTGGACCTTGAGGCCGCCCGCGGCGGCGAATAGAGTAGCTGCCGCTCATGAGTGCCACGCCCGTCAGGATCAGTCGCAGTCTCGCCAAGGCCATCTGGCTTCATGCGCAGCGATTGGACACCGACGCGCCGTTTGGCGCAGGCGCCGCGGCGACACCCGCAGCGGTGCGACATCTCGGTTACGTACAAATCGACACCATCCACGTGATCGAGAGATGCCATCACCACATCCTGTATACGAGAATTCCCGATTACCGGCGCGAGCATCTGGACCACGCCCAGGCATCGGAGCGCAGCGTTTTCGAGTACTGGACGCACGCGCTCGCGTACTTGCCGGTCGCAGACTTCCGGTATTTCGTGCGCGACATGCGTAACGGCCCGCGGATGCATGGCCGGTGGTTCGCCTCGGTCACGGCGGCTGATCTGCGGCGCGTGCTCGCGCGCATTCGCCGTGGCGGCGAGCTCACGATTCGCGACATCGACGATGACGTGCTCGTCGAGAAAGATCACCCATGGGCGAGCCGCAAGCCTTCCAAGCGCGCCCTACAGCTGGCGTTCTTCAGGGGGCTCATCACCGTCAGCCGGCGGACCGGCATGCTGAAGTCCTACGAGCTGACGTCACGTCATTTCGGCTGGGAGCAGCTGCCTCGCTGCGCGACGCAGCAGGAGACGCTCAACTATGTCCTCGAGCGAGCCCTGCGATCTCAGGGTCTCGTCAGCATGGATTCAGTCTGCTACGGAGGAGTCGCGGGCAAGCCGGCGATCCGGCGTCTCATCGAAACGAAAGTGCGTCGCGGAGAGCTCGTGACGATTGACTTCGAGGGTGCCGGCCCGTGCCAGCATTGGGCGCAACCCGAAACCCTCGATCTCGAGCCGCAGGCCAATCCGGCCCGGGTCCACATCCTGTCGCCGTTCGATCCGCTCGTCTGTCAGCGCAAGCGGCTGAGTCTCTTCTTCGATTACGAGCATCGCTTCGAGGCGTATGTTCCCGCCCACCGCCGCGTGCTCGGTTACTTCGCCTGTCCGGTGCTGGCGGGCGACCGCGTCGTCGCCGCCCTCGACCTCAAGACGGACCGGGCCGCGCGGCAGCTGCGGGTACAGAGATGGACCTGGATGATCAAACGCCCGCCACGCGCCCTGCGGGCGGCCATCGAGGCTGCGCTGCACTCCTTTGAGCGATTTCAACTGGCTGAATGACAGACCTTTGTCGACCGCCGTCCGGGTCCGCAATGCGAATTAGCGATGCTTCATCCGCGTTAGGACATCTAAGTGGCCTGAGCTCCACGCGGCAAGGATACTCGCCGCATGACGGGGATCATCTCACCGCGCGCGTATGTCACCGGCCTGGTGCTCGGCGGCTCGCTCATCATCGCGATCGGCGCCCAGAACGCGTTCGTCCTGCGCCAGGGTCTGCTGCGAGTCCACGTGGCACTCGTCGTCGTTGTGTGCGTACTCATAGATATGGCGCTGACGACAGTCGGAGTTGATGGCCTGTCGGAGTCACTCGGGCGCAACCGGCTGGCTCTGGATGCGCTGGCCCTTGGCGGTGCTTGCTTCCTCGGGTGGTACGGGCTCGCCGCGGCGCGCCGGGCGTGCTCCCGCCAGACGCTCTCGACGGCTTCCGCGGGCGCTGCGCGGTCCGCGCGCGGTGTCTTGCTGCAGACACTCGCCGTATCCCTGCTCAATCCGCACGTGTATTTGGATACGGTGCTGCTCATAGGATCGGTGGGCGTGCAGCAGCCGGCCTCTTTGCGGCCGGCATTTCTGGCGGGGGTATGGACGGCGAGTGCCGGCTGGTTCGCGAGCCTGGGCTTTGGATCGCGTCTGCTCGCTCCCGTCTTCGCCCGACCCTTCGCCTGGAGGTTTCTCGATGCACTAGTCGCACTGGTCATGTGGAGCATTGCCTCGACGCTGCTCTGGACCACGTTCCGATGAGGCTGGTGCATCGCGGGGTTGACTGAAACAGTCGTTACATGTAACGTCCGTTACATGGCGCCTCGCAAGCACGAGCTCGTGGAAGCAGCGATCGGATATCTGGTCGAGCACGGCCTGGCGGATCTGTCGCTGCGCCCCCTGGCTGCCGCCGCCGGCACCAGTGCACGCCTGCTGATCTACCACTTCGGCTCCAAGGAGCGGCTGCTCGCCGAGGTGCTGGACACCCTCCAGAGCCGCCTGCGCGCGTCATTCGACGCAGTATCCGCGGCCGGGCAAGAGGGCGAGGCGCCGCTCCAGACCTTCTGGAAATGGGCGATTTCCAGGCGCAGTTTCCCCTCCCTGCGGCTGCTCTACGAGCTGCAGATCCTGGCGGCGCAGAAGCCCGAGAGCTATGGGCGTTATCTCGAGCGCAATTCCCGGGATTGGCTCGAGCTCGTGCGTACGGCGCTCCCTCCGGCGGAGCGGACCGACGCCATGGCGACCCTGTTGGTTGCAGTGTTCGACGGCCTGTTCCTCGAGCTCGTGAGCACGGGCGATCGCAGACGCACCACCGAGGCCCTGGATGAATTCGTCCGCATCGTGCGCCGCGCGCGCGGTGGCGGTACGCCCGCTTGAAAAGAGGTCACAGAGATGTCAGTTGAGATGCCTGCCAGTTCGCTACGGCGCAATTGGCGCCTACCCGCCGTGGGCGTGCTGCTCGCACTGGGGTTCTTCAGCCTGCCTGTCGGCTCGTGGGTTCACGACGACGCCGGCGTGGCACATCGGCTGGGGTTCGAGCTCATCGTCTGGGCGTGGGTGGTCGGGATTCTGCTGTATGTGGCTCGGGTGGAGCGCCGCCCCCTCTCGTCGATCGGATTCCGCGCCGTTGGCTGGAAGGACGGGATCATTGCCGTTCTCGCGGGCATATTGATCCTCGCGGGCCTGGCGGTCGTGCTGCTCGTCGTGTTCCCGGCGCTACACTGGAGTGAGAGCAGTCAGCTTGCTTCCCTGTCCGCGCTTCCTTATTGGCTCAATGTGCTCATCGTGGTGCGGGCCGCCGTGTCGGAGGAGATTCTCTTTCGCGGCTATCCGATGGAGCGTCTGGAGGAGCTGACCGGCAGCCGCGCAGTTGCCGCCGTCGTGACGTGCACCGTGTTCACGCTCGATCACGTCACTTTCTGGGGCTGGCATCACATCTTCATCGCCGGGCTCGCCGGGGCGGCGCTGACGATCCTCTATCTCTGGCGCCGCAACATCTGGGTCAACATGGTCGCTCACTTCATCGTGGACGCCTCGGCGCTCCTCGCGTGACGAAGAAGTAGGGCTGATTGCCGAGATCAGACGCGAAACCGGGAAAGCGACGCGCGCCGTGCCGTTCCCCGTGCAGCTCGAAGAAGTATTGCAGCGGATATTCCGACTCGGTATACGCTGCGGGAATCTCCCCGTACAGCTCGCTCCCGTGCCGCGTCAGCCGCACCGAGTTGTATTCTTCGGCCTGATTCACGTGGCGATAAAAGAGGCGTGCGGAAACGAACGGCGCGGCGGGATCCTCGCTGGCCGCGATGCGCAGCGCCGTGCCAGGCACGAAGCGCTCCGGGGGCGAATGCCGGAACGTTGGCATCGGACCCTGATCGCCGCTCAGCAGCGCGTGAATCATTCCGCGATCGGCCCCGGCTGATGACTGTCCCGCTGCGGCCGATATCAGTTGGCGCCGCATCGCGGCGATATCGGCATCCATGGCGGGCAACCGGTCCAACCAGTGGCCGCGCTGGTGCGGCAGCGGTCCGATCGTGATGTCAGCGACGTAGACGCCTCGTGCGTATTGGGCGACTTGCGACCAGATCGCACGCGCCCTGTCGTACTCGCGCAGCGCTTCCTCGAGCGCCGCGGTGTTCGATGTGTGGCGGTGCAGGGAATACAGCGCGCCGCTGCGCAGTTTTGCGGCGAAGAAGCGGCCGAGGCCGATCTCTATCGTCACGTCGACGGCGACGCGCCTCAGCTCCGCATCCGGAGGCGCTGCGTCGGCCTTCAGTGCCTGCGCGAGGTGGCGCTCGGCCGCTCCCGCCAGAGTGTCGAGCCAGCGCGCGACCTCGCACGGCGAGCACTTGCCGCTGCGTTTCCCGGCGAGCACTTCGGCGACGGATTCCTCGATGCTCGAGAACATCTGCGGGTCGAGCGGACTGACATAGCCGAAGATTTTGGGAGAGGGTGTATCGCCATAGGGGCTGGGGAGCTGGGCATCGACGATGGGTTGATTGGTGTAGATCTCCGGCATGTACGTGTCGTTGGCCGCTGACGGCAGGTGGGCAGTCGTCACGATAGGCAGGATGCGCGTTGCGGCGGCGAGGGCCGCCTCGATGTGAGGTGCCCGCTTGCGGAATCGCCGCCGCAAGGAGCGGCGCCAGATCTCCGGGTCGGCCGCAGGCTCATAGAGCAGCCGTCCCCAGACGCGGTACGTGTAGCGATACTTTTCCCAATCGCGGTGCGGCTGGAGCGAGCGGTCGGCGTAGGCGCACCGGCCGCCCGGAAGTCCCGAGCCGCGGCGCCCCTTGAAGGAGAGGGGCTCGAAGTACTCTGCGCCGTCGCTGCCGCCAAATGCGAAGGCGCGCGAGTGAGACGCCGCGGTGGCCGGATCGCCGGTGAGAAGCAGCCGATCGCTGCCCGGCCACACCCGGAACATGACGCTGAAGCGCCGGTGCTCGCGCAGGAAATCCGCATAACCGTAGCGCGTGAAGCTCCTCGTGCCCGTACTGAGCGCGGCGAAGGCGTCGGCCGGCGCGTGCTCCTGCGGCATTTCGAGCTCGCGGATGGCGGTCTGTTGATACGGCATGCCGATGTGCTCGGCCCAATACTTGGGTGACAGGCGTAGCGGCAGACCGGTCGCGAGCGCCGCATCAATCAGCTTCCAGTCGAGTCCCTTGGGATGCAGATCGAGCTCCACTTTCCTGCCGCACCGCACGGCCCCGTCGAAGACGGTCCGCCAGAAATCGTAGCTGCCTTCGCGCACACCACTCTCCGCATGGGTCCGCAGCGTCACGCCACTGATCGTGGGGCACGCGACGAGCAGAGCCGTGAGGGCGTCGCGACAATAGGCCGCATGGTTCTCGGGCGTGAGTCCCGAGATCGTGTAGTTGGCATCCGGACTGCCGGGCCACTGATAGCCGTGGGTCCAGATACCGAGTTGAAAATCCATGCCGCGCTTGACGGTCTCGCGGCCGATGAACTGCAGCATCGCCAGATTGCGGTCGCGCTCCTCGTCCGCAAGGTTGAACGTACGCACGGAGTATCCGGGCACCGAGAGGAGGAACGGATATGCAAAGAGCAGATAGGCGTCGCGGACGCCCTGCAATGAGTCGTATCCGATTCCGAGGCTGAGCTGAAATCGGTTGAATCGCTGCGCAGCGAGCATCGAGAGATAGTCAGGCCAGAATTCCCGGTCGTGGAACCAGGGCTTGTCCTCGATGTCGCTCACGAAGAGGCGTCCGATGCTGCGAACCCGATGGTAGGGCTTCTCGACCACGGCCGCGTCGAAGGTCAGGGCTGCTTCCGGGCGTTGCGAGCATCGAATCCGGTCGGCCAGCTCGAGCAACGCATAAGTGAGTCCACGGATGTCGGCGCCGCAAGCGAGCACGCCCGGGCGCCCGTCGAACGATGTTCCGAGCAACGCGAGCGCTTCGGGAGCCCGTGGCAAGGCTACTCCCGCTGCCGGCAGAGTCTGCTGCGGCACGCGCATGTCGCTGGTCGCAGCGACGATGCAGCGAGCCCCGGGAGGCACCTGGTCGATCGACGGAAACCGCTGCAGGGTACCTGCGTGCCGGGACAGCGCTGCTGCCAGCAGCTCCACGGCCCACGCAACGGGAGCGGCCGCTGCTCCCCGGTCCGCGGGGTCGATCACGATCGCAACGCGACCGCTCTCGCCTCCGTGGGTCGGGCGGGAAGGGGCTGCCCCGAGCGCCCCGAGAGTGCCGGCGGACAGCCGGCAGAAGTCCCGCCTGGAAACCGTGGATATCGGCATTCTGCGGGATGATATCGCTATCAATCGCGGGGTCAAAGCGGCTCGCATGACGCGTCGCCTTCCGGCTCGACGGGGCCTCGATTGTGGGTACAATGTCCGATGACTAGTGCGCGTGTAACCGGACCAGACGATGTCTGACACCGTTTTGGCACCTGGACCGTGTGCGCAGCGCCCCTGGGACGCACGCCTCGCGCGACGCCTGGTAACGCCACTTGCATCCAGCCGCGTTACACCGAATCACCTGACGACGGTGCGCCTCGCGGTCGGACTAGCAGGCGCGGCAGCCTTCACGCCGGGCACCTACGGCTGGTCCAACATCGCCGCCCTGCTGGTGGTCCTGTCCAATTTCCTCGATCACGCGGACGGAGAGCTCGCGCGTCTCAGCGGCAAGACGAGTCGTGCCGGACACGTCTACGATCTGGCAAGCGATGCTGCAGTCACCATTCTCCTCTTCGTCGCGATGGGGATGGGTATGGGGACGAGCTCCGACAATCTGCTCGGAGTCCCGCCGCCCGTGCTGGGTGCGGTTGCGGGAGCGGCCATCGCGCTGATCTTCTACCTGCGCATGCGCATCGAGGAGATGGGCGGCAAGGCCGCGAGCCGCCAAGCCTCGCTCGTGGGCTTCGAGACGGAGGACGTACTCTACCTGCTGCCCCTGGTGACCCTGTTCGATGGTGTCGCACCGTTCTTGATCGCGGCCTCGATCGGCGCCCCGTTGTTCGCCACCTGGGTCGTCATCGACCATCGCCGCGTGGTGCGCCGATCGAAGCCGATGGCGGCGAGTCCGACATCGGGGACGGGACTGGTCTGACCGGCCTTCCGCCCGGCCTCCCGCTCGCGCCATTGCGCCGCGCGTTCGTGGAGCAAGGCTCGTTTCTTTTCCTGCCCGAATTCCTCGCAGCGGACGCCACAGCGCGGCTCGCATCCGCCGTCACTGCCGTGCAATCGTCGGTGAACCGCAACTATCTGCCCGGCCACAAGCAGGGGGGGAGCGTCAGCCGTCGCATAATCGATGAGCGTGCGCCCTACATCGCGGAGCTCTATCGCTCCCCTGCGCTGATCGACATGCTTGCGGACATCGCGGGGGAGCGCCTACAGCTCTCACCACCCGACGACCCGCACGCGTACGCACTGTATTTCTACACGCGTCCGGGCGATCACATCGGTTGGCATTACGACACCTCCTACTATGCGGGCCGTCGCTACACCGTGCTCCTCGGGGTCATCGACCAGTCCTCGTGCCGGCTCGACTACGAGCTGCACACACGGGAGAAGGGGGTCGCGGTCGTCCCCGGCTCCATTCAGATCCCGCCGGGCGGCCTCGTGTTCTTCGACGGCGATGCGCTGCGCCACCGCATCACACCGCTGGGCGAGGGCGAGATGCGCGTCTCGCTCACGTTCGAGTATGTGACTGATGTGCGGATGCGCCGTGGCTGGCGGTTGATCTCGAACCTGAAGGACGCGCTCGGCTACTTCGGTTTCCGCCAGGTTTTCAGGCGGCGGCCGCAGACCGAGCAGCCGTCCAATGGATAAAAGGATCTGCCCAGGCACAGGGATGTGCCCCGCCGCCGCAGCTGGCGGAGGTCGCGAGCAAATACCGCGCTTTTGCTCGGGGCCGCGCTGGGCCGGGCAGGATGCCCGGATCCGGCGCTTCAAGCCAGGGTTGCCGTGAGAAAGCCTGCCGCCTGGCTCTTTTCGGCGGGGCTGCTGCTCCTCGTCGGGCTTCTGGTCTCACAGGGGCTCACGCCCGTGTTCGCGACACTCGCCACGGCGGGCTGGGGCCTGCTGCTCGTCGCACTCTTTCATCTGCTGCCGCTCTGGCTCGATGCGGCCGCAATCCAGGTGCTCTTCGACGCGGGCACGGCTCGCGGCGCGTGGCGCCAGGCATTGCTCGCGCGATGGGTAGGCGAGTCGGCGAACAGCCTGATGCCGCTCGGTCAGGTGGCGGGCCCGGTCGTGATGGCCCGCCATCTCTCCCGCGGCGGCATGGCGACTCAGGATGCGGCGGCGGCCATCACGGTCTCGACTACTCTGCAGGCGCTCGCGCAATTCGCGTTTGGCTTGATCGGTGTCGCGCTCCTGGCGCTGCCGGCGGGGCTGCAGACCGCCAGCGCGCGGCGCGAGCACCACGCGGTGGTCATGGCCACGCTGAGTGCGAGCATCGTGCTGGCCGTGATCCTGGTCTCGTTCTATCGCGTTCAGCGGCGTGGCCTGTTCGGCGGAGCGGTGCGCCGGCTCGCCCGCCTGGCGCGTCGGCGCGAGTGGTCCGGTCTGCTGAGCCGGGCCGATGCGATCGACCGCTCGGTCGAGGACACTTACCGGCGCGGGAAAGCGGCGGCGGCCAGCTTCATGCTCAGCTTCGCCGGCTGGCTGATCGGCTCGGGTGAGGTCTACCTTGCACTGCGGCTGTTGGGCGCGCCCGTGGGCTGGCGCGATGCGCTGCTGCTCGAGAGCCTGGGGCAGGCGATCCGCGGTGCGGCGTTCGCCATTCCGGGTGCGCTCGGCGTGCAGGAAGGCGGTTACCTGCTGCTCGCGCCGCTCGCTGGGCTGGCGCCCGACACGGCGCTCGCACTCTCTTTCGCGAAGCGCACGCGGGAGATCCTCCTGGGCATCCCCGGCCTGATCTATTTGCATCATTGCGAGCGGGTCTGGCGCCGTGCGCAAAGAATCGTCACAGACACGGACTCCCGCGGCGCTTTTTTGTAATATCGGGGAAGTATCGCTACCAGGGGGGGTTCATGCGCGCCATCATTCTGGCGGCAGGACGCGGATCACGTCTGCAGCAGGCGGGCGGCCGACAACTGCCCAAATGCCTGTTGAGCTTCGGCGGCCGCAGTCTCCTCGAGCGGCATCTGCGGCTGCTCGAGGCCGCCGGCGTGGAGGAAATCGTCCTCGCGCTAGGCTTTCACCACGAGCTCATCGAGGCGGAGCTGGCGCGCATCGGTGGCCGCTCGCCGCCGGAGATCGTTCTGAACCCCCGGTTCGAGCTCGGCAGCATGCTGACGGTTCACTGCGCGGCCGAGCCGCTGACGAGAGGCGGTGACGTGCTGCTGATGGACGCCGATGTGTTGTATCACGAACGGATCATGGCCGCGCTCACTGCCGGCCGCGGACCCATCAACCGGGTGTTGATCGACCGCGAGTTTGAGACGGGAGAGGAGCCAGTGAAAGTGTGCGTGTCCGCCGGGGTCCCGATCGAGCTGCGCAAGAGGATCGAGCCCGGATTGCAATACGACACGATAGGCGAGTCGGTCGGATTCTTCCGCTTCGACGAGCAGGCGGCGCGCCGGCTCGCCGCCATCGTGTCGGACCACGTCGCCAGCTCGCGCGCGCACCTGCCGCACGAGGAGGCCGTTCGCGACCTGCTGCGCGAGGGCAGCCAGTCGTTCGAAGTCTGTGATGTGACCGGGGCGCCCTGGATCGAGATCGACTTCCCGGCGGATGTGGCACGCGCTACGAGCGAAGTGCTGCCGCAGGTGGAGGCGCGGCAATGACAAAATCGCCTGGAGCGATTTTGGACGGCGACAGCCGGCCCGACGGGCGGAGCGCAGGGACGATGCCTCGCAACGACGATCCGCAAGGCAGATACGAAGCGCCCCGCAGCCGCAGCTCGGCTCTGCGGCGCATGCTGCTCGGCGATCGGCTGGAGTTCCTGATGGAAGCGCACAACGGCCTGTCGGCGCGGATCGTGCGCGAGGCCGGCTTTCAAGGCATTTGGGCGTCGGGGCTGTCGATCTCCGCGCAATTCGGCGTGCGCGACAACAATGAGGCCAGCTGGACGCAAGTCGTCGACATGCTGGAGTTCATGGCAGACGCGAGCAACCTGCCGATCCTGCTCGATGGTGATACCGGTTACGGCAATTTCAACAACGTCCGCCGTCTGGTGCGCAAGCTCGAGCAGCGCGGCATCGCCGGCGTCTGCATCGAGGACAAGCAGTTCCCGAAGACGAACAGCTTCCTGAATGGCGATCGCCAGCCGCTCGCCGACATCGGCGAGTTCTGCGGCAAGATCGCCGCCGGCAAGAACACGCAGCTCGATCCGAACTTCTCGATCGTGGCCCGGGTCGAGGCGCTGATCGCCGGCTGGGGAATGGAGGAGGCGCTGCGCCGCGCCGAGGCGTACCGGCGCGCCGGCGCGGATGCGATCCTCATCCACAGCAAGCTCTCGAAGCCCGATGAGATCCTTGCTTTCGCGCGCGAGTGGGCCGGCCGCGCGCCGCTCGTGATCGTCCCAACCCGCTACTACAGCACGCCGACCGATGTGTTCCGCAAAGCGGGCATCAGCATGGTGATCTGGGCGAACCATGTGCTGCGCTCCGCCGCCGCTGCGATGCAGACCACGGCGCGGGAGATCTTCGAGAGCGAGACGCTGGTGAGCGTCGAGGATCGGATCGCCTCGGTCGAGGAGATCTTCCGGCTGCAGGATGCCGACGAGTATTCGGCCGCCGAGCGCCGCTACCTGGCCGACGCGCGCTCTTCGCGCGCGGCAATCGTGCTCGCCGCTAGCCGCGGCAAGGGTCTCGAGACGGTGACCGAGGATCGCCCGAAGGTCATGCTGCCGATCGCCGGCAAGCCGCTGCTGCGCTGGCTGGTCGATGCCTTCAAGAAGCAGAGCATCAACGACGTCACTGTCGTTGGCGGCTACCGCGCGGATGCAATCGATACGGCCGGCGTCCGGCTTGTCGTCAACGAGCGTTACGAGCAGACCGGAGAGCTGGCCTCGCTCGCCTGTGCCATCGACGTGCTGGAATCAGACACCGTCATTTCCTATGGCGATCTGCTTTTTCGCGGCTATGTGCTGCGCGATCTCGTCGAGAGCGAGGCGGACCTCGCCGTAGTGGTGGATTCCTCCCCCACGGGAGAGAACAATCGCACCGTGCGTGACTTCGCCTACTGCTCGCGGCGGGACGATCGCGGGTTGTTCGGCACTCCGGTGCTGCTTAAGCGTGTATTCAGCACGGTGGATGCGGCGGATGGGGCGGCGAGCGCGCATGAGGGTGAGTCCAGCGTCTCGATAGCGGCTGCGCACGGACGCTGGATCGGGATATTGAAGGCGAGCCGCGCGGGCCTCACGCGCCTCAAGGAAGTCCTGCGCGAGCTGCGCGAGCGATCAGACTTCGACACGCTCGACGTTCCGCATCTGCTCAATGCGCTCGTCGCGCAGGGTGCCGGCATCGAGGTGCACTACGTGCACGGCCACTGGCGTGGGGTCAACGACCTCGACGACTTTCGTCGCGCGGCGGATTTCGCGCATGATCGAGGCGCGTGATTTCATCGAGGCGGCCCGTGAGCGCGGCTTCGGCTGGTACGCCGGAGTGCCGTGCTCATACCTGGCGCCCTTCATCAACTATGTCGTACAGGATCCCTCTCTGCACTATCTCTCGATGGCGAACGAGGGCGACGCCGTCGCGCTGATAGCGGGAGCCGCGCTCGGGAACGGAGGCGCACCGTGCGGTGTCGCAATGATGCAGAACTCGGGTCTGGGCAATGCCGTGAGCCCGCTGACGTCGCTCACCTGGACGTTCCGCCTCCCGCAGCTGCTAATCGTGACCTGGCGGGGTCAGCCGGGAGTTGCGGATGAGCCGCAGCATGCGCTGATGGGGCCGGTCACGCCGGCCATGCTGACCACTATGGAGATTCCCTGGGAACTCTTTCCGACGGAGCGCCCGGCGCTCGGCGCTGCCCTGGACCGTGCGCAGTCTCACCTCATCGAGAGCGGCCGGCCCTACGCGCTGGTGATGCCTAAGGGCTGCGTTGCGCCGTATGAGCTGGCGGCAGAGACGCGCCCCGGCAGGCGCACCGCGCCGGCGCCCGCGGTGTTGCAGCCGCACCGACGTGCGCCAGATGCGCGACCGTCGCGGCGTGCGGCTCTTCAAACCGTCATCGCGCACACGCCGGTAGCCTCGACCGTCGTTCTCGCCGCGACCGGATTCTGCGGACGGGAGCTGTACGCGCTTGCCGACCGGCCAAACCAACTCTACATGGTGGGCTCTATGGGGTGCATCGCGCCCCTCGCACTGGGCCTCGCCCTCGCTCGTCCGGACCTGACAGTCGTCGCGCTCGATGGCGACGGCGCGGCGTTGATGCGGCTCGGAGCATTCGCAACGCTGGGTGCCTACGGCCCGCCGAATCTTCGCCATCTGCTGCTCGACAACGGCGTCCACGATTCGACCGGCGGCCAGGCGACCGTCTCGCCGTCCGTCTCGTTTGCCGAGGTTGCTGCCGCCTGCGGCTATGCGACCGCTCTCGAGACCGACGATGCGGAGCACATCGCCGACTGGCTGCAGGCGCCACCGGCCGCGGGTCCGAGCTTCGCTCGCCTGCTCATCCGTGGCGGAACACCGTCCGGGCTGCCGCGCCCGACGCTGAGCCCGGTTGAGGTCAAGCAGCGTCTACTGCAGCACCTGGGCCAGCGCTGATGCGGCTGCTCAACCCGGGCCCGGTTAACCTGAGCGAGCGCGTGCGTCGCAGCATGCTCGCGCCCGATCTGTGCCATCGCGAGAGTGAATTCTTCGACCTCCAGGACGAAGCGCGCCAGCGGCTGCTCGCGGTGTACGGGATCGATCCGGCGCAGTGGTGTGCGGTGCTGTTGACCGCTTCCGGCACCGGAGCGGTGGAGAGCATGGTGTCGACACTCATGCCGCAGGACGGGCGGGTGCTGGTGGCCGAGAACGGCGTGTACGGAGAGCGGATCGCGGGGATCTGCGCGCGCTACCGGATTTCGTACGCGCGGATGACGGGCGACTGGCTGCAGGCGCTCGATCTGGCCGGGATTGGCAGACAGCTGGAGAATGCGACGCAAGAAAAGGGCGCGCGGTTCACGCACGTCGCCGTGGTGCATCACGAGACGACGACCGGCCGGCTCAACGATCTGCGCGCGCTCGGGGACCTGTGCCGGCAGCATGGAGTGAAGTTGCTGGTGGATGCCGTCAGCAGCTTCGGTGCCGAGCCACTCGACTTCGCTGACGAGAGCCTCGCGGCGGTCGCCGCCACCGCAAACAAATGCCTGCACGGCGCGCCGGGAGTCGCATTCGCGATCGTGCGCCGCCGGGCACTCGAGCGGGCTGCAAGCCGGACGTACTACCTCGATCTGGCGCGGTCCGCAGCTGCGCAGGACCGGCGTGACACTCCTTTCACGCCCGCCATCCATGCACACTATGCCCTCGTCGAGGCGCTGCGCGAGCACGCGGAGCAGGGCGGGTGGGTGGCGCGTCACCGGCGGTATGCCGCGCTGGCCGAGCGGGCGCGTGCCGGCTTCGCCCAGCTCGGTATCGTTGCCATGTTGCCGCCTGAAGAGTGTTCGGTGGTCCTGCGCTCGTACGGGGTGCCCGCGGTCATCCCTTATCCGATGCTGCACGACGGGCTCAAGGCGCGGGGCTTCGTGATCTACGCCGGCCAGGGGACTCTCGCGGCAAGGTTGTTCCGCATTGCCGTCATGGGCGATCTGTCCACGGCCGACATCGACAGGCTGTTGGAGTGTTGCAGCGAGCTGCTGCGGTGAGCGGTGAGGGGCGTTCTGCGTGCGGCGGCGGCAGAGCCGCAGGCACCGTGGCGCTTGCAATGTTGGCGTTGCTCGCGCTCGCCGCCATCACGACGCCTCGCGGGGCGGCCGGACAGGTGCCGGCGGTGCCGCCGAACCAGGTGCCCGTGCCTCCGGCAAAGGCTCCGCAGATAGTGACGAAACCGCCTGCGTCCGCCGGCGTTTCCCGCTGGTTCAATCCCGCTACCGCCCCATTCATTCCGATTCCGGAGATAGCAGCCGATCCCGACAACGGTACCACCGTCGGGATCATTCCGACGTGGCTGAAAACGGATGAGAACCACGACATCCGGCAGATCATCGCGCCGGATATCATCCACAACCCTTATTTCGGCTACGGCGTGCACGGCCGACTCTACGACTATCTCAGCACTGACGAGCAATGGTCGCTCATCGGCGGCATCAAACAACGTGTCGAGCGGAGCATCGACGGGGAGTATGAGACCGGAAGGCTGCGCGATCGGCGCTGGTCGGTCAACCTCAGCCTGATCTACGACCGCGACGGCACTTTCAGATTCTATGGCATGGGCAACCATTCGGCCGCGGATGCCCAGACGAACTTCACCGGCGAGCAGGAGGTCCTGCAAGCGCAGATCGGGCTCAATCTGACCCACGCATGGCAACTGCAGTACACGCTGCGGATGCGCGCCTACGACGTGTTGCCTGGAACGCTTCCGGGGATCCCGTCGATTTACACAATCTTTCCCGACGTCCAGGGGTTGCGCACGACCAAAGAGCTGTTGCACCGGGTCGCGATCGTCTACGACACACGCGACGATGTCACCGTACCGACGCGCGGCATGGAGTGGGTCGTGTATGGGGGGCTCGCGAGCCGGGCGGGCCTTTTCAACGATTCTCTCTACAACGAGACCGGGATCGACGGCCGGGTATTCTGGCCGGTTGCGCGCAACACCATCCTGGCGGCGCACACGGCCCTCCGGTACATGCCACAGGCCGAGCATGCTCCGTTCTGGGCGCTCAGCACTCTCGGCGGCAGCTTGAGCCTGATCGGCGGCACCCAGCCGCTGCGCGGCTATGGCGCCGGACGGTTTTACGACCGCAACGCCTTCTCGGCGACCCTCGAGCTGCGCCAGAGAATCGGGTCGCTGCGCATCGCCGCTACTCGCCTCGACCTCGAGATGGCGCCGTTCGTCGATGTGGGGCAGGTGTTCTCGCGGGCCGAGGCGTGGCCGGCTGCGCAGCTGCACAAGGTATTCGGAGTCGGCTTCAGGGGCGTCGCGCGGCCGTTCGTAGTGGGTTATGTCGACATCGGCTACGGCACCGAGGGAGCGACTGTGTTCTCGGGGATCGGGTATCCCTTCTGAGTGCTGTGGCGCCGTCTTCCTACGAGCCTCTTGCGCGGCGCGAACTCCACGCAGCAACCGCCAGCGAGCAGGCCAGGCCGAGAGGCGTGGCCAGCGCATTCCCCAATGCCGGGAGCCATACGGCCAGATGACTCGCGACTTCGAGGGAGCCTTTCGCGACATAGGGAGTCATCGCGACGGCAACTCCCGCAGCGGCTGTCGCCAAGGCCGCCTGTTTGATTGCGCGTCGGCGGCCGAATGATGCAGCGGCCGATAGTTTATTTTTTCTTGACGGCTTCCCGGTACGCTGCCGCGAACGCTTCGACGAAAGTGTGTGGCAGATGGTCCGCGGGCATCTCGATGAGATTGCGGTAGAACGTCGTGAACAGCTCCCAATACTGCGCTTTGTCGGCGGACTTGGTCTTGCCGCGGCGGGCGGCCCGCTCGAATCGGGCTTCGAGCTCCGCCGGGTCCAGTCGGTCGAGGAACTCGACGAAGGCGGTGCGCATCGCTTGGCTCGCCGCCTGCTCGTGTGACTTGGCTTCGCCCACGGCCTCGCGCAGCCATTGGACAGCATCGATGCTGCGGCTCTCGTGCTGGATCAGGAGCGCGAGTAGCAGCTCATCAACCGTCGAACGTCCCAGCGAGGGACGTGGATCGTCGGGCTCGGGCGGTGGCAGCTCGATGCGGAAGCGGTCGCAAATCTCGCTGCGTGCGCGCTCGAGATCCTTGAGGCCGACCAGCGCCTCGCGCACGAGCTGTCCAATGAGGTGCAGCATCCGAGTTTGGGCTTCCACCGGCACCTTCTCGGGGTCGATGCCGGCGCCGCGACAGAATGCCTGCAGCCCCGATTGCACATCGTAGAGCGCGGGTGCGCTCGCCCCCCGGGAGTCCCGGCCGGCTGCCTTGGCGAGCCGCGCGATGCGGCGGGCGAGTGAGCTTTCGCTCGGATCCATGGCAGCCGCTGGTGCGGGCCTTGCGGCCGCAGTAACGGGGCGGGCCACGGAGACCGCCTGGCCGTAGGCATTCACCGGCTCGAAGCTGCCCGAGCCGTCCGTGTCGCTGACCAGGAGCTCTTCGAGATCGAGCATGGCGCCGATGTCGGTTTGTGCTGCCCTTCCGATCGGGTGGAGGGCGTGAATGCTGGTGGGCACGGCCGCGGCCGAATCCAGCTGCGGGATCTCGGACGCCGTCTCGGTTTCGGTTTCCAGGGCGGCGACGATCTGATAGTCGCCGATCCGCAGGACATCGCCATTCTTCAGCCGATAACCGCTCGAGCCCAGCTTCGCCAACGGCTCCGGCTGGTCATTGACGAACACGCCATTGGTGCTCAGGTCCTCGAGATAGAAATCGCCATCGCGAAAATGCACACGGGCATGGTGTGCAGACACGTAGCGCAGCGGGTCCGGAAGGACCCAGTCGTTCTCGCTCGAGCGCCCGATCGAGCCGCCGCTCACGCTAAAAACGACGGTATGGCGCTCGGCAAGCTGCCGCCGATGATCGCTGACGACGCGCAGGCGAAGCGACATAGTGCCCTGAAGTCAAGTGGCCATAGCTGCGAAAATTCCGAGCCGATTGCACGGACGCGGCAGCTTCCCAGGCACGCCCGGCAATATAATGTCGCCTCCAAACTAGCAGCGGGCCCCACCAGAGCCATGGCAGCCAGTCACATTTTCCGCATTCTGTTCGTGAATCAGGGCAAGGTTTACGAGGTCTACGCCCGCAGGGTTGGCCACGGGGACCTGTTCGGGTTCATCGAGGTCGAGGAGCTGGTCTTCGGCGAGCGCTCTTCCGTGGTTCTGGACCCCTCCGAGGAGCGCATCAAGAGCGAGTTCATGGGCGTCAAGCGCACCTTCCTGCCGCTGCATTCGGTGCTGCGGGTCGACGAAGTCAAGAAGCAGGGCGTGAGCAAGATCAGCGCGCTCGAGGGCGGCGCGAACGTGGCGCAATTCCCCATGCCGATGTATCCGCCCCCTCCGGGCGAGAAGAAATGATGCCGGAAGGTGTGCTCGTCCTGCCCGGCGCCCCGGCTCTTTCCGGGTTCCGGATCGAGAAGCTTCTCCGCCGCATCGCCGCCATGGAGCCGGCGGCCACCGGCCTGGCCGCGCATTTCGTGCATTTCGCCGCGCTGGCGCGCCCGCTCGAGCGCGGCGAGCTCGAGATTCTGCAGCAGCTCCTGACTTACGGGCCGCGTGCCGCCGCCCTGTCCCAGGGCGGTGAGGCGGAGCGCCTGCTCGTGGTGCCGCGCGCCGGGACGATCTCACCCTGGTCCAGCAAGGCGACCGACATCGCGCATGTCTGCGGACTGTCCGCGGTGGATCGGATCGAGCGCGGCATTGAATATCGCATCACGGCCCGGCGGCCGCTGGGAGCCGAGCGGCTGTCGCAGCTTGCCCCGGCGCTGCTCGACCGCATGACCGAGATGGCGTTGCTCGATGCGGCGCAGGCGGGGCGGCTCTTCGGGCACTCCGCGCCCCGGCCGTCGCGGCGGATCTCGCTGACCGGCGGCCGCGCGGCCTTGGAGGAGGCGAATCACGCGATGGGACTCGCGCTCTGCGCGGACGAGATCGACTACCTGCTGGCGAGCTTCCGGCAGCTCGGCCGCGATCCGACCGACGCGGAGCTCATGATGTTCGCGCAGGCCAACTCCGAGCACTGCCGGCACAAGATCTTCAATGCGCGTTGGATCATCGACGGCCGCGAGCGCGAGGAATCGCTCTTCGCCATGATCCGGCACACGCACGCGCGCAGTCCGGAGGGTGTCCTTTCGGCTTATCGCGACAACGCCGCAGTGATCGAGGGTGCGGAAGGATACCGCTATTTCCCCGACCCGCGGACCGGCGCCTATCGCGACAGCCGCGAGCGCATCGACATCCTGATGAAGGTCGAGACCCACAACCATCCCACCGCCATCTCGCCCTTCCCCGGTGCCGCGACGGGCTCCGGCGGCGAGATCCGCGACGAAGGCGCGACCGGGCGCGGCGCGCGCCCCAAGGCGGGCCTCACCGGGTTCTCGGTCTCCAACCTGCGCATTCCGGGCTACGAGCGGCCGTGGGAGCGCCCGCCCGCGGTTCCCCCGCGCATCGCCTCGGCCCTCGACATCATGCTCGAGGGCCCGATCGGCGCCGCCTCGTTCAACAACGAGTTCGGCCGGCCGGCGATCTGCGGCTATTTCCGTACCTTCGAGCTCGCCGCGCCGGGGGAACGGCAAGGCCGGGTACGCGGCTATCACAAGCCGATCATGATCGCCGGCGGCCTCGGCAACATCCGCCGCCCGCACGTCGAGAAAGCCGACGTGCCGGTGGGCGCGAAGCTCATCGTGTTGGGGGGTCCCGCCATGCTCATCGGCCTCGGTGGCGGTGCCGCCTCCTCGGTGGGCAGCGGCGCCTCGAGCGCCGACCTCGACTTCGCCTCCGTGCAGCGCGGCAATGCGGAGATCCAACGGCGGGCGCAGCAGACCATCGACGGCTGTTGGGAGTTGGGCGATGCAAACCCCATCCTTCTCATCCACGACGTCGGTGCGGGTGGACTGTCCAACGCCGTGCCGGAAGCCGTCGCGCACAGCCATCGCGGCGCGCGAGTCGACCTGCGCGCCATTCCGAGCGCAGAGCCCGGCATGTCGCCTCTGGAGCTCTGGTGCAACGAGGCACAGGAGCGCTACATCATCGTCGTGGCCCCGCAGGCCCTCGCGACCTTCGCGGACATTGCAGTGCGGGAACGCTGCCCCTATGCGCTCATCGGGGAGATCGACGGTACGGGCACGTTGACCGTCACTGATCCGCTCCTCGGCGGCGCACCGGTCGACATGCCGCTCGAGGTCCTGTTCGGTAAGCCGCCTCGGATGGTTCGCGACGTGCGCAGCGCGGCGATACGGTCGCTGCCTCTGGATCTGCAGCGCATCGAGCTACACGAGGCAGTGTACCGCGTGCTGCGCCTGCCCGCGGTGGCCGACAAGACATTCCTCATCACCATCGGCGACCGCACCGTGGGCGGCATGGTGAGCCGCGATCCGCTCGTCGGCCCCTGGCAGGTGCCCGTGAGCGACGTGGCGGTGACGGTAACCGACTATCGCGGCCACACGGGCGAGGCGATGTCGATGGGCGAGCGCACTCCCGTGGCTGTGCTCGATGCCCCCGCCTCGGGGCGCCTCGCCGTCGGCGAAGCCATCACCAACATGCTGGCCGCGGACGTGCCGTCGCTGAGGCGCATCCGCCTGTCGGCCAACTGGATGGCCGCCTGCGGGGAGCCCGGAGAGGACGCGGCGCTCTACGAAACCGTGCATGCCGTGGGCAAGGAGCTCTGTCCCGCGCTCGGCATCGCTATTCCCGTGGGCAAGGATTCTCTCTCGATGCGCACGCGATGGCAGGATAGCGGGGTGGAGCATAGCGTCGTGGCTCCGGTGTCACTCATCGTGTCGGCTTTCGCGGCGGTAGATGACGCGCGACGCACACTGACACCGGCACTCGTGACGAAGGAGGGCCCGACGGCACTGTGGCTCATAGATCTCGGCGCCGGCCGCAATCGCCTGGGAGGCTCGGCCCTCGCCCAGGTCTATGGCGAGCTCGGTGCGGAGCCGCCCGACCTGGATGACAGCCAACGGCTGGTCCGCCTCGCGGCGGCGCTCGCAGAGCTCAAACAGGCGCGCCTGGTACTCGCTTATCACGACCGCTCCGACGGCGGAGTGCTCGCGACATTGTTGGAAATGGGCTTCGCCGGACATTGCGGACTGGACATCCGGCTGCCCGCGCAGGGCGGATCGCCGGCCGCGCAGCTCTTCGCGGAGGAGCTGGGCGTCGTGCTGCAGATCATGGCCGCCGACGAGGGCAGGGTGCGTGAGATCCTCTCGCGGCACGGGCTCTCCGATCTGGCGAGGCGCGTGGGCGTGCCCCTGCAGGAGCTGCGAGTCCGCATCCATGTCGGCGCCGATCGGGTTCTCGACGAGTCGTGGGTGGATCTGCGCAGCGCCTGGTCGGAGACCTCGTGGCGGATGCGCCGGCTGCGCGACGACCCGCAGTGCGCCGATGAGGAATACGCGGCGCAGACTGCCGCGGTCGACCCGGGGCTCGATGTCGAGCTGAGCTTCGACCCCGAGGAGGATGTCGCGGCCCCGTTTGTGTCGC
Organism: Steroidobacteraceae bacterium; assembly: GCA_025451845.1. Taxonomy (GTDB): domain Bacteria; phylum Pseudomonadota; class Gammaproteobacteria; order Steroidobacterales; family Steroidobacteraceae; genus 13-2-20CM-66-19. Next base: position 72,406 of record JANWJS010000032.1, read on the forward strand.
GCGGCGTCAGGCCGAAGATCGCGGTCCTGAGGGAGCAGGGCGTCAACAGTCACTCGGAGACCGCCGCGGCATTCGACCAGGCGGGCTTCGCTGCGTACGACGTGCACATGACGGACATCGTCGCCGGCCGGCACCGGTTGACGCAGTTCGTCGGCATCGTCGCCTGCGGCGGATTTTCCTATGGCGATGTGCTCGGGGCGGGGGAGGGCTGGGCGAAGTCCATCCTCTTCAACGCCGCGCTGCGCGAGGAATTCCAGCTCTTTTTCGAGCGGCCGGGGACCTTTGCGCTCGGCGTCTGCAACGGCTGCCAGATGTTTGCTGCCCTGCGGAGCATCATCCCCGGCACCGCGCACTGGCCGCGCTTCGTCCGCAATCGCGTCGAGCAATATGAGTCGCGCTTCTCGCTGGTCGAGGTGCTGCGCTCCCCGTCGGTGCTGCTCGCGGGCATGGAGGGCTCGTTCCTGCCGATCGCAATCGCGCACGGCGAAGGGCACGCAGAGTTCGAATCCCGCGCAGCGGCCGAGCAGTGTGTGCAGGCCGGCCTGGTCGGCTTCCGCTACGTCAATCACGATCGCAGCGTCGCGAGCCGCTATCCCTCCAACCCGAGCGGCTCCCCACTGGGAATCGCTGCGCTCAGCAATCTCGATGGGCGAGTGACCATCACCATGCCGCACCCGGAGCGGTCCTTCCGCTACGTGCAGAACTCCTGGCGCCCGAAGGACGCGGGTGAATACAGCGGCTGGATGCGGCTGTTTCGGAATGCCCGGCGGTTCGTCGGCTGACGACGGGCGGAGGACCGGGAACCGGCGCTATCTTGGGTGTGTGACCCATACCCCTCCCGCCGGGCATCCTTTATGTATGATGCGAAACCTTTTCTACCATGCTTTAATTTAACATAATATGCATGGCTTTGCGGGCCGCATCAGCCGCATGAGTTTCGATGCAGCTTACAGAGTATCGGTGTTTCGTTATCTCGGCGTCGGCGTACTCAACACGCTGGTCGGTCTGGGAGCGATCTATGCCTGCATGTATGTCCTCGGCCTCGCTGACATCCCATCGAACTTCATTGGATACTCTCTCGGTATCGTCCTCAGCTTCATACTCAATAAATACTGGACGTTCGAGAATACTCAGCCGGGTGGTCGGCAATTCGTGCGATTTCTGCTGGTCGTCGGTACGGCCTATCTGGTCAACCTCGCGGTGGTCGAGGCGTGTATCCATCTGCTGGGCATGAGCCGCTATTTTGCGCAGGCCGCGGGTATCCCGCCGTACACGGCTGCCGGCTATGTGGGCAGCCGCTACTTTGCGTTTCGGACCAGCTGAGACATGAGGTAATTCCAGCATGGAGCTCAGCATAGTCGTTCCCTGCTACAACGAAGAGAGCGTTCTGCCGGAGACGGCCGGGCGACTGTCGGAGCTTCTACAGAAGCTGGTCGGCGGCGGGACGGTGCGCGGGACCAGCCGGATCTATTTCGTCGATGACGGCAGCACGGATGCAACTTGGAATTTGATCGAGGCGCTGGCAGCCCAGCAGCCCCGCATCAAGGGCATCAAACTTTCGCGCAACTGTGGCCATCAGCTTGCGCTGCTCGCGGGTCTGCTCACCGTCCCGGGCGATGCGGTGATCAGCATCGACGCCGACTTGCAGGACGATCTGGACGCCATCGAGCACATGATCGACGCCCATGCCAAGGGCAGTGAGATCGTGTACGGCGTCCGTAAGAAACGCGACACGGATACGCTCCTCAAGCGTTTCACGGCTGAAGGCTACTATCGGCTGCTTGGCGTGCTCGGCGTCGAGGTGGTTTTCAATCATGCTGACTATCGGTTGATGAGCAGAAGGGCGCTCAACGCGCTGTCCACCTACGAGGAAGTGAACGTATTCCTGCGGGGAATGATCCCGCAGCTGGGTTTCCGCACGTCGACCGTGTACTACGATCGGCAGGAGCGGTTCGCAGGTAAGTCGAAATACACCTTGCGAAAGATGCTCGCGCTCGCGTGGAACGGGATCACGTCCTTCTCGCCGACGCCGCTGCGGATCATCACCACTGTCGGGTTCGTCATCGCCATGCTCAGCCTGGCACTGTCCGTCTGGGCATTGACCGTTCGGCTGCTCGGTTACTACACCGTACCGGGTTGGGCCTCCTCGGTCGTGGCGATCTATTTTTTGGGCGGCCTGCAGCTCTTCTCCATCGGCTTGATCGGCGAGTATCTCGCCAAGATCTATCTCGAAGTGAAGCGACGCCCACGGTTCCAGATCGAAACGACGGTTTGAATCGCACGTAGTCAGGCTTGCAACCATGAAATCCAACAACATCGACTCTGGCGCCTGGCGCGCGCTGACGTGGCTTGTGGTCGCGGCGATCGTCTGCGGCATCGGTTTTCGGCTCTACCACCTCGATCACAAGACCTTCTGGGAAGATGAGATTCTCGGGACGGTGCGCATGCTGGGGTACACGGAGGCCGAGATCGTGCAGGCGGGCCCTCATGTCCGCACCGCGGCTGACATCCAGACTTACTTCCGCCTCCACGGCACCGGCAACTCGCTGAGCGCAACCATCAGGTCTCTCGCGCAGGAGGACCCACAGCACCCGCCCTTGTACTATCTCCTGGTCAGAATATGGGTGGGCAGGGCCGGCACATCCGTCCTGGCCCAACGGCTGCTGCCGGCAATCTTCGGCATTTTGGCGATAGGCGCAATGTACCTCCTGGCGCGTGAGCTCTTCGGCAACCCGCGCGCCGCAGCGATTGCGGCAGCGCTGTATGCGCTGTCGCCATTTGCGGTGCTGTATGCGCAGGAGGCGCGTGAATACTCATTGTGGACCCTGCAGACCCTGATCTCGAGCATGCTCGTTCTGCGGGCCGTGCGGACAGGAGAGCGCCGCTATTGGATCGGGTATGGCGTGTGCACGGCTCTAGGACTTTACGTTTATCCGCTGACTGCGCTCGTGTCTGTGGCGCACGGCGCCTTCGTGCTTGCACACCAAGCCACCCGCAAAATGGCGGTGATCGTACCCTTCATGCTGTCTGCGGCAGCTGCGGCTCTGGTGTTCGTGCCCTGGCTCGCCATGACGCACTCGTCCGTCGGGGCTCGCGGATTCGCGCACATGATGGCCGTGAAGCTTTCCGCGGGCACCGTCGCGGTCACATTCATGCGCAATTTGCGGACGTGTGTGACTGACTTCGGTCCTGTCGGTGGGTCGTTGCTGCGACACGCCGTAACCGTGTCCGGTGCGGCCGTTCTGGCGCTCCTAGCGTATTCCCTCTGGTTCCTGTTCGTGCGCGACAGGCAGGGCGGCAAGGTGCGCAGTTTCGTGTTCGCACTGCTGATCATCCCGCCCTTGCCGTTGCTCGGGCACGATCTGCTGTCGCCCGGGACGTTCGTGACGCAAGTCCGGTATTTCGTGCCGGCATATACCGCAATCGCGTTGGCGCTTGCATACCTTTTTCACGCGACGGCGGCGGACGGCAGGAGACGTGGCGTGCCCACTACGGCATGGAGCGCAGTTTTCGCGCTGGTCCTGACGGGGGGCGCCGTGTCGTGCGCGATCAGCTCGCAGGCCAGCACTTGGTACAACAAGGTCTGGGAGCGCTCGCCGGCTGTGGCGGCCGAGATTGCCGCTGCCGAAAATCCCGTGGTGATTGGCGACCTGACGACCTCCCGGGTACTGGGACTGAGCTTCTACCTGCCTCCTCGCACCGCCATGCGGTTCAACCTGCATTGTGATGTCTGCGACGTTCCCGCGGCGCCGCCGCACGATCTGCTCGCCGCTGCAGGCCGATTCGGTAAGGTGTTCGTTCTGGGCACGCTGCCCCCGGGGACTTCGCCGGGCCCGCTCGTACCGGTCAGCTACGTCGGCGTGCAGATACTTCCGCCGGCGTCCGCGCCCCTGAACATGTTCGGGTCCCCCTACCCCTGAAGCCACCCCACCTCAGGCGTGAAAGACGATGCGGCGCCTGTTGGGACTGTGGAAATTGAGGCGGCGGGTCACCGGGAAGGCCGGGTCCGACTGTCTCAGGCGACCGAGTCGACTCGGGCAGGTTGCTGTCGCACGTCCGCTCCGATCGCCGCCCAAGCGCCGCGGATCTCGCCCAATAGTCCGGAGACTTCTACGATGCAGCGAGCATCGCTCGCGGCATTCGCAAGCAGCAGGCGACGGATCATGTAGTCGTACAGCTCGCTCAGGTTCAGTGCGAGCGCTCCTCCGCGGATGAGGTCGAGACTGCCGCGGAGCTCTGCAATGAGGCTGACGCAACTGTGCAGGAGCTTCGCCTTGCGAGCGACGTCGCCCCGCTCCACGCAACCTCGCGCGGCGGCCATGCGCTCCAGGGCGCCATCCATCAGCATCAGCACGAGGCCATGCGGGTCTGCGTTAGCAATGCCACCGTGAGCCGAGACGCTCTGATATGCCGCCAGATTGGCTTTTTGACCGTACGCGTTCACGACGCAATGCTCCGACGGTTTCCGATGTCCTGGTAACGGCTACGCAGCGTCGAACTTGAGGCGCCGCCGTCGCGGTACGCCGGCGCGAGTGGCGTGCAATCCCGGATATCAGGCGTTGCTCTTGCCCTGCACCTGCGGCAAGGTCGCGAAAGCCTGACTCAAGTACGCCGACGTGGTCTGCAGTGAGGACAGCAGCGAATTGAGCGCAGAGTATTGCTCCGTCAGACTCGCCGAGAGGGCCGACATCTGCGTGTTGAGGTTGCTCTCCTGCTGCGTGAGCGAATTTTCCTGCTTGATGAGCGTCTTGCTGTGCGAGTCAATTGAGCCGCCGGTCGCCAGATCCGCCGCGATCTGCGTATTCAGCGTGGACGCAACGCCGCCTGAGCCGCTGAAGAGTTGGCTCACTGCGCTGAAGTTCGTGGCGAGCGCGTTCGAGAGAGTCGTGGCATCCAGGCTCAACGTCCCATCACTCTTGGTGGTTATGCCGATGCTGGCCAGGGAATTGTAGGTGGAGGACCCCGTGTTCACTGTGCTCGACAGCGTCTGCCGGATCGCGCTGCGGATGCCTTCCAGCAAGGCGCTGCCCATCATGGGGCCGGCCGTATTGGTCGTGCTGTCGAAAGTGTCCAGGGTAGAGAGCGCGCCGACGAGAGTGTTGTAAGCACCCACGAGGCCGGAAATGCTGCCCTGAACCGTCGTGGTATCAGTCGCGACGGTGAGGTTCGCGGGGCTTCCCGAGTTTGTCCCCAAAAGATTGAGGGTGACGCCGCCGAGCGCTCCGGTGACGGTGTTGCTCGAGCTCGTATACGCCACGCCGGCGATCTTGAAGCTCGCGTCGAGGGCCGCCGCGGTCTGTGTGTAGTTCCCCACGTTACCGGTGGCGTAGGTCAGGGAGGAGAGCGCATTGCCGCCATCGGTCTCCGTGACCTGGAGGTCATTGGCTGCTCCCGTCAGGGATGATCCCAGCACCAGATGTGCGCCGTCGGCGCCAGTGAGAATCGTGGCAGTGACCCCTGGATTGCCGCTGGCGGAGTTGATCCTGGCCGCAATTCCGGAGAGGGTGTCGTCGGTGCCGTCGATCGTAACCGTGAAGCTGGCACCGCCTAGCGTCAATTGCAGGGTGCCAGTGCCGATGACGGCGGATGCTCCTCCCGCGACAGGGCTCGAGACGAGCTGCTCAGCGCTCGCCAGGGTGGAAACGGTTACGGCATAGGTGCCTGGCTGCGCGGAAGAGCTGGCGGATGCGGTGAATACCGATTTATCCCCGCTGCCCGCCGTCATGGCATTGAAGGAGCTGGGCGTGTCCAGAGCGCTCAGCGCGGACTGGAAAGTCGCCAGCGCTCCCTTGAGGTTTCCGAGCGCCGAGATCTGGGTGGTGACGGCCTGTGTCTGGCTCGAAATGAGCGCATCCTGCGGGCCGCGAGTCGCCGCGACCAGCTGCGACACGAGACTGCTCACGTTGATGACCGATCCGCCGGCCGCGGCCGCACTGCTGCTGCCCGCCACGGATACCGGTGAGGAGCCGCTACTGGCCATGGTAGTCGTAGTCCGTCGGGGTTACCGATTGCTCATCCACAAAGACGGCGGGCGGGCGTCTTTCGACGCCCGCCCTCGACCGCCTTACGAGCCCGGTGAGGCTCATGGAGTCAGTCCTTACGGAAGCTTCTGGAGCAAGGTCAACACGTTCTGCGGTACCATGTTGGCCTGGGCTACCATCGCCGTGCTCGCCTGCTGCAGGATCTGCGCCTTGGACAAATCCGAGGTCGCTTGAGCGTAGTTGGTGTCCTGGATCGAGCTGCGCGCCGATGACAGGTTCGTGGCGTCCGTGTTCAAGCCCGTGATCGCGGCCTGGAACCGGTTCTGGTACGCGCCGAGCTGGGCACCGGTGGCGGCAACCTGCTGCAGTGCCGCATCGATCGTCGACAGTGCCGTATTCGAGCTGCTGACGGTGAGCACGGTCGCATTCGAAACCGCTGTGCCCGTGGCACTGGATGCGAGCGTAGCGGCCGCCTGACCCGAGACGCCGGCAGCGGCGCTTCCAGCAATCGTCAGTCCAGCCGTGCCCGTATAGGCGAGATTGTAGCTGCTGTAGTTGACTGCGGACACTCCGGCGCCACCGAGCCCGAGATCGGAGAGGGCGCTATTCGTTGCTGTGCCCGCGGCCCACGACACCGAGATATTCCGGCCGTCTGGCGCACTAAGAGTGAGCGCGCCGCCGTTGTTGGTGGCTGTCACGCCTGTTGCGGCGCTATTGGCGTTGATGGCGGCGAGCGCAGCGCTCGTGTCAGTCGCCTGGACGCCAGTGATATGGACGGCCACCGCGATGCCGTTCAGCGTGAGCGTGCCGTCGCCCGCGACGGTATCCGCCTTGGTGTAGGTGCCGATGGCGGAAGTGCCCTGCGCCGTAGCGATGACGCCGGAGATCCCCGCGTTGTTGATCGCCGCTGCGATGTCCTTCGCGTTGCCCGCGATCGTCGACCCGGCATACACGTCGGTGCCGTTGATGGTGAGCTGACCTGATCCGGTGATGCCGGTGGAGGCCGTGAGCTGG
>JANWJS010000033.1 GCA_025451845.1 Steroidobacteraceae bacterium
CTCGGGCAAGCGCCATCGCAAAGACGGGGCCGGCTGCCGCGGACCCGCCCAGGTTCGCTGTCCATGGGCAGGCCACCTACATCGCGCAGAAGGCGGGCGGGTTTCGATCTCCCTACAGCGGCCGCAACAGCCTGATAGCGGACTCGGATAGCGAAACCACGAGCGCGACGCTCTATCTGGGCGCGCGGCTGTGGAGCGGCGCCGAGCTGTGGGCGGATCCCGAGACGGACCAGGGTTCCGGCCTCGACAATACGGTCGGGCTCGCCGGATTCGCGAACGGCGCGAGCGGCAAGGTCGGCAGCAATCCGCCCTATTTCCGCCTGCAGCGGACATTCTTCCGGCAGACGATCAACTTCGGCGGCGCAACGGTCACTCCTGACGCAGGACCCAACCAGTTCCCCATGCCGGAGTCGTCCGACCGGCTCGTCGTCACGGTGGGCAAGATCAGCGTCGTCGATATCTTCGATACCAACCGCTACGCGCATGATCCTCAAGCAGACTTTCTCAACTGGTCGGTGATCGATGCCGGCACGTACGACTACGCGGCCGACGCCTGGGGGTACTCGGTGGGCGCCGCGGCCGAGTGGTACCGGGGGGCCTGGAGCTGGCGCAGCGGGCTATTCGATCTCTCGGACGTTCCCAACAGCCCGAGGCTGGAGCCGGGGTTCCACGAGTATCAGATCGATCTCGAGGCGGAGCACCGTCACGAGCTTCTCGGGCAGCCCGGAAAGGTCGACCTTACCGTCTTCCAGACCCACGGCCGGATGGCGCTACTCCAGGACGCCATCGCTCACGTGGAGCTCACCGGCCTGGCGCCCGATCCGGCGCCGGTGCGGCGCTATCGCAAGCGCGACGGTATTTCTCTGAACATCGAGCAGAAACTCACGTCGAATGTTGGAATGTTCGCGCGCCTGGGCGATGCCGGCGGGAACGTGGAGACTTACGAATACACCGACATAGACCGGACGGCATCAGCGGGGGTGTCCGTGAGCGGCGGGCCGTGGCACCGGCCCGGGGATACGGCGGCCGTCGCAGGCGTCGTGAACGCGATTTCTCGAGAGCGCCGGCAGTATCTTGCAGCGGGTGGCCTCGGAATACTGATTGGTGACGGGCGGCTGCCCCATGCCGGTCACGAAGACATCCTGGAGACTTACTACCAGCTCGCCGCCATCTCGGCTGTACACGTGACGTTCGATTATCAGTGGGTGGTGAATCCCGCGTACAACCGTGACCGCGGGCCGGTGTCGATCTTCGCCGTTCGCGTGCACGTCGCCCTGTGAGCCAGAGGCGCGCCCGACCCTTTCTGCGAACGGGCGAAACCCCACGATCGGGCGGAGCGCGATTGGAATGGCAATTCCGAGGAGTACTGTAATAGAATAATAATTGCACAGAGCATGCGGGCACCCGGAATACGACCATGGCGGAACCGATCGGCGGCCAAGCGCTCGACCTGATCACGGTGGGCCGGTCCTCGGTGGACCTGTACGGCGAGCAGGTCGGCGGGCGGCTGGAAGACATGGGCTCCTTCGCCAAGTACGTCGGGGGAAGTCCGACGAATACGGCAGTTGGCGCGGCACGACTTGGGTTGCGCGCAGCACTGCTTACCCGCGTGGGCGACGATCATTTCGGACGCTTCATCCGCGAGGAGCTAGTTCGCTCTGGAGTGGAGGTCTCCGGCGTCATCACGGATCCGCAGCGACTGACAGCGCTGGCGGTGCTGGGCATCCGGGACGAGCGGCGCTTTCCACTGCTCTTTTATCGCGAGAACTGTGCCGACATGGCGCTCTGTGAGGCGGATGTCGAGCCGGCCTTCATCGGCAGCGCCGGCGCCGTGCTCATCAATGGCACACATCTCTCGCAGCCCGGCGTGCACGCCGCGAGCCGCAAGGCAGCGGAGCTGGCGCGCGCGGCCGGCGGCCGGGTGGTGTTCGACGTCGATTACCGGCCGGTGCTCTGGGGGCTGACCGCACCCGAGGCCGGCGAGAACCGTTTCGTCGCGAACACCGCCGTCACCGCCCGGCTGCAGGAGATCGCACCACTTTGCGATCTCATCGTCGGCACGGAGGAGGAGTTTCACATCCTCGGCGGCTCCACCGACACGGTGAGCGCGCTGCGCGCGGTGCGCGTGCTGACGTCGGCCGTGCTGGTATGCAAGCTGGGCGCGCAGGGCTGCGTTGCATTCGTAGGGCCCGTGGGAACGCGGCTCGAGAGCGGCGTGCAGGCACCGGGCTTCGACGTCGAGGTTTTCAACATCCTGGGCGCCGGTGACGCGTTCATGAGCGGCTTCCTGCGCGGCTGGCTGCGGCGGTTGCCCATCGAGACCTGCTGCCAATACGGCAATGCGTGCGGCGCCATCGTGGTATCACGCCACGGCTGCGCGCCGGCAATGGCCACCTGGCCGGAGCTCACGGCCTTTCTCGCCGGCCAATGGCCCCGGCGGCTGCGCGAGTCCGAGGAGCTCGAGCACGTGCACCACGCCACCACGCGCGCGCCGCGGCCGGCGGAGCTGTTGGTCCTGGCGATGGACCACCGTGGCCCGCTGGAAACTCTGGCCGCTGAGCTCGATGCGGGAGAGTCGGCGGTCGAGGCATTGAAGGCGTTGGCCATCGAGGCTGTCGATCGTGTCGCACGCGGTGATCCGCGGTACGGGATCCTCCTCGACGGCCGATTGGGCCGCCACGGACTGGAGCGCGCCGCCGACCATCCGTACTGGATCGGGCGCCCCATCGAGCAGAGCGGCTCCCGCCCGCTGGCCTTCGAGGGGGCGGCGGATGTTGGCTCGACGCTGCGCACCTGGCCGCAGAATCACGTCGTCAAATGTCTGCTCCGTTATCATCCCGAAGATCCGGAGAGGCTGCGGCAAATGCAGGAGGAGCGCCTGCTCTGCCTGTATAGCGCCTGCCGCGAGACTCGCCACGAGCTGCTGCTGGAGGTCATCGCCTCGCCGTATGGGGATATCGAGCGGGACACGACCGCGCGGGTGCTCGAGCGCATGTACGACCTCGGCATCCGCCCGGACTGGTGGAAGCTCGAGCCTAGCGAGGAGCCGGCAGCGTGGGCCGCGATCCAGGACACGATCGGACGCCGCGACCGCCGGTGCCGGGGAGTTCTCGTCCTCGGCCTTGCGGCCGAGGCCGCGAGCCTCGCTGCCGCTTTCCGGGCAGCAGCACCGTTCGAGCTGATACGCGGCTTCGCGGTTGGGCGTACCATCTTCGCCGAGCCTGCCCGGCGGCGGCTCGCCGGCGAGATCGGCGATGCCGAGACGGTGGCCGCGCTCGCCGCCAATCTGCAGACCGTCGTGGCCGCATGGCGGGAGGCTCGGCCAAATCCGCCGCCTTAACGCCTCTCGGTCCTGAAGGACGGAGATTTCCGCCCATGAGAACACAGACACCCAGGATCAGGCAGTTGACGTTCCCACTGGAACGCGCTCCGTGTGTGCCCAGCCCACGCGCGGCCGCCGCCACCGCGCCATCGCACCCGCTTTCAGCGGGCCGCTCGAGAAACAGTTTCATACTCGTCGGCGGCGTGACCGCCGAGAAGGCCAACAGGCTGCGCTTCCTCCCCGGCCCCAGGTCCGGGGTTACCGCGCCGGAGACGTGATGACGCGGATTCGTCTCACCGCGGCCCAGGCCGCCGTTCGATACCTGGCCAACCAGTTCATCGAGGAAAATGGCGGTCCCGCGCGTTACTTTGCGGGGGCCTGGGCCATCTTCGGCCATGGCAACGTCGCCGGGCTCGGCGAGGCGCTGCATGCCGCGGGCGGGGCGCTGCCCACCCTTCGCGCGCACAACGAGCAGGCCATGGCCCATGCAGCGATCGCGTTCGCGAAAGCCTCACGCCGCCGGCGCGCCATGGTCTGCACCAGCTCCATCGGTCCCGGCGCGCTCAACATGGTCACGGCCGCCGCCGTCGCTCACGTCAATCGCCTGCCGGTGCTCTTCATGCCGGGCGATGTGTTTGCCGGGCGGGGCCCCGACCCGGTGCTGCAGCAGGTGGAGGACTTCGCCGACGGGACGGTGAGCGCCAACGACTGCTTCCGGCCGGTGTCGCGCTACTTCGACCGGATACAGCGCGCCGAGCAGTTGGTCGAGACGCTGCCGCGAGCCATGGCAACGCTGCTGGACCCTGCGGGCTGCGGCCCCGTCACGCTGGCGTTCTGTCAGGACACGCAGACGGAGGCCTGGGATTTCCCCGCGCGGATGCTCGAGCCTGCGAGCTGGTCCATCCGGCGGCCGCCGCCGGATGGCGAGGATCTGCGCCGCGCCGCCGAATATCTACGCGCCGCCCGCGCGCCTCTCGTGGTGGCCGGCGGCGGCGTGCTCTACTCCGCCGCCGAGGCCGCACTCGATCAATTTGCGCGGGCGACGGGCATTCCTGTCGCCGAGACTCAGGCCGGGCGGGGCGCCCTCAACTGGGAGCATCCGTGCTCGCTCGGCGCGATCGGCGTGACGGGGACAAGCGCGGCCAATGCGGCCGCAGCGGCGGCCGATGTCGTGCTGGCGATCGGCACCCGCCTTCAGGATTTCACGACGGCCTCGCGGACGCTGTTCGCCAAATGCACGCAGTTTCTCCAAGTGAACGTCAACGCCTACGACGCGCACAAACACGGCTCGGTTGCAATTATCGGCGACGCTCGCGAGGTACTGCAGCAGCTGCGAGAGGCGCTCGCCGGGTATCGTGTACCGCAGGCGTGGAGCGACTCGGTAGCAGCCGAGCGTGTCGCGTGGGAAGAAGCCTGGAGTCGTGCGGTGCGTCCACCGGCAGAGCGCGCGGAGCTCCCCTCCGACGCGCAGGTCATCGGCGCCGTCGGCCGCTGGGCGCGGAACGAGACCACCGTCGTCTGCGCGGCCGGAGGCCTGCCGGGTGAGCTGCACAAGCTGTGGCGGCCCGCACGCGCGGGCGGCTACCACGTCGAGTACGGATTCTCGTGCATGGGCTACGAGATTGCGGGCGGCCTGGGCGTGAAGCTCGCCGACCCCGACCGCGAGGTCGTGGTCATGGTCGGCGACGGCAGTTACCTCATGTTGAATTCCGAGATCGCCACTTCCGTGATGCTGGGGCTGAAGCTCGTGATCGTCGTGCTCGACAACCGTGGCTTCGGCTGCATCAACCGCCTGCAGAAGGCCACGGGCGGCGCCCCATTCAACAACCTGCTGGCCGATTGCGGGCAGAGCGCGGCGCCGGTGGACTTTGCGGCTCACGCCGCCGCGCTTGGCGCGCAAAGCGAAAAGGTGATGGACATCGGCGCGTTGTCCACGGCCCTCGACCGCGCTCGCGCAGCGGCGCGCACCTACGTGATCGTCATCGACACGGACCCGCAGGCTGCGACGAATGGGGGCGGTGCCTGGTGGGACGTAGCGGTGGCCGAGGTGTCCGAGAAAGATTCGGTGCGCGCCGCCCGCGCGGAATACGACACGCGCCGCAAAGCGCGGTGGGAGAGCCCATGAGCGTTCGCTTCGGGGTGAGCCCCATCGCCTGGATCAACGACGACCTGCCCGAGCTCGGCGGTGAGACACCGGTGGAGACCGTGCTGCGCGATGCCCACGCTTTGGGCTTCGAAGGCATTGAGCTCGGCGGCAAATTCTCCCGTGATCCGGTGCGGCTCGGAACGCAGCTCAGCACGCACGAGCTCGCGTTGATCGGTGGCTGGTGGTCGGGCGCGCTGCGGGTCCGCTCGGTGGACGAGGAGATCGAGGCGTTGCAGGCGCACCTGCAGCTCCTCGAGGCTCTCGGCAGCAGCGTGTTCATCATCGCCGAGTGCAGCAACACGGTCCACGGCGACCGGCGGCGGCCGCTCGCGACCACCCCGCGCCTGCCCGCTGCGCAGTGGCCGGAATTCGGGGAGCGGTTGAGCGCGCTCGCGCTTTACCTGGAGGATCAGGGCCTGCGCCTCGCTTATCACTTTCACTTGGGCACGGTCGTGGATGGTCAGGACGACATCGAGCAGTTCGTCGCTCACACCGACGAGCGCGTCGGCTTCGTGGTCGATACCGGGCACGCGGCGCTGGGCGGCATCAATGCTGAGCGTCTGATCCGCAGCTACCCTGAACGTGTGACGCACGTGCATGCCAAGGATGTGCGCCGGCAGGTATTCGACGACACCCTGAAAGGCAACGGGAGCTTTCTCGAGGGCGTGCTGGCCGGAATGTTCACCGTACCCGGCGATGGCGATCTTGATTTCCGCGGCGTGGCGCAGGCGCTGGTCGATATCGGCTACAGCGGCTGGGTCGTGGTCGAGGCGGAGCAGGACCCCGCGCGCGCCGATCCGCGGGCCTATGGCCGGGTGGGTCTCGAGACCGTGCGCCGGCTCTTCGGGCCGGCTCACCTGGCAGGAGCCCCCCGATGAATCTGCGGGTGCGCCCGACGGCGCCGGATGCGGATGGCCGGGTTGTCGCCGTTACGCCCGAGAGCGCGGGCTGGAAATATGTCGGCTTCGAGGTGCGCCGGCTGGCTGCCGGGCAACAGAGCATGCTGACATCGGCAGGCAAGGAGTTCTGCGTTCTCGTGCTTACGGGAACCGCCGATATAACGGTTGATGATCTCGCCTTTCCGAAGCTCGGCGGCCGCAAGAGCGTCTTCGACGACGCACCGCCCGGTGCGGTGTATGCGCCGGCCGGCTCCCGCATCCGCGTCCAGGCCGACAGCGACGCCGAGATCGCCCTATGCAGCGCGCCGGCTGCCGCCGCTGGCGGCGCGCGCGCCGTCTCCGGTGAGCGCATGACACAAGAAGTCAGGGGCCAGGGTACCAACCGCCGCTTCGTGCGCAACATCCTGCCCGAGACCGAGCCGGCCGAGCGGCTGCTCGTGGTGGAGGTGATCACTCCTGGAGGTCACTGGTCGAGCTATCCGCCGCACAAGCATGACACCGACGCGCCGCCCGCGGAGACCCAACTCGAGGAGACGTACTACCATCGTCTGAATCCGCCGCAGGGATTCGCGGTTCAGCGCGTCTACACCGACGATCGCAGCCTGGACGAGACGGTCTGCGTGGAGGACGGGGACGTCGTGCTGGTGCCGCGCGGCTACCATCCCGTCGGTGCACCGCACGGCTACGATCTTTACTACCTCAATGTGATGGCCGGGCCGGTGCGGCGTTGGATCTACCGGGACGATCCGGCCCACGTGTGGCTCAAGCGCCCCCGCTGAGCGCCACCGGACGCCCGGTGGCGTGGGAGCGCCATGCAGCCTCCGCGAGCTCGAGCGCGTGGACCCCGTCGGCGAAGCCGACGGCCGGCTCCTCTCCCCGCAGCACCCCGGCGAAATGATCCATCTCCAACCGGTACGCCTCGGCGTAGCGCTCCAGAAAGAAATTCTGGAACGGCGCGCGGCTGGCGCCCTCCTCGTCCCAGACGGCAACGGCGGTGGTCGTGAAATTGTCGACACGCACGGACCCACCTGATCCGAACGCCTCTATGCGCTGGTCGTAGCCATAACCGCTGCGGCGGCTGTTGCTGATGAGGGCCATCCGCCCCGAGGCGGTACGCAGCAGCACCTTCGCGGTGTCGATATCGTCCGCGGCGCCGATCGCCGGGTCGACCAGACAGGCGCCCATTGCATAGACCTCCACGACCGGCTCCGCGAGCAGCCAGCGCGCCACATCGAAGTCGTGAATGGTCATGTCTTTGAATAGACCGCCGCTGACCTTGATGTAGCTCACCGGCGGCGGCGCGGGGTCGTGGCTGATGATGTGCAGCGTCTCGAGGCTGCCGATGGCCCCCGCTTGCAGCTTGTGGCGCAATGCGCGGAAGCTGGGATCGAAACGCCGGTTGAAGCCGAGAAAGAGGCGCGCTTTGGCGAGTGCTCCGGCTGCCGACCGCGCACGTTCCACGCTGAGGTCGACGGGCTTCTCGCAGAAGATGGCTTTGCCCGCGGCAGCCGCCTGCAGGCAATGCGTGAGATGTTGGTCGGTCGGGCTGGCGACGATGACGCCCGCGATGGCGGGATCGGCCAGCGCGCTCTCCAGCGTCGTCGCGGTCGCACCGTATCGGGCCGCCAGCGCCGCGGCGGCGTCGCCGAAGGGATCGACGACATACTTCAGCGCGAGCCCGGGATGCGCCGCCGCATTGGCGGCGTGAATCTTGCCGATCCGGCCGCCGCCGAGCAGCGCGACAGCGGGGCGAGAAGAGTGCTCGAGTGGCCTGATCATGTCTTCTCCCGCGCCGCCTGCCCACGGCGGCCGCTGCCGCCGCGGCCCTCGGGGCGCGGCTTACGGGTGCTGCGGAAGGCATAGCCGATCACGAGGGTCTGGGCGAGGCACATCGACGCCGCCAGGGAACGGAAGCCGCGGATCTCCGCCTCCTGCACCCGCAGGACGGTATCGGCCTCCTTGGCGATCTCGCTGACCTCGCTGTCCGTTATGGCGAGCACGGCCGCCTTCTGTGCGTGCGCGGCGCTCACCACATGGATGGTCTCCTCTGCGTACGGCCGATAGCTCACGCCGATCAGAAGGTCATCCGAGGCGATGCCGGCAGCCTGTTGGCGCCAGAGACCTGCGACGCCGTCGATGAACACGGTGCGTTTCGCGCTCTGCTGCAGCGAATACGCGAGATAGGCGGCGACGGGAAAGGCGCGGCGGACACCGACAACGTACACCGTGTTGGCCTGCTCCAGCAGCCGGAACGCCGCCGCGAGCTCCGCGGCGCCTACGGTATGGGTGAGTTGCCGCAGCGCGAGATCCGTGCCCTCGGCAAATTCGCGCAGCAGGCTCGCGGGATCGTTCTGCGGATTTTCCAACCGGTCCAGGGTCTGCCGCACCCGCTCGCCGTAGGCGGCGCCCGGATTGGCCGCGACCAAGTCGGCGCGAAACACGCGCTGCATCGGGGTCGCGCCATCGAAGCCGAATTGCTTGGCGAAGCGGACGATGGCGGACGGTTGCACGCCGCTGCGCTCCGCTATTACGGCCAGCGTCTCGAGCGCGACGTCGTTCGGCGCGTCGAGGACGTAATGGGCAAACTGGCGCAGCCGTCCGCTCAACGAGTCATATCGCGCGAGGATCGCCTCGCGCAGCTCCGCGGCCGTGGTTGGCGCCGTAGCCTGCTGCGGCGCGCGGCTCATGGGTAGCATTGCCTGACGGCGCGCGTCCGGCGCGGGAGCAAGGAGTGCTTCATATTTTTCATATTGACAGAAATTAAAATAATCATACCATCGGTCGCCGGGAGGTTAACAGCCATGCTCCGCGGTGCCCTCGAGTCGCCAGACGGCTCGCCGACGATCCCCACAGCGGTGAGCCGGCGGTTGCGGCGGCGGCTGCTCCTGATCAGCCTGGTCGCGACCCTCGGCGGCCTGCTCTTCGGGTACGACACCGGCGTGGTGAACGGTGCGCTCCTATACATGGGTCGCGACCTGCGGCTGACACCGGCCGATGAGGGCTTGATCACCGCCGCGCTGCTGTTGGGGGCGGCGCTCGGATCGCTCCTCGCCGGCAGGCTCGCGGACCGGATCGGCCGCCGGCACACCCTGTGGCTGTTGGGCGGCACCTTCGTCGCCGGAGCGATCGCCTGCGCCCTGGCGCCCGACCGCTCGGCGCTCGCCGCATTCCGCTTTCTGCTCGGGCTCGCCGTCGGTGGCGCGTCCGTCGTCGTGCCAACCTATCTCGCGGAGCTCGCCCCACCCGCCATCCGCGGCCGGCTGGTGACGCAGAACGAGCTGATGATCGTCTCGGGTCAACTGCTCGCCTTTGCCGTCAATGCCGTGATCGCCCATGGATGGGGTGAATCGCATACTGTCTGGCGCTGGATGTTGGGGGTGGCCGCGCTGCCGGGCATCGCACTCGGCGTCGGCTCCGTGTTTCTGCCGGAGAGCCCGCGCTGGCTGATCGCGCGGGCCCGCTCCGCCGAGGCGGAGGCGGTGCTCGGCCAGCTGCGCCCGCCCGAAACGGCGGCGCTCGAGGCGCGCTCCATCGCCGCTCTCGCCGCGGCGGAGGCCGCCTCCGATATCCAGGGCTGGGCGGCGCTGCGCATCCCCTGGGTAAGAGCTGTGCTGCTGGTCGGCATCGGCATCGGCATCGTTCAGCAGGTGACCGGCGTCAACTCCATTATGTACTACGGCACGCAGATCCTGTCGCGGTCCGGTCTCGGGATCCAGGGCGCGCTGCTCGCCAATGTGCTGAACGGGGTCATTTCCGTGCTCGCCACGTTCATCGGCATCGCGCTCGTCGGCCGGACCGGCAGGCGGCCCATGCTGGTCATCGGACTCATCGGCACGACCTCCTCGCTCCTGCTGCTGGGGGTCGTGTCGCTGCTCTTCCAGCCCTCCCCCTCGCTCGCGTATCTCGTGCTCGCCGCCATGTCGCTCTTCCTCTGCTTCCAGCAGGGGTTCGTCTCGCCGGTGACCTGGCTGCTCCTCTCTGAGATCTTCCCACTCAAGGTACGCGGCCTCGGCATGGGCGGGGCCACCCTGGTGCTCTGGGGCGCGAATTTCGTGGTCGCCTTCTCCTTCCCGCAGCTCGTGGCGCGGTTCGGAGTCTCCTCGACCTTCTTCGGCTTCGTAGTGGTGGGACTCCTCGCCGTCGCGTTCTCGGCCCGCTACGTGCCTGAAACCGGCGGCCGCTCGCTGGAGGCGATCGAGGAGCTGCTGCAGCGGCGTTATACGGACCCTTAGACCAGACGCAGGGCTTGCGTCCGCCGCCACAGGCGGCGAGCGGGGAGCGACAAGCCGGCTTTTGGCTCGCCGCGCCCTGGCCGGGCAGGATGCCCGGATCCCGCGCCATCAGCTAGAACTTGTAGGTCGCGGAGAGATTGACCTCCCTACCCTCGTAGGGACGGGCCAGAACGACGTTGCCAACACCGATCGCGCGGCCGAACTCGCGTGCATTGCCCTCGGTCAATGCGATCGCGTTCGTCAGGTTGGTCCCCTGCACCCGAAACGTCCAGTTATTGCCCAGATCGGTCAGGATACCGCCGCTCAGCATGTTGTAGGTGCCCAGAGGCTGCTGACCGTAGGTGTCGTTGAAGCGCTGACCCACGTGCTCGAAGGTGAGCCAGGCGGTCACGTCGCCCCAAGGAACGTTCGCGGAATAGCTCGGCGTCAAGCGGACCTGGAACTTCGGCTGCCGTTGCAGCGGCGCGCCATTGATGAACACGCACTGATGATTGCCGTAGATGTCGATGAACGCCAGGCACGAGCGGTTGTTCGTGTAGTGGCCGTCCATGTAATCGCCCACGATCCGCAGCGTGAGTCCAGCGAACGGTCCGATGTAGCCGTCCACGTCGAAGCCGTTGGCCGTCGATCCGTAAGTGCCATATCCGCCCGCAATGGGCACGCCGGAGAGATCGGATTCCTGGTAGAAGATGCCGTCGAAGGTGCGGTGGTAGCCGCTGAGGTCGAGATACAGGTAGTGAGCCTGAAACTTGTAGCCGACCTCGTAGTTGTGCGCAGTCTCGATCGGGTGGAACGTAGGCGGCTTGTTGTGGGCGGTGTTCGCGATGTCGTCGAAGGCCAGGAAATGAACGCCGTTATTGACCCGCACGTAAGCGCTCATGTTGCTCGAGAAGGTGTAGTTCAACCCGGCAGTGAACGTAGTCTTCGTGCGCGCATAGTGCTCGAAATCGAAGGTGCCGTTGCAGATGGGCACCTTGTTGTCGTACACGTCGAAGGTCGAGCCGAGCTGCTGATTGCTGGTCTGGCAGGTGCGCTGGTGCAGGTCGATGTGCTCGAGGCGAGCGCCGGCGTCGACCAGCACCGGCCCGAGGCGCCAGCTGTCGCTGAAATAGGGCGCGATATTGCGGCCATCGCCATGGCGCCCGGGGGTGTTGTAAGTGCCGTTCTCGTTGACGATGCCCTGGGGGCTGGTGAGATTATAGGTCTGGCCGATTTGGCCGCCGTTTGCGGCGTTTCCCACGTAGTTCAGGGCGATCATCCGGGCATTGGATGTGGCCGTCATCAGCGCGCTGTCCGCCGCCCATTTGTCGTTGTCGGTGTAGAACGCCACGTACACCCCGGCGGTCAGCGAATTGCCGTCGAAGATCTCGCGGGTCACCCGGAACTCGTCGGTGACGTTCTGTATCGATTTCTGGATCAGGTGGTAGCTCATCTGCACGACGTTCGCGGAGAGCGGCACGGGCGCTCCGCTGCCGGCATAGGTCGCCTGGATGCCGTAGGCGTTCGGGTCGAATCCCTTGCCGCCGTTCAGGTTGTTTCCGTCTATGGGAGTGGTGCCGGCGGCACCACTGCACCAGCCGGTCGGCTCCGGCACCTTGCAGCCGTAAAGATACATGCTCAGGGGGCGCGGGTTGGGACCGGAGAACCACCCGTTGGTATCGAGGCCGCCGCCGTCGGCGAGGAAGCCGTTGTGCAATGTCCAGCCGCCGATGTGCTGATCGTAATTGACGCCGAAGTAGTAGAGGTTGCTGCCGCGGCCGTTGGCGAGATTCGCGTTCATGAAGCCGCCGCTGAAGGGATCGGCGAGCGTCAGATTCTGGTTGGCGTAGCCGTTGAACGTGCCGGTGAGCGGATTGAAACCCGGATAGCCGGAGAGCGATCCGCTCGGGCTCTGGACCAACGGGATGGGTGTGATGTACTCGTCTTTTTCATCGAGCGCGCGCGCCCATGCCGTCACCGTACCCCCGCTGATGTCGTGCGTCAGGGTGGCGGTGAACTGACCGCCGTCGATAGCGTCGAACTGCGGGTCGCGAACCCCGTGTGACACGTTGTAATAGCCGCCCGCGCTGCCATACCAGCCGTCGGCGATCTTGAAGCCGTCGTAGGCGTCGCCACGCCACATGCCCTCGGTCCCATACGTGGCCTCCACCAGCCCGCCCGGTGAGTTCTTGCCGTTCTTGAGGATGTAATTGGCTGTGCCGCCGAACTGGCCGGGGCCGAACACCACGGAGGGTCCGCCCTGCACCACCTCGACACGCTCGATCGTCTCATCGAGACGGTACAGCGAGCTCGAATCCATGTAGGCGAGGTTGGGCGCACCGTAGAGCGGCAGGCCCTGGATCATGTTGGTGAAGAACGGCGAATCGCCACCGCTCGGGTAGCCTGCCACCTCGATGTTGGCGCCGGTCTGGCCACCCGAGGCCTCCGGCCAGATGCCGGGGGCTATCTTGAGGATGTCGGCGGAGCTGAGCGGGTTCGACTCCTTGATCAGCTCGCTATCGGCGGCGACGACGTTGTAGCTCGCATCGAGCTTTCTCACCTGTGTCGCGGTGGCGGTCACCACGACTTCCTGCAGGTTCTGTGAAGTCTGCGCCGAGCCGACGGGCTGCGTGGACGGCGCGTTCTGCGCGCCAGCCGCCGCGTTCTGCGCATGCGCCGGAACCGCCAGGCCGGTCCCGCCGAGAATGCCGGCGACTACGGCTGCGACGCTGCCCGCACGGGGGCCCCTGAAGCGGGAGCGCTGCCAGGTCGCGGAAGGGGAACTGATGCTGTCGGCAAGGCGGTGCGACGGCCGGACGGACTGCGCGCTCTTGCCGGGCACTCTGTTGGTTCTCATCGGCATGCACTCCCCCAATGACCAGTGGCGGGAGCATACTGTAATGAAAATTTCGCTGTCAAGATCATTGGAACAGGCATTTTGAGGCGACGGGAGCGGCTACGCTACCGCGCAATTGTTTCCGAGCGACTACAATTCGATGGGACGATGTTCGGTGGCCGCGCGAGGCGCGCAGGCCGGAGCCGCGGCGCCCGCTCGAGCCCGACGTGTAATCAAGGGCTTAGCATTGAAAGGGCTGGAGATGAGCTTCATCGGGCCCGACTTCATCGCCGCGCCCGGGCCCATGGAAGCGGCGCGTCGCGCTGACCGACGTCGGGGTCATGGCGCTCGCGTGCAGCAACCGCGAAGCCGCGCGGCGGCGCGCTCCGCGCGAAACAAATATTCCACGGCTTTTGACAGCGAAATTGCCATGCAATAACCTTCGCGCGATGCGATTGCGGGCGACACCACCGGACCGGCTGCGATGCACCGCGCTCGCGCTCTACGACTGAGGCACCCTCTCGTGCTGACGAACACCATGAAGCTGCGCTTGAACGCGATGATGTTCATGGAGTTCTTTACGTGGGGCGGGTGGTTCGTCACCATGGGAAGCTTTCTCACCGGCAACCTGCACACCACGGGGGCGCAGAACGGGATCGCCTATTCGACGCAGGCGTGGGGCGCGATCATCGCGCCCTTCCTCGTGGGCCTGATCGCCGATCGCTATTTTCACGCGGAACGGCTGCTCGGCATCATCCACATCGCCGGCGGCGTGCTGATGCTGATGCTGGCGCGCGCGCATGACTTCGCGCACTTCTATCCGTACCTGCTGGCGTACATGATTATCTACATGCCTACGCTGGCGCTGGTCAATGCAGTCTCATTCCGGCAGATGGACGTGCCGGCGCGGGACTTCCCCAAGGTGCGCGTATGGGGAACGATCGGGTGGATCGTCGCGGGCCTGCTGATCAGCTACGTGTTTGGATGGGACTCGCCCGGGCCGCTCGCGCAGGGTGCACTGCAGCATACCTTCGCGATGTGCGCCGTGAGCTCCTTCTTGCTCGGCGTTTATAGCTTCACGCTGCCGCGCACTCCGCCGCTCGGCGCTACCCAAGGGAGGCGGAGCCTGGGCAGTGTGCTCGGCTTCGATGCTTTGGAGATGCTGCGCGAGCGCAATTTCGCCGTTTTCTTCTTCGCCTCGATCCTGATCTGCGTACCGCTCGCGTTTTATTATTCGGACGCCAACCAGTTCCTGACCGAGATCCATATTGCGCACGCGGCGGGAAAGCAGACGCTGGGGCAGGCGTCAGAGCTCTGCTTCATGCTGCTACTGCCACTCTTTCTCAAGCGTTACGGAATGAAGACGACGCTGCTCATAGGCATGGTCGCGTGGGCATGCCGATATGCGCTCTTCTCGCTCGGAGATGCCTCGCACCTGGAGTGGCTGCTGCTCGTCGGGATCGCCCTGCACGGGCCCTGCTATGACTTCTTCTTCGTCTCCGGCCAGATCTACACGGATACCCGCGCCGGCCCGCAGAGACAGGCGGCCGCTCAGGGGCTCATCACGCTGGCCACCTACGGTGTCGGGATGCTGATCGGATTCTCCGCCGCAGGCTTCATCACCGACCGCTACAGCGTGGCGGCCGGCCACGACTGGGTCACTGTCTGGGCCTATCCCGCGGTGTTTGCGTTCGCGGTGGCGGTGCTCTTCCTATTCTGGTTCCGCAACGAGCGGCTCGCGCATGCCATCCCCCAGCACTAGCCCCGGCCCGGGTGGGCCGGCAAGCACGGCCGCCGGCTCGTTCCGGCCGCGGCCCATGAAACTCAGCATCCTCACGGCGGCGCTGCAGGAGCTGACTCCCCGGGATCTGCGGGAAGCGGATCCCGATCTCGCCATCGAGGAGTGGCTGGCGTTCGCAGCGCAGATCGGCGCGCCGAACATCGAGCTGTCATGCGCCCTGCACCCCACGCAGAGCGACGTTCCGGCCGCGGCGCTGCTCGATCCGGTCGCCAACACGCTGGATCTGCGCAAACCCTTCACGCCGGCTCGGGCGGCGCGGACGCAGAGCGCGATGCGCGCCACCGGCGTGGGCCTCTCGGAGCTCGGCTACTTCGACAATATGCTGGCGGCCGACGAAAAGGCGCGCGCGACCAAACACGAACTGATGCTCCGCGTCTTCGATGCCGCGGTACTGCTGCATTGCGACGCGGTAGTAGGCTTCGTCGGACGCAACCCGAGGATCGGCCTGGACGCCAACCTCGATATGTTCGAGGAGATATTCGTTCCGCTGCTGCGGGAAGCCAAGGCACGGGGGCTGACGTATCTGGTAGAGCAGTGCCCGATGCCGGGATGGACCGTCTCGGATTCATGGCACAACCAGATCGCCTATGCGCCCGGCCCCTGGATCGCGCTCCACCGCATCTGCGAGCGGCACGGCGTCGGCGATCAGTTCCGCATTCATTACGATCCCTCGCACGCGATCCTCATGGGGCAGGACTCGCGCTCGGTATTCCAGTATCTGCGGGACTGCGGCTACGCCTTCCTCATTCAGCGTTTTCACGTCAAGGGACAGGTGATCGACTCGCGCGGCATCGCTGCGTGGGGCTATGGCGGCCAGACAATGCAGCGGGGTGACCGCGACGGCGACACGCCACGCGCCAATCCCGCCGAGCAGCTCAACGCCTGGAAGAAGCAGACGGTTTTCTCGGAGCACGAGCTGCCGGGAACCGCGCGCCACGACCCCCTTGCCTACCTGCAGAACCGGTCCGTGGACTGGCTGGACCACCAGCTCGCGGCCCGGGAGCTTCTGGATCTCGATCCGGAGCGGACCTATCTCGTGTTGGAGCATGAGTACCCCAAGGCGCGGGTGCAGGATAAGGCGCTCCTGGGACCGATTCTCGCCGGCTCGCTCGCTTTTGCGC
Organism: Steroidobacteraceae bacterium; assembly: GCA_025451845.1. GTDB lineage: Bacteria > Pseudomonadota > Gammaproteobacteria > Steroidobacterales > Steroidobacteraceae > 13-2-20CM-66-19. The sequence continues at coordinate 16,337 of JANWJS010000033.1, forward strand.
GTGCGATCGACGAGGCGGCGGCCGCAATGTATGCCTTGCAGCACGAGGTGCTGCCGGCGCGGGGCATCCCGGCCCAGGGCTTCGGCAGGGAAGCCTACCGAACATGAGCTGACTTCAGCGAAGGAGCATTGATCGATGCCATTCGTGACTGCAAGCACGCAACGCGAAGCCTACGACGTCATCATCGTAGGGTCCGGCGCAGGTGGAGGACAGGCCGCCTACACCTTATGCATGGAAGGCGTGCGCGTGCTGATGCTCGAGGCCGGCCGCCGGTACACACCGGCGAGCGAGAGCCCGATGTTTCAGACCCCGGACATGGCGCCCCTCGGCGGCGCGAGCACTCCCGATAAGAATAAGGGCTTTTACGACGCCACGCTGGATGGCGGTTGGGATGTGCCCGGCGAGCCTTACGTGTCCGTCCCCGACAAGTGGGGAGCGCAGTTCACCTGGTGGCGGGCCAGGATGCTCGGCGGCCGCACCAACCATTGGGGCCGGATATCGCTGCGCAATGGTCCGTATGATTTCAAGCCCCGCAGCCGCGACGGGCTCGGGTTCGACTGGCCGATCACCTATGACGACGTCGCGCCCTACTACGACAAGGTGGAGATGCTGATCGGCGTCTACGGCGGCGAGACTTCGCTCGAGAACACGCCGGCCGGACCCGGCGGGATTCTGCTGCCGCCGCCGAAGCCGATCGTCAGCGATCACCTCCTCATGAAGCGCGCCCCGCGGCTCGGCATCCCGGTGCTGCCGGGGCGGCGAGCGGTCCTGACGCGTGCTCAGGACCACCGTACCCTCCCAGGCAAGTTGCACCCGGGCAATGCGCGAGCACAGCAGATCCTCGCGGAGGCGATGCGCAAACGCTCGCCCTGCCTGTGGGCAACGCCATGTGGGCGCGGCTGCGCCGTGGCCGCGAACTACCAGTCCACCACCGTGCATCTACCGCCGGCCCTCGCCACTGGCAATCTCGACATCATCACGAACGCGATGGTGTATGAAGTCACGATGGGCAAGAACGGGCGGGCGAACGGCGTTAGATTCGTCGACTCCACAACGGGCCGCCACGAGCATGCCGCCGGCCGAGCGGTCGTGCTCGGTGCGAGCGCGTGCGAGAGTGCACGCATCCTGCTCAACTCCCAGAGCGGGCAGTTCCCAAATGGGTTGGCAAACTCCAGCGGACGCGTCGGCCGTTACGTATTGGATACCGTCGGCAGCTCCGTGAGCGCACAGATCCCGTTGCTCGAGAGTCTGCCGCCCCTCAATGAGGACGCCGCCGATGGACTGCAGGTCTATGTGCCCTGGTGGCTGTACGAGGAGCAGCTTGCGCATAAGCTCCCGTTCCCACGCGGCTATCACGTCGAGTACGGCGGCGGCAAGGGGATGCCCTCCGTCGGGACGTTCGCCGGGCTCGAGTGGCTGACGGGCGGCAGCTACGGGAAGAAGTTCAAGGAGGATGCCCGGCGATATTACGGCTCGTTCGTGTACCTGGACGGGCGGGGCGCCATGGTGCCGAACGACAATTCTTATGTCGACATCGATCCCAAGGTGAAGGATAAGTTCGGCATCCCGGTGCTGCGCTTCCACTGGCAATGGGGCGATTACGAACAGCGCCAGGCAGTTCACATGCAGCAGACCTTCGGCGCCCTCGTGGCGGCCATGGGCGGACGTCTGCAATCACCGATCATCACCGATCCGGTGCAGGCGATCGCCCCTGGCGGATACATGATCCACGAGGTCGGCGGCACCATCATGGGGGCAGAGCCGCGCAGCTCGGTCACCAACAGGTGGTCGCAGACATGGGACGTGCCGAACCTCTTCGTTGCCGACGGCGGCGTGTTCCCCTACAACGCGGACAAGAACCCGACCCTGACCATCATGGCGCTGGCGTGGCGCATGTCCGATCACATCCTGGAACGGATGCGGAGGCGTGAGATATGACCGACAGGCGTACGACCATCAAGCTGGTCATCGCGGCGGCGACCGCGCTGCCGGCGCTGCGTGCCCGCGCGAACTACAAACAAAATCTGGAGCCGGGTGCGTCCTCACCCGGATCCCTGCGGCAGTTCGAGCCTACGATGCAGGGATACGGCCCCGATCCGGATCTGGTCAGGGCTTATGAGAAGGGCGCCTTCTGGCCGTTGACCCTGAATGTGCAGCAGCGGCAGCTCGCCGCGGCGCTCTGCGACCTCATCATTCCCCGGGACGAGCACTCACCGTCGGCTTCCGCGGTGGGAGTGGTGGACTTCATCGACGAGTGGATCAGCGCCCCCTATCCACAGCAGCGTGGGGACCGCGTTACGGTGTTGCGCGGATTCGCCTGGCTGGATGAGGAGGCCCGGCATCGTTTCGGGCAGCCGTTCGCGAAGCTGCACGAGGCGCAGCAGCGCAAGATCTGCGACGGGATCTGCGACATCAGCCGCGCCCCCGCGGCACTGCAGGAACCGGCGCAGTTCTTCGCCGCTTATCGCAACCTGACTGCCGCAGGGTTCTATACGACTCTGGCCGGCCGCAAGGACGTCCAGTACATCGGCAACGTGGCGCTCACCCATTTCGACGGGCCGCCCGTCGAGTTACTCAAAAAGCTGGGACTATCATGAACGTGTTTCGCGCGCAGGCAATGCACGGTATGTGGCGGCTCGCTCTGCCGCTGACCCTGGTACTGTCGTTGGGTGGTGCATCGCTCGCAACGGCGCAGGCTCCTCCCGCGGTGCACCACGGTGCCCAACAGAGGGAGTTACCGCAGGGCGAAGGCGCCTGGCAGAACTTGATACAGGACAGCTCCGCTCCGCTGTTGCGCGGTTGGCAACATCCTGGGCTGCCTGCCGGGTGGACCATCGAGAATGGCGTGCTCTGCAAGAGCGGACCGGTGGACGATCTGCAGTCCACGCGAACTTATAAGGACTTCGAGCTGGAGCTCGATTGGAAGATCGGCAAGGAAGGCAACAGCGGCATCTTCTATCGGGCCACGCACCAGTACGACGAGATCTACTGGAGCGGGCCCGAATACCAGCTTCTCGACGACGCGAATGCCGCGGACGGCAAGAACCGGCTCACGGCGGCAGGATCGGTGTACGCCATGTATCCTTCGCCGGCCGGCGTGGTGCATCCTTATGGCCGCTGGAACAGGGCCCGCATCATCGTGCGCGGCCATCACGTCGAGTACTGGATGAACGGGCGCCGGATCGTTGCTTACGAGCTGGGAAGTGTCGACTGGAAGAAGCGCGACGCCGCCTCGAAGTTCTCGGCTTATCCAGGCTACGGTCTGGCACCCGAGGGCTTGATCGGGATCCAGGGAAACCACCCTGGCGCCGTCTCAATCCGCCACATGCGCATCCGGATACTGCCCTAGCATCCTTGCCGCGATGGAGCGGCCGGCGCACCCGCCCGCAATTCGAGCCCTCGCTAGAGATGTCCGATCTGCGCGGGCGGCTGGGTCCAGTTGTCGTGCAGCCCGTCGGAATAGCGGATGGGACCGCTGAGGAGCTCTTCCGGCGATGCATCGTCGAGCGTGGCGACAAAAACGCACACGAACGACCCACCCATGTAGTCGGCCTCGCCGCGCGCATGCGTGCGAACACCGCAGCGGGCACAGTGATACTTCACGGGCGCCTGAGCATGTTTGTGGTATGCCACGCCCTCCTGCGAGCCGTCCGCCAGGCGGAATGCTTCGGGCTTGACGTAGGTGCCCCAGGCCCGGGCCTTGACACAGAACGTGCAATTGCAACGCCCGGTCCCCCGAGTCAGATCGATATCGGCCTCGTAGCGGATGGCGCCGCAATGGCAGCTGCCGCGGAACGTCTTGAGCATGTGGAACTCTCCTGCGATCTATGACAGTATGCTGTCACTATGAGCAGTCTACGAGATAGACAGCATGCTGTCAACAAAGACGGTGACATTCCCGCGCGTACTCCCGCAGGGGACGCTTTCAGTGCCCTCGCCGTCCTGATCCTTCGCCTCGGCGGTCACCTCGCCGGCGCGGGCGACGATCTGGCGCGCCCGAGCGGCCAGACGAGCGCGCGCTGGCAGGTCTTGGCCGCGGTGGAAAATCAGATGGCCACCGTGGCGCAAATTGCGCGCTCACTCGGCCTTGCACGGCAGAGTGTGCAGCGGATCGCGGACGTCCTGGCTCGGGAAGGCCTGGCGAAGTACCAGGAAAATCCCGGCCATCGGCGCGCAAAGCTGCTGCGGCTCCTGCCCCGGGGCCGTCATGTGCTGCGAGCCATTCAGGCCGCGCAACAGCCTTGGGCTGACCGACTGGGCGCCGCAATCGGGGAGGCGGACCTGCGCCGGGCGAGCGCGATTCTGCAGCGCCTGCTACAGGTGCTCGCCGAGACCGAGTGAGCCGTTATTTCGTTGCGAAATCAGTTGCGGACTTGCACGGTTCCGTCGCCGAAGGCAGCGGCGGCGAACTCCGGTAGCTGCTCCGCCCAGGCGGACAACGCGCGCAGATGCGGGTACGCCGCATCCTTGACGGTGCCGGGCTGTATTCGCCGATTGAAATCCCAGGCCACCGCCGTCGCCACTTCGGCAGCGCCGACACCCCGCGCAGCATGCCGCGGGGGTCGGTTGGCGAGCTCCGCCTCGAGCTCGCCGAACGCGGCATGCATCTGGCTCAGCACCCGGGCGACCCAGGGCTCGTGCTGCTTTTCCGGAGGACGCAGGTTGCGCTCGTAGACGAGCTGCACGCTCTTCTCGCACGCGGCGAGCGCCAGCCCGATAGTACGCAGCGCGGCCTGCCGGTCCGCCAGCTCACGCGGCATCAGGGACCTGGGGGCGGCGAGCGCCTCCGCATAATCCAGGATGAGCGTGGAATCCATGAGCACCGTGCCGTCATCGCATACCAATGTCGGCGCCTTCACGACGGGATTGATCGCGCGGAACTGATCGAACGTGCGGAATACCGAAAGCGAGCGGTGCTCGAACGGCACTCCGAGCAGCTGCAGTGAGATCGCCACGCGGCGGACGTAGGGCGAATCGAGCATGCCGATGAGCTGCATACCGCACTCCAGTGGGGGACCGGCAGCCGGTTCAGCGCCGGATCTTTCCGGATACGATAGCACCCCGGAACAGGCGATCGATCATCCTCGCTAGCCTATGCGAAAGTCCGCGCTTCGTTTTCCGGCCACCATCAGGATCAGGGGGATCAATCCCTACGTGGCGGTCAGTAAGCGCCGCGCGGGGCAGTTGCAGGAGGATTGGCGCCGGCCGATGCCGGTGCGCGTCCGCGTAAACGGCAAGCCGGCACGAAAGCCGTGGCGCATCAACCTGATGCCGGCGGGAAATGGCAGCTTCTTTCTCTACCTGCACAACTCAGTCCGGGAAGCATCTGCGACGCGCGTCGGGGATCGCGTCACGGTGGAACTCCAATTCGACCGATCCTACCGTAATGGACCTCTGCATCCGCTGCCTCGCTGGTTCGGCGCGGCGCTGAGCGCCAATCCGCGGGCAAAGCTGAATTGGAGCAGGCTCACTCCCAGCCGCCGGAAAGAAATCCTCAGGTACTTCGCGGCTCTGAAGTCGGATGACGCCAGGCAACGCAATCTGGTGCGCGCGATGACGGCGCTGTCGGGAGCGCCAGCCCGATTCATGGCCCGGAGTTGGAGCGAGGGGAAATAGGCGCGACCGCCCGGGCCTGAAGCGCGCCACGCATGGCTGTTGCGCCCGCGTTCAGCATGGACTCCAGAACGGGTGCCGCGCTTGCAGGCAGGAAGTCGGCCGTCCACTCCACGCGAGAGCCTCCTGCGGCGCGCGCATGCACTTGTACGCACCCGTTGTAATGAGTGAGGGGACTGTCCGCAGCTTTCGCGGTCCAGACCAGCCTGCGCAGCGAGTCCGAAGAGCTGACGATCGGCTCCTCGACGATACGTCCGTTGGCGAACGTCACGCGGCGTCCACCCGGGACCAAGCGGGTATGCAGCGCACCGACATCGCGTATCGCGTCCCACACCACATCAGGGTTCGCGTCCGTCAAAACCTCTTTCGTGATCGAGCCCATCATTCACCTCATGGAGGAATTCAGTGCGATTCTAAGGTGGCTGCGCCGCGCGCCTCTTGGGAAAAATTGCTGGTTTCCCGGGTGTCCCCCCCCTTTGGCGGCGCTGCGAGGCAGAATGGCCCGGACGGCCCCTCAGTTGACCCCTGCTGGACGGCAGAGCATTCTGTGAAGCCACCATGAGCGATGCAGGCGCGACGGCAGCCGAGCTCAAGGAGGGCTCCTCCATTCGCGTCGGCCCCCTTCAGGCTGCCACCGTCCCTGCCGGGGTCGTGCATCGCACGATCAGCGTGGGCCGGACGGTCAATCTGTCCTTCGAGAGGGCTCGAGCTGAAACGGTCTTTTTGGACGAATAGAAAGCCCGCGCTGCCGCAACGCGCTTCGAGGTAACGCCATGAGTCTCCTCGCCACCGACGAACGCAATGCAGATCAGGTCGCGTACTGGAATGGCCCCCCCGGCGAGCGCTGGCGGGCGCGGCAGCAGGACCAGGATACCCTCCTGGCACCCGTTACGGACGTGCTGCTCCAGCGCGCGGCACCCGCGGCTGGTGAAAGGGCGCTCGATATCGGCTGCGGGTGCGGCACCACGAGTATCGAGCTCGCTCGGCGCGTCATGCCCGGCGGCCGGGTGGTCGGGGTCGATATCTCCGCGCCGATGCTGCAGCGGGCCGGGGAGCGCGCACCCGCAGATCTGCCCGTCGATTTCATCATGGCGGATGCGACCGCCTATCGTTTCGATCCCGCCGCCGCCGACCTCCTCTTCTCCCGCTTCGGTGTCATGTTTTTCGCGGAGCCGCAGAAGTCATTCGCCAACATGCGGCGCGGACTGCGCCGCGGAGCGCGGCTTGCCTTCGCCTGTTGGCGCGAGCCGCGAAAGAATCCCTGGCTGATGCTGCCGCTCGAGGAGGCATGCCGGCATGTGCCGCGCCCGCCGGCACCCGGACCGGAAGAGCCGGGTCCGTTCGCCTTCGCGGACGAGCGCCGCGTTCGCGGCATCCTCGACCAGGCGGGTTTCCGTGAAGTCAGGCTCGAGCCTGTCGATCTCGCGCTCGACATCGGCGTGGGCCGCGGACTCGAAGCGGCCGTGGAGACGGTGACGGGAATGGGTCCCGCGAGCCGTGCGCTGGAAGGCCAGCCGCCAGACCTGCGGACCGCGGCGGCCCAATCCATTCGGGCGGCGCTGGCGCGATTTCAGGTGGGCAACACCGTTGCGCTGCCTGGTGCCGTCTGGATCGTCAGCGCAATGAGCGCCTGAGCCTGCGTCCATCCTTGCTTGCTGGCCAGGCAGGAGCGGCATCATAGAGATATCCGGCATGGCTGACTTGAAGAACCGGGTAACGTTGGTCACCGGGACGATCGCGGTCAACGGCGGTGCTCTCCTCCTGACAGCTGCCCGCGGCTTCGCAGGCTCGAGCAGCCTTACGCGCTTTCGGGGATGCCGGCGGACGCCGGGCGCCGCCCGATGCGGCGGGCGAGCCCATGGCCGAGCCCCATGGCGATGAGGCCGACGAGCAGATGAATCACCTGGATCACCCAGTGATCGGATCCCGGAAGGAGGCGCGACTGCATCACGCCGAGCGCCGGTACGATGAGGCTCCAGATGAGGACGACGAGCGCGAACACCCGGGCTTTAGGGAGGGCAAAGCCCAGCGCCGCAAGCACCCAGAGACAGATGACGAACAGCAAGCCGATGAACATATGGACCGGCCGCAGTGACAGCGCGTGGCCCGTCCAGAAGAGGATCCCGAGCACTACCAGAGTGATACCGAACAGACTGATGAGTAAGCGCGCGACGAGAACGGTGTACTTCACGGCAGCAGCGGCGGCTCAGTATTGAGGATCGGCCGCGGTGAAAGACGAGCAGCAGGGCTTGCCGATGGCGTGCAGCTCCATGATCTCGGCGCGCGTGCCGTCGGGATCGAGCAGGTTGAGCTGCCACTTCGCGTCGCGGCCGATCTTGGGCAGGTTGGTCTGATCGTCCAGCCGGTTGCCGTTCCAGAGAAGGGTGTACGCCGCTTCGGCGCTCGCAACTCCGAGCGAGAAGTGATCGAGCACACCGGCATCCGCCTTGCTCATCCCGGGCGGGATGCCGCGACTTCCAGGCGAGCCCACCAGCATGTACTCGAGCCAGTCGGTGCCATCGGGCACCTGCTGCGAAATCCAAACGGGCTTGTCGTCGGTCATGCCGCCGAACCAATACGGCTTGAAGCCCAGGATGGCGCGATAGAACGTGTCCTCGCGCGCCCGATCGTGGACTATGAATCCGACATGGATGATGTGCCGTGAGAGGAGATTGACGGCGATCGCGGGAGGATGCGCTGGCGGCTGCACGAATTGAACGCGGTTGCCCTCCGGGTCCTGCACCTCGAACCAACGGCTGCCGTCGCTTCCTTGCCGCACGCGCGCCGCAACGGCAATGCCCTTCGAGCGCAGGTATCGGCGCAGGCCATCCGCGTCCGCCGTGGCGAAAGCGACGTGATCGAGCCGGCTTATCGAACTCCAACCCGGCGGCAGCGGCAAAACTTCAACGAACTGCGTCGGTGCGAAATAGTAGCGCGTGCCGCGCGAGGTCTCCGGATCCAGACCCTTGGCCGCACCGAGGTCGTGCGCGTAGAAATGCCCGCTTGCGGCAGGATCCGATGCGTAAACAGCAATGTGAGAGACACCCGTGATGGGCGGACGAGCAGTCGAGGCGGCATAGGCAAGCGGACTCAGGCATACAGCGAGCACCGCTGAGATGTATCGGCAGGACACAGCGCCTCTGGGGTTCGGAGCTTTGGTCCACTCTACCATGTAACATGCCATCATGACGGCCCCGGAGAGCGAACGCCTGACCATTGATGTCGGTGCAGACCATCACGTGTCCGGTCTGTTCGACCGCCCGCGCGCAGCACGAGCCTTGTGCATCCTGGCGCACGGTGCCGGCGCGGGGATGGAGCATCCCTCGATGCAAGCCGTTGCAACCGGGCTCGCGGCGCGCAGCATTGCGACCCTGCGTTATCAATTCCCGTATATGGAGCAACGGAGCCGGCGGCCAGACCCTCCCGCGGTGTGCCACGCGACCGTTCGCGCCGCCGTTGCGCAGGCGGGGCGGCTCGCGCCGGACCTGCCGCTCATCGCCGGAGGCCGATCGTTCGGCGGACGCATGACGTCGCAAGCACAGGCGCAGTCTCCGCTGGCAGGGGTCCGCGGGCTCGTGTTCCTGGCGTTCCCATTGCATCCCGCCGGTCGACCCGGCGCGGAACGCGCCGCACACCTGCAGGAGGTCAGCATCCCCATGCTCTTCATTCAAGGAACGCGCGACGAGCTCGCGGATCCGAGTTTGCTCCGGGCGCTCGTCGAGCGCCTCGGTTCGCGCGCCACCCTACATCTGCTCGAGGATGCCGATCATGGCTTCCACATTCCCGCCCGAAGCGGCCGGAAAGACGTCGACGTGCGCGACGATGCGCTGAATGCAGTGCGTACCTGGCTGGACTGCATCGCCGGCTCGCGGCCAAGCTGAGCTGCTGAGATACCCGTTGCAATAGCCTCCTGGCGCGGGCGGAGTTTGCTACCTTCCTCGCTCGAGCGCAGACGCGACGCGGTGTTCCTCATCCGATCCTCGGCGCGGAGACTCCAGCATTCATGCTGGAGGAAGCGCCGCCTCCCTGTTGCAAGATATCGCGGACCTGGGTTAATATACAGCTCGTCGGTATATCGGCTATCAGGCCCCCGGCGGGTGATCGACGATTTTTCGGGCGGCTCGCGGCAAGCGAGTGCAACGACACGGTGGTTTCGACTGCGAGTGTGCGTTGGGTAAGGGCACATGGTTGTTTCCGGGCTAGAACGTTAGCCCCCTGATTCTGGAAATCCCCTCCCTTGAGGGAGGGGAAGACGTTAAAGCAGGGTCGAGAGCAATGCGAGCCACAGACACGGTTTACGGAGTCCTATTGGCCGCGGCGACAGCTTTTCTCCTGCTGTCAGGGCCGCAAATCGCGCAAGCGCAAAGCACGCGTTCCGGTAACGTATCCCGCACGGCGTGCCCGAACGACGCGGGACTCAAGCTTCCCACCGGCTTTTGCGCGAGCATTTTTGCCGACGATCTGGGCCATGTCCGCCATATGGTGGCGGCGCCGGACGGCGTGCTGTATGTCAACACCTGGAGTGGCGGTCATTCCGCCAACTCGCCGCCGGCGTCCGGCGGATTCCTGATCGCTCTGCAGGATACGACCGGCCGAGGCAGGGCCAACGTCATCCGCCGCTTCGGCGCGACACCCGCGACCGGCGGGCGCGGCGGCACCGGCATCGCGCTGTACCACGGCTATCTCTACGCCGAGCTCAATGACCGGGTCGTCCGTTACCGGATCTCCCCGGCCTCGATAGTGCCCACGGGTCCGGCGGAGACGGTCCTCTCCGGCCTGCCCCTGACGGGCGACCACCCGATGCATCCATTTGCAATAGACGCCGACGGTTGGCTCTACGTCGATTCTGCCAGCCCGAGCAACTCCTGCCAGAAGGAGAATCGGAAGCTCGAATCTCCCGGCGTCTATCCCTGCCCGGAGCTGACGACGCGCGGCGGGATTTGGCGTTACAGCGCGAACAAATTGCAGCAGAAGTTCTCGGCCGCCGGCCGCTATGCCACCGGCATCCGCAACGCGGACGGCATCGCGGTCGATGCCACCGGCCACAATGTGTACTCGACTCAGCATGGCCGGGATCAGCTCGGGCAGAACTGGCCGAAGCTGTTCACGCCGCAGGAAGGCGCCTATCTGCCCGCCGAGGAGCTGCTGCACATCGTGCGCGGGGGTGATTACGGCTGGCCCTACTGCTACTACGACGGCGCGCAGCGCAAGCTCATGCTCGCGCCCGAATATGGTGGCAACGGCAGGACGATCGGGCTCTGCGCGCACATGCTCGACCCCATCGCCGCGTTCCCGGCGCACTGGGCGCCCAACGACGTCTCCTTCTACAACGGCAAGCAATTTCCGTCACATTACCGAGGCGGCGCATTCCTCGCTTTCCATGGATCGTGGAACCGTGCACCGTTTCCGCAGCAAGGTTATGACGTGGTATTCCAACCTCTCGCAAACGGCGAGGCAGCGGCCAACTGCGAGATATTCGCCGATGGATTCGCGGGAGGAGAGAAAGGTGCGGGCGCTGCCCACCGTCCTTCGGGTTTGGCAGTTGGGCCTGACGGCGCACTTTACGTATCGGATGATGTGAAGGGACGTATCTACAGGATCGTGTACCGGGGCGGCTCAGGCGGGGAAGCGTCGGGAATCACTGAATGCCCGGGGGCGACCGCTCTTGGCGGCACGGCGGGGTCCGCCAACCCATTGCCGCCGGAGGGTATCCATCCGCACGCCGGAACGAGCGCGAGCCTCCCGGTGCCGCGGGGCGCCACGCGGGGGATGCTCGTGCTCGGCGATCGCATCTTTCACGGCGAGGCGGCTTCGGGCACCTGCGCCGGCTGCCATGGCGCGGACGGCAAAGGCACTCCGCTCGGCCCGAATCTCACTTCCGGCAAGTGGCTGTGGAGCGACGGCAGTCTGGCGGGTATCACGCGGACGGTCCGTCGTGGCGTGCAGAAGCCCAAGCAATACCGCAGCCCCATGCCCGCGATGGGCGGAGCGCAGCTCGATCAGCGACAGATCGCGGCCGTAGCGGCGTACGTCTGGGGACTGGGACACGCCAGTCACTGATCGACGGGCGGCCGCGGCCGCCACGCCCCGCGCCGGTCGCCGGCGCTGTCCAAGCGGGGCGCGGGCCGTGACGGGCTGGTGCGCGAGCGCGAAAAGCGGATCGGTGTCGCGAGGCCCGGGATCGAGGCGCCGTGGTAGCCTTCCGCAGCACAGGCGATCACCATGCCGCGCGCGCGCGTGTTGGGATCACTCAGCGCGTCGGCCACGGTATTGATGGGTCCCGAGGGAACTCTGGCCGCCTGCAGTCGCGCGAGCGCTTGCGCGCGCGTCAGCACTGCGAGATGCGGCGCGAGGGCCTGCTCCAAAGCGGAGCGGTTGCGCACCCGGGCATCGTTGGCAGCGAATCGCGGATCGTTTGCCAGCGCGGCACAGCCCAGAGCTTCGCACAAGCAGCGAAACTGCGCATCGTTGCCCACCGCGATGACGATGAAGCCGTCCGCGGCGCGAAACTCCTGGTAGGGAGTGATGTTGGGATGGGCATTACCCATGCGCGTCGGCGTCAGATTGCCTATCAGGCTGTTCATCGCCTGATTGGCCAGAATACCTATCGTCGAATCGAGCAGCGCGACATCCACGTGTTGCCCACGGCCGGAGCGCGCACGCTCCGCCAGTGCCGCCTGGATGCCGATCAGTCCATATAGGCCCGTGACGATGTCGGCAACAGCGATGCCGACCTTCTGGGGCGGACGCCCCGGCTCTCCCGTGATATCCATCAGCCCGCTCATCGCCTGAGCCACGAAATCGTAGCCGGGCCGATCCGCATAGCGTCCGTCCTGACCAAAGCCGCTGATCGAGCAGTACACGAGGGCGGGATTGATGCGTGCCAGGCTGGTGTAGTCGAGGCCGAATCTCTCGAGACCGCCCACCTTGAAGTTCTCGATGAGCACGTCTGCCTCGCGCGCAAGCTCCACCACGCGTTCGCGTTCCTGCGCCGCGCGGAAATCGAGCACGAGCGATTCCTTGCCGCGGTTGCAGGCGTGGAAGTAGGCCGCATCGGCCGCCGAGCCGTCGGCATTCGTGAGAAAAGGCGGTCCCCAGCGACGGGTCTCGTCGCCTTCGGGCGATTCGACCTTGATGACCTCGGCGCCGAGGTCGGCCAATATCTGGCCGATCCAGGGCCCGGCCAGCACGCGCGCCAGCTCCAGCACGCGAAGGCCCGCATAAGGGGGGTCAGTTCGTTCTGAGTGCACGCGGATCACCTCGCGAGGATTATGCCACTGCGCCAGTGCCACCTTCTCTGCGCGTGGCTCCCTTGACGCTTCATCAATGCCCCTCAGACAGTTGCCGGGGCTCGCCTCGCCCCTGCCAGCTCTCGCCTCATCGCTTTTCGCCGGCGGCCGGCGGCGTTGGTTCATTGCGGCGCATTATCGAGTTCGATAAGCTCGTTTGAAGCCAAAATTTCCGCCGGCCGCACAGCATGGCGTAAAGGGGAGCATGAATGACGAAGGTATTTGCCGAAGCGCAGCGGCTCGCCCGCGGCAGGTCTTGGGTTGCGGCTCTTGCGGCCCTGGTCCTGGCGCTCACGGCGAGCGCCCACGCCGCGGCGCCGCACAAATTTCTCGACGGCAAGCTCACCTGGCGCAGCATCGGACCGAACATCGGCGGGCGGGTCGTCGCGGTTGCAGGCGTGCCCAGCCAGCGCGACTTGTTCTACATCGGGGGCGTCGACGGCGGGGTCTGGAAGAGCACCGATTATGGCGTCGCCTGGCAAAACCTTACCGACGGCAAATGGCCATCGGCAAGCGACAGCGTCGGCGCCATCGCGGTTGCACCGTCGAATGCCAATGTGCTTTACGTGGGTACCGGCGAGACGGACATCCGCAATGACATGATCACCGGGGACGGCGTATTCAAGTCCGTCGACGCCGGCAAGACCTGGAAATATGCGGGCCTTCGGGATACGCGCACGATCAGCGCCATAGCGGTCGACCCGCACGATCCGAACATCGTCTACGCAGCGTCGATGGGACACGTCTTCGCGCCCAATCCCGACCGCGGCGTCTTCAAATCGACTGACGGCGGCAATACCTGGCGCAAAATCCTTTTCGTCGATGACCAGACCGGCGCCATCGACCTCGTGATGAATCCACGCGATTCCAACGTCCTGTACGCGGCGATGTGGCAGGCGCAGCGCACACCCTGGTCGCTCGATGACGGCGGCCCGGGGAGCGGCTTGTACAAGAGCACCGACGGCGGCGCCCATTGGTCGAACATCTCGCGCCGTTCCGGTTTGCCGGGCGGTGTCCTCGGCCGAATCGGCGTGGACGTGGCAGCGAGCAATCCTAACATCGTCTTTGCGATCGTTCAGGCCAAGGACGGCGGCGTATTCCGGTCGGCCGATGCCGGCGCAACCTGGAAGCGAGTCAACGACCACTGGAGCCTGCGCCAGCGGGGGTTCTACTACATGAGCGTCTACGTCGATCCGACGAACCCGAAAACCCTGTACGTGCCGAACGTCGACGGGCTATGGGTCTCGCATGATGGCGGCAAGGGGTTTTCGCTGCTGCACATGAGGCACGGTGACGATCACTCCGTGTGGATCAACCCCACGGACCCGAAGGTTCTGCTGGCCGGGAATGACGGCGGCGGGACAGTATCGACTGACGGCGGCGAGACCTGGAGCACCGAGCAAAATCAGCCGACGGGCCAGTTCTATCATGTCGCGCTCGACGACGAATTCCCGTTCAACGTCTATGGCGCGCAGCAGGACGCGGGCTCTTACCAAGGGCCGAGCGCAATGCCGGGAGGCGCTATAACGACCGCCGCATGGCATGATGTCGCGCTCGGCGAGAGCACCTTTATCGCGCCACAGCCGCATTCTCCCGACATCACTTACGGCAGCGACTACTACACGCTGATGCAGCAGTACGACCGCGCCACCGGTGCGCGGAGATCGGTGAGTCCATGGCCGCAATACCTCGACGGCGTTTCTTCGGCCGAGATGAAATACCGCTTCGGCTGGACTCATCCGATATTCTTCTCACCGGACGACCCGCAGACCCTCTTTCTGGCCTCCCAGTATGTGATGACGAGCACCGACGGCGGCCGCACCTGGAACGTCATCAGCCCGGATCTGACACGCAACGATCCGGCCACCGAGAAGCCGAGCGGCGGGCCCGTCGATCTGGACCAGACCGGGGCGGAGATCTTTCCGGACATCTCCGCCCTTGCGGTTTCAACCGCCGACTCGCATGTCATATGGGCGGGGTCTCAGGACGGCTTGGTTCATGTGACGGTTGACGGCGGCCAGCACTGGCAGGAAGTAACGCCGCCGCAGCTTACGCAGTGGGCAGAGATCTCGTCGATAGAGCCGTCGCACGCCGCGGCGGGCACGGCTTACCTCACGGCTTCGCGCTACATGTGGGACGACTATCGCCCCTACGTGCTCGAGACCATGGACTTTGGCCGGCATTGGGTGGTTCTGACGGATGGCTTGCCAGCCGACGAGTCCACGTTCGTCATCAGGCAGGACCCCGACGATGTCGCGCTCCTTTTCCTCGGAACCGCCAACACGGTGTACACCAGCTTCGACGGCGGCCGGCACTGGCGGCCCCTCGGCCTGAACCTGCCGCACGTCGAAGTGCGCGACCTCGCGATCGATGCCCGGGAGGGTGAGCTGGTGGCCGCAACGCACGGCCGCTCCTTCTGGATCCTCGACGACCTCGCCCTGCTCGAGCAGTTGTCCCGGGACGGGCAGCCGGCGGCGGACTCGGCCCACCTTTATGCGCCGCAGACCGCTTGGCTGACGAGTGCGTACGGACAGAGCGACGAGGCCAAGTACCTCGGTCCGATCGGCCTGAACCCGCCGTTCGGCGCGACCGTGTTCTTCCACATCCCGGCGAATTATGACGGCAAGACCCCGGTCAGCCTCCGGTTCCTCGACGATCGAGGCCACGTGGTACGGGAATTCCCTCTTCATCTGAAGAAGAAGACTCCCAAACTGGGCTCGGTCGTGCGCGACAACCTGTTGCCCTCCCAGCAGAAACGGAATGCGGATGAGAAGTTGACGGCGATCTCCCCGGGCATGAACAGCCTGCAATGGGATCTTCGCTACGCCGACGCGACGGATGTGCTCGGGTTCGAGCCGCCGGAGGAGACCGACGACGAGGTTGCGGACGCGCGCGGACCGTTGGTCAATCCGGGCCGCTACACGGTCGTTCTCCAGTATGGCCACCAGTCGCCCCAACAGACGTTCGCGGTCGATCTCGACCCGCGGCTGCATACGACACCCGCGGCGCTGCAACAGCATCTTGGGATGCAACTCGCGCTGCACGAGGCCGTGGACGCTCTCGACCGGCAGATCGATGCCGCCATCACGGTCCGGCAGCGTCTTGCTCGGGCGGTCGCCACGCATCAGCTCGCCTCGGCCAGAGCGGCGCCGGCGCTCGACGCCCTCGACCAAGCAGTCGACGCGGTCGTGCAGCGCAAGGTTCGCTCGAGCGAGGGCGACGTGATGAACGAGATCCGGCTGCGGAGTTTTCTCGCCTACCTGCAGTCGGACATCGGTCTGGACTATGGCCCCCCGAATGCGGCGCAGACTGCCGCCTGCGATCGTCTGGAAAGTGAGGCACGCAGCGGGGAGGCCAGACTGCGGGCCGCCGCCGCGGCCGGCGAGCGCCTGCTCCACTAGAGATTGCGCTGACGCGCGCATCGGGAGGGCCCGCGAATAAGGGCGCGCAGCCAGGAAGCTCGCGCGCCGGGCGCCAGACCAAGGCGCAATCACGGCAGCTCGTACTTCAGATTGACATAGAAGCTGCGCAAAGTCGGGTCCGAAAACAGCGCGTCGTAGCCCGCCGCAAAATTATTTTGCTGCGAGTTGCTGAATGGCGGATCCGTGTTGAGCAGGTTGCGAATACCCACCAGCACGGTCAGGCCGGAAATCGGCTTATAGGACGCGTAGGTATCCCAGATCGACTGGCTGCCCACCTTTCGCGATGGACCCGAATTGGTCGGCCCGACACCGAACTGGTCGGTGTACGACGAGTAAAACCGGTTGGAGAGCCCCGCGCCCCACCTGTTTCCCGGACTGATCCAGTCGACCCTCAGCTCGTGTTGCCACCTCAGGGCCGGCTGGTAGAGGTTGCCGCCATTGTAGGCGCCGACCAAGCTGAGAACAGGCCCGCCAGCGAACTGCTGCAGCCGAAACTGCGTGACCGAGGTGCCTTCCAGGTCCTCGCGGAACACTCCAATGGGGGTGTGCTGCAAATACTGGACGCTCAGATCGAACCCGTCGGTCGTGATGTATCCGGTATTCTGCTCGGTGAGCAAGATATACCCACAGGTTGGGCGCGTGTAAGGAAGACAGTTCGCGGGCTCGTCGATCGACGGAGTGAGCGTCCCCTGATCGTTCGTCACGATGTAGCTCGAGAATGCGTCCGGATTGTTGTACACGGCCTGTGCCGGAATGTGCCCGATGGTGTTTTTGAGGAGGATCCGGTAGTAGTCCAGCGTAATGCCCAGATCCTTCACCGGCGCGAGGACCACGCCGAAGTCGAAATTCTCCGATGTCTCCGGCGTCAACTTGGGGTTACCGCCGTTCAAGCCCAATCCTTGCGCATTGCAGGTCGGTTGACTCCACTCCGCGTTGTAGTTGCCGGGCGTGCAGAAGGGGTTTCCGGATCCCATGGTGCCGCCGGTCGAGGCGGCCAGGAAATTCGGCGAATACAGATTGAAGAGCGTGGGCGCTCGAAAGCCGGTGGACGCAGACCCTCGGAAGGTCACGTAGTGGGACGGCTGATAGCGCAGCGTGACCTTGCCGTTGTTGGTGGTGCCGAAATCGCTGTATCGGTCCTGACGATCCGATATGTCGACATCGAGGTTCCTGGACATCGGCACATCCAGCTCGGCGAAGAGCGCCTGTGCCGTACGACTCCCTTCGATCGCAAAGTCCGTGAGGCCGGTTGCGGCGACCAGGAGGTCGTTGAGCGGAGTGGTGGCGTCTGAGTAGCTGTCGCCGCTCGCGCTGAAGCCGATCGCCAGGACGGCGTCATGATCGGCGTGGAACGCATCGCCCAATGCATGGCTGGCATTGCCGTCGACGCTCCATCGTCTCATTTTACCTGACTGGTACACGCCATTGACGTAACTGCTGTTGATCAGGGCCTGGCCGGCCGCGCTCTGCGGTCCGAAGGGGTTGATCAGATTGCTGAGGATCTGCTGGCCGCTGACGGGGTCGGTCGTGGGCGCCAGCAGCGCCTCATTGGGCCAGCCCCCGGTTTCGGCGTCCGAGTTCAGGTTTTGGCTGTAATTGAGATTGAGCTTGTAATCCCAGCCGCCGTTCTGTCCGGCAAAGGTCACCAAAGCCCTCTCCTCGGTATTGATGTTGTCGCTGAAGCGGCTGTTGTTGGGGTCGGTCCAGACGGCTGTAATGGGGCCGCCCAGAGCCGGCGGCCCGGTGCATGCTCCGGCATAGGTCTCGCACGTCAGTCCAGCTCCCGTGGGGTAGTATGTCGGGTCAGCCTGGGGCGTCATCTCGAAGGCATAGAACATGGGACCGGCATAGCCAGTCGCCTTCGAGCGGGTATAGAAGTACTGAACGGTCAGCGTATTGTTTTCCGGAAGTTCCTTGGTGAAGGACAGCAACCCTGACGCCTCGTCCGACTTCGGAACCAGGTCCGTCGCAGCGGAGTACCGGTACGCGCAATTGCCGAAATACGTGGTCAGGAAAGGATTGCCCGCGCAGGCCGGAAAGCCGGGCTGCCAGTAGCTTCCGTTGGCATCGACGATGGTCGCGGGCCAGGTGCCTGGATTGTTGGTACTGGCCCAACCCAGATCCGGGTAAAAGCCCTCGGCTGAAAAGGAGCGCTGCGTCGCCCTCAGCTCCTGTTGCCAGCTGTAACTACCCGTGAGCATGACGTTATAGCCATCCCTCAACAGGTCTCCGTGCCCTACGGTGAAATTGACGTCACCGGAGCCGCCGCCCGCTTCCTGCGGGTGGTCGGCACTGGCGGCGATTTCCGCCCCTTGGTAATTCCGCTTGGTGATAAAGTTGATGACGCCGGCGATGGCATCGGAGCCGTACAGGGACGAAGCGCCGTCCCGCAGCACCTGGAGGTTGTCGATCGCAGAGAAGGGTATGCCGCTCAAATCGACGGCGCTGCCGGCGCTGTTGGAGTTGAAAGCATTGCCGGCCAGCCGCTGGCCATCCAGGAGCACCAGGGTGCGGGAGCCGCCCAGGCCGCGCAGATCGGCGTAAGTACCCCCTCCGCTGAACGATCCTACGGATGCGGCAATATTGATGGTCGGGCTGTTCGATGTGATCGTGTTCAGTGCTTGCTCTACATTCACGATGCCCATGTTCTGGAGCGCGGTCGACTTCACGATCGTGATGGCTTCTGCGGTTTCGGCGGACGGCCTCGCGATGAGGGTGCCGGTGATCACTACCGTTTGCAGGCTCAGGGGCGCGGTTAAGGTGCTGCTGGCGGGCGGCGGCGGGGTCGTCTGCGCGAGCAGGATGGTCGCCTTCGCCGTATTCCCCTTCGCAGTGGCCGCCTTGGCTGTCTGGTTTTTCCCGGAGACCACTTGCTTCACGTTCGGCTGTGCGGCGGCTGCCTGCGACGCATGCGCCGCCATAACCCCCGCTCCGCACAATGCTATGGCGCCTGCAGCAAGGGCGTGTTTGACGGCGAGCGCGAGATCGGAATTCGATTTCATTGAATTCTCCGATTGAGTGTAGGTCTCTTGGCCTTACTGGCGTTTGCCTGGAAGAACTGTGGACTGGGGCCGGACCGGCCGGGCTGATGCCCGCCGGCCCGCTGTTCTTCGGGAACTGATGTTGTATCCTTACTACACAATACCGATTGGTAAAGTATGTGACCGGGCACCTGCGGATGTCAATAGAGATTCTGCTGTTGCTTTGCTGACCTACTCGGACGTAGCGCGGAGGGTTTCGCGGCCGTGCGGCATGGTAGTCTGCGCCGTCGAGCCCAGGCGGCGCCGGCACGAAAACTCTTGTGCGATGTGCATACGCACCCGGCAGATCCGGGTACGCCGCACCGCTTGGCGTCCGCAGCGGAAGCGCGGGATCACGGGCAAAGGATGCGGCCGTCAGCGTAGGCGGCGGGATTTCCGGATTACCGGCGAGTGAAGCGGGTTATGCCGTCGGATTCGGACCGGAATACCGGCGCTGGAGCTTCTTGAGGCTCCCATCCCATCCGAATGTGTGGCCGCGCGCTGAAGCCTCGCTCACGAGAGCGGAGTGGATCAGGGTGAGCTCCGTCCCGGTGTCGATTGCACGCAATCGGAATTCGACCTTCGAGACGTTTTCCCTTTCGTCGGGCTCCCCGCCCACGGCCCAGCGCCAGCTCAGGACGACATGCGTGGGCTTGACGATCTCGAGAAATTCCCCGGTACACTCATTCTCGCAACCATCGGAGGTACGGAAGCTCACCCGGAAGCGTCCATTCACGCGCGCATCTGCCACTGCGGACAGGGCCGGCTGCTCTTCAGGTCCCCACCACGATGCGATTCCGTCCGCGGTCACAAGTGCGTCGAAAACAATCGCGGGCCGAGCAGCAATACGCCGTACGAGGACAGCTTCCGTCATTTGCTGCCCTCCTCTGCTTCCCGTTCCTTCGCTTCAGCATAGCGAGCCAGCCGGTCCAGACTCTTCGACCAGAAGAGGCGATGGCGTTCGAGCCAGTCCATTGCGACCTTCATAGAGCCTGCCTCGATTTCCACCCAGACCGTCCGGCCGGTTTTGGCCCGGCGAACGAGACCGACATCCGCAAGGATGGCGACGTGCTTCAACACCGCGGGCAAGGTCATGCCAAAGGGCTGCGCCAGATCGCTGATGGAGAGTCTTGTCTCTCCTTCCAGTCGGGCAAGCATGCAGCGTCGGGTCGGGTCGCTCAGCGCGGCGAATATCCGGTCGAGGCGCTCATGGTTACACCTTACCATCGAGTGAAGTATGGTGGCCGCGAGGAGGCCTGTCAAGAAAGGCGAACGACGTCACGCCCGGCCGGCGAGGAGCCGGTATGGGGTTAGTCGAGCGCAGCGAGGTGAGCGCCTGGCGTTGGGGCGTTGGATCGCCGCTAATGAACCGGAGCGGCCCGACCGCCGCCGGTGCCCGGCCGCACCCAGATGAGCAGGGGCAGCAGTGCGAGGAACACGATGCCGAGCAGCTTGAAATCGTCCAGGTACGACAGTAGGGTCGCCTGCTGTATGGCGTATTGATAGATCGTGGCCAACGTCGTCGGCGAATCGGGCGTGCTCCCGAGCGATGCGGCGAGGCGATGCGTAAAATCGGTATAAGCCGGATTCATCCCCTGCAGCAGTTCCACGATCCGGCTCTGATGAAACTGTTCCCGGCGGGTGAGCACGGTCGAGGCCAGGGAGATGCCGATGCTGCCGCCGAAGTTGCGCGCGAGGTTGATCAGGGCCGAGGCGTTGTCGGTCTTCCCGGCCGGAACATCGCGGAACGCGAGGGTGTTGATCGGGATGAAGAGAAACGCCAGCGAAGCGGCCTGCAGCATGCGGGCGAGCACCAGCCAGCCGAACGAGATGCCGAGGTAGAAGTTCGTCATCCAGAGCAGGCTCAGACCCCCGACCGCGAGGCCGACGGCGATCAGCAGGCGCAGGTCCACCTTGTTGAGAGCCCGGCCCACCAGCGGCAGCAGCGCGATCATGACGAATCCGCCTGGCGTCAGCACCATGCCCGCATCCACCGCCCGATAGCCCATGAGGCTCTGGGTGTAGGCCGGGATCAGGTAGGTGCTGCCCAGCAGCATGAAGCCGAGCATCAGCATCAGGCCGAAGGCCACCGCAAAGTTGCGATCCAGCAGCAGCCGCACATCGACCAGAGGCTCGTCGCATTTGAGCTCGCGCCGGATGAGGAGGACGAAGGCAAGCGCCGATACCAGCGCGAGCACCGTGATGACCGGGGAAGAGAACCAGTCGACCTCCTGACCGCGATCGAGCACCACCTGCAAGCAACCGAGGCTCAAGGCGACGAATCCGAAGCCGGTCCAGTCCATCGCCGATTGCTTGCGGGAGCCCCGGTCCGGAGCACGCTCATGAATCAAAGCGCTCACCAGTGCGAAGACACCGATGCCAACCGGAACGTTGATGAAGAAGATCCAGCGCCAGTCGTAACTGTCCGTGATCCACCCGCCGAGCGTCGGGCCAATCGTCGGAGCGACTACGGCGGCGATGCCGTAGATCGCCGTTGCCATGCCCCGTCTCTCGGGCGGAAAGCTGTCTGTGAGGATGGCCTGGCCGACCGGCTGCAGTCCGCCACCGAATGCGCCCTGGGCCGCGCGCAGCAGAACGAGAGCGGCGAGGTTCGGCGCCAGGCCACACAGGAGCGATGCCAGGGTAAAGCCCGAAATGCACGTCAGAAAGAACCGCTTGCGCCCGAAGCGGGCGGAGAGCCAGCCGGAGATCGGCATCACTGCCGCGTTGGTGACCAGATAGCTGGTCAGCACCCAGGTGGACTCGTCCTGGCTGGAGGAGAGCGCGCCGGCGATATGAGGCAGTGATACGTTGGCGATGGAGATATCCATGATTTCCATGAACGCCGCCAGCGCAACCACCGGTGCGATGATCCACGAGCCCATGGCACTGCGCTCCCCTGTGGCGGCGTTCACGGCACGCTGCGCTCCGCCGTGCCCGCGAACAGGGAAGCGCCGCTGGCGCGCAGGTTCGCAGTGACGATGTCTTCGATCATCCGGTCCGCGCCGGAGTCCTGATCGGTATAGACGTTGGTGCGCTGTGAGGCGTGCCAGGCCGGCCTGCGCGACAAGGCGGACCCGTCACGATCCCGTACGCTTACGTCGATGTTCGCGGACAAGCCGAGGAAGAGCGGGTGCCGGGCCAGCTCCCCGGGCTCCAGACCGATGCGCACCGGTAGACGCTGCACAATCTTGATCCAGTTGCCCGAGGCGTTCTGCGTCGGCAGAACCGCGAGCGCGCTGCCGGTACCCGCGGTGAGCCCCAGTACGTTGCCGTGGTACTCGACATGCGAGCCGTACATGTCCACCGAGACCTGCACGGGCTGACCGATGCGCAGGTCGCCGAGCTGGTTCTCCTTGAAGTTGGCATCGACCCACATCGAGCTGACGGGCACGACCGCCAGCATCTGCGTCGACGGCGTGACCTGCTCGCCCAGCTCGATGGAGCGGCGCACCACGTAACCGGATACCGGTGCCAGAACGCGCGTGCGGGAGAGCGCCAGCCAGGAGGCCCGCAGATTGGCCTCGGCCTGCAACACTCGCGGGTGGGTTGCGGGCGTCGTGCCCGCGATCGCAGCCTGAGTGCTGGCCAGCGTCGCCCGCGCCTGCTTCAGGGCAGCACGGGCGCTGCGCACCGCGTTCTCATCGTGTTCCAGCGTCTCGAGGGAGACGCCATGGACGCTCTGCAGCGAGCGGTCGCGGGTGAGATCCTCATCCGACTGACTCAACTGCGTCTGCTCGGCGGATACCCGCGCGGCATCGCGCCGCGCCTCGGCGAACAGCTGCGCGACTTCCCGCACCGTCTCGCCGAGACCGGCCTTTGCCTGCGCCAATGCGATCTGCGCGTCACGCGGATCGAGCTCGACCAGAACCTGTCCGCGCCGCACGTACTGCGTCTCATCGGTGTTGATGGCGATGACCGTGCCGGCGATCTGCGGCGTCAGGCGAACGAGGTTGCCGTTCACATACGCGTCGTCGGTGGTGACATGGTTTCTCATGAAGAGGGCGTAGTAGCCGCCGATGGCGACCAGGCCCACGACCCCTGCGAGCACGAGGAGTCCCCGCCGCACCAGCTTGCTGCGTTGCGCGGGCGCTTTTTCGGATTGCTGCTCAGTCATGGCTGCTCCTTGAAAGGGGCGGGTTGTAGTGATCGGATTTCGACGGGGCGGGCGCGGCGCTGAGGGGCACGCGATCACGGGTATTCCACCAGCCGCCGCCGAGCGCGCGGAACAGTGTCGCGGTGTCGGTGAAGCGCTGCACGTCGGCCTGCACCTGGGTCAGCGCGGCACTCTGGTACTGCTGCTCGGCGGTCAGCACCTGGAGCTCGGTGTACTTGCCCGCACGATATTCCGCGGCCGCGAGCTCCTGATTGGAGCGCGCCGCCCGGAGCGCGCGGTTGTGTGCGGAGTAGCTGTCGGAGTCGTGCTGCAACGCCTGCAAGGCGTCCGCCACTTCCACGAATGCGGCGATGACGGTGCCCTGGTACCGCGAGAGTGCCTGCGCGTAGCGCTGTCTGGCTTCGTCAGCCCGGGCCGCGAGAGTGCCGCCGTGGAACAGCGGTGCGGCGAGGCCGAGGCCGGCCGACCAGACGCCACCCGGCTGAGTGAAGAGCTCGTCGAGGTGGGTGGTCTGCTGGGCGTATTGCGCGGAAAGGGTCAACTGCGGCAGCCGCGCAGCCTCGGCTACGCCGATCTCGGCGCTGGCCGCGTGCAGGCCCGCCTGCGCCGCGAGGACATCGGGGCGCTGTTGGACCAGGGCGGACGGCACCGAGACCGGCAACTGAGTGGGTAGGGTGAAATCGGCCAGAGTCAGTGCCGGCATACGGAACTGATCCGGTGTCTCGCCGGCGAGACGCGCGAGCGTATCGCGGTAGGCGTCGCGCTGCTGCTCGAGGCTGGGGAGTGTCGCGCGCACGTTCTCGAGCTGCGTTTCCGCTTGCAGCGTGTCGCTGTGGATGATCTTGCCGGCGTTTTCCAACTGCGCGGTGAGCTCGTACTGCGCCTGCAGCTCGCTCGCCAGCGAGCGGGTCACTTCAATCTGCGCGCCAACGGCCGCGTAATCGAAGGCGGTGAGAACCACCTGGTCGACCAGCGTCACGTAAGTATCACGGAGCTGATCACGCGCCGCCGCTGTCTGCGCCTGCTGGGATTCGATCGAGCGGCGTACGCCGCCGAAGAGATCCAGGTTGTAGGCCAACGACGGGCCGATCTCATAGCGGTTGCCGGTCGCGTCGAGCGCTTTCACCGGTCCGTAGAGCTCGCTGCCGTTGATGTGCGCCCGGCCGATTTGGCCCGTGGCGTCGATCTGCGGCAGAGCCGTGCCCGACACGGCTCTCAGCTCGTCCTGCGCGGCAGCGAGACCGTGACGGGCGCCTTGGAGGTCCGGGCTGTTTGCCAGCGCCTGATGCACCAACCGATCGAGAGGAGCGGAACGGAAGAGCTGGTACCAATCGCCCGCGACTTCGCCGCCATACACGAAGCTTTGAGTCCCGCCGGCAGGCGGCACGGAACGCGAGTAGGCGGCTGTCGCCGGGTCGGGGCGCACGAAATCGGGACCCACCGTGCACCCGGCCGTGAGCGCAGCCGCGGCGCCCGAGACCAGCATCCGACGCCAGGCGATTGCCGGACGTCTTGCCGAGCGGATTGCTGCACGGGCGCGCCCCCCGGCCAACTCCTGCGCGTGGCGATGCCGGTACAGCCAGACGAGGAGTGCAATCAGCGTGCCCCCCGGCAGCAGGAACTCCAGAAGTGCATACGGACCCACCGCCTTCAACAACGCCAGGCCCTTTGCGGTCCACGCGGCACGCGCCGCCGACACGTTGGTCGAGATCATTTGGCATCTCCTGTTCGCGAGCGCCGCACCCGCCGCGGCTGCGAAGCGGCCGGCCGCGCGCCGCCCCGCGAGCGCGACGCCGCCTGCGGCTCTGGTGCCGGAGTCTGCTGCACCGCGTCCTGCAGACGGCCCATCATTCGCTGCAGGAGCATGATCAGCGTGTCGAGCTCCTGCCGCGAGAAGGGCGCGACCAGCGAGTTCAACAGCTCGACTACGATGCGCTTGCCGGCCTGCAGGTATCGGCGGCCCTCGGATGTGAGAGCGATCTCCACCACTCGCCGGTCGCGTTCGGTCCGCTCACGGCGCACCAGGCCCTCTTCCTCGAGATCGTCGACGATCCGCGTCAGGGCGCCCATGTCGTGGCAGGTCTGCGCGCTCAGCTCCGTCGCCGTCAGGCGCTCGAAGCGGCCCAGGTTCGCAATCACCATCCACTGCGTGAACGAGACCCGCTCGGCCGCGAAGCGGCGCTCCGCGAGCTGCGACAT
Organism: Steroidobacteraceae bacterium; assembly: GCA_025451845.1. Classification (GTDB taxonomy): domain Bacteria; phylum Pseudomonadota; class Gammaproteobacteria; order Steroidobacterales; family Steroidobacteraceae; genus 13-2-20CM-66-19. The sequence goes on from JANWJS010000033.1 coordinate 41,997, forward strand.
CAGTCCGCCGCAGCGCTTCACCAGAAAGCCGATGCTGTTGGGGGCTTCGAGTGTGTCGACGGTGTAGAACGGATCGGTCATGGTTGCTCTCGCAATATTTGCGCAAATAATATTTGCTTAAACAAATATTGTCAAGGGCATCGAAATACGGGCCGATGGGCACCCCTGGCGGGCGGGCGGGGGGCGCCTCTGCGCCGAGATCAGGTCCGGCCACCCAGCGTAAGCTCAACCGGAGTTACGCCGCTGGCATGCCAAAAGGCCGGGGGTGCCGGAAGGGGCGGGAGGGGGCGGGTCGGAAGGCCAGGGACGTATTGAATTGATCGGCTGGCGGTCCGGGGTCGGCGGCAGGCGCCAGGCGCCGCCTCTGGGGGCGCGGCGCGTGCCGTGAAATCAGCTACCTGCGGTTGAGCGCAACCAATCGGGACTGGTAGCTGAAATTGCCGCACCGGACCTGTCCTGCCGGCACGAGCTGCCCACTCGATGCCGAGCAGTCACTGTGTGCGACGATCGGCACCGGATGCGCGAACGCCATGGGGGCGGTGACGAGAGCAGCGCCAACGAGCGTGATGGCAAGGGCACTGGCGGCGAAGGCGGCTTTCTGGATGGCGTTCATGATGTCTTCTCCTTTGTTACACCCCAAGAACACCGCTGCGCGCCAGAAGTTACAGCCCTCCGCGCCCTGGATTGCGCCCCTCGAGCCTTCCTCAGGCGGGGCGGCGGAAATACGCAGCCGGGGTCCTTCCCAGCGTTTTGCGAAACATGGAAATGAACGCGCTCGGCGTGCTGTACCCGGCTTCGAGCGCTGCGTGAGTCACCTTGGCCCCCCCGGCGAGGAGTTGCATTGCCTTCATCAGGCGCAGTTGCTGCCGCCACTTTCCGACCGACATCCCGAGATCACGCTGGAAGAGCCGCTCTATGGTTCGTTTGCTCGCACCCGCGATCGCACAAACCCGGCCGAGCGGCCGGCTTTCCGCGGGCCGGCCCAACAGCGCCTTCGCCACTCTCTGGGCTCTCGGGTCAGTGGGATTCGGCAGCCGCAGAGGTACGGTCTGAACCGCCTCCATTTGATCGAGTATCAGGTCGATCAGATGCCTTTGCCGGCGCAGGTGCGCGCTCAGTCCGGGGAACTCGCAGGCGTGGAGAATCAGCTCTTTCAGCAGAGGCGATACGTTCACGACGCAACACGTCCGCGGCAGGCCCTTGGCCAGACCTGGCTCGAGATAGAGCGTACGCATCGCCACGGCGCCGCACATTATGATCTGGTGCCGCACTCCGGCTGGTATCAAGACCGCGCGATTCGTCGGCACGACCCACTCGCCTGCCTTGGCTCGAACCGTCATGACGCCGCGTGATGCGTAGACGAGCTGATCGCGTCGATGCGAATGGAGCGGGACCAGGTGTCCTGGCGCGTAGTCGCGCGTGAGCGTGGTAATGCTTGCGCGGCGGCGCGTGCTCCGGGAAGCCGTCCGCAGCAGTCGCTTTTTCGACATATTGCGCGACAATATCGAATGTGCGGAACGGCCGCAACGCCTGGTGTTGCCTGACTCTCGCCGGCTGCGGGTCATGCGGCCGAGCCGCTCCCGCTAGCATCCAGGTGGGGCAGGATCGCGGTCAGCGTGCGCCCGAATCCTGGCCCTGGCCGCTCTCGCGAACGGAATGCACGGCGGACTCGGTAACCGAACCCGCGGCGTGGCCCCAGCTGTTGCGCACGTAGCTCGCCACCGCCGCGACCTGGACATCATTCAGCTGCCACGCATAGGAGGGCATTTGCGGCCCCGTCGGCTCTTCCCGAGTCGCCACGCTCGCCGCTCCATGCAAGATCACCTGCACCACAGTCGTCGGTTCGCGGGAAGCGACCGCCGCGGAGCCGGCGAGATCGGGGATGAGATACGGAACCCCGCTGCCGTCGATCTTGTGGCAGCCGGAGCAGACGTCGCGATAGATGGCGGCCCCGGCGACCATGACCGGGTCGCTGGCCGGCAGCGGCGCCTGTCGTTGCGATACGCTCTCTTCGCCTTTGAGATACGTCGCGATCGCAGCGAGGTCTTGAGCGTTCATCCCCGAGCTCGAGTCCTTCACCTCCTCGGCCATGGGACCCGATGCGGCGTCGAACCGGTTGTGGCCGGTCTTGAGGTACGCGACGATATCTTCGGCGGTCCAGGCGGCGAGGCCGTGCTGCGCATCGCCGGTGAGATCGGGCGCAAACCAACCCTCGAGCGCGTACCCCTGCAGCGCACGGTGCTGCTCATCGCCGCCCAGGAGCGTTTTCGGGGTATGACAGGCGCCACAATGACCGGGCCCAGAGACGATATAACTGCCCCGGTTCCAGGCGGCTGACCTGTCCGGGTGGGGCTGCCATTCACCGGGCCGGTAGTACAGCCAGTCCCAGAAGATCATGCTCGCGCGGATGGAGAACGGGAAAGGCAATCGGTCCGAAACAACAGCGTGATGCACCGGCTTTACGGTGTTGAGATAGGCCCGTATAGCGCCCAGATCGGCCACGGACATACGCGCGAAGTAAGGGAAGGGCATCGCGGGATAGAGCCGCTTGCCATTGGGCATCCGTCCGCGACGGACCGCCTCATCGAATTGCTGCGCAGTCCAGTTTCCAATACCCGTCTGCGCATCCGGCGTGATGTTTGGAGCAACCACGGTACCGAATGGCGTCGCAACTGGACGTCCGCCGCCGAAGGGGCTGTCGCTTCGCCTGGGATCAGCGTGGCACGCGGTGCAATCGCCCAGGGTCACGAGATAACGCCCACGCTGGATGAGGTCGAAATTCTGTCGATTGGCGTGGCCGTCGCCCTGCGCGCGCGAGCAGGCAGAGAGTGAGGCCGCGAGCAGCGCCATTGCCAACAGGAGCTTGCGGGCGCAGCTGAGCATGTCCTTACGCGTGCACGAGGGGACCGGGACTCTTCAAATAGCGGGTTCGGATCGCTTCCGCCGACCAGTACGCGAGCGCCGCGACCGTGCCGGTCGGGTTGTAGCCGGCATTCTGCGGAAAGGCACTGGCGCCGATCACGAAGAGGTTCGGCACGTCCCAACTCTGCAGGTAGCGATTGAGCGCGCTCGTCTTCGGGTCGGTGCCCATGATGGCGCCGCCGCACAGATGAGTGGTCTGATAGTCGCCAATGTCGTAGGGTGCCCTGCGATACTGCTTGTCCATCTGCCGCGCGCCCATGGCCTGGAAGATCTCGGCGAAGCGGTCGGTGAGAAAGCGATTCTGCTTGAGCTCGTTGTCGTGAAAGTCCATGGTGATGCGCACGAGCGGGCGGCCGAAGCGGTCCTTGTACGTAGGGTCGAGATCCAGGTACACATCGCGGTAGCTGTACATGCTGCCGTGAACACCGGTGCCGGGTTTGGTCGCGCTCAGGTAGTTCTCCTTAACGGCCTGCTTCCATTTCGCGCCCCATTTCGGCGTGCCGGGCGGCACGGGCGTGGTCTCGATGGGTCGGCCGTTCGTCTGCACCTGTCCCATGTAGCCGCCACCCACGAAGCCGTGAGGTCCGTGATCGAAATTGTCGCCGTTGAACTCGTCGATGCACATCCCGATGGCACCGGAGGCGATGAAGGGATTGAAGATGAACTTCTTCGGATCGAAGAAGCTCACCACGTCGGAGATGGTCTGGTGCGTGAAGTTGCGTCCGATGACGCCGCGGTTGGCGACGGGATCGTACCGCTGCCCGATGTTCGAAAGCATCAGCAGCTGGACATTGAATATCGTGTACGCGCAGACCAGCACGAGGTCTGCGGGCTGCTCCCATTCCTGACCACTCGTGTCGACGAATGTCACCCCCGTGGCCCGGCGCCCGCTCGGATCGAGGTTGATGCGCGTGACCTCGCATCGATCGCGCGCGACGAAATTCGCTTTGCGCACCAGGACCGGGAGGATGGTGGTCTGCGGGCTCGCCTTCGAGTAATTGCCGCAGCCAAACCATTCGCAGAACCCGCAGTAGCTGCACGGCCCCTGACGCACGCCGAGCGGATTGCGATATTCTCGTGAGAGATTACCGGAAGGCTGGGGGAAAGGCCGATAGCCGAGCGTCCGCGCCGCTTGGGCGAATAGCGTGTGGCTGAAAGGCTGCGGCTGCGGCGGATTGGGATAGGCGCGCGAGCGCGGCCCCTCGAAGGGGTTGCCGCCCTCCAGTATCTGTCCTTGGAGATTGCCCGCCTGACCACAGGTGCCGCAGAGGTACTCGAAGCGGTCGTAATGCGGCTCGAGCTCCGCGTAAGTGACGCCCCAGTCCTGGATGGTCATGTCAGCGGGTAGAAACCGTGCACCGTAGCGCTGCGTAAGATGCGTACGCAACACGAAATCGGTGGGTAGAAAGCGCCAGGTCTCCGCGTTCCAGTGGACTCCACCTCCGCCCACCCCGTTGGGGGGCATGAACGCGCCCCAGTTGCGGATGGGCAGCCCCGTCTGGCTCATCTTGTTGCGGAAGGTGAATGTCGTCTGCGCCGGCTGCAGGAAGAGCTCGTGACGGATGCGGTAGCGCAGCTCGTCCTGCGCCCAATTCGGCGGGTAGTCCGTCGCGGCCGCGCGCCAGGGTCCCCGCTCTATCGCTGCCACCTCGAGACCCGCGTCCGTGAGCTCGTTCGCGAGAATCGACCCGGTCCATCCCAGCCCGACGATGACCACATCTTTGCGCGGAAGTCTGCGGGCCATGGACCGCTCACCGCTGCCGCGGCGTCCAGTCTGCGCGCCCGCCGATGCTGACGGGCGGCAACGGGTAACGCTCGTTATGGCGGCTCACCCAGTCGCGGTAGTCATACCGTGCGCCGGGGAAGCCGATCATTTTCCACGCACACATGTCACGGTTGCCGCCATAGATCGGGTCGGCGAAGAAGCCGTCCTGGATGTCCTTCAACAGCGTGGTGAAGAACTGCTTCGCGTCGACCCCCGACATGTCCACGGTGCCGCCTTCCAGGCCATGCAGCATCTCATCCTGCTGTTCGGGCGCGAGCTCGGCGAAGTGCTTGCCGCGCGGCATCCCGCTCCCCCGTCCTTCCCGGCAGTATTGGTCGATGGCCTGGAGGGCCGCGCGGTAGGTCTGAGCGGGTGTCTTGGAGGATTGGGGCCCTTGCTGTTCCGCACCTTGAATGAACGGACCGCGCTCGTAGAGCCCTTCGGCGCTGCCGTAGGCTCCCGCGAGCTGCCGGTCGAGGAAGACCACGCAGCCCGCGTCCTTGCCGCCCGGGGTCTGCGAATCCGGCGGAATGATGCGATCGGCCAAGGCTTCTATGGTAGGCAGCTCCTCCGGTGTGAAGAACTGCCAGGGCCCGGGCTCGACCCGCGGCGGCGGCGAGGCCGTATCCGGCCGCCATGGAAGCTCCCCCTTGATGACACCCGCTCGCGCCGCCGCTCCGCCGACGAGTGCGAGCGCAGCGCCGGTAAGGACATCACGTCGTCGAATGCCGTCGCTCATGACACACCTTGGAGAGGGACGCCTGTGCTAACGCCACGTTTGTGGAAAGGTTCCGGCCCTGCCTCAGGGGGAGTCTGGAGATCGACCTGCTACAATCCAGTTGTCCAGCCCTCGGAGGTGCGTGCCATGCGAGTCTTGCGAATCATCGGCATCGTCATCGGCTGCAGCGTCGTGGTGCTCATTGCCGCGGTGATCGCGCTCTGGCTGACCCTCAATCCCAACGCCTACAAGGGGCGCATCGAAGCGGCTGTCCGGACCTCCACCGGCCGCGACCTTTCCCTGTCCGGCAACATCCGCCTGGCGATCTTCCCATCGCTCGCCCTGGAGCTCGGGCCTGCGACCCTGGGGAACCCGCCGGGCTTCCGTTCGTCCCAGCCCTTCGCGTCGCTGCAGCGCGTCGCGCTTCGCGTACGCGTGCTCCCTCTCCTTCACCACCAGATCGACGTCGGGCGCATCGAGATCGACGGACTCGATCTGCGGCTGCTGAAGAATGCGCAGGGTCAGGGTAACTGGTCGATGCCCGCCGGGAAAACGCCGGTACCGGCTCCACAGAGCTCGGGGTCGCAAATGACGCTCGGCGCGATCGCAGGCGTCGTCGTGAAGAACAGCCGCGTCAGCTACCAGGAAATGGTGGCCGATCACGTGAGCGTCACCGTAGGCCATGTAGCCAGCGGCGTCCCGGTACCCGTCAAGTGGAATCTCGACCTCACCTCCGGCGCCGGAGCACGGCCGATCGCCTTGTCGGGTAACGCCACGCTGCAATATGACGCCAAGACCGCGCACCTGTCGGCTCTCGATGCCCGAATCGATGATTCGACATTACGCGGCAATGCTGCGGTGACCAACCTCGCCTCGGGCGCGATGAGCTTTGATCTGTCGATCGATCGCATGGACCTGGACCGCTATCTCAATGCCGCGCCCAGGAAGGCGGGCGCGCAACCCGCGCCGCCACCCCCTGCGGCACAGAATCAACAGCCGACCGAGCTGCCCACGAGTGCGCTCAAAACACTGCAACTGAACGGCAAGGCCGCAATCGGCGCTGCCACGATCTACGGCATGAAGCTTTCACAGGTCAAGGTCGGCCTGACTGCCGACGGCGGGGTGCTGCACATTTTGCCCGCAACGGCAATGCTCTACGGCGGCACCTCCAAGGGGGAGGTAACGCTCGACGCACACGGCAACGTGCCGGTGCTGCATCTCGGTGAGAGCTTGTCCGGTGTCGACATCCAGCCCTTGCTCACGGACTTCGCCAAGCTCAATCGGGTCTCGGGCCGCGGGAATGTCACCCTGAATCTCACGGCGCACGGCAACACGACCGCCGCCCTGATGAGCTCCCTCGACGGACAGGCCGCAGTGAACCTCACGAATGGCGCCATCCAGGGCATCGACCTCTGGTCCGCCATCAACAGTGCGGTGGCACTCGCCGAGAGGCGCTCACTGCCCGCCACGGGAGGCGGCAACAGCACGCGTTTTGACGCCTTCAAGGCTTCTGCCCACCTGGCGAATGGCGTCGCGACCACGAAGGATCTCAACATCGCTTCCGGCGATCTGCGCGTCACGGGACAAGGCACCGCCAGTCTGGTCACGGAGGCCATCGCTTACCACTTGAATGCGGCCATCCTGAAAGGAGCCGCGGCGAGCGCCGCGCTGGCCAACGTTCCCCTCGTCGTCACCGGAACCATGAAGAGCCCCAGCGTACGCCCCGATACGCAGTCCCTGGTCAAATCGGTGGCGCAACAGCAGCTGCAGAAGCACAAGGGCGAGGTCGAGAACAAGCTGCGCGGCGTGCTGAAGGGGCTGATCCACTGATGACGTCACCGGCTCAAGTCCATCCGATGGTCTTCGGAACTCCTTTGGATCGAAGGTAATACGGCAAAGCCTTCGCAAGGTTCGGGAACCCTCTGCCATCAGCGCGCTAGAAGCGCGGTTCAATGGTTGCTGCCTGCCGGGCTTTTGCCCGGGCGCGAAGCGTGCTCCAGGCAGCCTCCGTGGCGACGATCCGCATCGGCATCTCGGGCTGGCGCTACGCGCCTTGGCGCGGACCTTTCTATCCGCCGGTACTCCCGCAGCACGCCGAGCTCCAGTATGCATCGCGCCGCTTCGCGACGATCGAGATCAATGGGTCGTTCTATTCCCTGCAGCGGCCCCAAAGCTATGCGCAGTGGTACGCGCAGACCCCGGCCGGCTTCGTATTCAGCCTCAAAGGGGGCCGCTACATCACGCACATGCTGCGGCTGCGCGCGATCGAGGAGCCGCTCGCCAACTTCTTCGCCTCCGGGGTGTTCAACCTGCGGGAGAAGCTCGGGCCGATCCTGTGGCAGTTCCCGCCTAATTTCCAATACGACCGGGAACGGCTGGAGCGCTTCTTTCGCCTGTTGCCGCGGGACACGGACGCGGCTCTCGCACTGGCGCGGCGCCGGTCGGCATGGATGAAGGGCCGGGTGCGCCTCGCGATCGACACGCGGCGTCCGCTTCGCCATGCGGTGGAAGTCAGGCATGAAAGTTTTCTCGACCCGTCATTCATCGATCTATTGCGCGAGCAGCGGATAGCGCTCGTCATCGCCGATACCGCCGGGCAGTGGCCGATGGCGCAGGATGTGACGGCCGATTTCATCTATGTGCGGCTGCACGGGGACAAGGAGCTGTACCGAAGTGGCTATTCTGACAAGGCGCTATCCCGCTGGGCGCAGCGCATCCGCGCGTGGCATGAAGGCCCGGAGCCGCGGGACGTGTACTGCTACTTCGATAACACGGACGTGAAGCTCCGAGCCCCCGTCGACGCGCAGAGTCTCATGCACAAGCTGAGGATCGCGTGGCACGGCGATCAAAACGCTCTCGAGCGGCGAGCGGGCGCTCGGCTGTCCCGGTAATGATTCCGGCACAAGCGCGGATGACCGATCGCACCCATTCGTTGCGGCGGCAGAACCAGATGACGAGCGCGATCAGCGTGCCTCCCGGCAAAATGAGCTCGATGGCAGCGTAGGGCCCGAGCGCGCGCAGCAGCGCACCGATCCGTGGCAGGGCTGCGCCCGCAGGCGGCATCGCGAGTTGTGTCGCATCGCTCATGACTGGTCAACCTCTGCAGTACCGGTGCTCATCGCCTACGATGTAAGGTACCGCCGCTCGGGCCGACCCTGGGAGTGACAAATGTGACGGGATTCGGAGGACCCTGCGCGGCGCCAGGGCCGGTGGCGCCGGCCGGGCCCATCGGCTGTCACAGCCGGCCTCCTTCATGCGTCTCAGGTGAGGAAGCCGCATTCAAGGTACGCAAATGCAGGACCGTTTCGGCGAATTCCAGCGACATCGGCCGCGGCTGTTCGGCATCGCCTACCGCATGCTCGGCTCGCGTACGGACGCCGAGGATGTGCTGCAGGATGCTTACCTGCGCTGGCATCGAGGCGCTTCGGAAGAGCTGCGGTCTGCCGAAGCCTGGCTCGTGACCGCGGTCACCCGGCTATGCATCGACCGGCTGCGGGCGGCGCGCACGGAGCGGGAGCGATACGTAGGACCCTGGCTTCCCGAGCCTCTGATCGGCGATAGCGCGCCAGCCGCAGATGCCCGGGCCGAGCTGTCCTCCAGCCTCTCGATCGCCTTCCTCGTGGTGCTCGAGCAACTCGAGCCGGACGAGCGCGCCGCTTTCTTGCTGCATGAAGTGTTCGACTCGGGTTACGCCGACATCGCGCAGATCCTCGGCAAGAGCGAGGTGGCCTGCCGCCAGATCGTGAGTCGCGCCCGCAAACGGGTGCGCGGGCAGAAGCCGCGCGCGCAGGTGAGCGATGCGGCACGCCGCTCCCTTCTTCAGCGTTTTGCCGACGCGATTCAAACGCAGGATAAGACGGCGCTCCTGGAACTCGTCGCCGACAAGGCAAGTTGGACTTCCGACGGCGGCGGCCGGGCGCGCGCCGCGCTCAAGGTGATTCACGGCCGAGAGCGTGTCGTTCGCTTTGCGCTCGGGGTGCTGGGGCGGTACGCGGACCAGTTCGGGTTCGAGATGACTGCCGTCAATGGCGAGCCCGCGCTCGCGGTAACCGTGCGAGGCAAGCTCTTTTCGGTCATCACGGTGCGCACGGACGGAACGCGCATATTGGACGTTTACACGGTGGTGAATCCGGACAAGCTGGCCGCGCCTGCGACCGAGGCGCATGGCCGATGACTGTCACACGAAGCCATTCCGTCGCGTCTATAGCACAGAGCGCCAATCCAGCCAGGAGATCATGATGAAACCGCGTATCGACTCTCGCCGCGTCAATCCCAAGGTCCGGCAGCAGCTGCTGGCGATTGGGGCCTACCTGCATCGCTCCAGCCTGGGCAGCCGGCTGCTGCACCTCGTCGAGATACGTGCCTCCCAGATCAATGGCTGCGCACAGTGTCTTGACATGCATACTCAGGACGCTCGCGCCGAGGGCGAGTCCGAGCAGCGTCTCTACACGCTCGCTGCCTGGCGCGAGACGCCGTTCTTCGATGACCGCGAGCGCGCCGCGCTCGAATGGACCGAGACGGTGACGCTCGTTGCCGAGACTCGAGTGCCGGATGAAGTTTACGATCGCGTCAGGCAGCACTTCAGCGAACAGGAGATGATCGATCTCACCCTCGCCGTAACGCAGATCAACATGTGGAACCGTCTCAATGTCGCCTTCCGCACAGTGGCCGGAAACTATCGTGCGGGCATGTACAAAGAATGGATGACAGCGGCCGAAGGATCGACGGCGGCGTGAGCGCCCGTTCCGCCGCACCGGGACAGCCAGACGCCGACCCGGTGCCGCCAGTCACCTGCTCCCGATTGCCTCCATGCGTTCCTGAAATCTCTTGCGATAGCGCCGGCTCAACCGCAGTCGCGCGTTGGATCTCAATACCACTTCGTACTCACCACCGGCCTGCAGCTCCAGGCCGCGCACCCGATCCAGGCGGACGATGGTCGAGCGGTGAATACGGACGAATCTCTCATCACCCAGATCCTGCTCGAGCTCGGACAGCGATCGCCGCAGGATGTGGATGTCGCTACCCACGTGCAAGCAGGCGTAGTAACCAGCGGCCTCGATCCAGTCGATATCCCCCACGCTCAAGAACAGCACCTGGCCTTGGCTTCGAACTATGAGCCGCTCCACCGTCGGCGGTTTCGGCGCCAGGTAGTAGGCGAGCCTCTCCTTGGCACGATTCAAAGCGCGCCCGAAGCGCGCATCGTCGAATGGCTTCAACAAGTAGTCGAGCGCGCCCGCCTCGAAGGCCCGCAGCGCATATTCGTCGTACGCGGTCACGAAAACGATCGCGGGCGGCAGATCGGCGCCCAGGAGCTCCACTACGTCGAAGCCGTCGCATTCGGGCATCTGGACGTCGAGGAACACGAGGTCGGGCTTCGACCTCCTGATCTCTGCAAGGGCATCGAGCCCGGACGGGCATTCGGCAATCGACTCAATGCCTGGATCGCGGCGCAGCAGGACTGTCAGGTTGCGTCGCGCCAATGCTTCGTCGTCGACTACGAGCGCCCGTATGCCGGGCTGTCGTTTCTCGATGGACGACATCTATTCTTCCCGGTAAGGCAGCGTTACCTGTACCTCCACGCCGCCGGGATTGGCGCGCCGCAGCTGCAGCTCGGACTCGTTGCCGTGGAGGATCTGCAAGCGCGTGCGCAAATTGCGGATGCCGACGCCAGTCTTCTGCGTCGCCTCCCAATCGGCCGGCAAGACAGGACCGTCGTTGTAGACACTCAGGCAAAGGTGGCTGTTCTGACGTGCACCGGCGACACGCACCGCCCCGCCGGCGACACGCTTGGCAATGCCGTGCTTGATGGCATTCTCCACCAGCGGCTGCAGCAGCAGGTTGGGAACCTGCGCCCGCAGCAGATCGGCGGGAATGTCCATGCTCACCTGCAGCCGCTCGCCGAAGCGAATCTTCTGGATATCGAGGTAGCGCTGCAGATATTCGACTTCTTCCTGCAGCGCTACCTGCGACCTGTGGGAATCCTCCGAGGAGCGCCGCAGAAACTCGCTCAGCCCGACGATCATGCTGACGGCGGCGTCGTTCAGGTGGTCACGCACGAGGCCGGCGATGGAGTTGAGTGCGTTGTACATGAAGTGCGGCTCGATCTGCCGGCGCAGTGCCGCGAGCTGCGCCTTCGAGAGCTCCTCATTCAGCCGTGCGGCCTCGGTCATCTGCCGCGCCATGCTTGCCCGCGCGTCCACTGCGAGCGTAACGCTGATCATCAGCGCGTACGCAATCAGGTACGTGAGACTCTGGTAGAGCAGCGTCATCGTCCACGTGTCCAGGAAGGCCGGCCTCTGTGGGTAGCCCCAAGGGTTGAAGATCATTTGGACCACTGCACACCATGTTCCCGCGGCAGCGGCAACAGCAGCGAAGACCGCCAGGTGCACGCTGATCGTGCGGATGCCCGCGCCACGGACTATCGGATAGCGCCGTGCCACATGCATCACGAATGGAGTGGCCAGCGCCCAGGGCAGCCAGGATGCGAATTCGGTCGCGAACGGCAGCCAGAAAGACGGATGCTTGCCGGATGCAGCCATGGAGAACACTGTTTGACTGGCGTCGCATAGCGCGCCGGCGGACCAGAGCGCGGCAATCCAGGCCCAACCGGTCGCGCGCACGCCGCTTTGAGCTGAGGTCATGGCGATCACTCTACGCCAAAATGGGCTGCTGCGAACTCACCCCTGCAGCGAATCGCCGGTCTCGTGCAGCGAGCGGTCTTCGGCGGCATCGGCCGTTGCACCTACACTGCGGCCCCGGATCCCAGCTCAGGTGGCGATGTGTCGGCTCATCCAAGCGAAGGCGCGTTCCTGCGGCGATTTTCCCTTACCGTCGCCTCTCTTGCCTTGATTCTGCATGCGGCCGCGGCACGTGCCCAGCACGCCTCCGACAATCCGGTCGCCTCCGCCCAGGATGCATTTGGATTGACTCTGGGACTGGAATCGATCGGCCTGTACGGCCCGGGTGGAGTGCGGGGCTACAGCCCACAGGCGGCCGGCAATGTACGGATTGAAGGTCTTTATTTCGATGAGCAGGGCGGGCTTTCCAATCGCGTCATCGAGGGGTCGGCCATCCGGGTCGGCGTCAGCGAGATCGGCTACGCCTTTCCTGCGCCGACCGGCATCGTGGACTATGAGCTGCGCCGCCCCGGGAACGGAACGCCGAGCGCCACCATCATTGTCAACGGCGGCCCGTACGATGCGTGGGGCGTCAGCATCGACGGCAGTCTGCCGCTGGCGGGCAAAAAGTTGCTTTTGCCGATCGGCGTGAGCACCGAGGTCAGCACGCTAACCCCATTTGTACAAACTTCCGGATACACGTCGCGGGTGACGACTGCAGGCGCGACCCCACAATGGTCGCCGAATGACAGGGTGACGGTACGGGCTCTGCTCGACTGGCAGGAGACCCGGGATGCGAAGACATTTCCGCTCTTCTTCACCGCCGGTGATTACTTCCCGCCGCCGATTCACACTGGCTACTTGGGCCAGAATTGGGCCCGAGGGCGCAGCTCGACAGAAACCCTGGGCGGGCTCATTGCCGCGCGGCTGAGTCAGGACTGGACGCTCAACGCCGGAGTGTTTCGTTCGACAGCGGACAATCCCACGAGCTTCGCGGATTTGTACACCGACATCCAACGGGACGGCCAGGCGGAGCATCTGGTGATGGCCTATCCGGATCAAAGCACCTCTTCCACTTCCGGAGAACTGCGCCTGACGGGCCGCTGGGGCACGGGCGATTGGCATCACGAGCTCATCCTGCTGGCGCGCGGCCGTAATGTCCTGGCGCGCTACGGCGGCGCCGATGTCGTCGATCTGGGTCCGGACGGCGTCGCCGCCGAGCCCCAGGTGCCCGAGCCGACTTTCACGTATTCGCCGCTCACCAACGATCGCACGAAGCTCTGGACAGCCGGCTCCGCGTATCACATCGACTGGGACCGGTTTGCCGAGCTCGAGTTGGGGATACAGAAGGAAAACTACCGCAAAACCGTCGCCTCTCCCGGGATCCCGGATAGCAAGCTATCGGATCACCCCCTGCGCGCCTACGGCAACTCAGCCCTCGTGCTGACGCGTCGCTTGACGCTTTACGCGGGGTACTCCCAGGGGCTCGAAGATTCCGGTGCAGCGCCCAGCTTCGCGCAGAACGGCGGCGCCGTCCTGCCCGCGTCCCGGACCTGGCAGGTGGAATCGGGCGTCCGTTATCTCGTGACGCCCCGATTGAAGCTCATTGCCGGAGTCTATGAGCTGCAAAAGCCCTATTTCAACCTGGATGCGAATAGTGTCGACCGGCAGCTGGGCGTACAGCGAGCCAAGGGCGCGGAGCTGTCGATTTCAGGCCAACGAATCGACCATTTCGATATCAACGTCGGCATTCTCGTCGACAAGATCAGCATCATCGGAACAGACTTGGCCGCCGCGGGGGTGGGCCCCGTGGCTCTCGGGCAGCCGCGCCTGACGTACTCGGCCAACATCGATTACACGATCCCGTGGTGGTCGGCCGTCACGCTGGACCTCGCGGCGACGCATTTCGGCAAAGCACCGGCCACGGTGGATAACGGTCTCTACGCGCCCGCGGTCACCTGGCTGAACGTCGGCGGGCGATACGAATTCACCGTGCTGGGCAAGAACAGCACCCTGCGCGTGCAGATCCAGAACGCATCGGATTCCTACTGGTGGACCATCGCCAACACGCCCGGCGACTTCCTGTTTCCCGGCAGGCGTACGGTCTTCGCGTACCTCACGACAGATCTTTGAGCAGACGCGAGACGCATGCCGCATCGCGCTCGAGTCGGGTGGGCGGGGGATGTCGATCTCGATCACGGCCGCTGAGGCTCGCTGCACCAGTAACTCGCGGTACACCACGGACTTCTCGAGGTCACTTCTTCCCTGGGAGGGGCAGGTGACGCGGGGCGACGGGGGTGGATTGCACGATGGACGTGGTGGTCTGTCCATAGACCAGAAACTGGTCGAGGATGACATCCAGGTTGTCCAGGGAATCGAGGCCTACTTTCAATATGAAACAGTCCTCGCCCGTGATGCGATGACACTCCATGACCTGCGGCAGGGACACGGCCAGCTCCGCAATTTTGGGTAGCTTGCCAGGCATGGGGCGCACGCGAATGAACGCGACGATGGGATAGCCCAAGGCAGCGTGATCGATCTCGAGCCGGCACCCCTGAATGACCCCCGCCTCTTCCATGCGTTGGATCCGCTCGCGGGTGGCAGGGGCGGACATGCCTACGCGTCGCGCCAACTCAGAGACGCTGATACGCGGATCATTCTCGAGCAGAGCCAGAATCTGGACGTTGCGCGCGTCCCGAAGGAGAGGCGCAATCTGAAGGAGATTTCCGCTATTTTCCTTCAAATTGACTGACTTTCTTGCTTGTGCCATCTAGATTGGGATTCAAATCGTGACGACGGGTTGCGATTATGCGCTCACCATGAGCCCCGTGCCAGTTCCCGCCGTTCGGCAGAGCAATCCGCCTGCGGTCTCCTTCGTCATCGAGCGCGTCCCGCCGCAGGCGTACTTTCTGGTCAGCGCGGTGTTCCATTACCTCGGTCCCGCCTTCGCGGTTCTCTTGTTTGCGCACGTTGACCCGCTCGGCGTGGCGTGGCTGCGGATCGCGAGTGCGGCCGCCATCTTCGCCGGGTGGCGCCGGCCGTGGCGCTACTACCGCGGCCTCCAAGCTGCCGCAAAGCGCAATGTGCTGATGCTCGGGAGCGTTCTGGCGTTGATGAACGTCTGCTTCTATCTCGCGATCGCTCGCCTGCCGCTCGGTACCGTCGGCGCGATCGAGTTCGCGGGTCCGATCGGTCTCGCTGCGCTCGGCATGCGGTCCAAACGGAATTTCGCGGCTCTCGCCCTAGCGGTGTCCGGCGTATATGTGCTGACCCATGTGCGGCTCGCCGGTCAGCCGCTCGGCTTCGCTTTCGCCTTCGCCGACTGTGCCCTCTTCGTCCTCTACATCATTCTCGGCCATCGCATCGCGGCCGATGGCGGCGCGGCCGGAATCGACCGCCTGGGGTTCGCCATGCTCGTCGCGATGGTAGTCGCCTTCCCCGTTGGGATTCGACAGGCGCTGCCGGCGTTCGCGAGCCCGCTCCTACTTGCGGCGGGTGTCGGGGTTGGTGTCAGCTCCTCCGTGATCCCATACGTATGCGACCAACTTGCCATGGCCCGGCTGCCACGGGCGACGTTCGCCCTTCTGCTCGCAATCCTTCCCGCCATGGCGTGCCTGATCGGGGCTGTGGTCTTGCATCAGCTTCCGACTTCGGCGGAAATTGCCGGCATCGCGCTCGTCATAGGCGGGGTCGTGCTCCACCGCGCCAGCTAGAGGCTGTGCAACGCATCCACTAGCGCCGATGGGTCCTGCGGGCGACTGCAAGATGGACGGCCGCATCGGCTGTCGCTTCGAGTACTTCGCGAGAATCGCCCGCGCGGGCGCGCAGGGCCAGGGAATTCATGACACCGCACAGAACGCGCGCGAGCGCGGCGAGATCGATGTCCGTCGACAACTCGCCTTGCTGCACCGCCTCTCGCAGACGAGTCTCCATCAGCTCGTCGAGCTCATGCAGCCCAGCGGCGAAGATGGCGCGAACCCTCGAGTCGTGGACGGCCTCCGTCGCCGCGGTCCCAATGAGATAACAGCCGCGCGCGCCATGGGAGCCCGCCATGTAGATCGCGATGGCATGGGCAAAGAGGCCCCGCAGGGCCTCTTGAAGAGATCGCTCCGGCCGGAGCTCCTCCTTCATCGCCGCGCGTCCAAACTCGCGGTAGCGATCCAGCGTGCTCAAGTAGAGCCGATGTTTGTCCCCGAAAGCTCCGTAGAGACTCGGTCGGTTCATGCCAGTAGCGTCGACCAGGTCGTCCAGCGACGTCCCGGTATATCCGGTGTCCCAAAAGGCATCGCGAGCCTCGGCGAGAGCTTGGTCGGCGTCATAAGCGCGGGGTCGCCCTCGCAACCGGGGAGCCTGCCTCTGTGCGCCATGCGGGGAGCGCACCGCCCGCTTTTTTTGTACCATATGGTATAAATATCTTGACGGCGAGACGTTTCGTGGTCAATTATTATACCAGACAGTATAAAATTTGATCGGCCATCCGGAGAACCCCATGCAACTCTATGTCGCACCGCTCGCCTGTTCTGCCGCCACGCGCATCGCTCTCTACGAGGCTGGTGGCACTGCGGAATTCGTCTATGTCGACATTCACACGAATCCCCGCGTCAGAGTGCTCCCGGACGGCGCGGACTACTTCGCAGTCAATCCAATGGGGCAGGTTCCCGCGCTCAGGACCGCCGCGGGCGAGATCCTCACCGAGAACCCCGTCGTTCTGCAGTATGTCGCGGATTCGTATCCCGAGGCGCAGCTCGCGCCCCGCAGCGGAATCGAACGTTATCGCCTGCAGCAGTGGCTCAATTTCATCGCCACGGAATTGCACAAGGCGACGTTCATTCCGCTTCTCGACCGCAGCAGCCCCGACGGCGCGAAGGCGTTCGCGCGTCAGAAGCTGCCGGTCCGATTCGGTCACCTCGACGGTCATCTCGCGGGGCGCGCTTTCCTGCTCAATGCGTTCAGCGTCGCCGATGCCTACCTGGTGACTGTCCTCAACTGGGCGCCGTATGCCGGCGTCGACCTCGCGGAATGGCCCCGGGTGAACGCTTACTTCCGGACGCTCTCGCAACGGCCGGCAGTGGCCCGGGCGTTGGCCGAGGAAGCCGACGCGTTCGCCGCAGAACAGGGACGGCGTCGGGCCTTGCGTCGTGGTCAGCCTACGCGGGAACTTCAGTCGGCGATACCGCTTGGGGAGGCGCGATCGGAGGAATGCCGGTCGCTGGCGCCGCTTGGCTCGCAATGAGGAACGCATGCGCAGACACTCATGCGGCGCTTGCGCGTGGCACCTGTCAGACCTTCTCGACGGCGATGCGCGCGCCCATCGTCTCCCGGCTCATTCGCGAGCGGCAGGATCAGGATGGGCAGAAACCGAGGTTGTCACCCCGCGAAGAATGTCCCGCAGCAGATTGGGATCCACCGGCTTGGTCACGTGCGTGGTGAATCCCGCTTCGACCGCGCGGAGTTTATCTTCCTGCTGCCCCCAGCCTGTGATGGCGACCATGCAGATCTCCACGCCGCCGCGCTGCTGTCGGATTGCCTTCGCGGCCGCGTATCCATTCATCTCCGGCATTCCGATGTCCAGCAGCACCACGTCAGGTCGGAAGGTCTCGGCGCCGAGAACGGCGGCGCGTCCACCATACACCGTCCTAACCTCATAACCCTCCATGGAGAGCAGCATGGAGAGGCTGTCGGCTGCGTCGCGATTGTCATCGGCTATCAGCACGCGCAGCTGCCCGTAGGGGATCACCGCGGGTCCCGCTTCCACGGGCGCTTCGATCTCGCGAGCCGGCTCGAATGGCAGCGCAATGAGGAATCGGCTCCCTTTACCTGCTCCGTCACTATGCGCCTCGACGGTCCCTCCGTGCAGCTCGGCCAGGCCTTTCACGAGCGCGAGGCCCACTCCCAGCCCTCCCTCCGAACGGCCGATTGCCGAAGGGACCTGCGAAAACATGGTGAACAGGCCGCCGAGCTGCTCTGGCAGGATGCCGATGCCATTGTCCTGGACCGCGATCATCAGGCGCTCGTCGAGCCGTGCCGTCAGCTCGATACGACCGCCAGCATCGGTGTATTTGGCGGCATTGGTCAGCAGGTTGGAGACCGCCTGTGCCAGCCGAACGGGATCGGCGACGAAAGGTGGAATATCGGCCGGCACCAGGATACCGAGCTCGTGTCTTTTCTTGTCGAGCAGCGGCCGTGCGGTCTCCACCGCAGCTTCCACGATGCCTCGTATCGAGCAAGCCTGCCTGCGCAGCTGCAACTTGCCCTGCGTGATGCGCGTCAGCTCGAGAAGATCGTCCAGGAGCGAGGCCATATGCGCCGACTGGCGCTGGATCACACTCTGCGTCCACCGCAGCTGCATGGAAGTGAGTCGGGGCGAGGCAAGAACCTCAGCCGCATTGCGGATCGGCGCGAGCGGATTGCGCAGCTCGTGAGAAAGCGTGGCGAGAAAGGCGTCCTTGCGCCGGTCTGCGTCCCGAAGCGCGGCGATGGCGAGCCGGAGCCGCTCCTCGCTCGCGCGCAGCGCTGTCTCGCGTGCCTGCTGCGCTTCGAGAAGGTCACGAACCTGGTACTGCCGGCACCTTGAACGCAGCGCCACCTCGATGCTGCTCAACAGGGTCGCCGCGCCGAGCGGCCGCTCCAAGAGCGTGATGCCTCCCGAGGCGGCAGCGATGCGATCGAGGCGATCCGCGGCGCGCTCGCCGGCCGTCATGAGGATGATCACGGGCAGCTCGGACCATGCCGGTTGCTGATCGAGCTTCGGGAGCAAGGCGGTGATCTGCTCCCGCTCCAGAGACTCCTCGGTGAGCAGTAAGGCTCCGGCTCCCTTCTCGACTTGCACGCCGGCATCGCGCAGCCCGCTACAGACGTGCGCGAGGTGCCCGCGGGATTCCAACAGCTCGACGATCGCCGGCGCGTCCCGTCCCACCGGCGCGACGATCAGGATTCGAAGTGCCAGCGCTTCATGGGTCATCGGTGTGCATCATCCGCGCGCTGTCGCCCACAAAGACGGGTGACCCGCTCAGTATGTGCCGGAACTCACTCAGCGGGCGGCCGACGCGGACGCCACGGCCGGGCTCCAGCAGGAACTCCCGAATCGTCCGCTCATGCGGGCCGCTGCGCTTCTTGATCACCGACAGTGCCGTGCGGATGGAACCCGACACCTCGAAGAATCGCAGGTTCAGCACGGTATCGGCCAGGTAGCTGATGTCCAGTGGCGCGTTGCTTGCGAGTATTCCATGCAGCGTGAGGACGAAAATCGTGAGGACGCCGCACTGATTGAGATAGGTGGACAGCTCGTGCAGTTGGGTGATGAGGTAACGCTCTCCCGGCATCGCGTTCAAATAGCCGTTCAGGGTGTCGATGACGATCAGTTTGCTGCCGCTATTCACGCCTCGAGTCACCCGATCGGCGAACTCTCCGGGCGAGATCTCCGCAGGGTCGATCTGCTGCAACGTAATCAGTCCCTCGCGCACAAAGCGGGCGAGCTCCAGCCCGAGCTGGTCAGCACGATGAAGGATGATCCCGACCGTCTCATCGAAGCAGAAAAGATGGCTTCGCTCACCGCACCGGGCACGCTGCGTGGCGTATTGCAGTGCCAGAGTCGACTTACCGGTACCCGCCTGCCCTTGAATGAGCGTCGTGCTGCCGGCGTCGAGGCCGCCGCCCAGCAGGGTGTCCAACTCCCCCGATCCGCTCGGCACCGGCTCGCGGCGGAAGTTGGTGCGATGGTCCGCGGCCGTCAGGCGGGGAAAGACCCGCAGCCCGCCGGTCTCGATGATGTAGTCGTGATAGCCTTCCCGAAACTGCAGGCCCCGCACCTTCATGATCCGCAGACGGCGGCGCGACCTCCCGTACTCGGGCGAGAGCTGTTCCATTTCGACCACGCCGTGCGCAATGCTCAAGACGTGCGGATCGGGGCCGATGCGGTTCGAATCCATCTTGTCGTCCAGCAACAGCACGGTCGCGCCCAGGAGCGTGAGCTCCTGCTTGAGACTCAGAAGCTGCCTGCGATAGCGCAGCGGGGTCTCGGCCAGCAGACGGAACTCGGACAAGGAGTCGAACACCACGCGCGCGGGATTGTGCTTGCGAACTTCCGCCAGGATCAGGCCGGCGATCCTGTTGAGCTCGAGCTCCGATGAGTGAAAGACGGTCGTCTGGGATTCCGGCCGAAGCATCGAGTCGATGGCGGACAGCTCGAGGAGCGGGATCTGCTCGAGCGACCAGCCGTGGGAAACCGCGACCTTCTCCAGCTCCGCTCTGGTTTCGGAAAGCGTGATGTAAAAGGCCGGTTCGCCGCAACGCAGCCCTTCGCGCAGGAACTGCAGCGCAAACGTCGTTTTGCCGGAACCCGGGTCGCCCTGGACGAGGTAGAAGCAGTTCCGCGGCAATCCACCGCCGATGAGAGTGTCGAAGCCGTCGATTCCCGTGCGGCACAACTCGGCGCCGGCCGGGGGAAACTGAGCGCTGGTCATGCGGAACGTCGTCGCGGTTAACTGGTAAGTCGGATGACAGCTACTGAGTTTCGGTGAGAGATTCCCTACACTCAAGCCGCTTCATAAGCTTGGCCATATCACCCCCGTGGGCTCCATCCCTGTATCGCCAGGCGCGCACGCGCAAGCGTCTGGCGAAGTGCCTCTGGGAGATCGGCCTCCTGCATCGCCCTGTCAATGGCTTCCAGTGCTGCGTGCCCACCTTTCAAGACGA
The DNA here is from genome assembly GCA_025451845.1 of Steroidobacteraceae bacterium. Lineage (GTDB taxonomy): Bacteria > Pseudomonadota > Gammaproteobacteria > Steroidobacterales > Steroidobacteraceae > 13-2-20CM-66-19. The sequence goes on from JANWJS010000033.1 coordinate 62,713, forward strand.
ATGGATCACCCAGTCCGCAAAGCTCCACCAGGCCCATCGCCCCGAGCATCGCCAAGTCCGGCTCCTCCGTGATCCATTCGACGAACTGCTTCTGCCAGAATGATGCCGCCGAGGATTTCGCCAACAGGCGCACCGCTTCCAGGACTCGAGCCGGCGACAGCACCGAGTCGGTTGCGGCGAAATCGGCGGACGGTACCCCTTCCTGCCGCATCCAGGACTTGAGGGTGTACGGTACGGCAACTGCAAAGATGGCCAAAACGTGGGCCAAGGGCCGAGTGTGCGGCCCCTGGTCCCAGCAGAGCGAGCTTCCGCAGGTACGCAGCAGTCTCAAAAGCTCGCCCGAGGCCGCCCGCGCCGGGCCTGCGTCCTCGTCTGCGGGCGCTGTCAGCAGGTGGTCACCCCAACGTGCGAACGCGTCGAGCGTCAACTCCCAAAGGCGCGCGTCTGTTGAATGCCGAGGCAGCGAGGCACATACGGCCGCCAGTCCAGGGCCCAGCGCCGAGCAGGGGGCGCTCAACAGTGCCTGGGCGGAGAGGTGAACGATCTGCGCATCGTCGAGCTCCAAGCCTTTCGACACCATGGCGCGCTCCACGGGATCCAGCTCCCCGGTCGCGCACAGCGCGCCCAGTTCCATCTCGAACAGACGCGTCCCCGGCAGGGATCTCTGAATCGTCTCATGCCAGCGCTGGATATTCTGTTCGCGAAGCTCCGACAGGAGTGTTGGGAGGATCGCGCCGAGGGGGCCATCCGCCACCTCTTGGTTGATGAGCGACCACGCCTCGTCAGGATGACGTCCGATGAATTCCTTCAAATACACTCCGACCCGCGGCTGCAGCGGCTGTCCGGGCAGCTCGCTGACTGCGGACACAAACAGCGCCGACCAGGCCGATGAGTCGTGGCAAAGGAGGTCGAGCCGATCGAACAGCTCCTTGGCGAGGTCACCGGCGCGCGCGGCCGACGGCTCCATGACAGGGAGCAGATGCTCGCGCCGCCGGTGGGGCTCGATGGATTCATCCAACGGGACCGGGAAGATGGGCAGCGCGGTAGCATGCAGCGCCTTCCAGAACGAGTAGGTCGCTGCCTCAGGCAGCGCCTCGAGAATCCGGCTGCCGCCACGGCGAATGAAGAGCTCGGCGCCGTCCGTCCACCACTGCCATCCCTGCTGTTCGACTGCAGCTCGTACCGGCAGATGAGCCGTTTCCGCACCGAGCTTGCCGAAGGTGGCCACCAGAAGATCCAGCTCCCGCTCGAGCTGTGGCTCCCACCGCCGTACCGCCTCACCGGTGAGCTTCTGCTGATCGAGCGCCCAGTGCCTCAATGAGCGGGCCGCGGCATACCCGGCAGGTGCCGAGCCGTGGTTGGCGCAGCGAACGAGGATCGCGAGGGCCTGATCGCGCAGTTTCCAGAGGTCGTCCGTTGGATTGAGGCCGATCGAGACGGGAGGCGGCGCATCCGGCTCCCGGCGCCTGATGGGCATCTCGAGGCGCAGAAAGCCGTGCACCATCGAGGCCGCCAGCTCTACGGTCTGCGCACTCGAGTCCCCTGACCACCTCTTCAGACCGTCGAGGACGGCCGCGAGGTAGGCCGGCGAACGCCCCACCGCAAACTGACAGGACTCCTTTAGAGTATCTAGTAGAGCGCGGTAACCGCCCTCGTCAGCACGAGCGCGCTCCAACAGCTGGCGTGAATACTCCAGAGCCCACCGCACGATCGTCGGATCGCACTCGCCTGCCGACAAAAGAAGGCGTTGCGCACATGCCTCGGGATTGTCCGCGTGAGCCAGCTCCTGCGCGGGAGGAGCGGCCCGAAGAACATCTTTGGCCGCGAGAGCTTCGATCAGCCGAACGATCACTGCCGGTTGCCGGACCGTCAGGCGGGCGCAGCCCTCCAACATCTCGGCGGCTTCAGGGCGATTCTCCGGTGACAGCTCGCTGGCCCGCTCCAACACGAGCTCGCTCAGGAAATCCACGCGCTCCGGGCTGCAGAAGAGTCGAGCGACATCGCCGCAATTCGTGATCACCGACTCGTAACGGCGCTGCTCCAGAAGCGCCCGTATCAGTGATTTGCCGAATGCGGTAGGCATACCCTGCTCATCGAGGCAGGTCTCCTCCAGAACCAGGTCTCCGAGGGCCGGAAGCGGGCGCATCAGACCCTGTCCGTCCGCCTCGAAGAGGCCCGCTTCCAGAACCCGGTGTTCCAGTGCCTCGATGTTGGAGACCGCTAGACCGGCGTGCGTCGCGGCGCTCGAGCGGGTCGCGGCATCGCCGGCGCGTACTGGAGCGCATGCCGCATACACCGCCAGAGCACGAAAGGCCTTCTCGGGCGGACACAGATCCCCGATGGCCTGGGCGATCGGCTGACCCACGGCGTAGTCGCGCAGATTCTTCGGGCTGAGGGTTTGCGGCAGCTTCTTCTGGCGAGCCACGCTCGAGCACAAGAGCACGACGGCGAAATACGAGTCGGCTACGAACCGCCGGATCACATCCCGATGATGAGGTGACAGCTGCGGGATGAGCGCGTCGATCAGCGCTCGTACCTCTTTTGGACCGGGCCGCCCGAGATCCATCTCCACCGGCTCGGTGACGGGAAAGTGGGTCGCCAGGGCTTCCATCACTGGAGCACGACCCGTCGGCCGCACGAGGCAGAGGAGATGCCTCTGCGAGGGCCCCTGCGCGGAGCATACCGCGGCGAGGCGCTGGACGAGAGCTGGGCGGTCGTGCGCGTCGTCAACGATCAGAAGCAGGTGGCTGGCGTTCGGGAGATCGTGCACCTCCTCGCCAAGAGTGGCCACGTCGTGCCGAACGAAACGCACCTCCCACGAGCGCTGAGCGCGCTCGAGCCGCCGCGCGAGCTCGAGCGCGAACCGACTCTTGCCGCAACCGGCCGGCGCCGATATCAGGAATGCGCTCTTGCCGGCCGCGATCGCATCGATCAGCTCAGTGTGCCGCGCCTCACCGCCGAGATAGGGCCCGCGGTGATCGATCAGCGCGCTTCCCGGAGTCGCCTCGAGAGAATTGCGGTAGTAGCTTTGCCACCCGAGCAACGCATTCCCTTTGGAGTGTCGGGTCACGCGACCTCGTAATTGGTCCGCGAGCTGCGCAGCCCGTGTCCCCGCACGAATGCCCGTCAAGAATCGAATGTCGCTCTCCCGCTGCAGACCCTTCCTCTATTGCGGGCAATGATATCCGAGGAGCGTCGCGTCTTTGGATCCGGTCGCAAGCAGCGGCCGTCTACTGCGGCGGTGGCTCGTAATCTGCCGCGATCGACACGGCCTTCCAAGTCTCCAAATCCGCCGAGAACGCATCGAGCATTTGCCGCGTGCGGTGGTAAGCGTCAGCGCCGAGGACGAGGTGCAGCGGGGGTTTGGGCGAATCGGCCGCCTGGATGATGGCGGCCGCGGCTCGCGCCGGGTCCCCGGCCTGTTTGCCGGCCATCGCGGCCAGGCGCTCGTGTGCCGCGCCAGCGGTGGCAGCGTAGTCCTGCAGCTGGCCGGTGCTCCGGCGGATGGAGTGCTCGGAAAGAAAGTCGGTACGGAAGGCGCCAGGCTCGACGAGCGTCACGCGGATTCCGAGAGGCGCGACTTCTTTGGCGAGGGACTGCGAAATCCCTTCGACCGCCATCTTGGCGGCCGCATAGTAGCCACTGCCGGGATTCGGCGCTACGCCGGCCATGGATGTGATGTTGATGATATGCCCGCTGCGCTGCGCCCGCAGGTGAGGAAGCGCTGCCTGGATCACCCTGCGTGTGCCATGGAAGTTGACGGCAAACACATGCTCGATCTCCTCGTCGGTTGCTTCCTCGACGGAGCTCAGCAAGCCGTAGCCGGCATTGTTGACGATCACATCGATCTTGCGGTGCAGCCGGAAAGCGGCGGCGACGGCCGTCTTCACAGCCCGGGCGTCCGTTACATCGAGCGCGAGCACGTCGAGGCGGCCCTTTCCGCGGGGAATGTCCGCGGAGCCGTTGCGCGTCGTCCCGATCACGGTGTCGCCGCGATCAAGCAGGGCTTCGGCGAGCTCACGGCCGAACCCGCGCGAGACGCCGGTGATCAGCCAGATTTTCGGTCCGCTGCTCATGGAGGTCTCCTGGCTGGTGGGGCGGTGCGAATGCTGCACAGGGTAAGGCCTGTCTCTGTTCAGCATAAGCCACTATTCGTTGCACGCGCGAGTACATCGACCGGGACATGATCGCGACACGGGTCTCGCAACCCTTTAGGTGGCTGGTCTTCGGTGCCCCGAGCTACCTGCAGAAGCACGGGCGGCCACGGGCGCCGGAGGACCTCTCACGGCACGAGTGCCTCCGCTATCGCAGGCCGCAGATCGGCGACATCTACCGTTGGGAATTCGAGCGCAACGGCCAGTCGGTCATCATCGATCCTCCCGGGTCGGTGCTGGCCAATGACCCCTCTCTCCTGCGCACACTCGCGAAGCAGGGTATGGGTCTCATCTACAGCGCCAGCATCAATGTCGCCGCGGACCTCGCCCAGGGCGCGCTCGAGCCGCTCCGCGAGAGATTCTCGCCCGCGCAGGAGAGCCTTTTCGTTTACTACCCGCGCGCGAGCCGCAACCAGCCGAAGCTGCGCGCGTTCGTCGACCTCTGCGCGCGGAGCGTCCGATAAGGCTCCGCGGGCCGGTGTTATCGAGCCGACGTCACTTGGATATCGACGCACCTAGTCTCGCTGCCACTCGCTCCGTCATGCCGTTTGCAGCGCGGGCGCGACCGGATCGCGCGCCCGGAGACTCTTCTTGTCCAGACTGGGCCATCAGTTCGCTCTTTCTCCTTGCGAGGCGCTCTCCGACTTCGTTGGCATCAAGGCGCGCCTTGCGAAGCTTGGGAAACAGCTCGGTCTCCTCTTCCTTGACGTGATGCTTGGTGTATTCCCCGAGAACCGTAACCTTAGCGGTATAGCGATCGTCAGAGCCGTCTCCACCGGCGCCCTGGATCTGACCGATCAGATTTTTCAGGGTCGCGTGCTCGACCGTCGCCTCCTCGATGAGATCTTCGTCCGAGGACCGCAACACCTCACGGGCAGCTGGGTAGAAAATTTCTTCCTCAATCTGGGCATGCACCGTCAGCGCTGTGCAAATGCGCTCGGCGAGCGCTCTCTTGGAGCCGCTGCGGGCCCCCTCGAACTGCTTGAGCATCGCGTCCACCTCCCGGTGATCGCTCTTCAACAGGGTGAAGGCATCAGGTGAGGAAGAGCGGCCGGAACGATGAGAGCGAGCGGACCGCTTGGCTGACTTGGCCGGAGAACGTTTGCTAGCCATAACACTACCTCCAACGGATACACCAGCTACGCGCGACGGTGGTCAAAGTTCCCCGAGACTCGCGCGGGCTCGGCCGTCCGGGTGACGCCCGTACAGCCACCCAAGTCGCGATCAGTGTCGTCCAAGGCAGATTCTGTCGGACCACGACCGCGTCAAGCCTGCGCCCCAGCGGAGGGGATCGCTCACGTGGTCATGCACGGGTACGCGCATGTGCAACAGGCGTTGCGTCCGCACGTCCACGTTGGCCGATGAGTTTCGCCCCGCTCTCCCTCACCATGGGCTCGGCTGATCCTTGCCTGTTGTGATGAGTCGGCGCAGTTGTCGGCTACGCATGCCCAAGCATTGGAGCAACTATCGTAGCATTCGTAGGCTGGCACCAGTCCCTTGTGGGTGAAGCGCAGCTCCGCGTTGTCGTTCTTCCTGGCGATGTCGAACACGATGCGGCGCCATGCGGGCCTGCGCAGTATCTGATGCTTGCCGGTCTGTTGGTCGATTTGTCAGGTGGACTTTCTGCGACCAGCCGGGAGCTCCCGGCAGTGCGGGCTTTCTCGACGATCCTTCGTTATGATTGTCGTCGCTTCCCTTGCTCTCGCGTTCCCATCTAAGCGAACAGCCGGACCACGAAATCTCGCCACACCTGCGTGTGCGCACCGAGTAGGGCTAATTGCTGGGAGGCGATCAGCAGCGGCGCGCCCCAGCCAAAGACAGGATGCAGGCGACGATGGCGCACGGTGTCGACGATCGCCGGCAACAGCACGCAGGCGTAGAACAGCCCCCAGACGGGGAGTTCGCCGATCGGCAGGCGCGCGATCGCCGGCACGATGATGCTGCACGTGGCAAGCAGCATCAGCCGCTTGTGAAAATCGCTGCGCCGACGCAACGCGAGCGCGCTGCCGACCAGGATCCCGAAGCCAGTCAGGACCACCAGATCGAAGCCGAAGATCGTGATGAAGAACCGGTTACCGTGCGGCGCATGCAGCTCGCGCGCTACCGCGAGTACGAGTACGACCGGGCCGACTACTAAAATCGCCAGCGCCAGCATCGCGCCCAACACGCCGAGCCGGCGGTGCCAGGCAACCCGATGCGATGCGATCAGCCAAGTCTGCGTGAAGAACAGCGCGAACCACGCCGTCATCAGCGCGCCGTGCAGCTGCACCAGCCACGGCAGCGCCGGCGTGCCGAACAGAGACTTGAGGTAATACGTCCGTGCAAAGCCCGCGAACACTGCGGCGAACGCTACGACTAGCGCACCGACATAAAGGCCGTGCTCGGGGTCCCGCGGTAGAGCTTTTGCGGCTGCATTCATGATGGAAACCTCGGTGAAATCATGTCCCCAGCAGCCATGCAGCAAAGCGCGTCCAGCCGACGTGCGGTGTACCCACGCAACCGCTAGTAGCACTTGTCACCGGGGAAGGCACCGGCACAACGTCGCTCGTGACGATCTCGGGTCGCGGGCGGGTGCCAAGTACAGGCGAGCTGGACTCGGCGCCGGTCGCCGGAAGGGTCACGCCCTCACTTCTGCTGCTTCCACGTGTACCGGGTCAGGCTGGCCACTCGGTCTGTGCACCGGTCGCTCACTTTGCTGAAGGCCAATGTCCCGCTCTTGTAACTCCAGCGATAAGTGCCGGCTTTCTCGTCCGCTTTGGTGCAGGCCCACGGTCCGCTCTTGTCCGTCAACTGAATTTGGTGACCCCTGACCGTGTAATCAGCTTCTACTTCCATCACGTCGCCCTTGCGCACATGAAGCTGCCCGTTGCCATCGAACGTGACGGTGGCGCCGAGCCCTTTGGCTGCGTAGGTGCCGGTTGGAAAGCCGCTTGCGGGCGAGGCGGGAACAGTTGCGAGCGCCGGGCACATGGCGAGCGCCGAGCACGTCGCGAGCGCCAATACTCCGGACGAATGTAACGACCGCTTTAGTTGAATGAACATGTTGTCTCCACTATGGTAGGTATCGAACATCTGGGTTGCTAGTTTGTCGAAGCGTTGGGCATGGCACGGCCAAGCCAGTTGCCATCACGCGCTCACCGTTCCACGGGCTGTCCGCCGCGAAGGTAGCGCCGGCGGGGCAGTGCCAGGAGAGCAGAGGATCCATGTGGTTTTCATGACGCGATTCCCGGGGGTGGTTGTGTGGCGGGTGGTTTTTACTGCCCTGGCGCGCGGATCAGGGCGGCTGCACGGCTGCATCCGGTGCTACCACCAGGAAACTGCCGCTCCAGAACGGTTCGTAGTCGGCGCTTTCCACGTAGTGCCGGAGCGAGCCCACGTAGTGCCTCTGCCCGGGGCGCAGCTCGATGGTCACGAAGCCGCCGCTGGCGGCTCGGATGACGCCCGCGTGCACGGCGGCGGGGCAAATCGCTGAGGCGTCGGTATAGGGCCCGCTGCCGGTCACTTGCCCGGGCAGGGACTTGCCGGGCGGGCAGTGAAAGCGGAAACGCTCGCCGTTCAAACCGCGAAGATTCAGATCCAGCGGGCTGGTGCGCCAGTCGACCTCGTGCACTGCGGGAGCCGGTGCCAGGGCGGTACTCGCGAGCGCCGGCACGCGCGCCAGCGGTATGAGCAGCCCGAGGAGCCCGAGGCTCCAGGGCCAATGCCACCTCAAAGCGCCCATCCTCACCCTCCCCTACGTCCAAGTGCGTTAATGGACGGCCGAAATTGGACCCGACACTCGCAATCCTGTCGCTGACGTTCGGCTGGCATTTTTCTGGCAAACTTCCTGCCGGTCGAGCGAGACGGCTTAAACCCATGTCAACGTTGGGAAACCCGGTGTATCGATTCGCCGGCTTCACGCTGGATCCGGCTGAGCGCCGGCTGTCCGCGGCGGGCAAAGCCATCGCTCTGACCCCCAAGGTGTTCGACACTCTGGTGCTGCTGGTCGAGCGCGCGGGTCACGTCGTCAGCAAGGACGAGCTGATGAAGGAGCTGTGGCCGCGCGGCTACGTGGACGAGTCGAATCTCAGCAAGCACATCTGGCTCATCCGCCGGGCCCTCGGCGAAGGCGAAAACGAGTCGCACCTCATCGAGACGGTGCCGAAGGTCGGGTATCGTTTCATCGCGCAGGTCTCGGCCGCGCAGAGCCCGCCGCCCCCGCCGACGGTGACCCCGACCGCGGAAGCAACTGCATGGCAGCCAGCGGATGCGCCGCTTGCCATTACTAGCCCTCAGCGTCGCAGGTGGCCTTCAACGCGCTCATGGGTCCTGGCAGCAGGCGCGGTCGCGGTACTGGCGCTGCTCGGCATCGGCTGGCGGATCGTTGTCAGACCGACTTCGTCCTCCTCATCAGTCCACCGCGGACGCAGCATCGCGCTGGTCGGCTTCAGCAATCTCTCGCGCAACCCCAAAGACTTGTGGCTCGGGCCTGCCCTGAGCGAGATGCTCGGCACGGAGTTGGGCATCGCCGAGAACGTCGAGGTAGTCCCGGACGAGCTCGTGCGCAATGCGAGCCCGGACCTGCCTGCGCCAGCCGCGGGAGGTTACTCGGCTGCCACTCTCGCGGGGCTGCGCCAGCGTCTGGACGCCGACTACGTCATCAGCGGCAGCTACTTGGTCGCCGGTTCCTCGGACAATGCGCCCTTGCGGGTGGATGTCGCACTGCAAGACACCCGCACCGGCGCTCTCATCGCTTCGGTCTCGGATCAGGCGGTGGCCTCCGGCGTGATTGCGCTCGCGACGCAGGTGGGTGCCACGCTGGGCGGCAAGCTGGGCTTGCGATTCCCCGAAGCCGAGACTCTGGGCCTCATCGCCAATGCGCAGCCACCGAGTCTCGATGTGGCACGTCGACTCGGCTTCGCCCTCGATGCCCTGCGACAGTATGATGCCGCGCGAGCGCGCGACGAGCTCCTCGATGCAGTAGCCGAGGCGCCCGGCTACGCGCCGGCCTACACGCTTCTCGCGCAGGCATGGTCGGCGCTCGGGTTTCGCGACAAGGCGCTGGCGGCCGCCGTGCAGGCCGAGCAGAAGTCGGCGAATCTTCCGCCCGAACAGCGGCTGCAGATCGAAGCGGTGGCCGACTCCGCGCGTTCCGAATGGAGTAAGGCTGCCGTTACCTGGAGCGCTCTGGTGCGGTCGCGGCCCGAGAGCATCGAATACCACCTGCAGGCGATCGATGCCCAGATCGCGGCAGGCTCGATGGCGGGCGCGCAACGGACGCTCCAGGAGCTCGAGCGCGTGTCAAACGCCGCCGATGATCCGCGCGTCGAGCTCGCCGCGGCGCGCGTTGCCGCCGCGCTCGATGACGCCGACGGAAGCGCACGGCATGCCGCAGCGGCGCTGCGCCTCGCGCAACGGCACGACGCCGCCGGGCTGATCGCCGACGCGCAGGTCGCGCTCGCCGGCGCGCGCACTCATCTCCAAAAGAACGAGGCGGCGCGCGCGAGTCTCGTCGCAGCGGTTGCCGTTTATCGCTCGATGCGCAATCCGCGAGGCGAGGCGACAGCGCGCAGCGATCTCGCGCTGGCGCTGTCGAATCTCAACCGCAATCAGGAGGCGCGCGAAGAGTATGAGCGCGCGATGGCGCTCGACCGTGGCATCGGCGATCTGGGCGGGGTCGCAAACATCTACCGCTACTTGTGCGGGATGCTGTGGGTGGCCGGCGATCGCGACGGCGCCCAGGCGGCGGCACGCAGCTCGCTGAAGCTTGCGCGCGAAACGGATGACCTGGCGTTGCAGGCGTGGAACCTACAGGCGCTCGCCACCATCGCCTCGGATGAGGCCGCGAGCGATGAGGTGCTCGCCGAATACCGCGAGGTCGTCGCGCTCGTTGCTCGCGCCGGGCATCACACGGCATGGCCGCTCACCAACATCGCCGATGTACAGCGCCTGCGGGGCGACCTCGACGCGGCACGTGCAACCTGCGCGCACGCGCTCGCCGAAGCGATAACGGTCAGCGATCCGCAGTTCGCGGTGTTCGCCGGCTTCACCTGCGCGCTCATCGAGAGCGACCGCGGTGATGCGGCGGGGGCGCGAGCCGGGTTCAACGAGGTCATTCGTCGCGTCGGCAATGGCGGCGACGCGACCTACGGCGACAACTCGCTGATGATGCTCGCGCAGCTCGACATGGACGAGGGGCGCTGGACTGTAGCCCGCGGGCGCCTGGAGCGCGCGAGCCGAGGCTTCGCCGCCGCCGAGGAGCGCACCGGCGAGGCCGAGGCCGAGGCAATGCTGGCGCTGTGCGCCCAAGCGTTGGGCGATACCGCAGCCCGGGATCACGCTCTGCAGCGTGCACGCGTGCTGCGCCAGTCAATGACCTCGCGCCAGGAGGTCTATGTCGTCGACATTGCCATGGCCAGACTGGACGACGCCTCGCACTCCGGCCTGAGTCCCGCCGAGCGGCTGTTGGCTCTGGCTGCGGACGCCGAGCGGCGCCACTGGCCCGGTTGGGCGCTGGAGGCGAAACTCGCCGCCTGGCAGCTGCTGCGCGCTCGGCACGCGGACACGGCGCAGGCGCTGTATCGGGACATCGAAGGGACCGCGCGACGAGACGGCTTCGGCCGGATACTCAGGCTCCTGCAGCGCCAGCCAAGGAACTAACTGTGCATCTTCAGGCTCCGGAGCGTGACAACCGCGGCAGCAGCCGCGATCAAGAGCATGGCGACACCGATTAAGAACGTGATATCGATCGCGCTCGTGTAGGCAGTCTGTACCGTGGACCTCAGGGCGGTCCCGCCCTCCAAATTTTGCGGCAGACTGAACGCCGCGCCGATGCCACGCAATGCTGTCTCCCTCACATACGTCGGCGTACCCATTGGCATGGCCCCGCTGAGTCGAGAGCGATAGAGGGCGGTTGCGAGGCTGCCGAGCAGGGCGATGCCGAGGGCGCCGCCGAACTCAACCGCCGTCTCACTGAGTGCCGAGGCAGAGCCGGACTGCTCCTGCGGCGCCGCGCTGACGACGAGATTTGAGTTGATCGCACTGACCGGAGCCATGCCGATCGCGAACAGCGTGTTGCCCAATACCACGAGCGCCAATGAGTGCAGATTCATGCCGCACGCCATCACCGAAAGACCAACAGCCCCGAACGTCAAACCGAGACCCAGCGCATGGGCCGGTCGCATCAGCCTGAGCGTCGGCGACGTCAGCAGCGACCCCACCACGAATCCGACCCCGGCCGGTGTGCTCCAAAGCCCGGCCTGCAACGGCGTCAACCCCAACACCAGCTGCAGATATTGCGCTACGAGGACGAGAATGCCGAAGCCGATGAAGAAATCAACTATGTGAATGGCGAGCGCTGCCCTCAACGCGGGGCGCCTGAACAGCCGCAGGTCCAGTAGCGGATCGGCGAGGGTAATCTGCCGCCGCACAAATAGCGAACCAAATACCAGGCCCAGCGTAATCGTTGCAGCGGCCCACCGAAGATCACCGCCCTCGGCGGCGAGCTTGATGCCGTAGATGACCGGCAGTACACAAGCCAGAGAGAGGACGGCACTGAGCACATCGAGCCTGCCTGCATTCGGGCTTTTGTGCTCGGGAAGCAGCACCGGCCCGATGGTCAGGAGCAGGCCGATCACGGGGATGGGCACGAGGAACACGGCCCCCCACCAGAAGCGCGCGAGGATCAGGCCGCCGACAGCCGGCCCGATCGCACCCCCGAGCGAAAAGCTCGCGATCCAGACACTGACGGCGAACGTCCTCTGGCGGTCATCCCGGAACATGTTGCTGATCAGCGATAGCGTGGAGGGGGCCAGCGTCGCGCCGGCGACTCCCAGCAGCGCACGAGCCGCGATGAGCATCCCGGCGCTGCGCGAAAAGGCGGCGAGCAGCGAAACGAGGCCAAAGGCGGCCGATCCGATCAGCAGTAGCTTGCGCCGACCCATCCGATCGCCGAGAGTTCCCATGATGAGAAGCGATCCGGCAGCCAGGAAGCCATAGACGTCGACAATCCACAGCAGCTGCGCCGCCGTAGGTTTTAAGTCGACGCTAAGAGACGGTACCGCCAGATTCAGGATCGTAAGGTCCATCGCGTAGAGCACGCAGGGCAGCGCAATGATGGCAAGGCCAATCCACTCGCGGCGCGTCGCCTTCCCCGTGCTCACCTCGGCGGGCCAGTCGGACGTGTTCACTGCGGGATCCCGATGGCGTTTCGCGGCCCGCGGCGGGCGACGAGCGCTGCCTGGTTGCATCTCTCACTCACGCTGACATCTCTGGCGATAGATCGCGTGGCCGAGTTCGTGGCCACCGATGAGATCGCCGGTACGATGGTTGGCCTCGCGCCAGGGGAGCAGGCCGATGACTTGTGCAAGTGATCTCATCGCGGCGCTTCCCGGGTGGACATGTAATCCGATTGGACGAGCCGGGAGGTAGGAGAACGAAATGACGAGGCCGACTCCCGGTTCGGGGAACCCCGCCATGTTTCGACTGCCTCAGCCTTTTGCTATGCACTCATAGCGTTACCCGCAATTCACGGAACACGGGTAATGTGCGGAACTTACGGAATTCGGTCAAGTTTTCCGCTTGCGCCCGGCGCAAAGCGCCATCCCAGTCGACCCTTGACACGGGGTCACCGGTCGGGGAGAAGAGCTGGAGCGCCGCCCGCCTCTTCGGCTATTCCGGTTCGCTCCTCAGGAGCGCTCTCAACTCTTTACGCAACTCGGGCGTATCGGCGTGCCCGTGCGCGGCGATGGCGTGAGCCGACGCCGCATCGAGCACCTCTTCCTCCGTACCGGAGATCTTGAGAGAGCAGTCCTTCTCACTCGGATACAGCCTGCAGTCGATCGACTTGCGGGCGGTGCGGGCTTGCGCTTGTGCTGACATGTGATCTCCTGCGCCTCAGGCGCGAGCTTCGAAGATCAGGTTGAATGGAGTTTGCGCAGCACGGCGGAACCTGGAAAAGCCGCCGTCGCGAACCACGGATCGTAGCCGGGCTTCCCCCGCCTGCGCCCCCAGACACAGCCCCACTTCCTGCGATCGCGAGGCCGGCGTGCAGATGAAAGTCGATGCCGAGTAGAAAACACGGCCAACGGGATTCAGGTTCTCCTCGAGCTGATCGTTGGCGAACGGTTCGACGATCATCCACGTCCCATCCTCCTTGAGCGATTGCCTGACGTGCGCGGAAGCGCCGACCGGGTCGCCCATGTCGTGCAGGCAATCGAATACGGTCACCAGGTCGTAATCGGAACCGGGGTACGTCTTGGCACTGGCAACTTCAAAGCGCACGCGATCACCTAGCCCGGCCTTCTTTGCGACCTCCCGCGCATGGGCGATCGAGGGCTCGTGGTAATCGAAGCCGATGAATTCCGATTTGGGATAAGCCTGCGCCATGATGATCGTGGACGCTCCATGCCCGCAACCGACGTCCGCGACCCGTGCGCCGGAATTGAGCTTGGCTTCTACTCCTTGCAGGGCTGGGAGCCACTGGCTCACCAAATTCGCCGCGTATCCCGGCCGGAAGAAGCGTTCCGTGCCATGGAACAACGCGGCATCGTGCTCGTGCCAACCGAGCCCCTGCCCCGTGCGCAGCGCCTGCGCGATCTTCGGGATGGCCTTGAACTGCGCTACCGCGATTTGGAAAGCCCCGGGAAGGAAGGCCGGGCTGCCCTCGATCGCCAGCGCGAACGCCTGCTCCTCGGTCAAGCTGAATGCCCGAGTCTTGGGGTCGTACTCGACGTAGCCGCTCGCCGCCTGGGCGGCCAGCCACTCCCTTAGATATCGTGGGTCCGTTCCCGTGCGTTTGGCGAGCTGCTCAGCGGTCGCGGGCCCGTCCGCAAGACTCTTGTAGAGTCCCAGCTGATCACCGACGACCACCGTCGCGGCGTGCATGACGGCGCCCAGATCGCCGACGAATTTCCCCACGAATGCTTCGAGCTTTGCTTGGTCGATGGCCATGATTCGCCCCTCAGTTGCTTCAAACGCGGCGGCTGCCGGCGATGTGGTGCCAGGATCCTCGGGCTCTAGACCCGACAAATGGGCGACAGATTCACCCCAAATCAGGACTTCGGGGGAATCCTGCGGCAGAGCGCCTGGGTTTCCGAGGACGGCTCCGCGCCTAACGTTGCTGCGAGCATCCGGCGGCATTCACCATAGGCCTGGAGGGCCTCCGCGTAGCGGCCGCGTTTCACCAGCAGCGCAATGAGATGCCTGTAGAGCGACTCGGACACGGCATCAAGCTCGACACCCCGGCGATAAGTGAGCTCAGCCCGCTCGGGCTCACCCCGCGCCTCCCACAACTCACCCAGCGCCAATAGGCCACGGAGCATCTGGCTTGCCAAGCGTTGCCGCCGGCCGAGCAGCCAGGGCCTCTCATCCTCTCCGGCCAGGAAATGCCCAGGGTAGAGTGTCATGAGTCGCTCACTGAGCGCCGCGAGGTCGGCATCGCCCACCGGCGGTGTACCGGCCGTCAGCGTCTCTGTGCGGCCGAGCGCACGCTCAAAGGCCCAAGTATCGAGCCAGCAGCAGCCGGTATTCAGCGAGAGCCGGCCCTCGACGAGCAGCATCGCATCGTCCCGGCCCAGGAGCTTGCGCAGGCGGCGCAGCGTCACTTCGAAGGCATCCGCCGCCGCGTCGCCCTCGACGTCGGGCCACAGCAATTCGGTGAGCTGGGCCGCGCTCACCGCCTGCCCGCCCCGCGCGATCACGGCCTTCAGCAACTCGAGGGGTTTCTTCGGCGGCTTGCGCGTGGTGCGCAGCGGTGCGCCATCGAGCATCAGCGCAAATCCGCCCAGCGTCCGGATCCTTACGGGCCATGGCCATGCATCGATGTCCACCGATTCCGCGGTGATCGAAAATTCCGCAATCAATGAGCGTGCATACCCGGGTTCGATGCCCTCAACCAGTGCGACTGCCAGCAGCCGTCGAAATCCGGTCACGAGCCAACGAAAGGACGCACCCGACTGTTCCTCCCTGGCGCGCACGAGCGCCCTGGCAAGCAGGCTCAGCGCGCGATCCTTGTGTTGAGCCGCAAACCTCGCATAGGCCTCTACCATCAGGATCAGCGGCTCGTGGTGCCCGTGGACTGACCCGAAGGCCAGCGACTGGGCCTCCATTACGAGCTCGAGCGCCCGCTCGGGCTGGCCCGCATCGACGAACGCGCTGGCAATGACCGTCGGAAAGAGGACGTTGAAGAATGCGGATGCCGTGCTACGCGTCGCTTCGAGGCACAAACCTCCGTGATAAACGGCCAGCGATGGCTCCCGGAGAGCCTGATAGAGCAGCACCCGGGCGAGTTGGTATTGCGCCACCTCACCCGCTCGCGTTGGATCGACCTTCACTTCGAGCTGCTGCACCAACCCCGTGGCGGCCGCCGGGGTGGGTCCCATGAGCTCGAGGAGCGACCGGAAGAACGGATCAAAGAAGCGGAACCACTTCATCCCGAAGTCCTGAACGATTTTTCGCAATTGGTCCAGCGCCTGGACTCCTTGCTTGTGCTCTCCCACGAGTGCTGCGTAGTAGCTGAAGAACACGAGCCAGCCGGCGCGGCGGAACGGCGGCAACTCGCCCTCGAACAGTGGCGCGACCTCCCTCGCCAGCGCCCGCGCCCCGCGCAAATCACCCGTAAAGCAGAAATACTCGAGGAGCTGCGTGGCGGTATCGGCCTTCACCGTGGGCGGCATCTCGTGGCGCATGGCTGCCGATACGGCATTCAAAGCCGACGGCAGCCGCAGATGCCTCGGCTGGCGCAGCATGGCGGCGATCATGAAGGCCGTGTGCACGCGCAGCCGCTCAGCGTCGGAGCGCAAGAGGGTATCCGCTGCCAGCGCGCGCTCCAACACTGGGATCCAGCGATCGAGATCCCCTAGTGCAGTCTGATCAATGTTGTGAGATTCTATGATGCCGGTCGCACAGAACAGCCGCCCGCGCTCGTCTCCATCGGCGTCGAGCGCATCAAACGCGCGGATCAGCGTCGCCCGAGCCCTCGGTGGGTCGACCAGGATGAGAGCACTGCCAAACCACGCTGTTAGCCAGGGCGTCCTGGCAACTTGCTCCCTCGGCATGAGCGCGATCCATGCCTTCAAGGTAAGCCAACGGCCGTCCGCCACGAGTGCGCGCGCCTGACTCAGGATGAGAGCGGTCGCCCCCTGCCAATCCTGGTTGTCGACCCACAGCCTGAGAGCTGCCGAAGCCTCACGTTGCTGCTCGAGCAGCCGTGCCGAATCCGCGCGCAGACGTTGCAGGTCGGGGGCAGATAGGGTCGCCATCGCTCGGCTCTGCAGGAACTCTGCAAACAGAGCGTGGAAATGGAAACTGGCCTCTTCGCCTTCGTGCCTGTCTGTGAAGAGCCGCTGGCGGAAAAGGCCCTCGAGCAGCGCGCCGGCATCCGGGTTACCCGTAAGCGTCCGCGCCGCCGGGAGCGTGATGCGCGGCAGGAACGCGGTGCGCAGTAGCAGTGTCCGGGTGGGCGGGTCGACCAGGTCCAGGACCTGCCCGGCGAAGTAGTTGAACACTTCCGCGAAGGTCTCGCCGGGCCGCTCCGCCGCCACCGTTCCCGTGGCTTTGAGGTGCTCGAGCATCAGCA
This sequence comes from Steroidobacteraceae bacterium, assembly GCA_025451845.1. GTDB lineage: Bacteria > Pseudomonadota > Gammaproteobacteria > Steroidobacterales > Steroidobacteraceae > 13-2-20CM-66-19. Next base: position 79,423 of record JANWJS010000033.1, read on the forward strand.
CCAGTCCCGCTGCCCAGCCACCCGAGCGCTCCTGCAGGAGCCTGAGAGTTCGCTCCTCCACGGTAACCTCGAGCAAGATGATCTCGCGCATTTCGTCCGCCGTAAGGCGCAGCTCGTCAGCGCCTATCCGGCTCAGTAGTCGGTTCGCCTGGGCGCGCGCCAGCGGCGCGGGCGGATCGCAGCGACTCATCATGAGGAGTGTGATCCCGTCACGAACTTCGGCTATTGCATCGCGGAGGATCTCGTGGAACGGAGCGGCGGGCGGCACCTCATGGCAGTTGTCCAGTACGATGACCGCCGTCTGCGGCAGCCGAGCAAAGAGCGCCCGGAAATAGCGGCGGGTGAAACTCGGCAGATCCGCAAGATATTCCGGGGTCAGAGCCAGGAGTGGCGCGGCCTGCTTGCTCCGTGCCTTGGGTGCTGCGAGGGACAGGTAATGGAAGAACGAGGCCGGATCGGCGTCCCCGGGATCGATGTCGAACCAGATGGCCGTGAGGTGCCGGGCCCTGAGATAACTCGCCGCGAGCGCTGTCTTTCCTGCACCTGGCGGGCCCGTGATCCAGACCGCCCCGCACTCGCGGGCGCTATCGACTTGCCGGAACAGTCGCTCGCGGTCGACGATGCGAAACAGCCTGGGCTGAGTGAGTTTCGCCGCGCCGAAGACGACCTTGGATCCTCCGGACATACCCGCTCCGAACATTCCACAGTCGTCAGCTTATCCCTAAGGTGTTCGGAGAGTGGTGTCCCGGGGCGAATCGAGCACCGGCATGCCGAGTTTCAGCGGCATCCGGGGCCACAGGGGCTTATTGATCAACCACTTGCAGCGCTTGCCACCCCTCAAACCAGCCTATCCATGGCACATTCCCGGCACACCCAATCTGAGCTCGACACATTCCTGCCGCAGGGTCCGCGCGCGGGTCCTTTCCGGTGAAAGCAACGAGGGTATTGCGCTATGGCTTCAGCGCGACGACCTTCCCGCCCTCCCATACATACGAGCCGACCCGCTCTGACGGCCGCGAGCCCAGGTTCGAGCGGTGATAGTCCGGCGGCGATGAGGTCAGCATTCACAAAACGGATAACGTCAGCGCCTTCCGGCAAATATCGACGGGCGAAAGTTGTCTTTCCTGCACCGTTCGGACCGGCGATGACGATGCATCGCGGCTGCGCCGTTGAGAACGGGTTTTCGGTCTGTTCATTCGGCAACGAGCCTCAAACTTGCCATCCGGAGCGATGCCCGGGAAACGAGGTCCGGTTGCCTGGCCACAGTGGACATTGGGCGTTCGAGCCGATTACCCAAAGAAACAAGCGTGCCGGTCTTCGGCAACGAGCGACAGAAAATCGTCGATCGACCTTACCTCACTGGCCGGCTCATAGCCGTGCCACTTCAAGTCGCGACGTTGCCAGAAAACGCGCCATAGGTTTCGGCTGCGCACGAAGGTTGCTTTTGCCACGGCCGATTCATGACGCTCGTGTGGCAGGCCGCGCCAAGCGGGGCGGATTTCGAAGATCTCCACACTCTGGCCCGAGATGCGATAGCCCAAGTCGAGTTTCGGGCGGATATGCGGCGGCGGCCTCCGTGTCTGCATGAAAGAGTCCAGCGCTTTCTTCACTCGTGCGACTTCAATCTCTGAAAGTGCCATCTCTATATACGCCAGTCGCGCGGGTGCATGACGCGGCTGGTCGCTGGCCACGGTGCATGTGTGCGATAGATTTCACTAGACGGTTCTTCGGTGCGGGGCGGCACTCCGGTTCGCGGAACCGCCATGTGTCGACACGTTCAGCCTCTGCTATTTCTGGCTTTCGTCGAGAAGCGTATTCAGATGGTCGTGGGCCGGATTCATTTCCGCTCCTTGGATTGGCCTCGGCGACTTCCGCCGGGAGGTCCTCGACCCGGTGCACCTCGGGTTCCGAGGCGTTCGGGGGAGAATTGCATGAAGTACGTATTTTCTGTATATTACGCATATTGCAGGAGTTCAGTACCATGCATCCCGAACAGATTATTACGGTGACCTCGGCCGACTTCCAGCGAAACTTCGGGCTGTACCAGGACGAAGCGCTGAAGAAGCCGGTTGCCATCACCAAGAATGGCCGCCCACGGACCGTCCTAATCTCAGCAGAGGAATACGAGCGGCTCAAACGGCGCGATCGGCGAGTGATCGCCGCCAGCGAGGTGTCCGACCGCCAGATCGCCGCGCTTCGGGAAGCCAAGGTACCTGACAGGTTCGCCGATCTCGATGCCGAGCTCTAAGACCGGAAGCCGTGAGCTTCCCGGACCCGCACCCAGGCCTCGTTATCCGCTATGCCTATCTCTGGAAACGCGAGCACGACGAGGGACGCGAGGAAGGAAGTAAGGATCGCCCCTGCGCCATCGTACTATCGGTGCTAGATGAAGACGGGGATCAGGAAGTCATGGTCCTCCCCATCACACACAGCCCGCCGCAGCGGCCGGAAGATGCCATTGAGATCCCGCCGGCGACCAAGCAACGTCTGGGACTCGATTCGGAGCGCTCGTGGATCGTGATCAGCGAGGCGAATGAGTTTGTGTGGCCGGGGCCCGACTTGCGCCCCTTGCCCGGACGCGATGAGTCAACGATCGTGCACGGTGTGTTGCCGCCAAAATTCTTCGCTGATGTGCGCGATCGGTTTCTCCAGCGCATCGCACGGGACAAGGCTCATGCGGTCAAAAGGACGGACTGATCCCAATCCGGAGCTCTCCGGGAAGCCGGTGTGGTTCGCGTAGAAGCTCCTCCACCTGCTGCACAGGCCGCCAATGGCCGGTAGGCACGCTCGAAATGCCCACCCGCGGGCAAAGCGGCGGATGACGTTTGATCGAGGCCACGTCGTGGCCGCCTTCTCGTACCGCCCAAGGCCGCTGAGCGTCGATTCGAGCGCGAAGCCCGCGCGGTCCGCCACCAGACGAACGATCTCCTGCAACACAGCATCGAGCCTGCCGCTACAGCGGGCGCAGCTTCTTCGCGGGTAGGCGTTTCCTCACGCGGCGCTCACGCCCGGGCGCGTAGCCTCGCCTCTCGGTCGCACTTTCGCGGAGAGCCGGAATGCCCTTCGTTTTCATCCTCGTCATCGCGGCGCTCTACGCCACGACGCACGTGCTCGTGTGGGCGATATCGCACCTCGGCAATCTTGAGTGAGCGCCGTGTACGTAGCTAGCGGTGTGCTCGCGCTCGGTCTCTGCATCTACCTGCTCTATGCAATGTTCAAGCCGGAGAAGTTCTGATGACCGGCCAGTCGCTGGGTCTTCTCACCCTCTATCTCGCCGTCGCCCTCTTGTGCGTCAAGCCGCTCGGCCTTTACATAGCCAATGTCATGGAAGGCCGCCCGATTTGGCCGGTGCGTGCGGCAGCGCGGCTCGAGGCTCTGATCTACCATCTATGCGGAGTCGACCCGGCCCAGGAAATGGGCTGGAAGCTTTATGCCATCGCGCTCCTCGTGTTCAACGCCCTCGGCGCGTTCCTCCTCTATGGGCTGGAGCGCCTGCAGTACTGGCTGCCGCTCAATCCGCAGCATTTCATGGCCGTCTCGCCCGACTCCTCCTTCAACACCGCGATCAGCTTCGTCACGAATACCAACTGGCAAGGCTACACGCCCGAGTCCACCATGAGCTATCTCACTCAGATGGCCGGGCTGGCGGTGCAGAACTTCCTGTCCGCGGCCACGGGGATCGTGGTGGCGGTCGCGCTCATCCGCGGCTTGGCACGTCATTCGGCAAAGGCTATCGGCAACTTCTGGGCCGACATCACCCGCTCGACTCTCTACGTGCTGCTGCCAATCGCGTTCGTGCTGGCTCTCGCACTCGTCAGCCAGGGAGTGATCCAGAACTTCAGCGCCTACAAGAATGTGACGATGCTGGCGCCCGTGACCTACCAGCAGCAGAAGACCGATGCCGCAGGCAATCCGATCAAGGACACTGCGGGCAACCCGCTGATGGAAAACATCACTACGCAAAACCAGACCCTGCCGATGGGTCCGATCGCCTCCCAGGAGGCGATCAAGGAGCTCGGCACCAACGGCGGCGGCTTCCTCAACGCCAATTCCGCCCATCCGTTCGAGAATCCGACGCCGATCTCGAATTTCCTCGAAATGCTCCTGATCATCGTGATCCCAGCCTCCCTGACGTACACGTTCGGGCGCATGGTGGGCGATACGCGCCAGGGTTGGGCCGTGCTCGGCGCGATGGCCATCCTGTTCGTGGCACAGTACGCGATTGCGAACCACAGCGAGCAGCTCGGCAATCCGCGGATCGCCGCGCTCGCTGTCGACCAGAGCGCGAGCGCGCTCCAGCCCGGCGGTAACATGGAGGGCAAAGAAGCCCGCTTCGGCATCGCCGCTTCCACGCTCTTCGCCACGATCACCACGGGCACCTCCTGCGGTGCGGTGAACTCGATGCACGACTCCTACACCCCGCTCGGCGGTTTTGTGGCTCTCTTCAACATGATGCTCGGTGAAGTCGTCTTCGGCGGTGTGGGTACGGGTCTCTACTCTATGCTGATCTTCGCCATCGTCGGCGTGTTCATCGCAGGGCTGATGATCGGGCGGACACCGGAATATCTAGGCAAGAAGATCGAGGCCTTTGAAATGAAGATGAGCTCCATTGCCATCCTCGTCACGCCCTTCATCGTGCTCTTGGGCACGGCGTTAGCAGTGAGTACCGAGGCCGGCCAGGCGGGTCCTCCCAATCCCGGCGCACATGGGTTCTCCGAGATCCTCTACGCCTTCACATCTGCCGGCAACAACAATGGCAGTGCTTTCGCAGGCATTTCCGTCAACACACCCTTCTATAACGCGGCTCTGGGCGTTTGCATGTGGCTCGGCCGGTACTGGCCGATCATCGCGGTGCTCGGGGTCGCGGGCTCGCTCGCGGCGAAGAAGCGCATTCCGGTAACCGCCGGCACCATGCCGACGCACGGGCCGACTTTCATCATCCTGCTCATCGGCACGGTCCTGCTCGTCGGCGCGCTGACCTTCGTGCCGGCACTTGCCCTGGGTCCAATCGTCGAGCACCTGACCCTCTGGGGACGTTGAGATGTCAACGATCACGCAGATCTCGCGCCCAGGTCTCCCGACAGGCCAGCACGAGCCGGCGATCGAGCCGCCGCGCCATGCCCGCCGGGGCAAGCTCTCGATGTTCGATCGGTCGTTGCTGGTGCCAGCGATCCTCGATTCGGTAGTAAAGCTCGATCCGCGCGTGCAATGGCGGAACCCCGTGATGTTCGTCGTCTACATCGGCAGCATCCTCAGCACCGCTCTCTGGTTCCAGGCACTCGCGGGCCACGGCGAGGCTCCGTCGTGGTTCATCTTGAGCGTCGCCATCTGGCTGTGGTTCACGGTGCTGTTCGCCAACTTCGCCGAGGCGCTCGCGGAAGGCCGCAGCAAGGCGCAGGCGGCAAGCCTGAAGGGCCTGAAACAGGCCGTGCAGGCCAAGCGCCTCGCCAATCCGCTGGATCGCACGCGGGTTTTGCGCATCCGGGCCGATCAGCTCCGCAAGGGAGAGATGGTGCTCGTCGAGGCCGGCGACTACATCCCCGGAGACGGCGAGGTCATCGGGGGCGCCGCCTCGGTCGACGAGAGTGCCATCACCGGTGAGTCCGCGCCTGTCATCCGCGAGTCCGGCGGCGATTTCTCCTCCGTGACGGGCGGCACGCGTGTTCTCTCCGACTGGATCGTGGTGCGCATCACCGCCAACCCCGGCGAGACCTTCATCGACCGGATGATCGCCATGGTGGAGAGCGCCAAGCGGCAGAAGACCCCCAACGAGATCGCTCTCACGATCCTCCTTGTGGCGTTGACACTCGTGTTCCTGATCGCCACAGCGACGCTGCTACCCTACTCGCTCTACAGCGTCGCAGTGGCCAAGCTGGGCGCGCCGGTCACCATCACGGCGCTGGTCGCTCTGCTCGTATGTCTAATCCCGACAACCATTGGCGGCTTGCTCTCCGCGATCGGCGTCGCCGGTATGAGCCGCATGATGCAAGCCAACGTGATCGCGATGTCGGGGAGGGCCGTCGAGGCGGCGGGCGACGTCGACGTGTTGCTGCTCGACAAGACCGGCACCATCACGCTCGGCAACCGTCAGGCCGCCGCCTTCATTCCCGCCGCGGGCGTCGCGGAGGAAGAGCTGGCCGACGCTGCGCAGCTCGCCTCGCTGGCCGATGAGACGCCCGAAGGCCGTAGCATCGTGGTGCTCGCCAAGCAACGCTTCAGGCTGCGCGAGCGCGACCTCACCAACCTGCACGGCACGTTCGTGCCTTTCTCCGCCCACACGCGAATGAGTGGTGTCGACGACGTCGGCGGACGCCAGGTCCGCAAGGGCGCCGCCGACGCCATCCATAAGCACGTCGAGTCTCTCGGTCAGCTGTTCCCCAAGGCCATGCTGAACATTGTGCAGGAAGTCGCGCGCCGGGGCAGCACGCCGCTGCTGGTAAGTGATGGACCTCGCGTGCTCGGCGTGATCGAGCTCAAAGACATCGTCAAGGGCGGCATCAAGGAACGCTTTGGCGAGCTGCGCCGCATGGGCATCAAGACGATCATGATCACCGGCGACAACCCGCTCACCGCGGCTGCAATCGCCGCCGAGGCCGGTGTCGATGATTTCCTCGCGGAGGCGACCCCGGAGGCTAAATTGAAGCTGATCCGCAGCCATCAGGGAGAGGGAAGGCTCGTTGCCATGACAGGCGACGGCACCAACGACGCACCGGCTCTCGCGCAGGCGGACGTGGCGGTGGCCATGAACACCGGCACGCAGGCAGCTAAGGAGGCCGGCAACATGGTCGATCTCGATTCAAACCCAACCAAGCTCATCGAGGTGGTCGAGACGGGCAAGCAGATGCTGATGACGCGCGGCTCCCTGACCACATTCAGCATCGCCAATGACATCGCAAAATACTTCGCCATTATTCCAGCAGCGTTTGCCACCACTTACCCGCAGCTGAACGCCTTGAACGTGATGAGGCTCGCGAGTCCGTTGTCGGCCATTCTCGCCGCTGTGATTTTCAATGCGCTCGTCATCATCGCCCTGATCCCGCTCGCCCTCAAAGGCGTTCGCTACCGGCCCCTAGGCGCCGCCATGCTGCTGCGCCGCAACCTACTCATCTACGGCCTCGGCGGCATCCTGGTGCCGTTCGTCGGCATCAAGCTGATCGACATGCTGCTCGAGGTCGTGCACCTGACCTGAGGACGACGCCATGAACAAATTGCCTGGAACGATCCTCGAGGCGCGGGAGCGCGGCCCCGGTGACAGCGGGGGCGAGACCCAGGACAGGCCGAGTAATAGATCCTCGACTCACCGCGTACTGCGCCCCGCCATCACCCTGCTCATCGTACTGACCGTCATCACTGGCATCGCGTATCCGCTGGCGGTTACCGGTGTGGCGAGAGCCCTGTTTCCCGCACAGGCCGCCGGCAGCCTCATCGCGAAGGACGGCGAGCCGGTGGGATCGAAGCTGATCGGTCAGCCCTTCAGCGATCCGAAGTACTTCTGGAGCCGGCCTTCAGCGACCAGCCCGCAGCCCTACAACGGTCTCGCCTCCGGCGGCTCGAACCTGGGCCCCCTCAACCCCGCGCTGACGGAGGCGATTCAGGCGCGCATCTCCGCCTTGAGGGCCGCCGACCCGCTCAACCGCGCTCCTATCCCGGTGGATCTGGTCACCGCCTCCGCCAGCGGCCTCGACCCCGACATCAGCCTCGCGGCGGCCTACTATCAGACGGCTCGCATCGCCCGCATCAGGCACTTGAGCCTGCACCGGGTACGCGGCCTCGTCACCGCCCATGCCAGGCACCCCTGGCTCGGCGTGCTCGGCGAGCCACGCATCAACGTGCTGGAGCTGAACCTCGCCCTCGATGGCATGAAATAATCTCCTCATGAGCGCCCCGGCCGAAACCCGGCCCGACCCCGACCAGCTTCTTGCCCACGTCCAGGCCGAGGAGGCCCGCGCCACCCGCGGCCGTCTCCGGATCTTCTTCGGCTCCTCCGCCGGCGTCGGCAAGACCTACTCCATGCTGGAGGCGGCGCGCGCCGCCAAGGCGTCCGGAGCCGACGTCGTGATTGGCTATCTCGAACCGCATGGCCGCGCGGAGACAGAGCGGCTCGCCGAAGGGCTCGAGCATCTGCCGACACTGTCGGTCGCTTATCGCGGCATTGTTCGGCAGGAGTTCAACCTGGACGCCGCTCTCGCCAGACGTCCCGCCACGCTCCTCGTGGACGAGCTCGCGCACTCCAACCTCACCGGTGGTGATCCGGCGCCGCGGCACCCGAAGCGCTGGCAGGACGTCGAGGAGTTGCTCGCGGCCGGCGTCAACGTGTGGACGACGGTCAACGTCCAACATCTCGAGAGCCTGAACGATCTCATCTACCAGACGACCGGAGTGAGGCAGCGCGAGACCTTGCCGGACAAGGTGTTCGACGAGGCTGACGATATCGAGCTGATCGACCTGCCGCCTGACGATCTCATCGCGCGGCTTCACGCCGGCAAGGTTTACATCGCCGATGAGGTGGCGACGGCCGTCGAGCGCTTCTTTCGCAAGCAGAATCTCATGGCGCTGCGGGAGATCGCGCTGCGTCGCGTTGCGGAGCGGGTGGAGGCCGCCTCGCGGGCGCTGTCGCCCGAGCGAGCGCGGGCGCGCATCGCGGGGGATCGGATTCTCGTCGCTGTGGGCCCTGACGCCCAGGCCGAGCAGCTCGTGCGCGCGGGTAAGCGGATGGCGGATGCGCTCGACGCTCAATGGACTGTCGTTTACGTTGAGACGCTCCGGCTTCTGCGCCTTTCCGATGCCGACCGCAACCGACGCATCGCCGTCTTGCGGCTGGCGGAGTCGCTGGGCGCCGAGACAGTGACGCTCGATGGACCTTCTGCTGCCACGGCGCTGTTGGAGTACGTACAAACCCGTCGCGCCACGCGCGTCATGGTGGGTGCGCCCAAGCGGCGCGGCTGGCGTGCTTGGCTTCGTCCCTCCACGGCCACCCAACTTCTCCACCAGGCTCGTGGCTTCGACGTGATGATCGTCGCGCCAGCCGAACCCGGCACGCAGCGACGGACGGATTCGGCGGATGCTGCGCGTGGGGCCACCTATCAGACGGGGACCCCCCGGGATCGATACGGCTGGGCGGTTGGCGTGAGTGTGGCCTGCACGCTGCTGACGCTCGTCATGTATCCGCATTTCGAGCTCTCCAACCTCGCCATGGTCTATCTGCTCGGGGTCACCGTAGCGGGGCTGAGGCTCGGGCGAGGGCCATCCGCCCTCACGGCGGTGTTAAACGTCGCGTCCTTCGATTTCTTCTGCGTGCCGCCGCGCTTCACGTTTGCCGTATCGGATGCACAGTACATCGTCACCTTCGGCGCCATGCTGACCATCGCGTTGGTGATTGCAACCCTGACGGCAAATGTCAGACAGCAGACCCGGGTCGCGGGGGCGCGCGAGCGCCGCACGGCGGCGTTGTACGCCATGAGCCGGGAGCTTTCGGTGACCCGAGGCATCGGGAGCATCGCGCTCGTGGCGGTGCGCCATGTCGCGGAGGTGTTCCAGTGCAAGGGTGTGGTTCTCCTGCCCGACGCCAGCGGCAAACTGCAATACCCGCGGGGCGAGGCGCCGGAGAGCGCCTTACGCCGCGCGGATCTGGCGGTCGCCCAGTGGGTGGTCGACCACGGCCGGCGCGCCGGGCTCGGCTCCGATACCCTGCCGGCGGCGCCCGCGCTCTATGTGCCCCTCGGCGATGAGCGCCGGGCCGTGGGCGTGCTCGCCGTCCTACCCACTAACCCACGTCGCGTGCTCCTGCCGGAGCAGAGCCATCTGCTCGACACCTTCGCGGGCCAGATCGGGCTCGCGCTCGAGCGGGCGCATCTCGCGGAAGTTGCGGAAGCCTCGACTCTTGCGGTGGAGCGAGAGAGTTTGCGCAACACGCTACTTGCGTCGATCTCGCACGATCTGCGCACTCCTCTGGCGGTGATGGCCGGGGCCGCGAGCACGCTCGCCGAGCGCGGCGCCACCCTCCCCGAGGGCAGCAAGAGCGAACTCGCCCGCTCCATCGAGGTCAAGGCCCGCGAGATGTCGGACCTGGTCTCTAATGTGCTCGATCTGATGCGCTTCCAGTCCGGGCAGGTGCGGCTGCGCCGCGACTGGCAGCCGCTCGAGGATCTCGTGGGAGCCGGGCTCGAACAGTTGCGAGAGCGACTGCGCGAACACCCTGTGGAGGTCCGCCTGTCACCCGACCTGCCGCCAGTCCACGTGGATGCGGGGCTCGTGGTGCAGCTCTTCGGCAATCTGCTCGACAACATCGCCAAGTACACTCCGGCCGGTACCCGCGCCTGGATCTCCGCGACCCGGGACGGCGACACCGTTCGGGTCCTCGTGGAGGACGAGGGCCCCGGCTTCCCGCCCGGCGAGCCTTCCAAGCTGTTCGAGAAATTTCAACGCGGCAGCGAAGAAGGCGCCGTGGTCGGTGCGGGATTGGGGCTCGCCATCTGCCGCGCAATCGTGCGCGCACATGGCGGCGAGATCCAAGCGCGCCGGCGCGCGGGCAGGGGAGCGAGGTTCGAATTCACGCTGCCGACGAAGGAGCCCGGCGCTTGACGGAGGCGATGCATCAGGTTCTCGTGATCGAAGACGAGCCCTCCATCCGCAAGGTGCTCAAGGTGTTGTTGGAAGCGGAGCGCTTTCGCGTCATCGAAGCGGACACGGCCCTCCGCGCCGAGATCGAGGCCCGAAGCCACAAGCCCGACCTGTTACTCATCGACCTCGGACTCCCCGACAGCGATGGCCTGACGGTGATCCGGAGACTCCGCGCCTGGTCGCCCGTCCCGATCGTCGTTCTCTCGGCGCGCACCATGGAGGACCAGAAAATCGCCGCGCTCGATGCCGGCGCCGACGACTATGTCACCAAGCCTTTCAGCGCTCCGGAGCTGCTCGCCCGGGTCCGCGCGGCGCTGCGCCGCAATGTGCGCAGCACCGAGCAGACCTCCGCCCTGAAGCTCGGCGACGTGCGGCTCGATCTGGACAGACGCGAGGCCCGCGGCTCCGCGGGAGAGATCCACCTGACGCCCCTCGAGTATCGCGTGATCGAATGTCTCGCCCGGCACCTGGGCTCGATCGTTATGCAAAGACAACTCATCGGCGAGGTCTGGGGGCCCGAGCGGCTCGACGACTCGCGCAGCCTGAGGGTCTGCATCAAGAACCTGCGCGAAAAGCTCGAGCGCGATCCGCAAAAGCCCCGTTATCTACTCACTGAGACCGGCCTCGGATACAGGCTGCGATCGGATGAGGAGCCCTAATTGGATCGGCCCGAAATCGCCCGAAGAAAATGTTATCGAAAGTCAGTAGGTTAGTGGTGGCCAGGGGCGGAATCGAACCACCGACACGCGGATTTTCAGGCAGTTATAGGATCTTCAAAGACTTGCAGCGCTTGCCCAGCCCCAAACCAGCACGCGGCACCAGACATTGCAAGACGGTAGCAGCCGCTTCCGAGCAAACCCGCAGCCCGCTTGGAAGGGCTGATCGCAGTCCGTAACGCGCCAGCAAATAGTGATCAGCGCTCCTGCTCATCCATTTTGGCCATCACGACCTTCCGATACACCGCGCATTGCATGTGGCGGAGGCCGTGATCTCTCGCGACTCTGCCATCCTGGAGAAACTGAATGTAGTTGCGCGCCTCCCCAAAGGACGGCCACGCGGGAACGTGCTCCGAGTTCGGGTCCCCGGTCTTGGCGAAGTTGGTCCAGTAGGTCTGGATCACCTCGGCAAGGTGACGGTCGGTCGCGGTGAAATGACCGGCTAGGTTGCCGGCCTTCGGGAAGAAGCCGAAGACGTACGGCAGCTCTCCGGAGTGAATGGCGAACGGCTGTCCCGGGATGGCATGGTCGAGCTCGTACTCGTACGTCGCGTGGCCTGCGGCGATGTTCCAGCTCGCCTCGAGAAGCGCCGGACAGCGAAAGTAGTCATCGACGCTGACCTGTTCAGCGGCATCGCCGTATTTCGGATCCGTGGTGCCCTGGCCGCCATGGGCCAACCCATAGATTGCGAGTACCTCGGCAGCAAACGGCTTGGAATGCTCCTCGATGAATGCCCGCAGAGCGCCCGCCGGCACAAGCTGGTCCAGCTCGCGGGTGGTGGTGCCGAACAGCAGGGGGATCGGCGACTCTCGTCCGGAGGCGTAGATTGTCGCGGGCGAAGCCGTGAGCACCCAACCGTCGACATCTGGGCCGATATCGGGCCGTTTTGCTGCCGGAAGCGCCGCGAGTCGGGCAATGAGCGCATGCGCTGGGATCTTCCGCAAGTAAGCAATCGCATCGCCCGCCGGAGCTTCGAGTGCGGCCGCCAGCGCGACCCCACTCCGTTCGGCCTCGGTCAGCGTCGGTACGTCGATCAAGGCGCCGCTCTCCTCGATGGCCTTCTGGAACGTCCTCCTGGCTCGCGAAGCCATCACGAGAGAGATGTCCATCGATCCCGCCGATTGGCCGAATACCGTGATGTTTTTCGGATCGCCTCCGAACCGCGCGATGTTGTCATGGACCCACTGGAGCGCGAGGATCTGATCCATCAGGCCATAGTCGCCCGAAGCATGGAACCTTGACTCGCGCGTGAGTCCCGGATGCGCTAAAAACCCAAAGACACCCAACCGGTAGTCGATCGTAACGAGTACAACGCCATGCTCGACGAGCGTGCCACTGTTGTACAAAGGTCCTCCGCCCGACCCCCCTAGGTTGACGCCGCCGTGGATCCAGAACATCACGGGCAGCGGCTTCTTGAGTGGCCACTCGGGAACGATCACGTTGAGGTAGAGGCAATCCTCCCGGCTCACGAGCGCGTCGCGGCGATTCCAGTCACCGAGCACCGGCTGCGCGCATGGTGCGCCGAACGCCTTGGCGTCCCGAATGCCTTGCCAATGCTTTGCGGGTACCGGAGCGCGCCAGCGAAGCTCGCCGATGGGCGGCTCGGCATACGGAATCCCGAGGAACTCCGCGCCGCCGGCAGGCCGTGCAATCCCACGTACCCAGCCGGCGGACGTGGAGAGGGTGGGGGAGTTATCGGCCGCCGCGCTCATGGAGCTCGCGCCGAAGGAAACCAGCGCCACAGCCAGAACGACTAGCGGGGACAGTGCAAAGCCGCGACTCGCCGTCGGGAATCTTCTCATGATAGCGCCTACCATCGTGCGATGACTATGTTGCAGGGATCGAGGCGGAGTCGCGCCGCTTGGGTGCAGGCCTGCGAATTCACCGCAAGCCACGCGGCTTCGGTCTCGGTCTCGGCGAGCGCTTCGCCGAACGGCTGTCCTTCTGCTGCGCGGATCGCACGTGCCGCAAGCGCCGCACGTCGCCATCTCATCGCTTCCCCGGCCGCAAGGCCTACCTGGGGGCTAGGGTGGTTCTGATGTCGGCGATGCGCTCCTCGAGCAAAGTCGCGGGCCACCCGCCAAACTTTCGGTTGGGGAACTCCCTTTTATGCGCTGACCAAGTCCGCCCCCTCTCGACCGAGAACCCGGTAGCTTAAGGAAATGGGCAGACCCACCAGCAGGACGTGCATCAGCATCCCTTCGATCAGCCCCGATACCGGGAATGGCGCGAACGAAAGGGGGAACGCAGACAGTGGCACTACAACCAAGTTCATGAACAGAAAGACGGAAATTCCGTAGTACACCCCGCACAGTAGAAAGTTGACGCGCATAAAGGTCCAGCGCCAGCTCGCGATGCCATATAGGACAGCCGCGACGATCAAGATGGCGAAGTGCAAGGACAGGCCTAGAGTCCACGTTCCGGCCCCTCCCTGCCTTGCGCTCGCACCGAGCAGGCCGGCGGCGATCCCCTTGGGCATACGCCAACCGAAGGTATAAAAGGCGGATGCCGCATCGAGCGCCGCGGCCGCGCATCCACCCACGAGAGCAGGCAGTAGGATGTTGCTTCTCCTATCGACGGACATGTCGGCCATCACGGTACTCATGGTTCTCATCTCCAAGATTCAGCGAACGCGTGTCTTTTTGTGCCCCCGACATGCTAATTCATTGTGGTTCGAATTCTAGTACCATTTGCTGCTGGCAACTAGACCACTTGACCGGACCGGCGTGCGAACCAGCCCACTGCGCCTAACAGTGGCCCCGCAGAGCGCAGATGCATCGCTGTTCCGTTGGGTGTCCGACGAAATCCGTACGGCAATCGTCAACGGAAAGCTGCAGGCTGGCGCGCGACTGCCATCCAGCCGAAACCTTGCGCGACAGCAAAGCGGATCCCGGGGCATCGTGGTGGCAGCCTACGAGCAACTTGCCGCCGAGGGCTACATCGAGTGCCTGGTTGGGAGCGGATCCTTTGTGAGGCGCGCACGGCCGAAGCCGACGCTTGCGGCAACACCAATGCGTCCCGCGAGGAGGTTTGCGGGCTCACAAGTGCGCCTTTCGAAGCGTGGCCAGTGCCTGGCGCAACAGCCCTACCCAAAGCTCCGGTCGAACCCCGCGGAGGCCTTTCATCTCGATCACCCCGCATTGGATCACGTCACCCACTTCTATCCCACGGAGGCCGGACAGAGCACCGTGCCCACGGCGCGATGTCCACTCCCCGGCCTTCCGGCAAGACCGCTGGATTTACGGTACGGATGTCACACGTCCCCTGATGGACGGGTCCGCGGATGTCGAGGAGCACACGTTCTTCAAGGCAACCGGCAAGACCTATGGGGTCGCCCTGCGAGCTTACGATGCGAAGACCGGCACCTGGACAATCTGGTGGCTGGACAGCCGGGCGCCGCATCTGCCCATGGACCCACCTGTGATCGGGCAATTCCGCAATGGTGTTGGGACTTTCTTCTCCAAGAGCGTCGTCGACGGCAAGGTCGAGTACACCCGCTTCGTCTGGTCGCAGATCACGCCCAGCAGCGCGCGCTGGGCACAGGCCCTCTCGAGCGACGGCAAGGCCTGGCGCACGAACTGGATCATGGAATTCCGGCGCGTCGCGTAAGGTCGGCTGTATTTGCCGTACCGCGGTACTGCCACCTGCTGCGCGTAAGGGTTGCCGTATGCCGGAGATGGCACAGAGTTCGCGGCTGGCAAAAAGATTGCACCCAACCCTGGGTCCTCTTGCACGGCTCGGCCCGATACGTAACACGATGACTGATTACTTCCTCTCAATCTCGCTGCAACTGCCCTGTCAGTCAAGATTCCCGGTCACGCGGCGAGTAGCGTTCTGGTGACGAATAGCAATTTTTCCCAAGCTGACCACCTGCGATCGCTTTAGCATTCCATGCTTTCAGTCAAATGGCGAGGGGTAAGACATGGGGACAATGACCGTAGAGGTAGTAACCGACGTCGCCCCGCAGTCCGTATGGGATGCCGTCCGCGATATCGGCGCTCTGCATACACGTCTGGTGCCTGGATTCGTGGTGGCCACCCAGCTCGTGCCCGGCGGTCGGCTCGTGACGTTCTCGAACGGGATGACGGTCGAGGAACCGATTGTGAGCTGCTCTGAGTCGCTCATGAGGTTGGTATGGACCGCCAAGGCGGAGGGGCTTCCGTTTACCCATTACAACGCCAGCGCGCAAGTCCACGCGCGTGCTGCCGGCGGTTCGCGGATCGAATGGACGGCTGACTTCCTGCCCGATAGCGCGGCTGCGGCCCTCGAACCACTAATGGCTGCCGGCGCGGGAGCGATGTCACGGGCGCTGAAGGGTCTTGCGGCAGGCTCATAGGACCATGCTGGCCACCTGCTTCGCATCCAGTCCACCCGCAAAGCCCGTCAGATTTCCGTTCGATCCGATCAGGCGGTGACATGGGGTCACGATCGAGATCGGATTTTTGCCATTCGCGGCGCCGACGGCGCGCGCGGCCTTCGGCGCGCCTTTCGCTCGCAATCTGCGCATAGGACCGCGTCTGACCGAACGGAATCATCAACAGGGCGTTCCAGACCCTCTTCTGGAACTCGGTTCCGATGAAATCGAGGTTGAGGTCGAAGGCGGTGCGATTGCCGCGAAGTATTCCTGCAGCTGCCGTTGTACCCGCTGCAACACGGGATGTCCGGAATCTTCCACAGGTGTGCCGATGCGAACGCGCCCGGGATCCTCGTTTTCCCATAGGATCGCCCTCAATCCGTTGTTGCTGGCGATCAGCTTGAGTTCACCGAGGGGCGATTTGGCCGCGTTCTTCACGGACGGCTAGCTACACAGTAACGCCGAACTGCTCCCCAAAGCCCTTGGCGCCTGCGGGCGCAATTGCGACAGCCCGTGTGCCGGGCAAACGCCGCACCCAGCCCAGATCGAAGCAACGCGTAGCAAAAGCCGCACCGAATGCACCGGCGAGATGTGGTTTCTGTTCGCTCCAATCGAGGCATGATCGGCAGAATGGACGCTTCGACTGTTGTATGGCGGACAGATTGATGCCGAAGCTGGAAAACAGCCGTGCTCCACCTGGGGTGACAAGCCCACCGTCCTCCGAGAGCACTATCAGCTTTCGCTTTTTAAACGCCTCGGCCAGCGCGACACCCAATCTTCCCGCAAAATGATCGTAACAGGTCCGTGCATCCCGTAACGTCCGCTCGCGCTCCGAAAGAACATGCGGTTTTGACGGACGGGAACCAGCCATCGACATCAGCGATTCCAGCGTTCGCGCTACAAGCGGCGACGCCAGCCGGAAGTTCCGGTTGCGACCTCGCTTCTCCGCGGTGACCAACTGCCCATCGGCCAGTTTCGCCAAGTGCCAGCTTGCGGTCTGCGGCGATACGCCCGCAGCCAACGATAGTTCGGTCGCGCTATGGCCGCGGCCATCCAGAAGCACACACAGCATCACGGCGCGCGCCGGATCACCGATGATGCTTCCAAGTTCCGCCAGTCCGATCGGACCACTCATGGGCGACAGCATAAGCGTCCCGCCAGGGCTCATCCAGTGAATATTATTCGATGGTGATCGAAGTGTTTTCGCTTGTCGGGGTCGGCCGTGCGGCGGATCATAGGCCATGGCACCCGGTGCGGGCCGACGCATTTCTCCGCGAGGAAAGTCAATTAACGGAGGGTTCAGGCGATGACGTCTCCCAGCAATCTTCTTCTTTCGCTTCTCATGTTCGCAACCGGCGTGGGCATTCCTGTCATGGCCGCCTGGAATTCCAGGCTTGGCACTGAGCTCGAGAGTCCCTGGGCGGCTGCCTTCATTCTCTTTTTGCTGGGCACCATCATTTGCGGCATTGCGATGCTATTCCTCGGCTTGCCGAAGCAGGGCTGGTTCAGCGCAACGCCGCTCTATTACGCAGGCGGACTGGTCGTCTCCTTCTATATCCTGTCGATCACCTGGACGGCGCCGCGCATTGGCGTCGCCAATGCCGTGTTCTTCGTGTTGTTCGGGCAGATCCTGTCGGCCGCGTTGGTCGATCAGTTTGGCCTATTCGGTGCGCTGAAATCTGCGCTTACCCCGCAACGTATCATCGGTATCATCTTTATGCTGGCAGGGATCTATCTCGCCCGGCGCATCGCTTGACGCCACTTGGTATGCGGGATGGCGATCACTGATGCGACAATCTTCCCTCCACGGCAACCGCCTGGCCTCGCCGCGGTACGCCTGGGCTATGGCGTGATGCAGCTCGATGCGTCAGATCGGCAGCGTACCACGGTCATCTCTACCCCGGATTTCCGACCCTGGCCGCCTAAGGAGCTCAATCATGGCCCTCCATGCACATGACATCTCAGGCTACGACTACGGCACGGATCGTGCCGCAAAGTCCCCGCCAAGCCCTCAGCCGGGGGCTGCTTGCAGCAATGAGCTTTGAACCGCCAAGACATTCTGCCCATTGGCCGGGTTGCGCCGGAACGGATTTCTTGTTGGTGGCCAGGGGTGGAATTGAACCACCGACACGCGGATTTTCAATCCGCTGCTCTACCAACTGAGCTACCTGGCCGCCGGCGGGAGGGCCGCGTATTAAACCGGGCCGGATGCCGGGCGTCAAGCAATCTCGAGCCTAAGCCTTTGATTCGGGACCGCATTCCGTACATCCTCAGGCAGCCCCGCGGCCCGTTTCGGCACCGTGCTTGCTTCGGTCACCAGCATGGCTACCCGAACATCCACTCCCCGTTGGGCGCCGACCCGCAAGGCAGCAGCCCAAGGCAGCTCTCGCGCCCCGGGACGTCGCTCAGGCAAAGCGCAACGCGCGGTCCCTCTCCCCCTCGTCGCGGCAAACGATGACGAAAGTACCGGCTCGTCCGCTTCGCGCAGAGGCCTCGGCAGGAGCGCCGGTCGCCGCGCGACCGAAAGCGTCGCCTCCGCGAAGAAGATCCGCTACGCGGTCATCGGTCTCGGGCATATCGCGCAGGTCGCGATCCTGCCGGCTTTCGCCCAGGCGCAGCAAAACAGCACGCTTGCAGCCCTGATCTCCGATGACCCGGAAAAGCTCAGGAAGCTTTCCCGCCGCTACGGTGTTCGGCACATCTGCAGCTACGACGACGCTGATGCGCTCTTCGACAGCGGCGAGGTCGACGCCGTCTACGTCACGCTGCCGAATTCGATGCACCGCGAGTATACGGAGCGCGCCGCCCGCGCGGGATTGCATGTGCTCTGCGAGAAGCCGATGGCGGTCACGTCGGAGGACTGCGCACAGATGATCGAGGTGACGCGGCAAAACAACGTCAAACTGATGATCGCCTATCGGCTGCACTTCGAGCGCGGCAATCTGGAGGCGGCCGAGATGGCTCACTCGGGGACCCTCGGAGATCTGCGCTTCTTCAGCTCCAATTTCTCCATGCAGGTGGCGCCGGAGAACTTCCGCAGCAGCCGCAGGATCGGCGGCGGCCCTCTGTATGACATCGGCATCTATTGCATCAACGCCGCCCGCGCGGCATTCGCTGCCGAGCCGACTGAGGTGCTGGCGACCGCGCTCACGCGCCGCGATCAGCGCTTCAAGGAGATCCCGGAAACGGTCGCGGTCGTCATGAAATTCCCGCAGGAGCGGATCGCATCCTTCACCTGCAGTTTCGGTGGGGCAGACCGTTCCGCCTACGAGATCGTCGGCACCAAGGGCAGCATCACTCTCGACCCCGCATACGAATATGCCCAGGGCGTTGAGTACGTGCTGCGCCTGGGCAAGCGCAAGCGCGCGAAGCGTTATGAGAAGAGCGATCAGTTCGCGCCGGAGCTCCTCTACTTCTCTGATTGCATTCTTCGCGACTCCGAGCCGGAGCCGTCTGGTGAGGAAGGTATCGCAGACGTCCGGGTAATCGAAGCGCTGAATCGAAGCATCGAGACTGGAAGGTGGGTATCGCCGGAGCTGCCGCAGCGCAGACGCCGCCCGACGCTTCGACAGGAAATCCGACGGCCCGGCATCCAGCCCCCACCACTCGTGGGCGGAGTGCACTCCGCCACCATGTAAATCCAACGGACGCGGGCAGGGGACGCCCGCAGAGCGTCAACGCCAGGGAAAACAATGAGCTGCGTCAGTCAACGCCATGAGATAACCGCTGGTGCATGGCTGGACCGGCGGCATCTACCCACTAAGAGATAGGCTGCCACCCGCCGGCGGACAGCGCGCGCACCCTCCGCGCGGGTCATTCCCGAAACGGCTTGTCAATCCCACTATTCTCGCCCGACGTCGTCGAACCGCAGGGCTCGGCTACGTCTAGCTGAGGGAATACCTAGGGAGTCTCCTCGTGCGCAATCGCTCGATCGTTTTCAATTCGCTCGTCCCCTTGGCCGCCGCCGCATTGGCAGCCGTCCTGACGCTCTCCGGCTGCGCCGGTGACGCGCAAGCTCAGCATGCCGCTGCGCCGCCGCCGGCGCCGCAGGTCACGGTGGCGCGTGTCCTGTCGCGGACTGTTACGGACTCCGAGTCTTTCTCCGGCCGCTTCGAGGCCGTGAACCACGTCGACGTCCGGCCACGGGTCACGGGATACATCTCATCCGTCGATTTCGTAGACGGTGCCGTGGTCAAGAAGGGCCAGGTGCTATTCGTCATCGATCCCCGCCCCTACCAGGCCGACTATCAGCGTGCCGAGGCGGACCTCGCCCAGGCGCGCGCGCAGGCGGCACTGGCCAAATCGGAGCAGACCCGCGCGGTGAACCTCTTCACCGCGCATGCGATCTCCAAGGACGAGTTCGACACCCGAACAGCGAATGCGCGCCAGTCCGCGGCGAACGTGGAAGCGGCACGGGCGGCGGCGGCCTCGTCCGCGCTCAACCTGACATTTACGCGGGTTACGGCACCAATTACCGGCCGTGTCAGCCGTGCGATCGTCACCAACGGCAATCTGGTCACTAACGGCCAGACGCTGTTGACTACGATCGTATCGTTGGACCCCATCTATGTTCAGTTCAATGCAGACGAACAGGCGTACCTGACGTTCGAGAAGTACGCTGCGAACAATGGGCGCAAGGAAGCACCCAGCAGCGCCGGCGCTGGCGGCGGCCCGCACGCCCTGGGCAATGCGGTGTATGTCGGCCTGGCAGACGAGGACGGCTATCCCCACCAGGGCCACCTCGTCTTCATGGACAACTCACTCGACGCGGCCACCGGCACCATCTATGCCCGCGCGCTGCTTGCAAATACCGACGGGCACTTCGTCCCCGGCCTCTTTGCCCGCGTCAAGCTGATCGGCAACGATCGCTATCCCGCCGTGCTGGTCAACGACAGTGCGATCGGCACGGATCAGACGATGCGCTATGTCCTCCTCCTGGGCCTCGAGAACAAGGTGGAGTACCGCCCCGTCGAGCTCGGACCCCTGGTCGACGGGCTGCGCGTGGTTCGATCCGGACTGAAGCCCGGCGACACGATCGTCGTCAATGGATTGATGCGGGTGCGTCCGGGCATGCAGGTCAACCCGCAGCTGATCGCGATGGGCGGGCATCGTAATTCGGACGGCACGATGGTAGCCCAGAACGCAAAGGGCGATGCCGGGTCCACAACTCATGACGATGGGTCCGCCGCCGGCGGCTCCGCAGTCAGGGAGAATCGGTGAAACTCTCACACTTCTTCATCGACCGCCCGATCTTCGCGGCGGTGCTGTCGACCTTCATCTTCATTGCCGGTGCGATCGCGATCACGCAGTTGCCGATCAGCGAGTACCCGGAGGTGGTGCCGCCTTCCATCGTCGTGCGGGC
Source organism: Steroidobacteraceae bacterium (assembly GCA_025451845.1). Classification (GTDB taxonomy): domain Bacteria; phylum Pseudomonadota; class Gammaproteobacteria; order Steroidobacterales; family Steroidobacteraceae; genus 13-2-20CM-66-19. Next base: position 100,475 of record JANWJS010000033.1, read on the forward strand.
CACCTACCCGGGCGCCAACCCGAAGGTCGTGGCCAACACGGTGGCCGCGCCGCTCGAGCAATCGATCGTCGGGGTCGAGAACATGCTCTACATGTCCTCGACCTCGACCATGGACGGATCGCTGGCGCTGACCATTACCTTCCGGATCGGGACTGACATCGATCGTGCGCAAACCCTCGTGCAGAACCGCGTCCAGCAGGTGCTGCCGCGACTGCCTGACGAGGTACGTAACCTCGGTGTCACCACCACCAAGAGCTCGCCCAACCTGACGATGGTGGTGCACATCTATTCGCCCGATCGGCGCTTCGATACGCTGTACCTGCGCAATTACGCGGTCCGCAACATTCGCGACGTGCTGGCGCGGCTGCCCGGTATGGGCGACGTGCAGCTGTTCGGCGGCGGCGACTACGCCATGCGCATCTGGCTCGATCCGCAGAAGCTCGCCGCGCTCAACCTCACCGCCGGTGACGTCATCAACGCCATCCGTGCGCAGAACATCCAGGTGGCAGCCGGTCAGATCGGCGGGCCGCCGGATCCCCACACCGATTTCCAGCTCGCCCTCAACGCGATGGGGCGCCTCACGACCCCCGACCAGTTCCGCGAAATCGTGCTGAAGACCGGCGGCAACGGCCAGGTCGTGCGCCTGGGCGACGTCGCCCGCGTGAATATGGGTGCCCAGTCGTACGGCACCAACGGCTACCTGGACAACCAGGACGCCGTCGCAATCCCGGTGTTCCAGGCGCCCGGTTCCAACGCGTTGCAGCTTTCGCAGGAAGTGCGCGACACGATGGCGCAGCTCTCCAAGGACTTCCCGCAGGGCATGGCCTACACGATCGTGTATGACCCGACGGTGTTCGTGCGCCAGTCCATCGATGCAGTGGTGCACACGCTGCTCGAAGCGGTGCTGCTCGTCGTGCTGGTGGTCATTCTGTTCCTGCAAACGTGGCGTGCGTCCGTCATTCCACTCATTGCCGTGCCGGTGTCGATCATTGGCACCATGGCAGTGCTGCTCGCGTTCGGGTTCTCCATCAACACCCTGTCCCTGTTCGGCCTGGTGCTGGCCATAGGCATCGTCGTTGACGATGCCATCGTGGTCGTCGAGAACGTCGAGCGCCACATCGAAAGCGGACAGAGCCCGCGCGAAGCGGCCAAGTCCGCGATGAACGAGGTCAGCCGGCCCATCATCGCGATCACGCTGGTGCTGTGCGCCGTGTTCGTCCCCGTGGCATTCGTGAGCGGCCTGACGGGTGAGTTCTACCGCCAGTTCGCGCTGACGATCGCCATCTCCACCGTGATCTCGGCCTTCAATTCCCTCACCCTGTCGCCGGCATTGGCGGCCGTGCTGCTGAAGCCCCACGGTGCCAAGCCGGACGGGCTCTCGCGTGTCATGGACCGTGTTCTCGGCCGTGTCTTCAAGCGGTTCAACCGCGGGTTTGCAGCCGTCGGCAGCGCTTATCAAACCGCAGTCGTGGGCACCGTCCGCCGCGTCGGTATCGCTCTCATCGTCTATGCCGGCCTGATCGGCCTCGCTTACCTGGGTTTTGCCACCGTCCCACACGGGTTCATTCCGCAGCAAGACAAGCAATATCTGGTCGCGATCACGCAGCTGCCGCCGGCCGCATCGCTGGATCGGACCTCACAGGTCGTCAAGCAGATCGGTGCTATCGGCATGCATCAGCCTGGCGTCGAGCATGCCGTGCAGTTCGCGGGCATGTCGGTGAACGGCTTCGTGCAGAGCTCGAGCGCCGGCCTGGTGTTCTTCGGGCTCAAGCCCTTCAACGACCGTAACTCCAAGGGACTGTCGGCGGACGCTATCGCCGCGCAGCTCAATCAGAAGCTGTCCTCGATCCAGGACGGGATGATCGTCGTCTTCCCGGCTCCCCCCGTGATGGGCCTGGGTACGCTCGGCGGCTTCAAGCTGCAGATCGAGGATCGCGGCGAAGCCGGGCCCAAAGCCCTTTACGACGCAACGCAGAACGTCCTGAAACAGGCCTATCAGAACCCCGCGCTCGCCGGCGTTTTCAGCAGCTATCAAGTCAACGTACCGCAGCTCGATGTCAATGTGGACCGCGTAAAGGTCATGCAAGACCACGTCAACCTGGACGACGTCTTCCAGACGCTGCAGGTCTACCTGGGATCGGTCTACGTCAATGACTTCAACCGCTTCGGGCGCACCTACGAAGTCCTGGCGCAGGCGGACGCGCCGTTCCGCTCCCGTATCGATGATATTTCGACTCTCCAGGTCCGCAATGCCGAGGGACGGATGATCCCGCTCGGCTCATTCCTGACCATCACCCCGACATACGGTCCCGACATCGTGGGGCGTTACAACGGCTACACGTCCGCCGACATCAACGGCGGTCCGGCTCCCGGCTACAGCTCCGGGCAGGCGCAGGCGGCGATGACGCAGATCCTGAAGGAGACGCTGCCGCGAGGGATGTCCTTCGAATGGACGGACCTCTCCTACCAGCAGCTCATCTCGGGCAATACCAGCCTGGTCATCTTCCCGCTCTGCGTGCTGTTCGTGTTCCTGGTGCTCGCGGCGCAGTACGAGAGCCTGATGCTGCCGTTGGCAATCATCCTGATCGTGCCGATGTGCCTGCTCGCGGCCATCACCGGCGTATTCCTCGACCATGGCAACAACAACGTCTTTACCCAGGTGGGTCTCGTCGTGCTGGTCGGACTCGCCTGCAAGAATGCCATCCTGATCGTCGAATTCGCCAAGCACTTGCAGGAGGAGCAGGGGCAGGACGCGGTATCCGCAGTGTTGCACGCCGCTCGTCTGCGCCTGCGGCCGATCCTAATGACCTCCTTCGCCTTCATCATGGGCGTCGTACCGCTGATGCTGGCGACCGGCGCTGGAGCCGAGATCCGCCATGCGCTCGGCATCGTGGTGTTCTCCGGCATGCTCGGCGTGACCTTCTTCGGGTTACTGCTGACGCCGGTGTTCTACGTAGTCATCCGTCGGGCTTCTGGCCAACGCTCCGAGGCCGTGCCCGACCGGCTGCCCTCACCGGATTTCAACCATGCGTAAGACTCATCTGCCACTCACCCTGCTCGTCGCCGCCACGCTCTCCGGGTGCGCAGTAGGTCCCAACTATGTGCGGCCGAATACTCCGGTGGCCGCGCAGTTCGCGGGCGCCGAGCCCGCGGTCTACAGCCGCCAGCAAGGCCAGGTCGAGTTCTGGAAGCAGTTCGACGATCCGACGCTCAACCAGCTGGTCGGCGACGCGCTCAGCGCCAACTACGATTTGCGCATTGCGGTCGGACGGCTGGTGCAGGCGCGCGCGCTGCGCAACGGCTCGCGGTTCGATCTCGCTCCGACCGTGACCGCCTCCGGCGGCTACACCAAGCAGCGCACCCCGGCGGTTGAGAATCCGTTCGGCGGAGCCTATACCACGAGGCTCTACAACGCCGGGTTCGACGCTACCTGGGAGCTCGATTTCTTCGGCGGTGTCAGGCGCAATATCCAGGCGCGCAATGCCGAGCTCGAGGGCGCAGTGGCCAACCTGCACGATGCCCAGGTGTCGGTGATCGCCGAGGTGGCGCGCAACTACTTCGAGCTGCGCGGCGAGCAGACACAGCTCGCCGTTGCGCGCGCCAACGTCAAGAACCAGGAGCAGGTTCTGCAGTTGACACAGGCCCAGCGCACCGCCGGCAGCGGTACCGACCTCGACGTCGCGCGTGCGCAGGCGCAGCTCAGCACGACGCTCGCGACCATCGGGCCCATCGAGGCGGCGATCTCCCGTTCCATCCACAGACTCGACGTGCTGACCGGCCGCGATCCCGACGCCCTCACGGGGCTGTTGAGCGCGACACACGACCTGCCGCCGCTGCCCCAGGTCGTCCCCGTCGGCAGTCCCGCCGACATGCTGCGCCGCCGCGCGGATATCCGCGCCGCGGAGCGGAACCTGGCTGCCTCCACCGACCTGGTGGGAGTCGCCGTCTCCAACCTCTTCCCGAAAGTGACGTTCAACGGCAGCTTCGGCTTCGGCGCCGCCACGCCGGCCGGTCTCGGTACGGCAGCTTCGCGCAGTTACACGATCGGGCCGGGCATCTCCTGGGCGGCGTTCGACCTGGGCCGGGTACATGAGCAGATCGCAGGAGCCAAGGCAGGCGCGGTCGTCGCCCTCGACCAGTACCACGGCACGGTGCTCAACGCCCTCGAGGAAACCGAAGACGCCCTGGTGACGCACGCCCGCGACCGTGACCAGCTCAAGCATGCCGAGGATGCCGCGAGCGCTAGCGCGACAGCCGCGCGACTCGCCAAAATCCGCTATGAGGGCGGCATGGTCGACTTCCTGTCGGTGCTGGACGCGGAGCGGACGCAGCTGCAGGCCGAGGACGCGCTGGCTCAAGACCGCACTGAAGCGGCCACCAGCCTGATCGCCGTTTACAAAGCGCTGGGCGGCGGTTGGGAGACCGCCCCCCTGCCGAGGTACACTGACGCTTCAATGTCCCGCTAGAGAGCGTGCCGCATGAGTGTTTCGGTCGTCGATCCGGCCCTCGCCCGACTGGAGTCTTTGACAGAATCTCCCTGCACGGAGGAGATCAGCCAGATCAATGAGTCCCTGCGGCGCCGGGAGGCGCTGCTGGTGGCCTCCGCCAAGGCGAGCCGGATGCTTCTCGAGGCGCCGGACGTGCGCGGTGCCATCCCCGAGGTCCTGGTCCTCATGGGTGAAGCGGCTCACGTGGATCGCGTCAACGTCATGCTGGCGCGGCGTGGACCGCAGGGCGAGCCGCTGCTGGTGGTAGTGAGCGAATGGACGGCCGAGGGCGTCCCCCCTCACCTCGATGACCCGGCGGCCTCTGCCTGTGACGAGCGCCAGTTCTCCGCCGTATCGGCTGAGCTGCGCGCCGGACGCAGCGTTTGCCTCAACAAATGCGATACACCGGTCACGTATGCGGGAGTCGCGGGATTCGAAGGGATCGGCACCAAGACCAAGGCCATCGTACCGATCTTCGTGGCCGGCGAGTTCATCGGCGTGGTCGGTTTCGACAACACGCGTCAGCGCCGCGCGATCGATTCCGCCGAGCTTGCCGCGCTCGAGAACGCTGCGGGTGTCATCGGCGCTGCGCTCCATCGGCAGCGCCTCATCGACGACATGAGACGAGAGCGCGAGCGCGCCGCGGAAGAGCGTGTAGCGGAGCTTGCGAAAGCCAACGCGGTCATCCGCGGCAACCTCGAGCGTCTGGCGAGCGAGCCGGATCTGCACAGCTTCCTCGGACACGTGCTGTTGGAGGCGACACGCCAATTCGATGCGGCATCAGGCGCGGTGGTCGTGTCCAAGGACAGCTTGCAGCAATGGCGGATCGCAGCCCACGTGAGGGACGGACGCATCGAGGAGCCGCCCTATCCCATCAGTGTGCCGATCAACGGCTCTTCCTTCGGCGACCGGTTCACCAAGCCGACCGAGCCCATGTATCTCGATGTCGAGTATCAGTCGGAAGAGTTCTGGCCGGGCATGCTCGCCTTCCACCGGCAGGAGGGTTACGCCGGCACGGTGGTCTATCCTCTGGTATTCGGCTCCCGCAACGTCGGTTTCCTGATCCTGCGCTTCCGCCGTAAGGCGGATGATGTCCAACGCAGTGAGCTGCTGGTGGCGCTCGCCCAGCAGGCGACACTCGCCGTGCAGCTCACCCGCCTCGCCTATCAGGCGAAAGAGGCGGCGGTGCTGGTCGAGCGTGCACGCATCGGGCAGGAGATCCACGACGGCCTGGCGCAGGCCTTCACGGGCATTCTGATGCAGCTCGGGGCCGTCGAGGAGTTCCCGTCCTGCAAGAAGAAGAACTCGGGGTTGGCGCTGACGCTGACGCGCATCCGCGACCTCGCGCGCGAGGGCCTGGCGGAAGCGCGGCGCTCGGTGATGGCGCTGCGGCTCGATCAGACACGGCGCGCGGGCCTGGAGCTCGCGTTGCGCCAGCTTGCCGATCGGTCCACGGTCCCGGGCGGTGTGACGTCCACTTTCGAAGGCGGCGGTATGAGCACCGGCTTGAAGCCGGAGCATGAGCACGAGTTGCTGCGCATCGCCCAGGAGGCGGTGAGCAATGCGGTGCGCCACGCAAAACCGAACCTGATCCGCATCACCATGACGGATGAGGCGGCGCACTGGGTGCTGGCGGTGGAGGACAACGGCCGTGGCATGGAGCAGCGGCCGGAGCTGTATGCCCGCGAGGGTTTCGGACTCACGAGCATGCGGCAGCGGGCGAGCGCGATCGGCGGGGAATGGCAGATCGAGAGTCAACCGGGTGCGGGCACGCGGGTCAGTGTGCGGCTGCCGAAGCGTAAGGCGTCATAATGGTCGCGGTGCTGACGAAAAAGAAGATCCGCGTCATCCTCGCGGATGATCACCCGGTGGTCAGGGACGGGCTGGCGGCGATGGTGAACCAGCAGGCGGACATGGAGGTGGTCGCCGAGGCCGGCGATGGGGAAGAAGCGATTGCTCTCTATGAGCAGCATCAGCCGGATGTGCTGGTGCTGGACCTGCGGATGCCAAAGCGGGATGGCGTGGCGGTGGTGCAGCGGGTGCTGGAGATCAACCCCAAGGCACGGATCCTCATCATGACGACTTATGACGGGGATGAGGACATCTTCCAATGCTTGAGCCAGGGAGCGAAGGGATACCTGTTGAAGGACGCGCCGCGGCAGGAAATCCTGTCGGCGATTCGGGCAGTGAGCGAGGATCGGCCGTATACGTCATCGTCGGTGGCGGCGAAGGCACTGCAGAGGATGGGCAAGCCCAGCCTGACGCAGCGGGAGCTGGATGTGCTGGAACTGGTCGCGCAGGGAAGAAGCAATAAGGATATCGCGCGGCGGCTGTCGATCACGGAAGGGACCGCGAAGACACACGTCAAGTCGATACTCACCAAGCTCGATGCGATCAGCCGCACGGAAGCCGTGGCGGTCGCCCACAAGCGCGGGCTGATCCGACTGTAGGTCCGCCGGACGATCGACCGGCGCACTGTCAGAGGGCCGCGCGAAAATGTTCCTTGCCGATTCTCACTCGCGCTCTAACCTATCTTACTCAATTGAGCTTCTGTAGCTCCCGAGCGTCTACCGGCGCGGGCAGGGGCAGGTACTGATCGCTGCTCACCAGGGATTGACCCTGGCGGCTCAGGACGAAGCGCAGGAATTCCTTCACCAGCGGTTCGAGGGGCTCGCCCGGCCGGCGATTGACGTAGATATAGAGGTAGCGCTGCAGGGGATAACGCCCGCTCGCAATTTCAGACAAAGAGAAAGGGCTCTGAATGCCGTTCACCGAGAGCCCCAACGGCTTCACCTCATCCGTCATGTACGAGGCGTTGCCGAAAGAGATGCCGTAGGGGTCCTGCGCCAGGGCGGACATGATCGCGGCGGCCACCTTGGGGGTGTTGCGGGACATGTCCCCACCGGGGACTTCGTAGCTCGACTTGAAGGGAGCGTCGAGCATGACCAGCTTGCGGAAATAGTCGGTGACGTCGTCGCGCCAGTAGAAGCCGTAAATGCGCACCGGCTTGTCGGCCCACGAACCGGTGAGGCCGAGTTGGCCCCAGGTGGTGATGTCGGCGGGATATCCGCGGCGCCGCTCCGAGGAAAAGACCGCGTCCAGCTTGCGCAGGGAGATCGAGGTCATCGGATTCGACTTGTTGACGTAGACGCCGATCGCCGAGACGTGGCTCTTCAGGATATAGGCTGCGGCGCAGATCTTGATGCGAAACGGCTCGTAGCCGTAGGCATTCTCGTAGGCGAGATTCGTGGTGTTGAAGACTTCCAGGGTGTGGGGGCCGAGCGCGATGCGGTCCTCGGGGGCGAGGCCGTCTTTCTGCACCACGGAGAAGGTGGCGTGCGGCTGTAGCTTGCGGAAGGCAGCGTTCCACGCCGCCATCATGTGCTCGACAGTGTCCATGCCGCTATAACCGACGATCGAGCCAGACACCTGTTGGTGCGGCACGTAGTCGGGAAGAGACGGGTCGACCGGCACCGCAGATGCCGCGCGAGCCGGCTCGGCAGCCTGCACCGCCACGGCCAGAGAGAGGATGAGGGCTGCTGCGCAGAGTGCCCGGCGATGCGCGCGCGAAGATGTGACGGACACGGTGTCCCCTTTGCGAGATTTGCAGTGCCTGTACGACGGCGCGGGAGTCTCGGCGACGCCGCGGGCGCCCTTCGACAATCAATTGGAATCAGTTGCTCGCGACACCCTGCACCCGCGCGACGCGATACCACAGCACTGCCCCGGCCGGCGGCTTGTTGTACTGCGGGGAGACCGCGACGAAGAGCTCGTTCAACCGCGGGTCGAACAGCTCCGACTTGGCGCCGGGGGCGGACGGCACGCGCGCGATCTCGCGGTAGTGGTCCGGGTCGAGCTCCTGGTACACCCCGATCTGCCCGACCGCGCCCGGGACATAGATGCGCTTGCGGGCGGAGTCGAAGTAAACGCCATCGTTGATGTCCGGGACATCGACGGTAGCCACCGTCTTGCCGTTGCCGGTGTCGAGCACGAGCATCCTGGTCGGCTTGCGCGTCACGACGAGGAGGCGATGGTCCGGCTCATCGAGTGCCATGGCGAGATTGACCTGCGCACCCGTGAGCGCCCAGTGGCCGATCACCTTCAGGCTCTTCTTGTCGATGACATCGACCTCGTTCTTGTCGGCGACGTTGATGAACATCCGCCCGCCGTGCTGCTCGGCCTGGACCGCCTCCACGTGGTCGGAGTCGAACTCGAGCTGGCGGAGCACCTTGCCGGTCCAGGGATCGATCTCGTTCAGCCAGCAGTTCTTCAGGTGAACATCGCCGCCCCCCGAGACGATGTAAAGATGCTTCGTCGAAGCGTCGTAGTACTCGGTATCGGAGCCCGCGGCGACCTTGATGTGACCGAGGATCCCGTAGTTGCGGTCGTCCATGATCCGCGGCCCGCTGTCATCGGTGATGATCAGGCGGTGCGTTCCGGGAACGAGGAAGAACGCGTGCGGCGTCTTGAAGCTCGTCAGGCTCTTCAAGTGCTTGCCCGTCTTGAGGTTGAACACCTCGACGGTGCCGTGGTCCTCGGCCGCCACGAACAGCTTGTTCTGAGCAACGTCGGCGAACAGATGGTCGAAGTCGCCGTCGTACCCGGGGACGTCGGTGCGATGAGTGAGCACGAGGGGCTCGCTCGCGGCGGCCGCGAGCGCCATCGCGGCAGACACCGTACCTGCCAATGCGAGGACGGAAAGAATCAGGAGGCGCCTGAACTTCATGTTGTTACTTCCCTTTTTCAGGTGTAAGGCTCGGTCAGCCTGGCGGCAGCGGGGATCTGATGCGCGATCTCGTCGCGAATGCGGATCGCCTCCGCGTGCCGCGCCTTCTGGTCGGTGTGTGCAGTCAGCGCAAACACGACGCCGAGGGCGCCAATACGCTCGCCAGCGGCGTCGTTCAGCGGCAGTTCCACCTCGTAGCGCATCAGGTCCTTGTTGACTTCCAGATTGGTCTTGCCGTCGCGCACCACGCGCATGTCGTCATCATCGGCCTTCTTGCCGATGCGGCCGATGTTGGAAGCCAGAATTTCCGGATCGGCGTTCTTCGGCGTCGTGGCATGGATCGCGAGGATCATCACGTCGCGGTGCCTGGCGAGCTCCTGATCGACGATGTGCTGAGCGTAGGAGTCGAGCGGGAGCTTGGGGTCATCGAGCGCCTGCTGCACCAGATTCGCGGCATAGGACGTGTCGCGCGCGAGATCGTTGCGGATGGCGAAGGCCTCCTTCTGCAGCTTCGCGCGACTCTTGCCGCGTAGCTTCAGCGTCATGACACCCGCCTTCTTGTGCGACATGTCGAGCATCGGCACGACGGCATCCATCTCACCGGTGGACGTGTCGTAGGTGAAGCTGGGCTTCCAGTCCGCGAGCGCCCGCGCGACGGCGGCCGGGGCCGCATCGCCGGTGTGGCCGTCGCTCGCCGCGACCGCCTCGGGTGCGCTCGAGCCCGGGAGAGTGATGTAAAGCGTCATCGCCGTGACGCCGGGATTCATCGTCATGGTCCGGGTCACCAGCTCCTGGCCGTAGCTGCCCTGCCCGATGACTGGAGGAGCAGTGTCCGCGAGCGCGTGACCTGCTACGAATGGCGCGGCAGCCAGCGCCGCCAGCACCCCTACACGGACGAGTCTCATTGCGATTGTCCTCACTTGGCCCTCGACGGAATCTTCGATTGACGCGCCGGCCTCGCGGCCAGGCAGGGGACAGGCTAGCGGTTCAACCTGACGAATATCTGTCAGCTACCTAAAACCAAATTCATAAAAAGCCGAGTCGCAGGCCCCGATGCGGGCCTGGAACTTTCCGGGCCCGACCCCGTTGACGGCAACAGCAAGTCAGCGAGCCGGCAGACGGCCCTCTGCCGGCGGGATCGAAGGCATGAGAGGGTTGGCCGCTGCAAGCGCCGCAGGCGACTTTGCAGCCCAATCGACACAGGAGAAACAGGCAATGAATCCGAGCTTCACTGCAACGAATAGCGAGCAGGCTGCGGCCGAAGCCGCGCGCCAGGCGGAGCGCCTGGCCGATACTGCGAGCGACACGGCCGCAAGGGCTACCGGCGCGGCGCGCGAGCGCGCTGATCAGGCGCAGCGGTGGGCGAAGTCCCGTTGGAGCGACCTGCAGCGCAGCGTCGAGGCCCAGCCGTACCAGTCGAGCGCCTGGGCGCTCGGGATCGGCTTCGCGGCGGGACTGCTCGTCATGGGGCTGCTCCTCGGCCGCAGATCGTAGATCTCGTAGATGACGTCACGCCTCGCGCCCGTGCCCACGGGCAGATGCGGGTCGTGATGGTTCTGTGACACTTGGGACCGGGCGCCGTGATCTGCTTGGCCGATGCACCAGCTCGGCGTCGTGGGCCTGTCCTACCGGCATGCCGGTATCGACGACGTCGCGCGGCTTTCCATTCCCAAGGGCGAGCTCGAGAGCCGCCTGCGCTCGCTGCGCGCGGCACTCCAGGTCTCCGAGCTTCTCTACCTCGGCACGTGCAACCGGGTCGAGCTTCTCTTCGCCACGAATGACGGCGAGCCCGCAGGCGACCTGCGCGAGCCCGTCCTGGAGCAGCTGACCGGCAGGCCCTCGCCGCCCGGAAAAGCTTCGCGCCTGCTGCGGGCCTGGGCCGGCGAGTCGGCGCTCGAGCACGTGCTGCTCTTGGCCTGCGGGCTCGACTCCGCGCAAGCCGGCGAGCGCGAAATCGCCGCGCAGCTGCGCGCCGCCTGGGAGGCGGCTCGGGCCGCCGGTACGAGCGGCCCCATGCTCGATCGACTGATGGGCGAGGCGCTCGGCATGGCCAACCGGGTGCGCAAGCTCCAGGCCGGCACGCATCCGCGCTCGCTGGCCGACCTCGCGGCCGCTCGCGTGCTCGAGCACTTGGCCGGCAGCCCCGCCGCCGTGGCCCTCATCGGAGTCTCACCGATGACCCGGCGATGTGGCCTGACGCTGCATCGGGCCGGTGTGCCGCTTGTCATCGTGAACCGCTCGCTCGCACCCGCGGCGGAGCTGGCCGCGACCGTATCCGGGCGGGCAGTCCCCCTCGAGCAGTTCCGCGCACGGCCTGACGCCGTCGCCGCGCTGGTCCTGGCCGCGGGCGGCGGCGAGCCGGTCCTCGACGGCCATACGCTGCAACTGCTCGCAGTGCACAACACGCCGCTGGCTATCGACTTCGGCGTTCCGCCGAACGTCGATCCCGAAGAAGCGCGCGGCGCCGGCATCCTCAGAATCGGCATGAGCGAGCTCGTGCAGGAAGTGCAGGCGCGGCGTACGACGGAGCTGCTGCGCCTGGCGCCGGTACGCGCTGCGGTAGACGAGCGGCTGGTGCGCCTGCGCGAGGAGATGGCCACCCGGGCCATCGGTCCCAAGCTGGCCGAGCTGCGCGGCACCTTCGAGCGGATCGCCGCGGATGAGCTCGAGCGCGCACTGGCCGCTGAGCTCCGCGGTCTGACGGAGGCTCAACGCGAGGCAATGGAACAACTGACGTCGCGCCTGGCGAGGCGTCTCGCACATCTGCCGATCGCTGGCATGCGGGCCGCGGCCTCTTACGCCAGCTCCGAAGTCATGGACGCCTTTTTCCGCGAGGCGCGCCTGCAGCGCGGCGCCCCCGACGATGCCGCCGCCCGGGGCACGACCGCAGCGCCGGAGCACGAAGAGCCACTACCATAGGACCCCCGATGCAGCATTCCCCAGAGGACAGCTCCCCGCTGTCACATCCGCGCTCGCAGCAGCTCTACGAGCGCGCCACCCGCGTCATCCCCGGCGGCGTGAACTCGCCCGTGCGGGCGTTCCGCGCGGTCGGCGGCACGCCGCTTTTCTTCGCAAGCGGGCGCGGCGCGTATCTGACCGACAGCGACGGCCGCAGGTATCTCGATCTCGTCGGCTCCTGGGGCCCGCTGATATTGGGTCACGCACATCCGGCGGTGGTCGCGGCCGTGACGCGGGCATGCCACGAGGGAACGACCTTCGGGGCGCCATGCGCGGCGGAAGTTGAGCTGGCAGAACGCGTGGTCGCCGCCTACCCCGGCATCGAGCAGGTGCGACTGGTCTCTTCCGGCACGGAGGCAGTGATGAGCGCCATCCGCTTGGCACGCGCGTACACGGGACGCGATCTCATCGTCAAGTTCTCGGGCTGCTACCACGGACATGCGGATCACCTGTTGGTCGCGGCCGGCTCGGGCCTCGCCACTTTCGGTCGCCCCTCCTCCGCCGGCGTACCCAACGCATTCACCGCCTGCACGCGCGTGCTGCCCCTCGATGACGAAGCAGCAGTCGATGCGCTCTTGGCCCGCGACGGGGAGCAGATTGCCGCGGTCATCATCGAGCCGGTGCCAGCCAATCACGGCCTGCTGCCGCAGCGCCCGGAGTTCCTCGAGCGACTGCGCACGCTGACTCGCGAGCGCGGCGCGCTGCTCATCTTCGATGAGGTCATCTCCGGCTTTCGTCTCGCTCGCGGCGGCGCGGCCGAGCGGCTCGGCATCGTCCCGGACCTCGCCACCTTCGGCAAGGTGATCGGCGGCGGCATGCCGGTGGGGGCCTTTGCCGGGCCGCGGCGCATCATGGCGCGGCTCGCGCCCGACGGTGACACCTATCAGGCGGGCACCCTGTCCGGCAATCCCGTGGCCATGGCAAGCGGCATCGCCACCCTGGATGTGTTGGCGGCCGAGCGCGGCTGGGAGAAGCTCGAGGCCCTGGGCGGGCAGCTCGAGCAACTCCTGCGGCCGCTGCTGCGGCAGGCGCCCTTCCCCATGCACCTGGTGCGCGTAGGCTCGCTCTTTTGGCTGTCCCTGCACGAGAATGGCGCTGCGCGCACGGCGGCGACGCTCTCGCCACAGGCGGTCGGCCGCTTCGCGGCTCTCTTTCACGCCATGCTGGCCGAGGGCATCTATCTGCCGCCGTCCGCCTACGAAGCCTGCTTCCTCTCGCTCGCCCACACGGCCGCGGACCTCGAGCGGCTGGCGCAGGGCTTGCGCAACGTGCTCGGCCGCCTGCGCTGAAAGCTCACCCATGAAGGCACCGCGAGTATTCCAACTCACCGCGCTCGCCCTGGTGCTGGTATCGGCCGTGGAAGTCGGCTGGTGGCTGCTCGACCAGCATCGCTTTGCCGTCGATAAGGTCCGGGAGATGCACCAGGCCTATGCGCAACAGGTCGTTGCCGCGCAGGCGCTGCTCGCGGCGGGCGCACCCAACGCGCGAGTGAGCGGGCTGTTGCCGGACGTCATCGTGACGAATGGACGGGCGGCGCTCTCCCCCGACGTCGACAGACAACTCCTGGCCGAGGAGCATCGACACATCGCCCAGTACGCCTGGGAAGGGTCGTTCTTCATCCTTGCCCTGGCCGCCTGCATCGCGGTCATCGCGCGCGCCCTGCGCGCCGAAGCGCGCGTGATCCAGGAGCAGGAGAGCTTCCTGGCGCTGGTTTCGCATCAGTTCAAGACGCCGCTCGCGAGCCTGCAGCTGTCGCTCGAGACCATGGCGATGCGCCCCCTGTCGCCGGAGCATGCCCACGCGCTGATCGAGCGCATGCTCGCCGATATTGCCCGCATGGAAAGCATGGTGACCCGGATTCTCGAGAGCATGCGGCTGGATCGCGGCCGGATCGACCTGCGCAGCGAGCCCGTGGACCTCGGTGCGGCCGTCACGCGAGTGGCTGCGGGTTTCGCGGAGCGGGCCGCCAAGGATCGCATCGCGGTCAGCACCGACATCGAGCCCGGGTTGCAAGTCGCGGCCGACCCGCTCGCACTCGATGTCATCCTGCGCAACCTTCTGGAGAACGCGCTGGCGGCGGTGGCGCCGGTCGGCGGCGGCAGCATCGCGCTCACCGCTCGGCGCTCCGGCGGTGAAGTCGAGCTCTCGGTGCGTGACAGCGGCGTTGGTTTCCGGACCGGCGATGCCGCGCGCCTGTTCCAGAAGTTCACACGCCTCCATCCTGGCGGCGGCAGCAGCCGTTTCGGAACGGGCCTCGGCCTCTACATCGTGAGACGGCTGATGCAGCTTGCAGGCGGCCGCGTGAGCGCGCAGAGCGCCGGGGTTGGCCAAGGTGCGACCTTCGTGCTGGCGTGGCCCGCAGGCGAGCCCCGCCAAGACGCCTCCATTCCAACCGACAACACCGAGGCACTGACCCGACAGCCCGCACGGCGGGAGCAGTCGTGACCACGGAGTCTCGCAACGCGCCCGCAGAATACACCCGCCGCATCCTGGTGGTGGAAGATGAGCCGCATCTTGCTGCGGGCGTCGTCGAGAACCTGCGTGCAGAGGGTTACGAGGTCGACTCCGCCGCGGACGGACGGCAGGCTCTCGAGTGGCTGCAAGGAAACTCCTGCGGCCTGGTGCTGTTGGACGTCATGTTGCCGGAGATCGACGGCTTCGCCGTTTGCCGGACGCTGCGGGAGCGTGGAGACAACACGCCCGTGCTCTTCCTGACGGCGCGCGGCGATCCCGCCGACCGCGTACGCGGCCTCGAAGCGGGGGGCGACGACTACCTGGCAAAGCCTTTTCATCTGCGGGAGCTCCTGCTGCGGGTGCGGGCCATCCTGCGCCGCTGGGACTGGTATCAGAGCGCCTCGGCCGCCGAGGGCGCGGTGCTGCGCTTCGGCGGCAACGAAGTCGATTTCCGCGCCTTTCGCGCCCGCTCCTGGAACGGCAGCGCGCAGGAGCTCACCGAGAAAGAGGCGATGATCCTGAAAGTGCTGGCAGAGCGGCCCGGGGAGATCGTCTCGCGCGAGGACCTCCTCGAGCGGGTGTGGGGCTACGACGTGTTCCCCTCGACGCGCACGGTGGACAACTTCATCCTGCGCCTGCGCAAACGCTTCGAGCGCGATCCGGCCAACCCACGGCACTTTCTCACCGTCTGGGGCGTGGGATACCGGTTCATGACCGAGGCCGGATCTTGAGCGGCCTGGACAACTCGCCGGCCACGCGGCCGCTGCGGATCGGCACCCGCGGTTCCGCACTCGCCCTCTGGCAGGCGCGTCATGTCGCCAGCCTGATCCGCGCGTTGCCCGGCGCGCCGCCGGTGGACTTGGTTGCCATAGCCACGACGGGAGACCTGCGTACGGACGTTCCGCTGTGGACGGTGCGCGGCCGTGCGTTCTTCACGAAGGAGATCGACCGCGCGCTGCTCGAGGATCGGATCGATATCGCGGTGCACAGCCTGAAGGATCTGCCGACCGCGATGGAGCCGGGGCTGGTGCTCGCAGCAGTCCTGCCGCGCGAGGATCCCCGCGACGCTCTGGTGAGCCGCACCGGTGTGTCACTGTCACAATTGCCGCCCGCCGCCCGCGTCGGGACGAGTAGCTTGCGCCGGCGTGCGTTCCTGACTCGCGCCCGCCCGGACCTGACACTGCTCGAGCTGCGCGGCAACGTGCCTACTCGGCTCGAGCGGCTCGAGCGTGGTGACTACGACGCCATTGTCCTCGCGGCGGCCGGACTCAAGCGTCTCAGGCTCGAGCATCGGGTGACGCAGCATCTCTCGCCGGAGGAGTTTCCGCCAGCAGTATCACAAGGTGCCATCGGCGTGTGTACACGCGCAGACGATCGGCATTCCTGCGGTTGGCTGCAGCCGCTGGATGAATTGCGCACGAGGCTGGCCACGACTGCGGAACGCGCGCTGTTGGAGCGCATCGAAGGGGGCTGTCAGGTACCGCTCGGCGCGCTCGCAACCGTGGCCGCCGATGGCATCCATCTGCATGCGTCCGTGTGCGCGCTCGACGGGTCGCAGCTTCTGACGGCCAGCGGCGATGGCGAGGCGACGGACCCCGGGGCTGCGGCCTTGGGTGTACGCGTGGCGACGGAGCTGATCGGCAAGGGCGCGGCCGGTCTCATGGCGGCCGAGCGCGCCCTGCAGGGCCGGGTGGAGGCGCCGTGAAGCCTTTGAAGCCGGTCGTGGTGACCCGCGCCGAGGAGCGCGACGGACCGCTCTCCACCGAGCTCAAGAGCCTGGGACTTCCGGTGTTGATCTGGGCCGCCGTCCGCGTCCTGCCTGCCGATACGACGCGCCTGGACGAGGCGCTGCGCCGCCCCGAGTCGTTCGATTGGATCGTGTTCACGAGCCGTCATGGCGTCGCAGCTGTGACAGCCCGTCTGTCCGCGCCGCCCGCGGGAATGCGGACTGCCGCGGTGGGTCGCGCCACCGCCGCAGTGTTGCAGCAGTCCGGTTGGCCCGTCGACCTGCTCCCCTCCGAGCCTAACGCCGGGGGTCTGATATCGGCGTTTGCCGCGTCCGGCTCCGGACGCGGTTTGCGCATTCTCTATCCTGCGAGCTCGCGCGCCCTGCCAACGATCGCTGCCGGCCTGACTCAGCTCGGCGCAGAGGTAACGACCGTCGAGGCATATCGCACGGTGTCGAGCACCGCGCTCAATGTTGAGGATTGCCGCACCTGCATTACGCGCGACGCGGTGGGCGCGGTTACCTTTGCCAGCCCCTCCGCGGTGACTGAGCTCGAGAGCGCACTCGGCAAGGATGATTTTGCACGACTGCTCAGCCGCGCACCGGCCGTCGTGATCGGACCCACGACCGCACGCGCGCTGACGGAGCGGGGGTATACCCCCACACTGGCCGAGTCGGCCACCCTGCGAGGCCTGGCACGCACGAGCCTGCATGCCGTTTGCGCAGGTCCCGCATCGAGGTACCCATGAGTCATGCAGCAATGAGGCCCCGCCGAACGCGTCAGTCCGACGCGTGGCGGCGCATGGTTCGCGAAACGCGGCTCTCGCGTGACGCGCTCATTTACCCGATGTTCGCCGTCCCCGGCCGGGCGGTCCGGCACGCCGTGACGAGCATGCCTGGCGTATCGCAGCTGTCGGTGGATGAGCTGGGCAAGGAGGCGAAGGCTGTCGCCGCGACAGGCGTTCCCGCCGTGCTGCTCTTTGCTGCGCCGGCCCAGAAGGACGCCCGAGCCAGCGCTGCGCTCGACCCGAAAGGACTGGCCGCACAGGCCATCTCCGCCCTCAAGGACGCGTGCCCGGACCTCCTCGTCTGGGCCGATGTCTGCCTCTGCGGGGCGATGGATCACGGGCATTGCGGCCACGTTCTCCCCGGCGGGGCGATCGACAACGATACGTCCGTCGAGACGCTCGCCCAGGTGGCGCTCAATTACGCCCGCGCTGGAGCCGATGCAGTGGCGCCAAGCGACATGATGGACGGGCGCGTGCAGGCCATGCGTCGGCTGCTCGATCGCGAGGGCCACGCCATGACACCGATTGTTTCATATGCGGTCAAATATGCGTCGTCTTTCTACGGACCGTTTCGGGAAGCAGCCGAATCGGCCCCCGCCTTCGGCGACCGCCGCTCCTATCAGATGGACCCGGCCAATTCCCGCGAGGCGCTGCGGGAGGTGCTGCTCGACGTCGAGGAGGGGGCGGACCTGGTCATGGTCAAACCCGCGGGGCCCTATCTCGATGTGATTCGTCAGGTGCGGGACGCCGTTACAGTGCCCGTCGTCGCCTACCAGGTGAGCGGCGAGTACAGTCTCATCAAAGCCGCCGCCGAGCGCGGCTGGATCAACGAGCGGGCAGCGGTGCTCGAGACGCTCACCGGCATCCAGCGCGCAGGAGCGGATCTCATCATCACCTACTACGCGCCCGAGGTGGCGCGCTGGCTGGCGGACCCATGACGGGATCCGTGCACCTGCCGCCGTTCCTCGCCGCCTGCCGCCGGCAGCCGGTGCCGCACACGCCCATCTGGATCATGCGCCAGGCCGGCCGCTACCTGCCGGAATACCGCCAAGTGCGCTCGCACGCCGAGTTCGCATCCTTGTTGCGCAATCCCGAGCTCGCCGCGGAAGTCACCCTGCAGCCCCTGCGCCGCTTCCCGCTGGACGCCGCCATCCTCTTCAGCGACATCATGACACCGCTGCAGGGGATGGGCGTCGATCTCTCATTCGAGCCCGGCCCGGTGGTGCGCGATCCGATTCGCAGTGACGCTGCGATCGATGCGCTCGCGCAGCTCATCCCGGAGCGTGACGTCCCCTTCGTGCTCGAGTCGATTCGGCTGGTGCGCGCGGGGCTGCCGGCGGCCGTTCCGCTCATCGGCTTCGCCGGCGGCCCGTTCACGCTGCTCTGCTATCTGGTCTGTGGGCGGCCGTCGAAGGAGTTCGGGGCGGCGCGCTCGTTCCTCTACTCCAGCCCGGGAGCGGCGGAGCGCCTCCTCGATCGGCTGGCGGATGCCATGGCCGTGTACCTGCGCGCCCAGGCCGCCGCGGGAGCCCAGGCGCTGATGCTGTTCGAGTCATGGGCCGGATTGCTCGCGCCGCCCGAGTTCGAGCGGTTTGCGCTACGCGCCGCACGGCGCACCCTGACGGCGTTGCGCGATATCGGCGCGCCGCTCATCTACTACGTGAATCAGGGCTCCGCGCTCATGGAGTGTGTCGCCGGCCTCGATGTCGATGTCATCGGCGTCGATTGGCGCTCACCGCTGGATGCCGTGCGGCGCAGACTGGGGCCAGGCAAGGCCGTGCAGGGCAACCTCGACCCGGCGGCGCTCTTTGCCGCGCCGGAAGATCTGCGCCAGCACGCCGGCCGCGTGCTCGACGCCGGGGCGGGCTCGCCCGGACACATCTTCAACCTGGGGCACGGCATCTGGCCGGACACCGATCCCGATGCGGTGGCGCGGCTCGTCGACTATGTGCACGAGCGCTCCTCGCGCAGAGCTGGCGCAGGGGCGGCCGGGACATGACGGAGCCTGACGACGCTGAGCCGTTCGGCAGCGGATTCGAGCAGACCGCGGCGAGCGGGTTCCGCGACCTGCAGGCGCGCATCTGCACGGCCTTCGAGGCCTTCGAGCCCGAGCGGCGCTTCGAGGCCCGCAGTTGGCGCCGGCCCGAGGGGCACCGGCTGCAGGGCGGCGGCGAGTCGCGGCTGATGCGCGGCGCCGTCTTCGAGAAGGTCGGGGTGAACGTCAGCCACGTATGGGGCCTACTCAGTGAGCAGGCGCGCGGCCAGGTTGCCGGTGCTGCCCAGTCGGGCGGGCGCTTCGTGGCCTGCGGCATTTCATTGGTCGCGCATATGTGGAACCCTTATGTGCCGGCCGTACACATGAACCTGCGGTATTTGTGTACGAGCTCCGCGTGGTTCGGCGGCGGGTCGGACCTGACGCCGACCTTCCCGTTCGAGGAGGACACAGCAGAGTTTCACGCCGCACTGCGAGCAGCGTGTGATGCGTACCGCCCGGACGCCTATCGCGAGTTCAAGGAGTGGTGCGACCGGTATTTTTACCTGCCGCATCGTCGCGAGCCGCGCGGCGTTGGAGGTATATTCTTCGACGATCTCGCGAGCGGTGACTCCGAGGCGGATTTCGCGTTCGTACAACGGGTAGGGGACGCCTTCCTGGATGTCTATCCGAGGATTGTCGCCCGCCGCAAGGACACCCCATTCGACGAGACGGCCCGTGAGCGCCTCCTGGTGAAGCGCGGTCGATACGTCGAGTTCAACCTCGTCTATGATCGGGGGACGAAATTTGGCTTCCAGACCGATGCCGACCCGGAGGCCTACCTCATGAGCCTGCCGCCGCTCGTCAGATGGTGAGCCCGAACATTGAGGATGGGAATGCGGCTTGCAGCCCGCAAAATCTAAAGTGCGCCGATGATCAGGATCTTTCTGCCGCTCATCTGTGCGGCGCTGGGCCTCATGGCAGCCTCCTGCAGCCAGTCCGCGGACCCGTTTGCGCCGGCTGCGGCCCCTGCCTCCTCGTCGCACCCGGACTCGCACAGTGCCGCGGCCATGGCGGGGCCGCCCGATCCGCAGGCTCGGGGCACGGGGCAGTCGACCGCCGCCGCGGATCAGGCCGCCTCAGGCGCCTCGCAACCCGCGGCGACATCGTCCGACCCGACGTCCTTCCTCGATGCGCCCTCGCCGCCCTCCGGCTCGCAGGCATCCGCAGCGCAGCCCAACCAGGAGGCATCCACCAGCACCCCGCCTGATCATCGCGCTTCGGGGCTGATCGGTATGCCGGTGGTATCGGCGAATGGGAGCCCGTTGGGTGAGGTGAAGGATATCGTCTTCGATCGACAAGGCAGGGTCACGCACTTGGTGATCGCATACGGCATCGCGCCGGCGGCCGGTCCGAGGGAGACACCCGACGCCGGCAAACCCGTGCCGACACCCAACGGCAAGCTGACGGCGATGCCGTGGGACGCCGCTGTCGCCAGCATCAAGAGCGGCCGGCTGGTGTTGGAAAGCGCCCAACTGCAGAGTGCGCCGAGCTTCACGCCGGACGCCTGGCCCAACCTCGATAACCCCACCTGGAGCGCCTCCTCCGACGCCTACTGGCGCAAGGCAGTCCGGGCGGCAATCGCGGCGCATCCTGGCGCTCCGATCGACGCGACGACGCGGCAGCGCGGGCGGCCGGCGCGCGATGGCTACTGACGGGCCGAGTCATTGACGCGTGAGAGTCGCGCGCTGGATCCTCGGCATCACCGGCGCGGTGGTGCTGCTCGCGGTGGGCGCGGCGTTGCTCGCGGCACTCGTCATCAACCCTGACCGTTACAGGGGCAGCATCGAAAACGCCGTGCGCCGCCAGACTGGCCGGCCGTTTGCGCTCGCGGGCCACCTGCGACTCACGTGGTATCCATGGCTGGGCATGCGCATCGGCGCCGCGCGGCTCGGCAACCCGCCGGGCGCAGCGGGGCCCGATCTCCTCGATTGGCAATCGGCGGAGCTGCACGTGCGCCTGCTGCCGCTGCTCTTGCATCACCAGCTCGAGGTCGGGCGCATCCGCATCGTGCGCGCCGACATCCACTTGCATCGCGGACCGGGGGGCGAAAGCAGCTGGGACGATCTGATCGCGCGCCTGCGCCGCGGGGGCACGGCATCGCCCTGGGCAATCACGTGGGTCGGGTTGGATCTGGAGAAAAGCTCGCTCGATTACCTCGATGCGCGCAACCTCGAGCATGTCAGTCTGGCAGACTGGCAGCTCAGCGTCGGACCCTGGCCTCCTGCGCAACCGCTCTCCATCAGCACGAGCTTCGTATTACGTGCCAACACTCCCAGCGCTCACGGTTCGTCCGCTGCCGCGGGCACGTTGCAGTTGCCGCCCGACGGGGTACGCGTGTCGCTCGATGTGCCTCGGATGCAAGTCACGACCGCCGCTGGCAGCCCCATCGACGTCAGCGCCCCGCGTTGGTCCGTGCGGGTCGCGGATGCGAAATTGGCAGGTGCCATCGATGCCAGCCGGGATGCGGCCGGCCACCTGCAGGCGAGCGGCTCTCTCACAGCCGCCGTGCCATCGCTGCGTCAGCTCGCGGGCACGCTGGGCTTCGGTCTGCCCCAGCTCGAAGACCCCGCGACGCTTAGGGGTCTGTCGCTGTCCGGAAAGTGGAGCTACCGCGACGGCGCGCTCGAGGTCAAGCCGCTGACCGCAAAGTTGGATTCCACGACGCTGACGGGATGGGCGGCCTGCTCCGCGAGCCCGCAGCCCTCGTGGACGTTTGCGCTGCGGGCGGACCAGGTCGACTTCGGCCGCTATCTGACACAAGCGAAGGAGCAGAAGCCGCCCGCGTTTCCGCTGAGCGCGTTGCAGGCACTGCACGCCGAGGGAACCCTGGAGCTCGAGCGCGCGCGGATCGGCGGCACGACCCTGAAGGACGTGCGCCTGCAGGTGCAGTGACGTGGCGGTGCAACCACCAGCAAGCGTCCGGCGTTTCGCCCCATCGCTCATCGACTGGCACGGGCGCCACGGTCGACACGACCTGCCATGGCAGCGCCGCCGCACGCCCTATCGCGTATGGGTGTCGGAGATCATGTTGCAACAGACTCGGGTAGCGACCGTCATCCCCTACTTCGAGGCGTTCATGCAGCGCTTTCCCGATGTCGGTACGCTCGCCGGCGCGCCGCTCGATGAAGTGCTGCACCTCTGGTCGGGGTTGGGCTACTACGCACGGGCGCGCAATCTCCATCGTGCCGCCGCGTGCATCGCCGAAGAGCACGAAGGCCGCTTCCCGGCGACCTTCGAGGCGGTGGCCCGTCTGCCGGGCATCGGGCGCTCCACCGCCGGAGCCATTCTCGCGCTGAGCCGCGGCGAGCGCTTCCCCATCCTCGACGGCAACGTGCGTCGGGTGTTGTCTCGTCACTTCGGGGTGGAGGGCAGCGCGTCGGATGGCGCCACCCTGCAGAAGCTGTGGGATCTATCCGATGCGTGCACGCCGGCGGAGCATGTCAACACCTACACGCAGGCGGTGATGGATCTGGGAGCAACCGTCTGCATGCGCCGAGATCCTTCGTGTGCGGCCTGTCCCGTGGCGGCAACTTGCATCGCCCGCAGCACCGGACGCCAGCACGAGCTGCCCGCACCGAAGCCGGCGCGGGCTCGGCGGCTGCGGGAGGTATTCATGCTGGCCGCCGTCCGTGCGGACGGGGGCGTGCTCCTCGAGCGCCGCCCGGAAAGCGGCGTATGGGGCGGCCTCTGGTGCCTGCCGGAGTTCCATAGCACGACTGACGCCGCCGTATATGCCCGGCAGACGCTGCGAGGAGCCCCCGACCGGCCCGTGCCGCTGGCACCCGTAGAGCACGCATTTACGCATTTCGACCTTGTCATCACGCCGCTCCTGGCCCATTGTTCCGGCAGCGCGGGCGCACCCGACCCGGCGCGACGCCAGTGGTACCGCGCGCCGGCCAGGCTCGGCCTGCCCGCCCCCATCCGCCTGCTGCTCGAACGGCTGGCGCAATGAGCAGCCGGCGAGGGATGGATAGGATGTTCGACTGACTGGAGAAAGTGACCGTGGCCCGAATGGTGCAATGTGTGATGCTCAAGCGCGAGGCGCCCGGCTTGGACCGGCCGCCTTATCCCGGCGAGCTCGGCCGGCGCATCTACGACAGCGTGTCCCGCGAGGCCTGGGGGCGCTGGCTGCAGCATCAGACCATGCTGATCAACGAATACCGCCTGACGCCGATCGAGCCCAAGGCCCGCAAGTTCCTCGAGGCGGAAATGGAGAAGTTCTTCTTCGGCGGCGGCTCGAGCAAGCCCGAGGGCTACCAGGCCCCCGCGAGCGAGGAATGAAGTCCGACTTGTCCACGCCGACGGCCCCCTCCCTTCATCCTCGCGTTCGCGAAGTGACTGAGCGCATCCGCGAGCGCAGCCGCGAGCCGCGAGCCGCGTACGCCGGGCGGATGGCGGCCCAGGCCGGCGGCGAGCCGGCGCGCAAGCGCATCTCCTGCGCAAATCTCGCGCACGGGTTTGCGGCATCGGGGTCCCCTGACAAGCAGGCGTTGCGGGAGCTGCGCTGGCCGAACCTTGCCATCGTCACCGCCTACAACGACATGCTGTCGGCGCACCAGCCCTACGAGCGGTTTCCCGGCCTGATCCGCGCGGCCGCGCGCGAGGCTGGGGCGACCGCACAGGTCGCGGGCGGCGTTCCCGCCATGTGCGACGGCGTGACTCAGGGCCAGCCCGGCATGGAGCTCTCGCTCTTCAGCCGCGACGTCATCGCGATGTCGACGGGCATCGCCCTCTCGCATGGCATGTTCGATGCGGCGCTCTGCCTGGGCGTCTGCGACAAGATCGTGCCTGGCCTGCTCATCGGCGCCCTCGCTTTCGGGCAGCTGCCGGCGGTATTCGTGCCGGCGGGCCCGATGCCCTCCGGATTACCCAACAAGGAGAAAGCGCGCATCCGCCAGCTCTTTGCCGAAGGCCTCGTGGGACGAGACGCGCTGCTCGAGTCGGAGGCCGCAAGCTATCACGCCGCCGGCACCTGCACCTTCTATGGCACGGCCAACAGCAACCAGATGCTGATGGAAGTGATGGGCCTGCACCTGCCCGGCAGCGCCTTCGTGCCGCCCAACACTCCGCTGCGTGATGCGTTGACGCGCGCCGCCACGCGCCGCGCCGCGCAGATCACCGCTCTCGGTCAGGAGTATCTGCCGCTCGCGCAGGTGGTCGATGAGCGCAGCATCGTGAATGCGGTCGTCGGCCTCCTCGCCACCGGCGGCTCGACCAACCACACGCTGCACCTCGTCGCCATCGCGCGCGCCGCGGGCATCCTCGTAGACTGGGACGACTTCAGCGACTTGTCGGACGTCGTGCCGCTGCTTGCCCGGATCTATCCGAACGGGAGCGCCGACGTCAACCATTTCCACGCCGCAGGCGGCATGGGATTCCTCATCAACGAGCTGCTCGGGGCAGGCCTCATGCACGAGGACGTGCAAACCATCTCCGGCGCGGGACTTCGTGCCTCGGCGCTCGAGCCCTGGCTCTCCCCCGGAGGACTCGCCTGGCGCACGGCTCCCGCGGTGACCGGCGATAGCGCCATCTTGCGTCCCGTCAGCGACCCGTTCAGCGCCGACGGCGGCCTCAAGCTCCTGCGCGGGAACCTCGGCCGCTCCGTGATCAAGGTGTCGGCCGTAGGCTCCCAACATAGGGTCATCGAGGCTCCCGCCCGGGTCTTCGACAGCCAGCAAGCGGTATTGGAAAGCTTCCAGCGTGGCGAGCTGACACGCGACGTGGTGGTCGTCATCCGCTTCCAGGGCCCGCGCGCCAACGGAATGCCGGAGCTGCATGGCCTCACCCCTGCCCTGGCCTCGTTGCAGGGCAAGGGTCATCGAGTCGCATTGGTCACCGACGGAAGGATGTCAGGCGCTTCCGGTGCCGTGCCCGCCGCGATTCACTTGACGCCGGAAGTCGCAAGCGGCGGTCCGCTGGGCAAAGTACGCGACGGCGACATCATCCGGCTCGACAGCGTGCAGGGAATGTTGGAGGCACTCGTGCCGCAGGAAAGCTGGAGTCGCCGGCCGGCAGCCACCGCCGACCTGAACGGCAACGCGTTCGGCATGGGACGCGAGCTCTTCCGCGCCTTCCGCATGAATGCCGCCCCTGCCGAAGAGGGCGGCGGCATTTGTTAGGCGGCCAAGTGAGTCATCTGCGGCCGCTGAAAGCGCCGCAAGCGACTTTGGGCCGATCAAGGAGGCGGTGCGACTTTCAGCTGCTCGAAGCGCTCGATATCCGACTGGAACTGCGCCTTCACCTGCGCCTGCTGTTGTCTGCGCGCCTGAATCGTCCCGTCCTGCATGTGGACTTCATTCAGCGTTTGCACCAGTTCCTGCGCCAGGTCGTCGGGCATGCGCGGCGCATTGGGCAGTGAGCTATACGGTTTGAAATTTTGCGCCCGCCTCTGCAGCGAGGTGAGGCGCGACTGTAGGCTCTGCACGTACTGCTGCGCAGCGGTCTGCTGCGCCTGGATCTGCGACAGCCGCTCGTCGCGCAGCGATTCGATGTCCTTGACCGAGGTATAGGTGCTCAGCAAAAAATAATCGTGTTGCTTCTGGGCGACCCGCTGCGCCCGCGTACGCGCCTCCGCGGCGAGCTGCGTGGAGGTCTTTTCCGCATCGACGTGCCCGATCTCGACGCCCTGGCTGTTCAGGATCTGGCGGCTGTCGCGCGCGTACTTCGGTGGAATGCTGTCGCCATAATGGACGACGCCGTGCTCATCCACCCAGCGGTAGGCAACTCCGCTCTTGTCGTTCTGCGCCGCAGCCGGTCCCGCGACGCAGGCGAGCGCCAGGATCAAAGAAAGGACCGGATGCGGTAGCCGCATAAGGTGGATATTCTGACCGACCGCCACGCGGAGGCAAGTCTCAAGAGACCCCGTAGCGCTGCCGATAGGCCTTCAGCAGTGTGAGCTGGTCGTCAGAAATGGCGGTCCGGCCGTTGTGCGGGCGCGACAACGCCTCGATGAGGTCCGCCAGTGTGACGACGCTCACGCAGGGAATGCCGTGCTCTTTCTCAATCTCCTGGGTGGCGCTCAGCGCCCCGTGCCCCCGCTCCTGCCGGTCGAGGGCGAAGATGACGCCCGCCGGCCGCGCCCCCTGCTGCCCGATGAGGGTCAGTGACTCCCGCACGGCGGTGCCAGCCGTGACCACATCATCGATGACGAGAACCCGCCCGCGAAGCGGCGCACCGA
Source organism: Steroidobacteraceae bacterium (assembly GCA_025451845.1). GTDB lineage: Bacteria > Pseudomonadota > Gammaproteobacteria > Steroidobacterales > Steroidobacteraceae > 13-2-20CM-66-19. The sequence goes on from JANWJS010000033.1 coordinate 126,826, forward strand.
TGACGCTGCCGCCCTCGCCGTGGTCCTTCGCCTCCTTGCGATTGAAGGCGAAAGGAACGCTGCGCCCGTGATGCACGAAGAGCGCGGCCGCGGCGGCCGCGGCAAGCGGAATCCCCTTGTAGGCCGGGCCGAAAAGCACATCGAACGCGGGTGCCGAGCGCACGATGGCCGCAGCGTAGCAACGGCCCAGGACGGTGATGGCCTCACCGTCGCTGAAGAGGCCCGCGTTGAAGAAGTAGGGGCTCTCGCGGCCGGATTTGAGCGTGAACTGGCCGAAGCGCAGCGCCTGGCGCGCAAGTGCGAGGTCGATGAAGGTGAGCTGATAGTCCTGCATGCCGCTATCATTGCGCGATGCACATGGACCGCGTCAATGCCCACCGCCCGAGCTGGCTGGGGGTGCTCGCCGTCTACCGCGAGCCACGCATGGTCGCGATGCTGTTCCTCGGATTCTCGAGCGGTTTGCCGTTCTATCCGGCGTTCCAGACCATGACGATATGGCTGCGTGAGTCAGGTATCGCGCTGCCGCTCATCGGCATGGTGGCCTGGGCCACGATGCCCTACTCACTCAAGTTCCTGTGGGCGCCGGTGGTGGACCGGATGCCGCTGCCTCTCCTCACCCGGCTCCTGGGCCGCAGGCGCGCCTGGATGCTCCTCGCGCAAGGCTGCATCGCCGTCGGCCTCTTGCAGCTTGCGGCGAGCGAGCCGACGGCGGGAATGCGCCGCATCGTGATCTGGGACGTGTTCCTGACTTTCTTCGCCGCGACGCAGGACATCGCGCTGGACGCCTGGCGGATCGAGTCGGCTCCGATCTCCATGCAGGGCGCGATGGCCGCCGCGTATCAGATCGGCTACCGCATCGCGCTGATCGCCGGCAGCGCGGGCGCGCTCACTCTCGCGCAGTCGCTCAACTGGCACGTGAGCTATGTGGGTATCGCGCTGCTCTCCTCCGTTGGACTCGTGACGACACTGTTCATCCGCGAGCCGCAGGCTGCGGCCTCTCGCGACAGCGCGGAACGGGAAGCGCGGACGGTCGATTGGCTCGAGCGTCGTGCTCACTGGCCGAAGCCGCTGCAGCATGCCGGCGAGTGGCTCCTCACCGCAGTGGTCTGCCCGCTCGTTGATTTCTTTGCGCGCTACCGCGGCTGGATCGCCATCGTCACGCTGTTGCTCATCGGCGCCTATCGGCTGACGGACTATGCCGAGGGCGCCATGACGCTGCCGTTCTTCCATGACCACGGTTATTCCAACGAACAGATCGCCTGGGTGGTGAAGATCATTGGACTGAGCTTGTCGGTGCTCGGCGTATTCTTCGCCGGGCTGCTGGTCGCGAAATGGGGGCTGCTGCGATCGCTCGTGACGGGAAGCATTCTCATGATGATTTCCAGCTCCGGTTTCGCGCTGCTCGCCACGACCCACACGCCAACGTTGCTCGGACTCGGCCTCGCCAACGGGTTCGACAACCTGGCCATCGCGGTCCAGGGCACCGTGTTCATCGCGTTTCTTTCCAGCCTCACGAGCCCCAAATACACCGCGACGCAGTACGCGCTCTTCTCTTCGCTGTTCGCACTGACAGGCAAGACACTGGAGGGTTTTTCGGGCTTCGTGTCGCATGCGACGGGTTACCAGGTCTTTTTCGTCTACTCGGCGACGCTCAGCATTCCGGGTCTCCTGCTGCTCTTCTGGCTGTGGCGTCGCAGCGGCGCCGGCATGGGCCTGTCGCCGCTCGCCCTGGCGGATGCTGGTGGAAACGCCCGTGTCAGCAGCGGCTGAGCTCGACCTCGAGCGTGTGATCTGCCGCCTGGCGGACCTGGAGGAGTATGGCTCGCGTGCATTCACGATCGGCAACGGCGACTGGCCCGTGCGTGGCTTCGTCGTGCGCAGTGGCAAAGACGTTCGAGGCTACGTCAATCGCTGCCCCCACGCAGGGCATCCGCTGGACCTGCGGCCGCATCGATTCCTCACACCGGACCGGGCATTGATTCTCTGCTCATCGCACGGCGCGCTGTTCGAGAAGGATGCGGGCCGTTGCCTCGCGGGCCCGTGCGCCGGAGAGCAGCTGCGACCGGTGCCGCTCGAACTGATCGGCGATGTGTTGCTGATCGCGGCAGACGCGGACCTGGCGGCGCTGTCCGGCGAATGAGGTCAGGCACGAAGAGGTCCCCCCGCGCAGGGTGACTCAGACTAATCGAATTCGAAAAGGTCGATGCCGTCCAGGGCGCCCGCCCGCAGGGTCGGGTCCTCATCGAGATTGTCGGAGCCGCGGCCCTCATCGTCACCGCTCTCCACGTCCACCGACCCGCTCCAATCCTCAGGCGCCTCCGCGGCCTCGAGAGCGCCGTCGTCCCACTGCGCCTCCCAGTCCTCGCGATCCATCTCCTCGACGGTGGCATCGAAGTACTGGATCTCGATCGTGCCCTCGTCCTCGTCGAGCGCCACGACCTCGAACAGATCGCCGCCGATCAAGCGATACCAGTGACCGATGCTGGGTAGAGGAGCCGCCATGTGAGACCTCCACGCATGACACCGCGCGGCAGGTCCCGGAGCTGTTATCCTCCGCCCGCCGCGGGGGGACGAGTCCGATGTTGCGCCTCGCGTATGCCCCTTTCAAGCAGCGAGTGACGTTCCGCGAGGGCACATGCTCGAGCAGCCGTTGAAATTCTTCGTGGTCTTCTTCGTCGTGGTCGAGCCGATCTCGCTGATCCCGCTGTTCAGCGGTCTGACGCGCGGTGCCACCCGGGAGTACCGGCGCCGCATGGCGACAAAGGCCGTAGGGATCGCAGCGCTCATTCTCTTGCTCTTTGCCGTGGGCGGAGCACCATTCCTCGCGGTGATGGGGATCAGCCTCGGAGCGTTCCGCATCTTCGGCGGCATCCTGCTCTTCCTGCTGGCGCTCGAGATGGTGTTCGCACGAGAGTCGGGCAGCCGCACCTCCAGTGACGAGCGTGCAGAGAGCCGCAAACGCGCGGATATCTCCGTCTTTCCCGTAGCCTTCCCGTTCATCGCCGGCCCCGGTGCGCTCGCCACGGTGCTCCTCTGGTTCGGGCCGGTGCATTTCCTGCGGGCGCCGATGCCCTTCCTCCTGCTGCTCGCTGCCGCGGCCGTGGTGCTCGCCATCTCGCTCGTCCTGATGCTGCTCGCCGAGCCGCTCATGCGCCTCATGGGCGTGACGGGCGTGAATGTCGCCGGGAGGCTGCTCGGCGTGGTGCTCGGGGCGCTGGCGGTGCAATACGTGATCGACGGGCTGCGGGCGGCCTTCTTCGTCAAGCCCGGCTGAGCCGACAACCGCTACACGCGGCGGAACTCCAGATCCCAAACCCGGTGCCCCAAGCGCTCACCCCGCCGCTCGAACCGCGTGGGGGACCTTTCGGCCGGCCGCGGTGCAAAGCCGGTGGCCGCGGCAACATTGCGCAGTCGGGGTTCCGCTGCGAGCGTGAGCAGCATCTCAGCCGCGTACGGCTCCCAATCCGTTGCGAGGCGCAGCGCTCCACCGGGCCGCAGCCGCTCGGCGAGCAGGGTCACGAAAGGTGACTGGATGAGCCGCCGCTTGTGGTGGCGCTTCTTGGGCCAGGGATCGGGGAAGAGAATCAGGATCTCGTCCAGGCACGGCCCGTCGAGGTAGCGCTCCAGCACTTCGACGGCGTCGCGGCAGATCACACGGACATTGCGCAGCCCGCGCTCCTGCAGCTGCAGCAGCAACCGCCCGACGCCCGGCCGATGCACCTCGATGCCGAGGAAATCCTCGGCCGGCCGGGACTGCGCCAGCGCCAGCAGGTGGTCGCCGTTGCCGAACCCGACCTCGATGACTCGGCGGGCGCGGCGGCCGAAGAGCGCATCGAGCTCGAGCGCGGCAGCGCCCAGCTCGACACCGTAAAGCGGCCAGAGCTCCTGCAACGCGCGCTCCTGCGCGGCGGTGATGCGGCCGCTGCGGGTGACGAACGAGCGGATCGCACGGGAGTGGTCGGCGTCGCTCAAGCTGGGCGTGAGCCGATGCGCACGGTCGGCAGGCCCCGGGCTTTCCACTCCGAGATCCCGCCGCTCATGTGCGCCGCCGGCTGCCCCGCCGCAGTGCGGATGCGCGCCGCCGTCAGAGAGCGTCCGCCAGCGGCGCAGTGGAAGACCACCGCACGCTCGCCCTCCGGCGGTAAATGCGCCGCATCGAAGGTCGACAGCGGATAGAGCAGGGCGCCGCAGATGCGCTCCGCCGCGTACTCCATCGGCTCCCTGACATCGACCAGCAGCACCCGACCCTGCTCGAGCAGTGCCTGGACTTCCTCGGGATCGTATTCGGTGATGCCGTCGGGCGTGGTATGGCTCATGACGGGATTGTATCAGCCGCCGCGCCTGCGACGGCGGGCAACGGAAACGCTCGCGCAGCAGGGCCGCTTCCGTCAACGCTCGACCAGCCACCCGCTACGGCGCGCCGCTTCGAGAAACGCTTGCACGTCTGCAGCGAGCAACGGGTCCGCCATGCCGGCGACGCGGGTCACTATCTCGGCGCGCGTGCAGGTCCCATCACACAGCGCGAGAATGGCCGCCGCCGTCGCGTTGAGTCGGACACGTCCGGAGTGGGTCACGAGAACAGGGCCGCCTCCGGCCGGCGGCTTCAGCAGCCGGTGCGCCGGTGCGAGCCGGACCTTCGGCCGCCGCGTTGAGCTTTTTATCCTCATGTTGTCGCCGGCCTGCACACCTGCAAGCCAGTCCCTGCCCCGGTGCAAGCGCCGGGCCAACCTTGAAAGATGCCGGGGCGCGAGGCGCGGCCGGCGGCACGCGGATGCGGCGCGTCAGGTGCGCCGGACCGGCGCGATGCCGTGACGTTTGATCTTGCGGTAGAGGGTATTGCGGCTGACGCCGAGCTCCGCCGCCACGCGGCTCATGTTGCCGTGGAGCTCCTCCATGGCGCGCAGCAGCGCGGCGCGCTCTGCCGCCTGCAGGCGATTGCGCGGCAGGCCGGCCTGCTCGCGAGATGCGCTCGGGGAACCCGGCGGGCAGCCGGCGGGAGCGGCGGCGATCGCCGTATGAGCCGCGGGCGGAGGCCCGCCCACATCCTCGGGCAGCTCATCCCTGATCTCGCGCGGCAGGTCGAGCGCGCGCACGACACCTCCATCGCAAATCGCGAGCGCGGTGCGAATGACGTTGCGCAGCTCACGGATGTTGCCGGGCCAGGAATAGGCCAGCAGACGCTGCAGGGCATCGCGCTCGATGGCCGCGGGCCGGCCGTTGCCGGTCTCGGCGGCGAGCGCGTGTTGGATGAGGCGCTCCCTGTCCGTCCGCTCGCGCAGCGCCGGCAGCTCGAGCGTGATGCCGTTGAGGCGATAGTAGAGGTCCTCGCGGAAAGCACCGCGCGCAATCATCTCCCGCAAGTTACGGTGGGATGCGGCCAGCACGTGCAGATCCACCGCGATGGCGCTCTCGCTGCCGAGCGGCACGACCTCGCGCCCCTCGAGCACCCGCAGCAGCCGGCTCTGCAACGCGAGCGGCATATCGCCGATCTCGTCGAGAAACAGGGTGCCGCCCGAGGACTGCACGATCCTGCCGCGCAGCCCTTCGCGGCGCGCGCCCGTGAACGCGCCGGACTTGTAGCCGAAGAGCTCGCTCTCGATCAGTGTCTCCGGGATGGCGGCGCAGTTCACGGCGATGAACGGATGTCCGGCGCGGCGGCTGGCAAGGTGCATGGCGTGCGCAAACGCCTCCTTGCCCGAGCCCGTGGGGCCCTGGATGAGCACCGAGACATTGGTGTCGGCAATCCGGTGCGCGCAGCGGATGTTGCGCAGCATCAGCGGATCCTCGCCCGCGAGCTCCTCGAGGGTCAGCGGGAGCGCGCGCACCGGCAGCGCGCCGCCCGCCTCGGCCGCGGGAAAATCATCGACAGCGGAAGCCTGCCAACCACGCGTTGCGTTCGTCATACGAGCCTCCCAACTATCGTTTGAGGAGTGCGTCAGGAATGCCACGCCCCACCGTGACACTGTCACGCTAGAGAAACATGCCCGCGCGGCGACTGCAAGCTCGGCAATGGCCCAAGTGCCGTGTTTTTCGGGGGCGGCGCGATGTCTGTGCGTGAGGTCGCGCGACGCGGCGGCGCGGCGTTCCAAGTCCGTGACAACGTTGTGCCGTCCCGTACCGCAAAATGGAACAGGATGAGCACCCCGGAGAAGACTGTGTCGCCAGCGCAACACGCGACGGCGCGCGGCCGCCCTTCTGGCACGCGCGTTGCACCCGGTCAGCCTCAAGGAGGGGTATCCATGAACAACCAACGAACCAGCCTTCTCGCAGCAACCGTGTTGGCATTGCTCGCCGCGCCCGCAGCACGCGCGATCGACGTGACCGCGGGTGCTTGGACTCTGTCCTTTGACGGTAACGTCAATGCGAACTACATTTATTCGGACTGCGCCGATCACAACGACGTCGCAGGCGGACTCGCCTGCGTTTCGTCCACGACGTCCAACAACTCCTCCGCTGTGAGCAACGGGCTGCTGCCGGCTGCGCTCACCGTGAGCGGCGCGACGGTCCAGGACGGCATCAACCTCGGATTCACCTTCGGGCTCTACCCGGGCATCAGCACCAATGACGGGGGCAGCCCTAACCTGCAGGCCATCGCGGCCAAAGACCTCGGTCATACCGCCCTCGGCACCGCCGGGCTGGACATCCGCCAGGTGTTCCTGACGGCAGGCGGCACCTGGGGCACGATCATGGCCGGTCGCAATATCGGCCTCTTCGGGGCGGATGCGATCTTGAACGACATGACGCTGCTCGGCGTCGGCGGCGGCAACGGCGACTACTCCGCTCCGGCCAACACGTCGCTGGGGTCGATCGGCCTCGGTTACATCTATACGGATTGGCTGTCGCAGATCAATTACACCACCCCTGACATGGGCGGCGCCAAGGTCACCGTCGGGATCTTCGATCCGCTGAATACGCTGGGCCAGGCCCCGGCCAACCACAGCACACCGGGCTTCCAGGCGAAGATCGCCTACACGGCTGGACCGCTCTACCTGTCGGCGAGCGGGCTCTATCAACAGCAGCGCGTGCCGTGCTCCGGCGTGGGCTCGTGCGCGTTGGCGGCGCCCGCAGGGTCCTACGTGTCCTACGGCAGTTCGGCATTTGATCTCGGCGGCAAGTACGACATCGGCGGATTCGAGGTACTTGGTTGGTACTACCGCGGCAAGGGCGTCGGTACGACGGGCCTGTTTGTAAACGGCAATGATGCGATGGGGACGGCGCGCGACTCCGACGGCTACCTCGCGCAGGTCAGCTACAAGATCGCGAACAGCAAGATCGGCGTGAACTATGGGGTGAGCAACCTCGATGGGACGGCGGTCGACAGGGCGACGGTATGCCCCCCCACCGGCGTGGTCGGCTGCCTGGTGAGGCGCAATGACAAGTGGTCGCTGGGCCTTTATCAGAACGTCACGACGAATCTGCTCTTCGTCGGGGAATTCAGCCGCATCCAGTCAAAGAGCGACGCCGATCAGACGAACTCGAGCTGGAACCTGAACGTCGGCCTGTTCCTGAAGTTCTAGGTCCGGGCGGGCCAGCCGCCAAAGAGCGTTCCCCGGGGGGAAAGCTCTTTGGCGCTCGGCCCGCCTTTTTGAGGTTTACACTCTGTGACGCAGAGTACTTGACGCGATTGAGAGGTCTGCTACATTCGAGCGAAACCTCAGGGTCGGTATGCCCATGCGCCCGAACAATACCGTCGCCATGGACAGCCATGCGCTCGGTACACTCAATTACATTCGAGCCTCGATCGACGCGGCTGGCGCATTCGCCGTACCCGGTACGGCGGGCATCGCCATGGGCCTGGTCGGGGTGGCGGCGGCGGGGGTGGCCTCTATTCCCGCACTCGCCGCCCATTGGCTGATCATCTGGCTGGTGGCGGCCACGGTCGGGGCAGGGGTCGGCGTGATCCTGGTCGCGCGCCACCGCTCGGGTATCGGGCTGCCGCTGTACCGCGGGCCGGCGCGGCGATTCGTGCTGTGTCTCTGCCCGGCGTTGCTGGCGGGCGGTGTCTTGACCGCAGTGCTCTATCAAGCCGGTGAGGCCCAGCTTCTCCCAGGAGTGTGGCTGCTGCTCTATGGCTGTGCGGTGCTTTCCGCGGCGCTGATGACGGCGCCGGCCATGATGCGCCTCATCGGCACCATGGGCGGTCTCTTCGTGGTGTGCGGCGCGCTGGCTTTCGAGATCTCCCCGCGCTGGCACAACGTCCTCCTGGGCGGCGGCTTTGGGCTGCTGCACCTGGTCTTCGGGTATCTGATCGGCCGCATCGAGAGCGAGGAGCGCGCGCCTGCATGAAGACGGTCGCGCGAAGACGTGAGACTGCAATGCGCTCGCCGGAAGCGGGCAAGCCTGCGCCCTCTGCGGCCCCGAGCCGCCGCGGCGGCAACGAGGAATCGAAGTTCGACCGCCTGGTCTACGAGCGCGTGCGGCTCGGCATCATGAGCGCGCTCGCCGTGAACGCGCAGCTCACGTTCAACGAGCTGAAAGCGCTGTTCGACGTCAGCGACGGAAATCTCAGCGCACATGCGCGCAAGCTCGAGGAAGCCGGCTATATAGAATGCTCGAAGTCGTTCGCCGGTCGGCGCCCGAAATCCGAGTATCGGCTGACGCCCCTGGGTCGCCAGGCGCTGTACCGCTACCTCGAGCACATCGAGGCGGTCATCAAAGCGACCCGGCCATCGTGAGCGCCGCGCTGAGTCTGCACGTGGCGATCATCATGGACGGCAACGGCCGTTGGGCGCAGCGCCGAGGCATGCCGCGCAGCGCCGGGCATGTCCACGGCGCCAAGGCCGTCAACGGCATCGTGGAGGCGGCCGCTCAGACTGGCATCCGCACGTTGACGCTCTACGCATTCTCCGCCGACAACTGGGGGCGGCCGAGCCTCGAGGTCGACGCGCTGATGCGGCTGCTGCAGCGCTATCTGACGATCGAGACCCGCCAGTGCGTGGAGCAGTCCATCCGGATCAATGTCATCGGCCGCCGCGACCGCCTGCGGCCGAGCCTGGTGCGCGCCATCGAGCAAAGCGAGCGGCTGACGGCGGCCTGCTCGCGGATGCACCTGCGGATCGCCATCGACTATTCTTCCCAGCACAGCATCCTCGAGGCCGCGCGCCGCGTGCCGCGCCATGGCGGCCTGAGCGCCCTGAGTATCGAGGAGTTCGAAAGCTTGCTGGCGCAGGTCGACCACTCAGTGGCGGACACGGGCGCGGTGGATCTGCTGATCCGGACCGGTGGCGAGCAGCGCCTGTCGGATTTCCTCCTCTGGGACTGCGCCTATGCCGAGCTCTACTTCACCGACCGGCTGTGGCCGGACTTCGGCGAGGCGGAGCTCAAGGCGGCGCTCGCCGACTACTCGCGGCGGCAGCGGCGCTTCGGCAAGGTGCTGGCGGCTGCGGAGACCGGATAGGCCCTCGCCGCCGCGGTGTCACCTCGCGGCCGCGACGAGCCACCTGTCAGGTGTTGGGAGAGGAACCGGATAGCGGTCGCACACGTGCGGCGCTAAACGGCGGCAAAGCTCCGGAACTCCTCACTCCACGCGGGTGCGCGCTCGAGCGCATCCGGGACATCCTCTGGCCGGGCGACCACCTGCCACATCTGCGCGTGCCGCGCGTCCATGAAATGCTCGTCGACCGCACGCGCGAGCATTTCCAACAGCGGCTGGAAGTAGCCTCGCGTGTTCATCAGCACGATGGGCCCGAGAAAGAGCCCCAGGCGCTTGAGGGTGATCGCCTCGAGCAGCTCCTCGAGGGTGCCGCAGCCGCCGGGCAACGCCACCGCCGCCTGCGCGTGCGCGAGCATGAGATGCTTGCGGGTGCGCATGTCCTCGACGAGCTTCAGCTCCGACAGTCCGCGGTGGCCCCACTCGAGATCGGCCATGAACCGAGGCAGGATGCCGATCACTCGACCGCCCTTGCCCAGCGCGCCGTCGGCCAGAGCACCCATGGAGCCTCTGGCGCCACCGCCATACACGATGGCGATGCCGCGCTCGGCCAACACCTCACCCAGCCGGAACGCCGCCTCGCGGTACTGAGGATGTGCCGTGCGGCTCGAGGCACAGTACACGCACACCGCAGGGTCGGGCACGGCCCGCGACTCAACGCCAAGAGGCTGGAGCACAACTGGATTGCGCGACGTGATCCCCACGAGATACCTCCGAGGGCGCAGCAGACGATCATCCGATGATAGTCGGCTCGAGGGCAAGCACGGCGTGACTATTGGGTCCAGCGTGCCGCCGCCGATTCGCCCCCAGGCCAGCCGCCGCGATGGTGGCGGGACTTACCTGCAGCGGCGCTAGACTGGATTGCAGGACCAAGTCAAATGAACTGTCGTTGCAAACCGTCGCCCATCTGAACGGGCCAGGCGTTTGGCAGGCCCTGTCCAAAACGGGGCGTGGTCGGTGGTGCTGCGGGTTGGTCGGCGCGCACAGACATAGCACCGCCGGAGGAAAGGCAGGGTCCTCGCAATTCCTGTTACTCGTGTGGAGCGTGTAAGCCTCACGGGACGTCCGTGATGAAATCGGGCAAGGCGGCCCGCAAGCTCTGCTGAGGTCTCAGGAGGTAGGGGGATGCCCGAAGAGGCAAAGGCCGAGCCTGTAATGGGCACGGATAGGGGCTGAAACGATCGGTCCATGCGAAAGCGGGCAGACTCCGGCAAGTGGTCTCTCGCTAGAGAGCTCGTAATTGTCCAACCCCGGAGGGGGATGTACTATTCTCATCCCGGGGAAACGTGCGTCTCCGATGGGGCATCGCAAACGGGGCGGGTGTAGCTCAATGGTAGAGCTCTTGGTTCCCAACCAAGTGACGAGGGTTCGATTCCCTTCACCCGCTCCAATCCAGGGCAACGCCAGGCAAGCTGCGGCAAGAACAGCAGCGGCAAGTTTCTGATTCCTTGGATGATTGCATGAGAACGTCGGCTTCGGGCCGACTCGAGCCGGTCGACGCGCCAATCAGTTGCCGTACATTGCCTCAGAGTGCCCACGTACCTCGAATTCCGCACGAGGAACGCACTGGGCTATTCAGGAGGGCGTAACGCCCTGTGTCAGGATACTCAGTACATCTAGTCCTCGAGCTCTAGCTGCCGCAGCCATTCGACAAAGCCCTCGTCCTGAATCTGGTAGTGCCCGTATTCAAGTTTCACCACGAGCTCTTCCTTCTGCAGGCGACGAAGTGCATTTTTCGGCGTGTCCAGTGGAGCCGCCTTGCCTAGACCCAACTCCTCCCCCATTCGCCTACGGGCAGGGAGCGAGTGAAGGTCGCTCACCCCCTGAGCCAGTGCTCTCAAAATGGCCTTATCTGCGGGTAGAAGCTGCTCCCACGCAGTGCGATAGCCTGAGTCGTTGAAGACGTGTGCAAGCGTGTCATCGAGCGCAGCGCGTGGACCCAACTCCGCATACGCTAGGTAGCGCTGCAGATAGCGACGAAAGAATTCCGGCGTGCGCTTCAAAGCCTCAAAGGCGCGCAGGGCCTCTCTTTCGGAAAGCGAGTAGCGCGAGAGCTGATTCACCTTATGCGTCATTGCGGTCACAAACTCGGCACCCAAGCGCTCGAAGGGCTCTATCGGCGCCCAGTTGTAAAATGGTTCGGTGGCACGACCAAACATCCGCCGCAAAGAGCTCTCGGAACTGCCCGCAAAAATCACCTTGATTGTCTGTTTACGGATATCCAATCCGGCACGCAGCGAATGAGCCAGATCCGCATGGGCCGGCGACGCGAGCACCTGCGCTTCATCAAGTATCAGTAAGAGCCTACGGTCGGTTCGGTCGAAGCTGCGCAACAAGTCCGAGAGCGCAGGTCCGGCGATCTTTGGATCCTCCGTCAGGTCAGCTTCCAGGGACCCTTCGGCGAGTCCCGAGACCTTCGCGGAGGCTTTTACCTTCTTCAAGGGAGCCTTCAATTTCTTGATGAGCGCAGATACCCCTCGCGGCGAGCCAGCGCGAGCAAGTGCGCTGATCAAGGCACCCCGGGGATGTTCACGGGCATCCCACAGATTCAGGTATGCAGTGAGGAGACCCGACTTCTGGGCGGCGGGAATCAAATCCTGCTCGAGGAATTCGCTCTTGCCCATCCGGCGAGGTGCAAAAAGCGCCTGCGCGCAGATAAGCCCGATCCGAAAGATCTGCAGATACCTCTGCGCCAGCTCTGGACGCGCAAAGTGCCAAGGATCTGGTCTGCTCTCAGGGCATGATGGGACAGTGATGCGCCCTGATCGAACCAGACTTCGATGCCGGCGGCGCGCAGGGCCTCGCAAATCCTTTTCGCCGCCTGTGCATCCTGCGAGGCGTAGCTCTAGAAACACTGCGCGCGACGGCTCGGTCACCGAGCGGCACTTCCCCATGAGTTGAAGTGCGCGGGAGATCTTCTGGGAGCTCCCACAGGCAGCAAGATAACTGAAAAATTCCCGGCAAGCACGGGCATCCAGGCGAAGGTAGGGTTCGCTGAAGCGCAATCTAAGGAAGTCGCGCACCACCCCGCCGGCACTGCGATGTGGCGGCGGCAAGCGCGTCAGCACGGAATAAGTCTCGAGCGCGCAATGATCGATCAGACGAGCGCCGCCGTCCAAGGCCGCGCGCGCCCGGTCGTGATGCTCGTGCCACGACGCGAACGCGGCGACGACCACACTCGTATCAACGGCCCTCACCGCCGGATACGCTGCAGCGCCGCTCCACCGAGCGGATAGGCGCACTCGTTGAGAGCGCGATGCTACCCTCAAGACTTGTGGGGTCCCCCAGATCGAAGTAGCTTTTCGGGCGCCGTCATCCGATCCGTCGCATAGGTAGCCGCCCCTGATTCGCACTGTCCAGATCCTGGTCCTGCTGCTGGCCGTGACCGCCGCGGTCGGTGTCGCCTCGGCGCGCCTGAAGATCCCGCCGTCCATCCTGCTGGTGATCACCGGCGTGGTGCTGGCGCTGGTGCCGGGGCTGCCGGCGCTGCAGCTGGCACCGGAGCTGGTCTTGCTGCTGGTGCTGCCGCTCGTGGTGTACTGGTCCGCGGTCGCGATGAGCTGGCGTGAGTTTCGCTTCAACCTGCGCCCGATCTCGATGCTGGCTGTGGGTTGCGTGATATTCACTACGGTAGCCGCCGCATCGGCTGCGCACTGGCTGCTCGGTCTGGCGTGGGCGCCGGGATTCGTGCTGGGGGCGATCATCTCCCCGCCCGATGCGCTGGCACCGCTCTCCATTGCCCGCCGTCTGCAGCTGCCGCGACGCATCCTGGTGATCCTCGAGGGGGAGGGGCTGGCCAATGATGCGACCGCACTGATTCTGTATCGCTTCGCGGTCGTGGCCGTGAGCCTCGGCGCCTTTTCACTCGGACGCGCAGCGGGTCTCTTCTGCGTGATCGTCGCGGGCGAAGTACTGTGGGGAATTGGCGTCGGCTGGGCGATGCTGCGGCTGCGGCGCTGGGCTGCCGATCCGCCCGTCGAGATCACTCTGTCGGTGCTGACGCCGTTCCTGGCCTACTGGCCACCCGAATACCTCGGCGGCTCCGGCGTGCTCGCGACGGTGACCGTCGGGTTGTATGTCAGTTGGAACGGCCCGCGGCTGATCAGTCCCGCCACGCGCCTGCAGGGCGTGTTTTTCTGGGACTTCCTCACATATCTGATCGAAGGCATGGTTTTCCTGATCACGGGGCTGCAGACGCGTACCTTGATGGCGGGTATCCGGAGCTATTCGGTGCGCGAGCTGGTTATGGCGGCCGTGGTCGTCAGCACAGTGGTGATCGCGGCGCGCTTCGCGTGGATGTTCCCAGCTACTTATATCCCGCGCTGGCTGTCGGCCTCGCTGCGGCGTCGCGACCCGGCACCGCGGTGGCAGTGGCCGTTCGCACTGGCCTTCACAGGTGTGCGTGGCATCGTATCGCTCGCGGCTGCGCTCGCGCTGCCGCTAACGATCGCGGATGGCGCGCCGTTTCCCCACCGCGACCTGATCCAATTTCTGACGTTTTGCGTGATCCTGGTAACTCTGGTGGGTCAGGGCCTGGGAATGCCGGCCGCGATGCGCGCATTGGGGCTGGCTCGGGCCGGTTATCGCGAGCGCCATGCCGACCGCGAGGCGGAGTTTGTGGCCCGCCGCCAGGCGGTCGAGGCGGCGGTGGCGCGGCTCGAGCAGCTCATCGCCGAGCGCGACTTTACCGAGGAGTTCGTCGCGCCGCTACGCGGTAGTTACCGCGACCGGCTGCGTCACCTCAGGCGGCGCAGCGACGGCGACGATGGCCATCGCAAGCTCACCGAGCTGCACGAAGAGATCGAGCTGCTGCTGCTGGAAGCCGAGCGCGAGCGGATCAACGAGCTGTCTCGTGCCGGCCAGCTCAAGGATGAGGCGCGACGCCGGATCGAACGCGAGTTGGATCTGCGCAATGCGCAGCTGGAGAACCTGCGCGCGGGGGAATGACGGACCGTGCGACGACGATCCATCAGCGTCGTCCGCAAGAGCGGCCGGCGGTACTGCCAATGGGATCAGGGGCCAGGGCTGCGATGTGACATTCACCCGCTCGTGTCGCGGTGCAGGGTCATTCGCGGCGGATAACCCTCCCCGCGCAGGAAATAAAGCGTATCCGCCCTTCCCGCCGGGGAAAGGCCAGATTGCACGAAGTCGTCACCGAGGAAATGGGAGCGCCTGGTTACCCTGAAAGGGTCGTGGCTCCAGGGCTTCAGATCCCCGACGATTCACTGCCGCGCGTCAGCATCAGGTGTCCGTCGGAAAGCGACACGGCCACCTGACCGTAGAGGGGATCGGATACGGGCCGGCGTAGCCCCCCGAGCGGCAGCGAAGGCTCGGAATGCGGCTGGCGCGATATTTCGTGTTCCGCTTGCGACTGTGTCTCGCCCGCCCGCGCTTTCGCCATTACCGCCAGCAGACGCCCACCCCAGTCAACGTGGGGAGGACCGATGTAGTCGTTGAAGACCCCGTCCATCACTGCGATGGGCAGGTTGGTGTCGTTCCTGTTGGCCAGGATTACGACCCCCGAGGTGGCGCGAGGGGTGCGGGCAAGCGGGGCGTAAACACGCGGCCCTCGCGCCGCAAGCAGCGTGTCGCACGGATGGGTGCGAACCGCCGCTCCCCGTCCTGCCCGAGTCCCGCCCCGACAGGCACACGCGACCATGGCTCTCGGGCATCTGGCAACGGATGGGATCGTTGATATACGCGGAAATGCGTGTAAAGCTGCATGGGTCGAGGCGACCCATGGGGAGAGCGTGCCGGTGTACGAGATCCAAATCCGCTCGATGGGCGCTGCAGCGCCTGTATCGCGTTTGTGTGCCGCGGCATCGATCCCCCTGATGTTGCCGTTGCTGCTGCTGACACTGATTGCGGCAACGGCGACGGCATCCGCCATGGATGCGGACGACAATGCACTGCCGACGATCGTCGGGCTCGTCACCGCCGGTCAGTTTCGTCAGGCCAGTGCCCGCATCGATGCAGCGCTGCAGCAGCCCGGATTGCCCGCGATGACGCGCGAGGCGCTTGAATTCCAGCACGCGCGCATGCAGCGCATGCGCGAAGACTTCAGCCTCACCGCCAATGAGGTTCGGACGCAGGTGCGCAAGCAGATCCCCGATCTTACTGACGCCGAATTCGAGCGCTGGGACGTCCAGGGGCTGTTCGAGCATATGGACATCGACGGGGAGCGGAGGTACTTCGATCGTGCGCCTTCCAACCTGTTTCATTTGAGCGCGCAGGCGCGTGCCCGATCGAGGGCGCCGATGCCGTTTGCCGACAGCGGCCTGTCCAAGCAGTTTACTGAACAGGTCACCGACTACGATCGTGAGGTGATCCGGCGCGCGCGGACCACGAGCCATTCGAGCGTGCTGCAGCAGCGGGTGCGGGTAACGGAATCCGTGACCGTGGATGCCGACGCGGTGCCGATGGGCAAGACAGTTCGCGCATGGATTCCGTATCCGCGCTCCATTCCAGGGCAACAGGAATCCATCCGCTTCGTGGCAAGCCGGCCGGGCGGGCATCGCATCGCGCCGCCGTCGGCCCTGCAACGCACGGTATACCTCGAACAGACCTCGCAGGCGCATGAGCCGACGGTGTTTTCGGTGACCTATGAAGTCACCCTCTTTGCGCAGTACCACGTGATTGACTCGAGCAAGGTGGTGCCTGCAATGATCACTCCGGCGTTGGCGCCTTATGTGGCCGAACGTGCGCCGCACGTCGTGTTCACCGAGCCGCTGCGGGTGTTTTCGCGGCAGGTGGTCGGCGACACCACCAACCCTTACCGCATCGCGCAGAAACTTTTTGCGGCGGTGGACGAGATTCCGTGGGCTGGCGCGCGCGAGTACTCCACCATTCCCGATTTGAGCGCCTACACGCTGCAGGCAGGCCATGGCGATTGTGGCGAGCAGACCATGCTGCTGTTGACTCTGATGCGCATGAACGGCATCCCTGCGCGCTGGCAATCGGGCTGGACCTTCACCCCCGACGGCGACGACGACATTCACGACTGGGCCCAGATTTATCTGGCGCCTTACGGGTGGATACCGGTCGACGTCACGTACGGTCGGCTCAAGTCTGATGACCCGTCGCTGAAATGGTTCTATCTGGGCGGACTGGACAACTTCCGCATCGCCTTCAACGACGGTTTCTCCGAGGCGTTCGTGCCGCCCAAGCAGTTCTTCCGTTCCGATGACGTCGATTCGCAGCGCGGCGAAGTCGAATGGGATGACAACCTGTACTACGACAAGTGGAGCTATCACTTCGACTGGAGGATCCTGCCGTCGCAGCAACACGCGCAGAACCCGGGCGGCTGACGCAAGCTACCTTCGGCAGCTTCACCGGTCATTACCCGCGGATTTTGGCGCAAGGATCTGCTCCAAATAGTCGGTCTTGCCCGGAATGCGGACCAGGTGCGGATATTTCAGTCCGCGGTCGTAATGAACCGTGTAGAGCTCGACGATGCCGTCGTTCTGCGCCTGCATCCGCAACGGCTCCCCATTCTGCCCATGGGTGATTGCCGCTCGCAGAATCTGCGTGCTGTATGGTTGTCCATTGACCGAGATGAGCTTCATGCCCGGCGCGATTCCGGCCTTGAAAGCAGGGCCGCCCCACCGCACGTCGTCGACCTTGCCGACGCTATCGAGGAACATGCCCACCGAGAACATCTCGTCGACGCCCTTTCCTTCGAGCTCTCCCTCGCCGACATTTTCGAGCGCGTTCTGATACCGGCTGGGTTTGTCGGTGTACACGAGCTGCCACCCGCTGGCCTCGATACCGGACAAGAGCGGCACCTGCCGGCCGACGCCTTGCAGCCAATCGTGCAGGAATCCGGCCCAGTCATACGGTTGCACCGCGTTGAGCGTATTCGTGACGTCGCCGAACGTATACGTGCGCGTTACGAAACTCCCATCGTCGCCGCCGAAGAAGCGCTGCGCAAAGTCATCAATGGAATACCGATCGTGGCTCAATGACCGGATTTTCATGTCAACGGCGAGCCACAGCAGCTGACCTTCACGATAGAAGTCGGTTCCGCGGCGCCAGTTCGACCAGCGCATGGGCGAGCCGTACACCAGTTGCGCGGCGACGGTGGTGTCGATCAGCGGCCGCCAATCGCGGCCAGTGCGGTGCGCCATGGCTGCCGCCCGATAGGCGACCACGTCACGCCAGGTGTCCGGCGACCATAATCCGCTTCGCGCGGTCAACATATCACCGAGATAGACCGTGAGGCCCTCATATACCCATAGCCCCCAGCCCTGCTCCGGCCGCTCGAAGTCGGGCTGCCACAGCTGCGCCGGGCGCATGAACTTGCCGTTCCACGAGTGCGTGTATTCGTGCGGAAGCAAGGAGGCATCGAGCATGAAGTGATCGGCGTCCGCGAACATCTTCGCGCCGCTGCGTGCGCGGTCGTCACTCGACCGGTGGTGCTCCAGGCCGCCCTTCGACGTGTAGTCGCTCAACGTCAGCAAAAAGTGATAGTCGTCATAGTGATGCGAGTGGAACAGCTCCTGTTCCTGCTCGACGAGGCGGCGATAGTCAGCGATCTGCACCGCCGAGATATCGAGGGCCGCGGCCTCATCACCCACCAGATCCAGGTAACGGTGCACCGACGACCGCGGCGGAGTGACATCGATTTCCCGGAAGTATTGCCCGGCGATCACCGGCGAGTCGACCAGGGTGTTGAACGGGACCGGCTCGAATGCGATGCGCCCGCCGCTGCGCGTTTGTGTCTGCAACGCGCTCGCATAGCGCCATCCGGCGGGGATCACCAGCGTCGGCCGATATATCTGCGCCCGGGTCGGATAGCCGGCGTAGTACAGCGCTACCGTATTCCACTCGAGGCCCATCAGGTGCGGGGTGATCCGATCGCTGGCCGGGAATTGGAAGCGGACGTCGATCCGAGTTACGCCCGCCGGCACCGTCAAGTGAAACGCGAACATGTCCACTGCATCACGGTGCCACGCGATCCGCTTGCCGCCGGCCGTGATCTCCAGGCCCATCATCTCTTCGATGGGGCCATCCGGTGCGTGATCGCCCGGAATCCACTTCGGATACAGCAGCGTCAACGACCCCGGCCTGGCCGGCATCACCTCGTGCACCTGGAAGATCTCCTGGCCGGGACGAGGCAGCCGGACCGTCAACGCAACGGGAGCGGGTGGCGCAGCCACTCTCTGCGCAGCCACGCTGGGCGCGGACCCCACGAGAGCAACAGTGGCAAGAAGCAACGTCAGTCGTGTCATACCGCCCCCCGAATGAATTGATGGCCGCATGGCTCGCCCGTTGCTCAGAAAGTCAGGCAGGTTTCCCCGTTCGCCGACGAGCTCTGTTACGTGCGCTGGCGGCCAGGCGAAGGCGCCGCAGCGGGCGAGCGGCGACGGTGCCACGCCGTCCAGAGGAAGTACAGGGGCGCGCCGGCGAGCGTGATGAGGAGGCTGACGGTGGTGGACCAGAACTGCGCGTATAGCGCATTCGCAATGACGGCGAGTGTCGCCAGCACGAATAGCGCGGGAACAA
This sequence comes from Steroidobacteraceae bacterium, assembly GCA_025451845.1. Taxonomy (GTDB): domain Bacteria; phylum Pseudomonadota; class Gammaproteobacteria; order Steroidobacterales; family Steroidobacteraceae; genus 13-2-20CM-66-19. Next base: position 145,760 of record JANWJS010000033.1, read on the forward strand.
CGGGGTACCCCAGCGCGCGGTACACGCGTGGAAAGTCCGGACGACGCCGCCGCAGCACGAAGAGCGCGATCACGCACAATGCGAGGAACGGCCAGACACCCAGCACGTAGCCTTCGGCCAGCTGCATGAAGTCACGCAGCAGCACGTAGACCACCGCCAGCACCGCGATGAAGCTGATGGCCACGTAAGGGGTTTCGAACCTCGGATGGATACGGCCGACGGTGCGAAAGAAGAGGCCGTCCTCGGCCATCGCGAAAAAGACTCGCGGACAGGAGAGGATGCTGCCGTTCAGGGTGCCGAAGACCGACAGCATCACCAGCGCGCCGGCCAGCGAAGCGCCTGCCCGCCCGAATACCGCTCCGGCGGCATCGGCGGCGACGGATTTCGAGGCCGCGAGCTGCGGCAGCGGCAGCGCGCGCAGATACGCCGCATTGATGAGCAAATACGCCGCGATGACCACGAGGACACCGCCGATCAGCGCAATCGGCAGGTTGCGCTGCGGGTTTTTGACCTCGCCCGATAGCGTGGTCAGATTTTCCCAGCCATCGTAGGCCCAAAGCGCGGCGATCAGGCCGATGCCGATGCCGGACCAGTTTGCCGCGCCCATTGGCTGCGCGTGGAAAGGGTTCGCCTGACCTCCGGGCGCGAAGACGAAAATCGCCACGGATAAGCCCGCAATGGCCAGTACCTTCGCGCCCGTCGAGACGTTCTGGATCACGGCGCCCAACTTCACCGACCGATAGTTTGCGGCGGCAACCAGGACGATGAGCACGGCCGCGACCATGTGCTGCACGGACGTCCGAATCGGCACGTAGTACCCCAGGTACTCCGCGAACATCAGGCTCTGCGCAGCCCACGAGATCGGTGTAGTCAGCAGCCACATCCAGCCGAACAGGAACGCGAGCGGGCGGCCATACGCTTCGCGCAGGTACACGTAGGGGCCGCCAGCCGCGGGATACATCGCAGCAAGCTCGGCAACCGAGAGCGCGCCGAACAGCGAGACGATGCCCCCCAGGACCCACACCAAAGCGACGCCGGTGAGGCTGCCGGCCGCAGCCGCGATCGGGGAAGGAACGCGAAAGATGCCGCTGCCGATGATCACCCCGACCACGACCGCCATGCCGGTGACGAGTCCGAGTTTGCGCGGCAGCTCGCGCGGTGCGGTTGCTGGCGATTCGACCATGGCGGCGCATCGTACATGGCAGCCGCGAGCCTGTAGAGACGGGTCGTGCCAGGCCAGCTACGGCGCCGTCCGCTCCGGCGGATGCGCTAAATCGCGCGCTGAATAGCGGTTCGCGGCATGTTTCAGCCTTGCGTACCGACGGTACAACCATAACCCGCAGCTATGCCGAATATCGGTCTTTTCATTGGTGGTTTCCGATGACGGCTGAGTATCCTCAGTACCATGCCGCGTGTGGTTTGCCTGCGCCGCGCATGACCATCGGTCGCTCGTCGTGCCGACGCGATAAAGAAACAAGCAGCGGCTGCCCTTGCCGGTCACCCACAATAGGGGGAGCGTCTCATGAAGCGAGCGTCTTCGCGTCGATTGCATCGCAACAGCGCCGTCCAGAGGGCCGTGGCGCTCGCCATCGGCTCAGCAGTAATCGGCTTCTCGGGCCCAGCCTGGGGGCAGGCAGTCACCGGCACCATCGAGGGGACGGTTCCGGCGGCTTCCGGCGAAAGTATCCGGATCACCGGTGGCTCCGGGTTCAACCGTATCATCAACGTGGACCCCTCCGGCAGATACTCGACCACCGTTCCAGTCGGTACCTACACGGTGTCCCTGCTGCAGAACGGCAAGGTCGTGCAGTCCAAGACGGACGTCAGTCCGGTTGCCGCGGGCGCAGTGACCGTCGTCTTTTCCAGCGCGACCGCCACGACGGCCACGACAGCCCTGAGCACCATCCTCATCTCAGCCAGGGCGATCCCCGCGATCGACGTGTCCACGACCAATCAAGTCACCACGGTGACGGCCCAGGACCTGCTGCGCCTGCCCTTGCAGCGTGACGCGGCGGACATCGCCGCGCTGGCGCCGGGTGTCGGCATGGGCTCGCCCCAGCTGAGCAGCGGCCCGCTGGGCAACCCGATCAATGTGTTCGGCGGCGCCTCGACAGCCGAGAATGCCTACTACATCGACGGCATGAACGTCACCGACGCGCTCACCGCACAGGGCGGTCTCGAGCTGCCGTATGGCGCCATTGAGGAGCAACAGACCCTCATCAGCGGCTACGGCGCCAAATATGGCCGGTCCATCGGTGGCGTGATCAACCAGATCGGCAAGAGCGGCACCCACGACTGGCACTTTGGCGTGCGCGCCCTGGTGCAGCCGTCCTTCTTGCAAGCCGACTTCAAGAATTCCTATTACGCCAATTCGTTGGCGGCATCGAAGGGGTTTCCTCCGGGTCTGCTGCATAGCTACAACACGCCCGAGGATTTCCAGGAGACGACCTACGACGCCTACGTCAGCGGCCCGATCATCGAGAACAGATTGTTCTTCTTCCTGGCCGCCGAAGAGGACTACACGGGACAAACCACCAACGACCTGTCCCTGGGCAACGCGGGTACGTTCGAAAACCCGTTCATCGCCCACGACCGCACGGATGCGCCCAAGTACTACGCCAAGATAAATTGGAACATCAACGACAACAATCTGCTCACCCTGACCGGGCTCCAGACCTCGAACAAGACCTGGCAGTCGCAATATAACGTCAACTACGACCCTCCGAGTCTCGGGACTTTCTCGGGTTTCGGTCAAACGGTAAAGACTACCTTCAGGATGGGGGTGGCAAATTTCACCTCGTACCTCACCGACCAGCTGACCCTGGATGCGATGTTCGGTAGAACTCACGGCGACTATTCAGTCGTGCAGCCCGAGGGCCCGGGGTTCAATGCATCATTGCCCCACATCTCGAGCGCATCCAATCAGGATCCGCGGTTTGCGCCGCCCGGCGGTGTTACCAACGCCAACAGCAACTCGACGCAAGCCGACCCCCTGCACCATGTCAACGTCGCGTCTTACCGTGTGAGCCTCAACTACAAGTGGCGCACTCACGATATTACGGTGGGTATCGATAACATCAATTCCTGGGACTTGCACGACGGCAGCGAGAACACCGGACCCGGTTATTCCTGGATCTATGGCACCGCCGATCCGGGTGCGGCGCTTCTTACCGGCGCCACCCCCGGAGTCGCGCCCTATGTCGGCCCGTCGGATCAATGCTTCGACGGGACTTGCTACTATGCCCAGCAGTCCTTTTCCAAATCATCGGCTTCGGTGAAGGTCCAGCAGCGCGCGCAGTACATCGAGGACAATTGGCACGTCATGTCGAACCTGCTGCTGTCCTTGGGCTTGCGCAACGACCAATTCACCAACTACGACGGGTCCGGCGTACCCTACATCAAGTTGACCTCGCCCCAATGGGCTCCGCGTTTCGGCTTCAGCTGGGACGTGAAGGGCGATTCCACCTTCAAGGTATTCGGCAATGCCGGCCGCTATTACCTGGCACTTCCGTTGACCACCGCCCTGTCGATCGCGGCGCCCGTGGTGAATTATTCCTTGTATGGGACCTACACGGGCATCGATCCGAGGACCGGCGCGCCCATCGGCTTCAAGCCCGTGTACCAGCTGCCGTCGACGGGCGCGGGGATCGACAGCGAATACGGCCAGGCGAAGGATCCGAGGATATCGGCCTCCCAGAACATCAAGGCCGAGTATTCGGACGACTTCGTGCTCGGCCTGCAGCACGAGTTCGAGATGTTGGATGAGAAGTGGGTGGCCGGGGCAACGGGCACGTACCAGAAGATGAACCGGATCATCGACGACTATGACGACGAGCAAAGAGAGTGTGCCGCTGGGCTGGCACAGGGCTATTCCTGGATGACGCCTGAAAACTGCGGCCAGTTTGCCCAAAGCCTCATCCTGATCAACCCGGCCGTAAACCAGCATATTCTGATGAAGGCCCCCGACGGGAGCCTCGTCCCGGTCAACTTCACGCCGGCGGAACAGGGCTTCCCGAGAGGGGTACTGCGCCAATACTACTCGCTCGACCTTTCACTGACGCACGTATGGAACGGCAGGTGGGCGGCGAAATTCGACTACGTATTCTCCAAGACGTGGGGCAACACGGAAGGGCCCGTCAGCACCTTCTCGCAGCAGAGCGGGTCATATGAATCGATCACGACCGCGTGGGACTTCCCCGAGAGAATGGTGAATTCGTATGGCGTACAGCCGAACGACCGCAGGCACCAGTTCAAGATCTTCGGATCTTACGGGATCACGCGGGAACTGACGGTAGGCGCCAACCTCTACGCCGCCTCCGGCACTCCCCGGATGTGCCGCGGCGGATACGGGCCGGATCAGATCGCTTTGCACGGTTCCCATACTTACTACTTTTGCGGCGGCGTGCCGGTTCCTCCGGGCTCGCTGGGCCGTTTGCCCTGGACCACCCGCCTGGACCTCAGCTTGGATTACAAACCGACGCTCAAGTACGTTGATCACGGACTCGACTTGAACGTTGCGGTGTTCAACGTGCTCAATCGTCAGACACCGCTCTTCATCAACGACTTCTTTGGCACGACCAGCAGTCCCAATTCCGAGTACGGCAGTGTCAACAACTTCACGCCGCCGCGCAGTGTTCGACTCTCTATTGCCTACGACTATTGACCGGATCCAGTGACGCCTTTGCCGCCGGGCCCGCGCCCGGCGGTTTCTTGCGGCGGGTTCGCGATCCGGATAGCATCCGGGGCACGCCCCCTGTTTGCCCATGACATGACCTCCGTTACCGAGCCGCAGTCCGCGCAGGTCGCCCTCCGGCGACCGCTGTCATCGGTGGCCTCGCGCCTGCTGGCCAGGGCGCGCAAAGAGTGGTCGCAGCAACAGTTCGAAGCTGCAGAACAGTCGCTGATCAGCGTGCTGGCATTGGCCCCGGATGAACCGGACGCCATCCGACTGCTCGGCATGGCGGCGCAGCGCCTCGGCAATCACGTCAAAGCGATCGACTGCTTCCGCCGGGTCCTTGCGCTGGGGCCCGAAGATTCCGATCTGCACATGGGGCTCGGCATTGCCTTGTTCGAGCGCGGCGAGGTCGATGACGCGCTGGCGCACTTCCGACGCGCCTGCCAGCTCGAGCCTGCTTCCGCGTCGGCGTGGTTCAATCTCGGCGAGGCACTCGCACGGCAGGCGCACACGGAAGAGGCCCTCGCCGCGTTGCGGCACACGCTCGAGCTCCAATCCGCGCACCTATCCGCCCGGCTCTCGCTGGCCCGGGCACACACCAGTCTGGGGCAAATCGATGCGGCGGTGTCCGAGTTTCGCGAAGTGCTGCGACGCGACCCCGGCAATGCCGAAGGATGGTTCGGGCTCTCGAATCTCAACGTGATTCGCTTCCATGCCGCGGACGCCGCTTCTCTGCAGCGTGCTCTGTCACGGGAGGACTTGCCCCACCGTGATCGCGAACTGCTCGGATTCGCTTTGGCGAAGGCCCTGGAGGGCCAGGGTGACTACGCGCAGGCCTTCGAAGTATTCCGGTCTGCCAATGCCTCCCGACGGCGCCGGGTGAAGTGGGATGCGGCGGGGGAGCACAGACGTGTCGATGCGATCCTGCGCGGATTTGCGGACGAGACGCTACCGCCACTCGATAGCCAGCTCGGGAAAGAAGTCATCCTGATCGTCAGCATCCCCCGCTCGGGCTCGACGCTGGTCGAGCACATCCTGGCTTCGCATCCGGAGGTCGAGGGCGCGAACGAGATCAAGGACATGACGCAGGTCATCGATGCGGAGACTGCGCGTCGCAAATCGGCATTTCCACTCTGGGTTCCCGACGCCACGGCCGAGGATTGGCAACGCCTTGGCCGCGAGTATCTTGCGCGAACCGCGCGCTGGCGGCTGACCAAGCCGCGGTTCACCGACAAGAGCCTGGTCACCTGGTATCTGGTGGGCGCAGCATTGGCGATGTTGCCCGCGGCACGCGTGATCGTCGTTCGCCGCGATCCGGTGGAGACCTGCCTGGGCTGCTTCCGCCAGTGCTTCAGCGAAAACAGCGGCTTTGCCTGTGACCTCGACGAGATGGCCGACTATTGCGGCGACTTCCTGCGCCTGACACGCTTCTGGCTGGAGAAGTATCCGAATCAGGTGTTCGATCTGCAATACGAAGCCCTGGTGGCCGAGCCGGAGCCCGTGATCCGTCGCCTGCTCGACTTCTGCAATCTCTCGTTCACCCCCGCATGCCTGGAGTTTCACAAGACGGCGCGAACGGTGCAGAGTTTGCCCAGCGCCGCCCTCGTGCGCCAACCTTTGCGCAGCGACACCGCGCGCAGCGCGCTTTTTGGTGACAAGCTGGACCCCTTGCGCCGGCGCTTGCGGAAGGCGGGAGTGGATGTGGGATCGGTTTCCCCGTAACGGTACTACGAAGCCGAGTTCGATCGCATGGCCGACGCTCTTTCCACCTGCCTGCTCGACGGCGCCTTGCTGCCCACGAGCTCGGCCCGAATCTCCCCGTTCGATCGCGGCTTTCTGTTCGGCGATGGGATATACGAGGTCGTGCCCTGTTACGGCGGCAGGCCGTTTCGCCTGCCGGCGCACTTCGACCGGCTGGAGGCGGGGCTGGACGCGCTCGGGATCCACAACCCCTACCCGCGCGCCCGCTGGGCCGAGCTCATACAGGCGCTCATCACGGCCAACGGTGGCGGCGATATGGGCCTGTATCTCGAGATCACGCGGGGCACCGAACAGGGCCGCGACTTCCTACCGCAGCCGGGCATGAATCCCACGATTTTTGGCTTCTGCTGGCGGCTGGAGGTGGCGCGGCCCGAGCAACTCGAGCGGGGCATCTCTGTCGTCACGTTGGAAGACATCCGTTGGCTACGGTGTGACATCAAGTCCATCGCTCTGCTGGCGCCCGTCATGCTGCGGATGGAGGCCAAGCGCCGCGGCGCCGACGAGGCGATCCTGGTGCGCCAGGGGCGCCTGGCCGAGGGAAGCTCCAGCGCCGTATTCGTGGTCAACGACGGGCGCATTGCCACTGCGCCGGCGAGCAACGAGCGCCTGCCGAGCATCACTCGTCTCGTCGTGGGCGAAGTCATCGTCGCGCTCGGGCTGCCGTTGGAGGTGCGCGAAATCCATCACGATGAGATCTACACATCCGACGAGATCTGGATCGCGAGCGCGACCCGTGAGGTGATGCCCGTTACGCTTCTCGACGGCCGCGCCTTGGGCACGGGGAAACCGGGCCCGATCTGGCGCCGCGTCTTCGACGAATACCAGGCGTTCAAGAAACGCGAAGCGGCGTGACGCGCATTATCCTTACGGAGCCATATGGAGCACGGGCATCTGCTCAGTGAGCGCGCTGCGGGCGATTCGACTGCAGCCGCTAGCGTTTGGCGAGCATCCCCTGTGCGAGTTGTCGCACGACGTTGAGAAAGCGTTTCTGTACCCGATCCAACGGACTGTCAGGCCGATGCATCGCGTACAACACGACTTCGAGAGAAGGCTTCAGCGGACGCATTTGCACGCTGTTCGCATCGCCACAGCGTGCCGTGAAAGGATCCACCAGCGCCACTCCTTCGCCCTGTGACACGAGCGAACGGGCCAATTGATACGTCTGTACCGCGACCGCGATTTTGGGCGCCGGATCGAGCTTTGCGAGGTGGCTTTGAAGCATGCTGCCCAAGGCGTCGCGCACCGTGATACCGATCATGGACTGACTGGCCAAAGCGCCGATCGGCAAAGGTTGCGTCAATTCCCCCGGCGACCACCATCCTGGCGGAGCGATCGCCATGACCTGTCCGCGGCAGAGCACTCTCTGTCGCAAGTTCTGATGCCCGGTATCCTGTAACGTGAGGCCGATATCCGTCTCGCGGAGCGTCACCGACTCGCACATCGCCGCTGAATGCTCCGTGGACAGCTCGACCGTCACATCGGGGAAAGTCTTGCGCAACAATACGGTTGCGGAGGGAAGCAGCACCTGTGCCAGGGTCGGCGTGCAGGTCACGCGCAACGGAGAGCTTCCCGGCTGGCTCATGTTCGTCGTCAGGCGCTCCAGGTCCTGTACCTCCTGAATGATATTTTCGATCCGCTCGCGCAATAACTGCGCTTGCGGGGTCGGCTGTACGCGTCCACGTACACGACTGAACAGGGCAAAGCCGAGCTGATCCTCGGCATGCTGCAACGCCTTGCTGGCCGCAGGTTGGGAGATGTCCAGCAGCTTCGCTGCGCCGGTGATGCTGCCCGAGGTCAGAATGGCATGAAATAGCTCGATGTATCGCAGCCGCATAGCGCTCTACCCACCCATTTTCGTCAAGCAGTGCCATCTCGGAGTTCAACACAGGTTGCCGTTTTCAGGCAAACCAAGACGCTCCGAAGCACCGATTCGATGACTCGGGTAAAGCCCCACAACCCTGAGTTATGCCATCTTCCGGTCTTTTCATTGGTGGCCGGCGCCGCCCATGGTTATGCTTCTTCGGCCTTTTTACGCTGAACGGAAGCAGTTGGAGCGGATTTCATGTTCAAGCATGGCGAAGCGGCCGACCACGGCCATTGGGGCCCGCCTTTTCTGCTGTACCTGGGTGGAGCAGCGGACGATTTGGCGATCAAGACCGCCAGGGGACTGGCCTACTGGCGACCCGAGTGGTGTATCGGCCAGTACCGGGATCCCGAGTGCCGCCCGACGCTCGGCTTGCCGGATATGGAACCGGCGCAAGCCAGTGCCGCAGGCGCAAACACCATGGTGATCGGCACCGCAAGTGCGGGCGGCGTGATGGCACGCCAGACCGTCGCGGACATCATCACGGCACTGAACGCCAACCTCAACGTGATTTCCGGCCTCCACGAAAAGCTGCGTGACAATGCGGACATCGTGGCTGCCGCTACACGCAACGGCCGAACGTTGTTCGATGCCCGCGAATACGCGCAAAGGATCCCTGTCGGCAGTGGCCGCAAGCGTGCCGGACAGCGCTTGTTGACGATTGGTACCGACTGCTCGGTCGGCAAGATGTACACCACGCTCGCGATCGAGCGCTGCATGCGCAAACGCGGTCTCAAGGCGGATTTCCGCGCCACCGGGCAGACCGGCATCTTCATCGCGGGTGCCGGCATACCCGTGGATGCGGTGATTGCCGATTTCATTTCCGGAGCGGCCGAATTGATCTCGCCTGCCCGTGAAGACGACGGCTGGGATCTCATCGAAGGCCAGGGGTCGCTGTTTCATCCGTCGTACGCCGGGGTGTCGCTGGGCTTGCTCCACGGTTCCCAACCGGACGCGCTCGTCCTATGCCATGAGCTGACGCGGCAGCACATGCGCGGACTCCCCGGCTACCCGCTCCCCGGCCTCGCGAGCTGCCTGGAAGCGAACCTCATCGCTGCTCGCTTGACCAACCCTGCGGTCAAGGCAGTCGGCATAGCCCTCAACACGTCGAATGTATCCGAACGGGCGGCCCATGCGGCTTGCCGCGAGATCGCTGAGCGACTGGACCTGCCGTGTGAAGACCCGGTCACCATGGGAGTTGAATCCATCGTGGACAATTTGCTTTCGTGCTGCGCACACTGAACATCCAGCACCGCGCGTTTCCGTTGCGGTCACCCTTTCGAATCTCGCGCGGGGTCAAGCTTGCGGCGGACGTGGTGACGGTCGAGCTGGGGCAGGCAGGTTGCGTTGGGCGTGGCGAATCGGTGCCCTACGGTCGCTACGGCGAGTCCGTGGCATCCGTGATGGATCAAATCGAGGTGCTGCGTAGCGTCCTGTGTGCAGGCATGGGCAGGGACGAGCTGCAGGCACGCCTTCCCGGGGGGGCGGCGCGCAACGCACTGGACGCGGCGTTGTGGGATCTGGAATCCCGACTCAGCCAGATACCCGTATGGAAACAGTTGGCGCGGCCGGCCCGCTTGCCGCTGGTGACTGCTCTCACAATCGGCATTGACACGCCGCAGGAGATGCGCAAGGCGGCCGCCCGCATCGCGAATCATAAACTGATCAAGATCAAGGTCGATACGGATGATCCGGTTGGGCGAATCGAGGCCGTGCGGGATGCGGCTCCCGCCGCCAAACTCATCGTGGACCCCAACGAAAGCTGGACGATCGACGTCCTGCGCGAGGTCCAACCGGCGCTCGAACGAGCATCCGTGAGTCTCCTGGAACAGCCGCTTCCTGCCAATGAAGACGATGCCCTGCTGGAGTTTTCGAGCGGCATCCCGATATGCGCGGATGAGGCCTGCCACACCACCTCGAACCTGCGCTCGCTGCTCAATCGTTATCAGGCCGTCAACATCAAGCTGGACAAGACCGGGGGCCTGACCGAAGCCTGGCGCCTGCTGCGTGAGGCAAGAGCCTGTGGCTTCACTGTCATGGTGGGATGCATGGTCTGCTCATCGCTCGGCATCGCACCGGCGTTGGAAGTCGCACGCGAAGCGGACTTCGTCGACCTGGATGGACCGCTGTGGCTGCAAGGAGACCATCCGGATGGCGTCACCCTGCAAGACGGCCTGCTCATGCCGCCGGCATCCGGATTCTGGGGCGGGTGAGCCGACCCCCGGCAAGGTGGACAGAGCTCTTCGATTGCTGAGAGCATGCTGCGGAAGGGGAATTGCCTCGACAATACCGGCCAGGCGGCATAGCGTTCGTGTCATGAGTGACGGCCATCGGTCACGACTCTCTCCATTCCAAGACCTACGAGGTTGAAGGCGATGTTCGAGCCACACACGGCGCAGCCTCTCTCAACGGAACCTGCCCGGTTGGTACGACGACCCGGTATCGGATCGTTTCGGGCGGCATTGGCTCTGGCTATCGTTGCACTCAGTACGACGGCCGGCGCGAGGGACAGCGCCAGTACACGAGTGCTCTCCACGATTGCCAATGCACCTTCCACCACTCGCGAGGCGCTGGCCAAGGCCAAACCGGTCATCGCGCAGCACGCCATGGTGGTCAGCGCTCAGCATCTGGCGACCCTGGCAGGATTGGACATCCTCAAGCGAGGAGGCAATGCAATCGACGCGGCCGTAGCCGTCGGCTACGCGGAGGCGGTCGTCCATCCGTGCTGCGGCAATATCGGTGGCGGCGGGTTCATGCTGATTCATCTCAAGAGCGGCGAGAACCTGTTTCTCAACTTCCGCGAGAGAGCGCCGCTGAAAGCCACACCGACCATGTTCCAGGATGCCGAAGGCAGAGTTGTGCCGAGTCGCAGCACCGATTCCTACTTGGGAGTGGGTGTACCAGGCACCGTCATGGGCCTCGACACCGCGCTCGCGAAATACGGCTCGATGTCGTTGAGAGAGGTGATCGCGCCGGCCATACAGCTGGCCCGCGACGGCTATGTGCTTCGACAGGGCGACGTGAACATCCTCAACGACAGCGTCGAAGACTTCGCCAGACATCCCAACGTTGCAGCTATTTTCCTGAATCACGGCAAGCCCTACGTGGCCGGCCAGCGTCTGGTACAAAAGCAACTGGCGCAAACGCTCGAGCAGATTGCCGATGGCGGCACTGACGCGTTCTACCGGGGCGCCATCGCACGCGCCGTGGTCAGGGCCAGCCAGGCCAATGGCGGCATCCTGGCGGCGCAGGACTTCGCCCACTACACGGTGCAATGGGAGAGGCCGATCCGCTGCAGTTACCACGGCTACACCATTCTTTCCGCGCCTCCGCCGAGCTCGGGTGGCACGACGCTATGCGAGATCCTGCAGATCATCCAGCCGTATCCGTTCGCCCAATGGGGCTATGGCTCGGTCAACTCCGTGCACTTCCTGGCCGAGGCCGAGCGCCGCGCGTTCGCCGATCGCAACACCTACCTGGGCGATCCGGCATTCGTCCACGATCCGGTCGACGAGCTGCTTTCAGCCGCTCACGCGGAAAAGCTGCGATCCACGATCCTTGCGGACCAAGCCACGCCTTCATCGGCGATCCGGGGTGATCTCGGCGCCACCGAAGGTAATCACACCACGCACTATTCGGTGGCCGACAAGTATGGCAATGCGGTTGCCGTCACGTACACCGTAAATTTTCTGTTCGGCATCCGCCAGATTGCCGGCCGCACCGGCTTCTTCCTCAACGACGAGATGGATGACTTCACGTCCAAGCCTGGCGTGGCCAACGCAGCAGGCCTGGTGCAAGGCAAGGTCAACCAAGTCGAGCCCGGGAAGCGCCCCTTGAGCTCCATGACGCCGACCATCGTCATGCGTGACGGCAAGCCGCTTTTGCTGACCGGCAGCCCCGGCGATGCGACCATCATCTCGACCACCCTGCAAAGTATCCTCAACGTCGTGGACTACGGCATGAACGTGCAACAAGCCGTGAACGCGCCCCGCATGCACCAGCAGTGGTATCCGCAGAAAGTCTGGATCGAGGACGGGATGCTTTCGCCCGAGTCGCAACGGAAGCTCGAGGCAATGGGCTATCAATTCAGAACGATCCACGGCATGGGCGCCGATGAAGCCATCCTGATCGACCCGAAGAGCGGCGTGCTCGAAGGCGCCAACGATCGGCGTCGTCCGGCCGGTCTCGCGGCGGGCTACTGATTGGCCGCCCCGCGTCTCAGCCCGATGGAAAACATACAGCGCGGCGGCGAGCGATGACCGGCACGACCGATCTCGCCGAAGCCGTGTGCGCTGACGATGGCCGTCTGGAAGGCGTGGATCTGCGCGTCCTGGCGCAGCGACTGGGCACGCCGCTTCATGTCTATTCCGCACCCGCCATCGGAGCACGCATTCGTGCGTTGCAAACAGCCCTGCGAGGGCAGGATGCGCTGATCTGCTATGCCGTCAAGGCCAATTCAAACCTCGCCGTTCTGGGATTGATGGCCGACGCCGGACTGGGTGCAGACATCGTGTCGGCAGGCGAATTGCAGCGCAGTCTGCGTGCGGGCATTCCCGCCGGCCGTATCGTATTTTCCGGGGTTGCCAAGAGCGCCGATGAGATCGGCGATGCGCTGGCCGCCGGCATCGGCCGCTTCAACGTGGAATCGAAAGACGAGCTGCGCCTGTTGCAGGATGTGGCGGCGGCCCGGGGCGCGGTCGCACGTGCCTCGGTACGCGTCAATCCCGACGTCGATGCGCTCACCCACGCCAAGATTTCCACCGGCAAATCGGAAAACAAGTTCGGCGTGGGCATTGATGAGGCACGCGAGTGGTTCGCGGACAGCACGCGGCTGACGCATGTGCGCTTGGATGGCTTGCACGTACACATTGGCTCGCAAATGCTCTGCCTGGATCCGATCCAGCTGGCATTGCAACGCGTGGCCGCCCTCTGGCGCGAACTGACCTCTTCCGGATATGCGATCAACAGTATCGATGTCGGTGGCGGACTCGGTGTGCGCTATCGCGACGGCCAGGACCAGCCCGTTTCCGTGCAGGACTACGCCGAGGTCATTCGGAAAACGCTGGACGGCTTCGGCGGCCGCATCCTGCTCGAACCGGGCCGCTGGCTCGTGGCCGAGGCCGGATTTCTGCTGACACGGGTGCTCCGTATCAAGCAGGGGCGGCAGCGCCGATTCCTGGTCGTGGACGCGGCCATGACCGAGCTCGTGCGCCCGAGCCTCTATGACGCCTGGCACGAGATCGTGCCGATCTTGCGCCGCCCACTACCGCCGCAAATCTACGACGTCGTCGGACCGGTTTGCGAGAGCAGCGACACTTTTGCCGTTGATCGCCAGCTGCCGCCGTGCGAGCCCGGCGATCTGCTGATGATCAAGACGACGGGGGCTTACGGCGCCGCGATGGCATCGAACTACAACTCGCGACCGCTGGCCGTCGAGGTGCTGCTCGAGCGCGGCCGCTACGCGGTCGTGCGGCGGCGCCAGACGCTCGAGGAAATGATCGCCGGTGAGCAACCGGCACGGAACTGGGAATGCGCATGAAGCGGTCTGCCGGATTGCCGCTGATCTCTTTGGTGCTGGTCCTATGCGGAGCAGATGCCCAAGGTGCCTCGCCCAACACCGGTTCGCCGTCCGACTACGATGGCCTGGTCAGTGCGGTGGTGGCGCAATACCACCTGCCGGGCATTGCTGTCGGTGTCATCGACGATGGCAAGGTGGTTTACACGCGCACGGCAGGGAATCTGGAATCGGGCAAGCCGATCGACACCGATACGCTGTTCGAGATTGCGTCCAACAGCAAGGCCATGACCGTGACGCTGCTGGCTCGCCTGGTGGAAGAAGGCAAGTTGCATTGGGACGACCCGGTAACGAAGTACCTGCCGTCATTTCGTATGAACGACCCTTGGGTCACGGCGAACATGCAGGTCGGCGATCTGCTGGTGCATCACAGCGGCCTCCCCGAGGGCGCAGGGGATTTGATGCTGTGGCCGGAACCCAATGATTTCACGCCCCGGGACGTGGTGGAGGGCCTGCGTTACCTCAAGCCGGCCTACAGCTTTCGCGCGGGCTACGGCTACGACAACACGCTCTACATCGTGGCCGGTCAGGTGGCTGCCGCGGCCGGGGGCGCGCCGTATCCGACCCTCATGCGCCGGGAGATATTTCAGCCGCTCGGCATGAACCGCTGCCAGATCGGCACGTGGAATCGCGACCAGGTGGGCAATGTGGCGCGCCCGCACATATGGCAAGACGGCGGTTTCGTCGAAGAGCAGCCCAGCGGGCCAATCGTGCGGGCTGCCACCATGGACGCGGCCGGGGGCGTGCGCTGCAGCCTGAATGACATGCTGATCTGGGCCCTGAGCTGGCTGGCACCCACACCGAAGCAACTCGCGTGGTTATCGCAGGACCAGCGCCGGAAAGAGTGGACCGCCTATACTCCCATGCCCATATCCGCACGTCGCCGTGCCTGGGATGGCACCCTCTTTTACAGCTATGGTTATGGCTGGCGCATTGCCGATGTAGATGGACAGATGACGGTGTCGCACACGGGCACGCTGTCAGGCATGTATTCCGCCGTGACACTGCTGCCGTTCCGGAAGAGCGGCTATGTCTTCCTCATCGACGCCGATGCCGATAATGCGCGCACCGTGCTCAATGAGGTACTGACCAAGCGATTCACCGCCCCGCAGAGCGCTCGCAGTGTGGCCAGCTACGCCGACGAGCTGGCTCGCGAGGATCGGCAGCAACGAAATTCGCGCGTTCCCAATACGTCCTCGCGCAAGCCTGCGAGGCCCATGGATCTCAAGGATCAACTCGGTGTGTGGCGCGACCCGTGGTTCGGCGAGGCGCGGATTTGTGCACGAGGGGATGCAGTGTTCTTCGCCTCGCGGAAATCGCCCATGCTGGCCGGACAGGTCATGCGCGTCGGAGAGCACTATCTGGTGCACTGGGGCAGCGGGAATTCCGAGGCCTGGCTGCTTTTTCCCAGGCAGGCTGGCGACGAGTTGCGCATGGCCAAGGTCGATCCCGACGCGGACTTCAGCGACGACTACGAAGACCTGGCCTTCAAACGAGAGCATGCTTGTGAATGAGGGCGCGCCTCGCGACGATCATGTGCTGACTTTCGGTGCGGAGAAACGATCATGACGCGCAAACTGGCGCTGTTGGCGCTGATGTGGCTGATGCCGACGATCTGTGCGTATGCGCAATCCGCCGAGCAGGCGAGGCGTGCCGATATCGACGGCCTGATGAGCCGCTACCAAGGTGAAGTACCCGGCGCCTCGCTGCTGGTCGTCAAGGACGGCCAGGCCATCGTGAGACGCGGCTATGGTTACGCGAATATGGAGAGGGAGATCAAGTCCGGCCCTGACACCAACTATCGCCTGGCATCGGTGACGAAGCAGTTCACTGCCGCATGTATCCTGTTGCTGCAACAGGATGGGAAATTGCAGCTGAAGGACCGCGTGCGCAAATGGCTGCCGGAACTTCCAGCCGAAGACGACAAGATCACCCTTTACCATTTGCTGACTCACACCAGCGGACTGATCGATTATGAGGACCTGATTCCCCCCAACCGAACTGCCCAGCTGGACGATGCCGACGTACTCAGCCTGATCGCTGCACAGCACCGCCTCTACTTCGAGCCTGGCAGCGCTCACCGCTACAGTAATGGCGGCTTTGTGCTTCTGGGCTTGATCGTCGAGCGCGTGTCGCGCATGGATCTGGCGGCTTTTTTGAAGAAGCGCATTTTCCAGCCGCTCGGGATGGACCACACCCTGATGTACGAGCACGGGCGGGGGCCCGGGGTATCGAATCGCGCCTACGGCTACAGTGATATCAACGGTACGTGGTCGAGAACCGACCAGGACATCACGAGCGCCACTCGCGGCGACGGCGGCATCTACTCCTCCATTGACGACCTCGGCAGGTGGGATGCGGCGCTGTACACGGACAAACTGCTGAACGCAGACTCGCGGCGCAGGGCCTTCACCGCGCACGAACCGACCGACGACCCCGACGTGACTTACGGATTCGGCTGGCGCATCTCCGGCAATACCGTGTGGCACTCCGGCGAGAGTATCGGGTTTCGTAACGTGATCGTCCGCTGGCCGAAACAGCACCTCACCGTGATCATCCTCAGCAATCGCAACGAATTCCAGCCCTATCCGCTGGCGGTCGCGATCGGGCAGTTGTTTTTGCACCGGTAAGCGAGGTCTTCCGCAGCAACTGCAGTGAACGCGAACACGAGCCTCGCCGGCCTCGCAGTCGGCTACGACATCCCCGCTTTGCCCGGCATGGGCGAGGCGGACATCCAGACGCCCTGTCTGATCCTCGATCTGGACGCGCTGGAGCGTAACATCAGGAAGATGGGTGAGTACGCGAGGGCGCACGGCATGCGCCACCGCAGTCACGGGAAGATGCACAAGTCGATCGACGTGCAGAAGCTGCAGGAAACGTTGGGTGGCGCAGTGGGCGTTTGCTGTCAGAAAGTTTCCGAGGCCGAGGCCTTCGCGCGCGGTGGCATCCAGGATATCCTCGTGTCCAACGAAGTGCGCGATCGGGTCAAGATCGACCGCCTCGCGCATCTTCCGAAGTATGGCGCACGCATCAGCGTCTGCGTCGATGAGCTGGCGAACGTGGTGGAGCTTTCGGCTGCCGCGCAACGGCGCGACACGACGCTGGAGTGCCTCGTCGAAATCGACTGCGGCGGTGGCCGCTGCGGCGTCAAGAGTGCCAGCGCCGCAATCGAGATTGCGAAAGCCATCGGTGTAGCGCCGGCGCTGAAATTCGGCGGCATCCAGGCTTATCAAGGCACCCTGCAGCACCTGGAGAGCTACGAGGATCGCAAGGCCAGGTTCGACGACGCCCTGGGCCCGGTCAAGGCGGTCCTCGAGGCTCTGCGAGCGGTTGGGCTGAGACCGGAGCTCGTCTCGGGAGGCGGGACGGGCTCCTATTATTTCGAGTCGACCTCGGGCGTCTACAACGAGCTGCAATGCGGCAGTTATGCGTTCATGGATGCAGACTACGGGCGCGTCAGGGACAAGGATGGGAACCGCATCGACCATGGCGAATGGGAGAACGCTCTCTTCATCCTGACCTCAGTGATGAGCCATACCAAGCCCGATCAGGCGGTCTGCGACGCAGGACTGAAGGCGCAGTCGCTCGATAGCGGCCTGCCCGTCATCCATGGCCGCAACGACGTGAAATACATCAGCGCCTCGGATGAACACGGCGTGATCGAGGACAAGCGCGGCGTTCTGCGCATCAATGAAAGGCTGAAGCTCGTTCCGGGGCATTGCGACCCGACCTGCAATCTTCACGATTGGTACGTCGGTGTGCGCAACGGCAAAGTCGAGGTGGTCTGGCCTGTGTCCGCGCGCGGCAAATCCTATTGATGCTGGCCGCGGCCGCAAAGGAAAACGGAGGTCCAGGGAGGACGCTCGACCTCAGGGCGGGAGCGGGCTGGAAGAGCGGCAAGCGAGGCCGACTCCACGTGCCCGGCACCATTGGGGAGGTGGCAGAGCGCGCTAGGCAGGCGGGGTGGCCCCTTTCCCTGCGGCCGCGAACCATGGGCGACGATTGCCGGCATCGGAGGGTGCTCATCCGGATACCAGTCCGGAGGGTTGAGAGCATCCTGAAGCAGAAGTGCTGCACACGCCAGTGGGCGCGCGCGCGACGTGCGCGCGCCGACTTCATCGAGACGGCGCCCCATGCTCTCATCGTAGATGGGGTCGCTCACGACAGCCTCAGGGATTGCTGAAAACAGCACCATGCGGAATGGCACTTCCGTGCCACCCATCCGGCCACGCGCGCGTGAGGTCGATGATTGACGGATCGAGTGTCAGCTTGCCGGAGCGGCGATTGATCGTCGCGAACCGGGCCCTGGTCGCGAGCGCGCCGCGGCCGGTGATGACCAGCCGATCTCCGCCCGGCTCGAGCGCCAGCCAATGAGGATATTCATCCGGCGGCAGCAGGATGCGGCTGACTTCGCGCGGATGCTCCGGATCGCGCAGGTCGAGACTGACGATGGCATGTCCGCTCTGCATCGCTTGCACCAGATAGTCACCGGCAATCACCGGCACTTCGCACGTGCGGTAGCCGAAGTCGTAGACATGTTGCAGCTTCGGTTTGCCGCCCGCCAGATCCAGAACGAGGAAGAGACCGCAGTTGAATGTCGGAACTACGACCGTCTTGCGGTCTGACAGCATCCGAGGTTCCGATGAATCGGCCGCCGTGTCGTAATACCAATCGGGTTGTGGCGGCAACTGCACGGTCCTGAGCAGCTTCAGATCGGAGAGCCGCCAGATCTGGACCCCATGGCTGACCTGCGCTCCCATCATATCCGCGCTGCCGGTGACGACGCGATTGAGCTTCTCAACGACAGCCAGGCTGTAGGGGCGAATGTCGGGATGTCCGGATACGGCCGCCGATGCGGTCCGCACCACCTGGCCGTGTGAATCGAACTCCACCAGCCCGCCCGCTGCATGGTTGAATCCACCGGAATACTGAAATGTCGCTAGCGTATTGCCGTTGGACAGATAGGAAAAGGAGTGCGGGTAGCCGTAGGCGCCGACGCTGCCAAACTTGCGCACGAGCCGCGGCTGCCGGGGATTACGGAGGTCGAATACGTACGTGCGGTTCGCGATCCAGTCGTTCGCATACAGGAGGTCGTTGGCAGGCTCCTCGTAATTCGTGTGATGCGCCATCGCCGCGTTTCCCACCGGCAGCATCGCGATGAGCTTGCCAAACGACCGGCCCGGCCGGACGTCGAACACGGCGAGGAAGTCCTTACCCAATCCCTGCGTGCTGCGCCGCGCGGCCAGATCGGGCAACATGAGCGCCTGCGTGGAAGCTTGAGGATGCTTGGCTTCCATCGCCCACACGAAAAGATACTGGCTGGGAATTGCCGCGGCCGACGCGATCAGCGGCAAAGTCAGCAGCAGAACCAGCATGCAGCGGGCGATTGGTTTTCTCATCGCACGACCTCGCGCGGGATTGTACCCACTACCATCCAGGAGCAGAACGCACTGAGACCGCCACGGTGGATGCCTTTCTTTTGTGTTATTCAGGCCAATCCATACTGCCGGTTACATCCGTCGGGACGGCACGCGCAGGCCCGCCCCACCGGAACCGCGCCGCGAACGTTACGCCGCGCCACCGCCGCACCCCATATACCACTGGGTGGTCATTACGGCAACACCTTGCCACCCTGCACGCGCCGCGCGAGTCGCGCGGGCCTCCGGGGCGACGTAAGATACCGCCCCTTCGGAAGGGGCCGCGCCGCGAAATGCGAGGGGTGAGAAGGTGGCTTTGAAAGGTCGAACGATCCTGCGCCTCGTCATCCTGACGTTCGGGGTGGCTTTGCTGTTCTGGCGGCACATCGGCGGCCAACACATGGGATCTGCAAGCGGGGAACACGCAGTGTCCGGCGTGATCCGGGCCACCGCATCATCGGCTCATCCGACGAAGCCACCTCCGCTGCGTCACTGGCAACTCGGCTCATTGGACCTCACCTCATGTGAGCTCCCCCATCTCAACAGCGGCGCGACGACAGCGGCGTGGTGCACTGCCTTCGACGTCGCCGAAGACCCCGCCCGGCCGCAAGGCCGCCACATCGCCCTGCACGTAGCCGTGATTCGCAGCGATGCAGCCAAGCCCGACGCCGACGTCGTGGTCATGCTCGCAGGGGGCCCCGGCGAGGCGGCCACCAAGGACTTCGCGGACACAGCTCCCTACTCGGGCATACTCAAGCATCACAACGTGCTGCTCCTCGATCAGCGCGGCACGGGCGGCTCCAATCCGTTGAGCTGCGAGGAAACCGCCAAAACCCAGCGGGCGCAGGCGCCCGGCACGGCCATGTTCGATCCGGACGCAATCGGCAAGACGGTCGCCAGTTGTCTCGCCGAGGTACGGCAGAAAGCCGATCCCCGCTATTACACTACGACCATCGCCGTCGATGACCTCGAGAAAGTGCGCCTGTCGCTGGGCTCGCCGCGCTTCGACTTGATCGGCGTGTCTTACGGCACTCGCGTTGCACAGCAATATCTGATGCGCCATCCGGACGCCGTACGAAGTGTCGTGCTCGATTCGCCCGCGCCCAATCAGCAGATGCTCGGCGAGGAGTTCGCCGCGAACCTGGAATCGGCCCTGAAGCGCGATTTCGCCGACTGCATCGCCGCGCCGGCATGCAAGCAGGCCTACGGGGATCCGCTGCGTACGCTCTACAAGCTTCGCGATGCGCTGCGTGCGGATCCGCACCAGGTCACGTTTCGAGACCCACGCAGTTTCCAGCCGGTCTCGCGCATGCTGACACCTTACTCGCTGGCCTCGGTCGTGCGAATCTTCGCCTACGAGCCCGAGACCGCCGCCGTGCTTCCTTTATCGATCAATGCCGCCGCGAATGGCGACGTAGCGCCGTTGCTGGGTCAAGAGCGCCTTCTGGACGCCGACCTCGCCGGCGACCTGAATAGCGGCATGTCGATGAGCGTGATCTGCAGTGAGGACGCCGACCAGCTGCAGGATCGGCCGCAGGACGCGGATACGATACTCGGCAATCGCCTCATCGACAGCCTCAAGGCGCAGTGCGCGGTGTGGCCGCACGGCGCAATGCCCAGTGACTTCCATGCCCCGCTCCGAAGCGACAGGCCCGTCCTGATTTTGTCGGGATCGCGTGACCCGGTGACGCCACCGAAGTACGGCGACGAGATCATGCAGGGGCTCAGCGACGCGCGGCACCTGGTGCTCAAGGGTCAGGGTCATGCTGTCCTCGTCCGCGGGTGTATGCCGAAGCTCGTCGAGCGATTCATCGATCACCCCGATCCGAAGAAGCTCGATGCCAGATGTCTCGACCGCCTCGGGCCGACGCCGGAGTTCGTCGATTTCAACGGAGCCACCCCATGATCCAGGTGGAGAATCTGCACAAATCATTCGGCGAGATCCGAGCCGTCGCGGGTGTCAGCTTCTCGGCGCGCGATGGCGAGATCACGGGCCTGCTCGGACCCAACGGCGCCGGCAAGACGACGACCTTGCGTATGCTCTATACGCTGATGCGACCGGACACTGGCCGCGTGCTCGTCGACGGCATCGATGCCAGCGTCGATTCACTTGCAGTGCGAAAACGGCTCGGTGTGCTGCCGGATGCGCGGGGGCTGTACAAGCATCTTACGGCGCGCGAAAACATCGACTACTTCGCCCGCCTGCAAGGGGTGCCGGCCGATGAGGCGGAGCGGCGCCGTGAGGCACTGGTCCGGGTGCTCGAGATGGGTGCCTTCGCCAACCGACGCGCAGAGGGCTTCTCGCAAGGACAGCGGGTGAAGACGGCAATTGCGCGCGCACTGATACACGATCCGAAGAACGTGCTCCTCGATGAGCCGACCAATGGCCTCGATGTGATGGCCACGCGGCGCATGCGCCAGTTCATGCGCGACTTGCGCGGCGAGGGCCGCTGCGTGGTGTTCTCGAGTCACATCATGCAGGAAGTCGCGCAGCTGTGCGATCGCATCGTCGTGATCGCAGGAGGCCGGGTCATCGCCGACGAGTCACCGGAAGCGCTGCGCCAGCAGACCGGCGAATCCAACCTCGAGGAGGCCTTCGTGAAGATCATCGGCAGCGGCGAGGGCCTGGCGGCATGAACAGCTCCTTCGTCGTCTTTCGCAAGGAAGTGCGTGAGAACCTGCGTGACAAGCGCACGCTGATCAATGGCTTGTTCACGGGCCCACTGATCGGCCCGCTGATATTCGTCATGATCATCAACGTGATGATTTCGCGCCAGCTCAATCAGGCGGAGTCCCCTCTCGAGCTGCCGGTCATCGGTGCCCGCTACGCACCGAACCTCATCGAGGCGCTGCACCAGGAGGGATTCGATCCGCGGCCGCCGGTCGCTGATCCGATTGCGGCCGTGCGCGACCGCGATGTGGCCGCCGTGCTGAGCATCCCTGCCAATTTCGGCAAGGCCTGGGACAAGGGCGACCCGGCGCAGGTCGAGATCTACTACGACTCCTCGCGGCGCGATACGGAACAGGCCGTGAGCCGGCTGAAAGACATGCTCGACAGGTATTCGCGGCTCAACGGAGCCCTGCGTCTGGTCGCACGAGGCCTCTCCCCTGCGTTGATCCGCCCGGTCGTCGTGGACGAACGCGACCAGTCGACGCCGCAGTCGCGGGCCGGCGCGCTATTTTCCATCCTGCCCTATTTTTTCGTGCTGACCGTGTTCATGGGGGGTATGTACCTGGCCATCGACCTGACGGCCGGGGAGCGTGAGCGGCAGTCGCTGGAGCCGCTGTTCATCAATCCGGTGGCACGCTGGCGCATCTTGCTCGGCAAGATAGGGGCGATCTGCCTGTTCTCCGTGGCGAGCCTGCTGATCTGCGCGGCGGCGTTCATCGTGGCCGGGCACCTCATTCCCACGGAGAAACTCGGCATGGAGCTCGGCCTCGGGCCGGTCTTCGGCCTGGAGGTGCTGGTGCTCATGTTGCCGCTCGTTCTGCTCGTGGCCGCTCTGCAGACACTCGTCGCCGCTTTCTCCAAGAGCTACCGGGAAGCGCAGACGTATCTCGGCATTCTCATGCTCATACCGGTGCTGCCGTCGATCCTGCTCAGTGTGATGCCGGTGAAGACCGCGGGCTGGATGTATGCCGTGCCGCTGCTCAGTCAGCAGGTCGGCATCACCGAGCTGCTGCTCGGCGGATCGGTGACGGCGGCTCAGTTCGCCATGTGCCTGGTTTGCGGGTTCGCGGTCGCCGCGATCATGCTGGCGGTCACCGCGCGGGTCTATGGCTCGGAGCGTCTGGCTATCTCCGCCTAAGCCGCCGGCCGGTGTGCCCGGTAGGCGAAGCTGGGCCAGGGTCGGCGGTACCCGTCAAAAGCCCGGCAGTCTTGCGAACCGCGTTCATATTGTCGGCGCAGACCGCGCGGAAGCCCGCGCTGATGCGGGCATCATCGGCGGCCCGGGACCAGAATTGCCCGGCAGCGGCCGCGGCCACTCGCCAGTCGTCACGCTCGGCAGGCAGAGGTAACCGCGGGACGAAATTCGCCTGCGGAAGCTCAACACCTCGCTGCGGGGCATATAGCATCGGTAACACGTCGTATGCGGGGGCGAGGGCGAGTGGGGCCCCCGTGGCGGATATTCGCGGCGTGAACGACAGATTGCCGTCATGCATGTCAGTATTGGCGATCAGCTGACCGAAGTGCCACAACCGCGCGATGCCCTGAGCGGCGTCGCGATCGACGGGCCTGCGTTCTAGAAGCAGCGCGGCCGCTTCGGTCCAAGGCCGCCCCGCAAGACCAAACCATCCATAGTGGAGAGCGGCCCAGGAGCAAAGCGCCGACCGCCCGCGGTGCCCATGGCGGTCGAAGCGGACCACTTCGAGGAAGGTACGGCTCCCTGCCTGCGAGATGCTCGTTTGCGCCGTGCTCGGTCCTAGCACGGATGCAAGGGTTTGCGCCGCAAGGTGCTCGCAGACGAGAAGATCTGACCAGCGTTGCGTGCCGGGTGAGTTGTCAGAGCCGGAGAACTTCACGAGCACGTGAGCAGGCCCGCCGTTCAGCGTACGTAGCGCGGTGAACTTTGGAAATTCGCCGGCCGCAGAAGAGCCGGCATCGCCGTCCTGCATTGCGCGCTGCGCCCGCTCGACATAGGCCGGCAGCGCGTCCGCCTCCCGCAAGCATGCGGGAAGTTGCTGCAGCTGATCCTGCCACAGCCGAAAGGCCCTCTCGCCGACGATGAAATTGCCGCTCTGGTCCGCTCCGAGGAGCGAGATCGCGTACCAGACATCCACTCCGTGGCCCGTAGCGATTCAGTAAGGTTTTCACCGCGCCACCGCGAGGTGCGCCGAGGCAACGTTGCAGGGCGGCCCGTGCCCGACTTTGATCCGGGTAGCCATCCGCTCAGATCATGGCGGGCGAGGGCAAGGGAGCCGTGCGGCGCTCAGTCCCGCGTCTGCAGCCGCAAGCTCTCCCAGCTCCCATCGGCAATCCAGCCGCCATCGACCGGCAAGCTGACGCCGTTCACGAAGGCGCTACGCTCCCCGTCAGCGAGGAACCCGATCGCCTCGGCGACCTCCTCTGGCCGGGCAAAGCGGGCCATCGGGACGCGATTGCCGATGTCGGCATCGGAGTACGCGCCGCTGCCCTGGTCCTTCGTATTCATTTCAGTCTTGATCCAGCCTGGACAGACTGCGTTGACTCGCACGCCGCGTCCGCCCCACTCGGCCGCTAGCGTCCGGGTCAGCCCAATCAGGCCGTGTTTGGAGGCGTTGTAAGCGCTGCGATGACTGATGCCGGCGAGACCTGCGACCGAGGCGACGTTGACAATACTGCCGCTTCGGCGCGCAAGCATCTGCACACCCAGCGCCCGCGACAGCAGGAACGGTCCGAGCAGATTCACATCGAGCACCCGCCGCCAGTCGGCTGCGGTCGTCAGCTCGGCCGGCCGGATCAGGCTGATGCCGGCGTTGTTCACCAGAACGTCTGCCGCGCGTCCGTTGGCGGCCACCCAGGAGGCGACCGCTTCGGCGAAGGACTCCGAAGCAACGTCGCCGACCCGGGCATCCGCCGTCGCGCCATCGGCGCGCAATTCCGCGAGTGCCCGCGCGCAATCCTGCTGGTCGAGCAGCAGCAAGCGAAACCCTCGCCTGGCAAGCAAAGCGCTCGTGCGCAGGCCCAGGCCCTGCGCCGCACCGGTAACGACGGCGAGTTTCGATCGGGTCATGAGAGTGCTCCCTACTTGCATTCTTGTTGTTTTGCGCTCGACGGCGAATCCGTCGATGACGCCGCCCGCCAACGCAAGTCTAACAGCTTCCGGCTCCGAGGCGGCCCACTCGACGGGCGGCTCGGCCACGACCCGCCAATGGGTTCTCCTTAAGGTCGGGCGGCCGCGCCGCGTTCGAGACTGGCCGCGATCTCGGCAACATGCCGTCCCTGGAAGCGCGCTCCCTCGAGCTCGTTCTCGCTCGGCTGCCGCGACCCGTCAGCCTTTGCGAGCGTGGTAGCGCCATAGGGTGTGCCGCCCGTGATCTCGTCCATCCGCGTCAGGCCGGCGAAAGAGTATGGCAGCCCCACGATGATCATCCCCTGGTGCAGAAGCGTGGAGTGGAAGCTCGTGATGGTGGTTTCCTGCCCGCCGTGCTGGGTCCCCGTCGAGGCAAACACGCTGCCGACCTTGCCAACCAGCGCGCCCTTCACCCACAACCCGCCGGTCTGATCCAAAAAATTGCGCATCTGCGCCACCATGTTGCCGAACCGGGTGGGCGTCCCGAAGATGATCGCGTCGTAGCTGGCGAGCTCCTCGACGCTGGCGACCGGCGCCTTCTGGTCGAGCTTCATGCCGGCCTTGCGGGCAACCTCATCGGAGACCAGCTCCGGCACTCGTTTTATAGCCACCTCCGTCCCCGACACGGAGCGGGCACCCTCCGCCACCGCCTGCGCCATACGCTCCACGTGTCCCCAGGCCGAGTAGTACAGGACGAGAACCTTTGCCATGGCCGTGCCTCCGGAACCGGAATTGCCCGCCGTTCAACGGTGCGCGGCGTGATGGGTTCCCGCGTCGGGCATGATCAATTGGCGGCGCCCGCAGCGGCGCCGCCCCGCAACCCGGTCCCTCAGGTATGCGCGTCCAGGAACGCGTGCAGCTGCGATCTGCTGAGACTGCCGACGTGCGTGGCCACCGGGTGGCCGTCCTTGAAGATCATCAGCGTCGGAATGCCGCGGACGCTGTAGCGCGTCGGGGTGGCGGGATTGTCATCCACATTCAGCTTTGCGATCGTCACCCGGTCGCCGTACTCCGCGGCGGACTCCTCGACGAGGGGCCCGATCATCCGGCAGGGTCCGCACCATTCAGCCCAGTAGTCCACGAGCACAGGTTTCGCCGCGCTGAGGACCTCCGCTTCGAACGTCTGGTCGGTTACGTTTTTGCTCGCTTGGCTCGCTTGGCTCGCTTGGCTCATCGGCTCAGTCCTCCTCGTTTGCACTGTGAGAGCAATCTAATGCTCCTGCAAATCGAAATAAAGCGTGCTAGCCTGAACTCATTATTCTGATTTGTGAACAATAAGATGGACAAGCTCCAGGCCATGGCGCTCTTCGTGCGGGTCGTCGAGACCGGAGGGATGGCCCGCGCCGCCGAAGGTCTGCGAATCCCGAAAGCGACCGCGACGACGCTGATCCAGAAGCTGGAGGCGTCACTCGGCGTGAAGCTGCTGAACCGCACCACCCGGCGGGTGAGCGTGACTCCGGACGGAGCTGCCTACTACACGCGAGCCTCCGCCATCCTGGCGGAGGTTCGGGAAGCGGAAGAGGCACTGTCGCAGCGCGTCGCGGCACCGCATGGGCGGGTGCGCGTAGATGCACCCACCCTCATCGCCCGCTCGGTGATCGTGCCTGCGTTGCCGCGCTTCTTCGCCCGCTACCCTGACATGGAGCTGGCGCTGGCCTGCAACGAGCGGCATTTCGATCTGGTTGCCGAAGGAATCGATTGTGCGCTGTGGATCGGCGAGGCCACCGACCCCAGCCTGGTCACACGCCGAGTCGGATTTCTGTATTTCGCCACCTGTGCGGCGCCTGCCTACATCGCGGCACATGGGCTGCCGGCCCATCCGCGCGAGCTCGCGCGGCATCGGTGCATCAACCACTTCGCACCGAGCACGGGGGAAACCGTGGAGTGGGTGTTCTCGAAGGATGGCGAGCGCGTGCAGGCCGTGTTTCCGGGGAACCTGGCGCTCGAAGACGAGAACAGCTATGTGAGCGCCGCCGAAGCCGGGCTCGGCATCGCGCAGATGCCGGCCTTCGTGCTCAAGGAAGCGATGGAGCGCGGCACTCTCGACCTGGTGCTCGCGGACTGGCTTCCGGAGCCCTCTCCACTCTACGTAGTCTATCCGCAGAGCCGACATCTCTCGCGCCGTGTGCGTGTGTTCGTCGACTGGCTGGCTGCGCTGGCTGCGGATCATGATGGCATCCAACTGCGATCCACGCTGCCCAGCCGGCATGATTCGGACGCCGCCTAGCCGGACTCAACGAGCACGTCCGAGCGTCGCGGGCAGCGACACTCGCATGGAGGCTGAATGCACCGGTCGCAGGACCTGTTCGCGGGCATGACCCTTGCGATTGCGACCCCACGACCCCCATCCGGCAGGGCTTCCATGTCAGTCATCCGATTCATTGCCCGAGGTAGTTGCCTGCTCAGCCTGATCGCCATGCTGGCGGGCTGCATCATCGCTCCCGGCCCGCGCGGAGGCTATCACGAAGGCTATTACGATCGTCCGCACCACCGGTACTGGCACGATCACCACTGGCGCGAGTGCCACGAGCGCGACCCGTACTGCCGCTGAGGCAGCAGCGGGCGCCGCGCGCGATCAGTCTCTTCCCGAGTGACCGAAGCCGCCGGCACCGCGGGTGCTGTCCTCGAAGGACGCGACGACTTCGAGGGCCACTTGCACCACGGGCACGACAACGAGCTGAGCGATGCGTTCGCCAGGTCGGATCGTGAATGGCTCACGTCCCCTGTTCCAGCAGGACACCATGAGTTGGCCCTGGTAGTCGGAGTCGATGAGGCCGACGAGGTTGCCCAACACGATCCCGTGTTTGTGGCCCAGACCTGACCGCGGCAGGATCACAGCCGCCAGCCCGGGATCATCCAGATGAATGGCCACGCCTGTCGGGATCAGCTCGGCGCGGCCGGGCTGGAGATCGAGCGGCGCATCGAGGCAGGCGCGCAGATCCAGCCCTGCCGAGCCCGAAGTCGCGTACGTCGGCAGCGGAAACTCCGTGCCGACGCGCCGGTCGAAAATCCTGATTTTGAGGGGCCGTGTCGTCATGCCTGCGCCGAATCGCGCTGCGCCGTGCCCGCGCGGGACGCGGCGTACGATTCGGCGATGAGGCGGACCAGCTCACGGGCCAGGGAAACCTTCGTGCCGTGGCCGAGGTCGCGGCGCGCGTTGCGCCAGAGGACGATGAGACGATTGTCCTCGCACTCGAAGACTTTGTTGTCGCCCACCTCGTTGGCCGCGATCATGTCGAGGTTTTTCTTGAGGAGCTTGGCGCGCGCGTTCTGCTCGACCGATTCCGTCTCCGCCGCAAAGCCCACTACGAAAGGCCGGCCGGCGCGCGCAGCCACGGTCGCCAACACGTCGGGGGTACGCTCCATGTTGAGGTCGAGGGTATTGGCGGTCTTCTTGATCTTCTGGCCGTGAGGATTCGCGGGCCGGTAGTCGGCTACCGCCGCCGTCGAAATGAAGATGTCGGCATCCGCCACTTCCCGCAGTACGGCGGTCAGCATGCTGTCCGCGTTTTCTACGTCGACCCGCCGCACGCCGGAGGGAGTTGGAAGGCTGACAGGCCCGGCGACGAGGACGACCTCGGCCCCCGCTTCGCGTGCGGCCTGCGCGACCGCGAAGCCCATCTTGCCGGAGCTGCGGTTGCTGATGAAGCGCACGGGGTCGATCCGCTCGCGCGTGGGACCCGCGGTGATGAGCACCCGCCGGCCCTGGAGCGGACCGCTGCGCGGCAGCAGCATATCGACGCGGTCGGCGATCTCGAGCGGCTCCAGCATCCGCCCCTCGCCGACTTCGCCGCAGGCCTGCTCGCCCTCTGCGGGCCCCAGCACCTGAACGCCTCGTTGGCGAAGCGTCGCGACGTTCGCCGCCGTGGCGGCGTTGCCCCACATGATGCGGTTCATGGCGGGCGCGACGGCGATCGGCGACTGCGTGGCCAGGCATAGCGTGGCGAGCAGGTCATTCGCGTGCCCGCCGGCCAGACGGGCCAGGAAATCGGCGCTGGCCGGAGCAACGAGCACCAGCTCCGCCCAGCGCGCGAGCTCGATGTGTCCCATGGCCGCTTCCGCCGCCGCATCCCAGAGCTCGGCGCGCACGGTACGGCCGGAAAGGGCCTGGAAGGTCATCGGGCCCACGAACTCCCGGGCCGCGGCCGTCATGACGACCTGCACCTCGGCGCCGCGCTCGTGCAGCCGCCGTACCAGATCCGCGGCCTTATAGGCGGCAATACCGCCGGTCACGCCGAGCAGGATGCGTTTGCCTTGCATGACCGGATTATCAGTCGCCGCTCCCCGACGGCGCAAACGAACGCATCAGAAAAAATTCCAGGGAGCGATTTTGAGGGCCCAAAGCGCCGGGCCCCGCGGGGCGACGCCCAGGAAGGGGCGCGCAAATGCGGCCTTTCTCCCCAAAGAGCCGCCATTGACCCCCTCGCCCGGGCCCCACCCGCCGCGCCATCATGGCCGCGGTGACCGGGTAAGCACAGGAGGCCCCATGGAACTTACAGCGAGCACGGCCGGCGAAGCCGGTACTTTGAACGGGGCCGGCGCCCTTACCATCCGGGAATGGCCGGAAGCGGAGCGTCCCCGGGAGAAGCTGCTCGCCCGCGGCGCCCACGCGCTTTCGGACGCGGAGCTGCTCGCCCTGCTCCTCGGCTCGGGGATCCCCGGCTGCTCGGCCGTCGCCATGGCCCGCTCCCTCCTCAAGGACTTCGGCTGCCTGCGGGAGCTGCTGAACGCGCGCCTCACTCGCTGGCGGCGCAAAGGCATAGGCTCGGCCCGCTACGCCGCCGTGCAGGCCGCCGTGGAGCTGGCGAAGCGGCATCTGCTCGAAGAGATGCGCATCGGCTCACCGCTCACGACCCCCCAGGCGACCTACCGCTATCTACACGCGCAGCTGCGCGATCGCCCCTACGAGATTTTCTGCTGCCTCTATCTGGACAACCGGCACCGCCTGATCGCCTTCGAGGAGCTTTTCCGCGGCACCGTTGACTGCGCGCAAGTGCACCCGCGAGAAGTGCTGCGTCAGGCCCTGCTGCACAACGCGACATCCCTGATCGTCGCGCACAACCACCCCTCCGGTTCTCTGGAGCCCAGCCCGGCGGATGACTTCATCACCCGCCGTCTCAAGGATCTCCTGGCTCTCATGGATGTGCGCCTGGTCGATCACATCATCGTCGGCGACAGCCGGTGCTACTCCTTCGCCGAGCACGGGCTGCTCTAGGGCCATAGCGCCGGACGCCCGTACCGCGTTTCGCTGTCGGGTTTGCCGCGCCGAATCCGATCTACTGGATGGAGCTCCAAATCGAATAAAGGGAGGGCCCATCCTTGAACCCCATGAGATTCACGCGCGCCCGAAAAGCGCTCGCGGCATCGATCGCCGCATTCATCGTCGCTCCCGGCTACGCCGATCCCGCACACCTGCGCGCCAGCATCGTCGTTGCGCCGGACCCTCACGGTCTGATGGGCACCCTGAAAATCGACGGGCCGATCGATCGCAGCGGGCCATTCTTCCAAAGCCTGGGCACGAACGGACGCAGCTGCGCCACCTGTCATGATCCTGAGGAGGCGATGAGCTTCACTCCCGCGCACGCCGACATGATCTTCGCCACGAGCCGCGGCAAGGATCCGCTGTTCGCATCCGTAGACGGCGCGAACTGCGACAGCGTCGCGGCCAGAGACCGTGCCGGCCACAGCTTGATTCTGCAGAATGGGCTGCTGCGCATCGCGCTTCCCGTGCCTCCGAACGCGGAATTCTCGATTTCGGTCGTCAGCGACCCATACGGCTGCGCACTGCGCATCGACCCCAAGACGCACGTCCTGACCGTATCCGTCTACAGGCGTCCTCTCCCGGCTACCAATCTGTCATTTCTCAGTGCTGTGATGTCCGACGGCCGTGAAACCATCGCGCCGCTGACCAACGGAGCCAGCTACTCGGCCAACCTGCGTGCCGACCTGACTCAGCAGGCGATCGATGCCACGACAGGACATGCTCAGGCCACCTCTGCGCCCACGCCGGGGCAGGCCGACGGCATCGTCGACTTCGAGCTCGCTCTGTATACGGCGCAACTGTGGGATCATCGGGCGGGTCCGCTGGATGGCCGCGGGACTTCCGGTGGCCCGATCCACCTTGCGGCGCAGTCCTATTATCCCGGCATCAACGACACTCTCGGTCAGGATCCGAATGGAATCCCGTTCGATCCGGGTGCGATGACGCTGTATGGCAGCTGGGCACAGACTCCGTCCGTGTCAGGCCCTGACATCGAGAATCGCGGCGCCCGCGCCAGGATCGCCGCTGGCGAGCTGCTGTTCGACACTGCACCGCTCACCATCACCCATGTGCGCGGCCTCAACGACAATCCCGCGCTCGGCCAACCGGCCTCGTTCAAAGGGACTTGCACGACGTGTCACGACGCACCGAACGTGGGCAATCACTCGCTGCCACTGCCGCTCGACATCGGCACCAGCCATACGGGGAATCCTTCATTCGAATCCGATCCGGTCATCGCGTCGGCCGTGAGCCAGCTCTCGATGCCAAACCTGCCCGTCTTCCTGATCTCCGGCTGTCCGGACCCTTTCAGCCCAGGTCAGAGCACCTCCTTTTACACGACCGATCCGGCCCGCGCGCTGATCACGGGTCACTGCAGCGACTTCAATCGCGTCAAGGGACCGATCCTGCGCGGGCTCGCCGCGCGGGCGCCCTACTTTCACAACGGTGCTGCGGCGACGCTGCGCGAGGTAGTGAGCTTCTACGATCAGCGGTTCCAGATGGGACTGACGAAGGCGCAAAAGGAGGAGCTCGCCGCGTTCCTCAATTCGCTATAGCGGCCCGAGCCGCGACGACGAGGGGCTGCGCCGGGAGGAGATTCGCCTCGAGATGACGGAGCGCCGCGCGTGCGTCGGCCGCCGCCGCGTCGGCCTGGCCAAGCGCCTTCTCCGCCTGCGCGCGCGCGAGCAATGCCTCGCCAACCCACGCCGATGACGTGTCGTCAACGGCAGCGGCGTTCGCCAGCGCGACGGCGCTCGCTGCATATCTGGCGGCATTCGCATAGTCGCCGTTCTGCATCGCGGCTCGAGCGGTCAGCACCTCGAGGTCGTAGCTGTCCGGGTTGATGGGCTGGCGGCGCGCGGCTATCAGGCTGCGCGCGATACCGAGGCGGTGCGATGCGGCATCGATGCGACCGTGTGCAAGGTCCAGGCGCGCATGGACGAGAAGCAAGCGGACCGCTTCGGCGCTCTGGTTCCCGGCTGCGAGTGCGTGGGTTTCGCCCGATGCGAGCGCTGCCCAGCGGGAGTCCGCCGCGGCCAGTTCGTTGCGCTCGAGGGCCGAAATCACGGTCATCGCAGGATAGAAGGTCTGCGAGGCGAGGTATCCGGCCGCGCCGGCCGCCTGCGTGGCGCGCACCAGCTGCGCATCGGCTGTTGGATCACCGGCCAGGGTTGCGGCCGCCGCCCGACAACCGGCCACATAAAAGGGAGGCTCGAACCCGGGATCCCCGCGGCGCGCACCCGTCAGCGCCTGGTCGATCAACCGTACGGCCTGCTGCGGCTGGCCACCACCGACTAGGGCGCGACAGGCGTTGGACAGCATCGCCCAATAGGAGGAGGTATCGGATCGCCCGATCTCCCGCATCAGCGTGAGCAGATCGCGCATGACCCACCAGCCGCCGCGATAATCGCCGGCGAAAATCAGCGCTCTGCCGAGATTGTTGGTCGTGCTCGTGTAACGCGATGCCGCATACATCCCCGCGTCGACGAGCATCTGCTGCGCTGCCCTCTCACGCGCGACAGCTTGGCCATAGTCTCCCTGGGCTTGCCACACGAGCGCCGCGGAATCGGCGCACGCGGCGACGATGCGGGGCCCCGGGGAATCGACTCGTCGCAGATTTTCGCGACCCACCGCCAGAGAGGTCCGCGCGCCGGCGAGATCCCCGGCGAGCACCAGGTCCGCGGCATGGTCGCAGGCAAATTGCGCGGTGATGATGGGATCGTGCACCCGGCTGTTGATCGCCTCGACTTCGCGGAGCACGGCCGCGGCGGCGCGGTACTCGCCGATGTCGATATAGCGGCCGGACACATCGACGAGCAGCCACGCGGCGAGCACGGGTGACTTGGCGTAGCGTCGTGCTATGAACCTGCGGGCGCGGTCGAGGCGATCGCGCACGAGGTCGCCCGGGATGCGGCTCAGGCTATCGCCGATCACGAATTCGGTGAGATCGGCCTGGGCTTGCGCGCGCTGCGCCTGCGAGAGAGCGTAATCCCGCTGGGACCGGGCTTCGAGCATCTGCGCGAGCGCGAACACGCTCGTACCGATCAGCGCCAGTGCGATGAGCATTGCGGAGGCGACTCCGCCCCGATGGCGGCGGACGAATCGGACGGCACGGTAGCCGACGGTGTAGGGCCGCGCCTGAACCGGCTCGTGCGCCAGAAAGCGCCGCAGGTCGCTGGCAAAGTCTCCGACGCTCTCGTAGCGATCTCCCGCGTCTTTTTCGAGCGCCTTGGCGAGGATGTTGTCCAGGTCTCCGAGCGTACGGCGGCGGCCTGACTGAGCAGTGGCCGCCACGGAGGCGCGCAGCGGCTGTGTTGTGAGTGTCGCGTACATCAGCTCCGCATCAGTTGCGGCTGTCGTGCTCCCGGCGAACGGGTGTCTGCCGACGAGGAGCTCGTAGAGCATCGTGCCGAGGGCGTAAACGTCGGTCGCCGTAGTGACGGGATTTCCCAGCAATTGCTCGGGCGCCGCGTAGCGTGGCGTGAGGCCTTGCAGCATCGTGCGCGTCGGTGCCGCCTCTGAGCTCGCATCCACGAGCTTAGCGATACCAAAGTCAAGAAGCTTCACCGTCCCTTGTTGCGTGACCAGCACGTTCGAAGGCTTCAAATCCCGATGAACGATCAGGTGGCGATGCGCGTGCGCGACGGCGTCCGTCACGTCGAGGATGAGTCTGATCCGCGCCTCTGCGTCCAGCGCGCCATGGGCGCAGTACGCGTCGATGGGTCTTCCCTCCACGTACTCGAGGACGAGATACGGTTGTCCATCTTCGAGGACTCCGGCGTCGATCAGGCGCGCAATATTGGGATGATCGAGCCTCGCAAGCAGGCGTCCCTCGAGCAGGAAATGCTGCTCCCCGGCCCGCCCGCGCCAGGCAAGATGCAACATTTTGATGGCGACGGAGGCGTCATAGCGACCGTCCGTCCTCTTTGCCCGCCAAACGCTTCCCATGCCGCCGCGGCCTATCTCGGCCTCGATCACGTATGGACCGATACATCGCCCGAGGAGCGCAGTCGTGGCCGGCGGAGGTTGCGGGAGCGGCAGCGGTGTTCCCAGGAAGCCGGCAAACCGGTCATCCTGCCTGGCGCGGAGCAGGCAGCCGACCTCGGCGGCGGCCGCCGGATCGTCTCGCTCCAGAGCGGTCAGATAGCCCGGCCATTGGTCCTCGGGGAGCTCGAAGAGTCGATCGAGGTGGCCGCTCAGCCGTCGCCAGCGCTCGCTGTCGAGGTTCGACACCGTTCAATCTCCCGCTTCGAGATCGCGGAATAGCAGGAGGCGCGCCTTTTCCCAGTCGCGCTGCACGGTGCGCTCCGAGGTTGCACGAACGCGCGCAATCTCGGCGAACGAGAAGCCGCAGAAGTACTTGAGGTCGACGACTTCCGCGAGACGCGGATCCAGTCGCGCCAGCTCATCCAGCGCGTCCGAGAGCCGCGTCAGCTCCGCGGCATCTGCCACCTCTTGGCCAATCGTCGTGCTGAGCTGTGTGATCTCGAACCCGGCACCCCGCTTCAGAGCCTGCTGCCGCCGGGCGAAATCGATGAGCAATCCGCGCATGGCGCGCGCGGTGTATCCGAGGAACTTGCCGCGCTCCTCGAAGGCGACTCCCGGCCGCCCGGCAAGGTTGAGGTACGCCTCGTGAACGAGCGTCGTGGGACTTACGCCCATGCCCGGAAAGCGCCTGAGCTCCCGCTCGGCGAGGTTGCGCAGCTGCGCATAAGAAGTGGCGAAGAGCTTTTTGTCGTCCCCGGTACCGGGCCGCTGGTCCGCCACAGCTTGCCCGCCCCGCATGTCGTCGCTCATTTCGGCCCCCGCGCGAGACCCCACGGGACAGCCGACAATATGCTCAAAAGGCGTGCCCCCTGCAACAATTGGACGGCTGCGAGGCTTGTTCCGGTTGCGTGAGGCTGGTATAAAGCTCGGCTCGCGCGAGGCGGCCGCAGCTGCCCCGCACCCAAGTAGCTGAATTTCAAGGGCGATTCATATGTCGCGCGTCTGCGAGATCACCGGGAAAGGCCCGGCCGTCGGAAACCGCGTCTCCCACGCGAACAACAAGAAGCGCCGCCGCTTCCTGCCGAACCTGCACACCCAGCGGTTCTGGCTGGAAACCGAGAAGCGGTGGGTTTCGCTGCGCGTGTCCACCCACGGCATGCGCACGATCGAGAAGAAGGGCATCGACAAGGTCGTTGCCGAGCTCCGTGCCCAAGGCCGGAAGGTCTGAAGGAGCCTCCATGCGTGAGAAGGTCAAGCTACTCTCCTCTGCCGGTACCGGCCATTTCTACGTGACCACCAAAAACAAGCGCCTGCATCCCGATAAGCTCGAGGTGCGCAAGTTCGACCCGGTGGCGCGCAAGCACGTCCCCTACAAAGAGACCAAGATCAAGTAACCCGGCCGCCCGCCCTGGGGCAGGGCGCGCCGGTCGACTCAATCTGGGATCACCCTCTGACCGAGTCGCCAAGCCCGTGGACGAGGCTAGGCGCGGGGCTCGATGCTGCGCAGATGACGGTGGGCGGAGATCCATGCCCCGAGCCATCCGAGCGCCATGCCGCCGCCGAAGAGCGCTGCAAGCACCTGACCTGACGGTCCCTGCAGCGCGTACCGGCTGCCATAAAGCTGCGCGAGTGTTGCCACGGACGGGTCCAGCACCAGCACCGCCGTTTCGAGGATCGCGGTGGCGAGCACCGCCCCCCCGATCCCGTAGAGCAGCCCCGTGTAGAGGAACGGCCGGCGTACGAAGGCGTTGGAGCCGCCCACGAGCTTCGTCACCTCGATCTCCGCCCGGCGGTTGAGGATCTCCAGACGAATGGTGTTGCCGACGACCGCGAGCACCCCCGCGCCGAGCAGCACGGCGGCGACGAGCACCAGACGGCGCAGCACGGCCAGAATGGCATTGAAGCGCAGCACCCACTCCGTATCGAGCTGCACCACATCGACCTCCGGCCACGCGGCGAAATAGCGCCGCAATGAATCGAGATCCGCCGCGCTGCTCGCCCCGCGGCGCGGCATGACGTGCAGCACGTTGGGCAGCGGGTTGGTTTGGAGCGCATCGAGCGCGGCGCCGAAACCCGAGTACTTGCGAAACTCCGCAAGCCCCTCGTCCGCGGCGATGACGGTCACTTGCGCGACCTCCGGCCGCTCGCGCGCGTTGGCCGCGAGCTGCTGTGCCTTGGCCACCGGTAGCCCGGATTTGAGGTACACCGACATGTCGACGGCGTTGCTGAAGCCGCCCGTCGCCGTCTGCGCGTTGATCACGAAGAGCCCGAGCGCCGCCGGCAGCGCAAGCGCGAGTCCGATCACGAGCAGCGTCAGGACGGTCGCGAGCGGATTGCGCTTCAACCTGCCGAGGGAGCCAAGCAGAGCTTGCGCGTGGCGCGTGCCGAAGATCGCGGGATTCATCGCCGCGGCACCACGTGCGGCAGGGTGTCGGTTCGCTCGATGTCGCCCTGGCTCTGAATCTCGCCGCTCGCGAGCACGATCTCGCGCTTGGCGAGGTCGCGCACGATGTGTTGGTCGTGGGTCGCAACCAACACCGTGACTCCGACATCGCTGAAGCGCCGGAAGAGGCGCATCACCTCGAGCGAGAGGTCGGGGTCCAGGTTGCCGGTCGGTTCATCGGCGATGATGAGGGGCGGCTTGCTGACGACGGCGCGCGCGATGCCGACCCGCTGCTGCTCCCCGACTGAGAGCTCCGCGGGGAGCATCCGTTCCTTGCCGAGGAGCCCTACCTGATCGAGCGCGGCCCGCACACGCTTGTCGATCTCCTTGAGCGGCGCACCCGCGACGACGAGCGGCAGGGCGACGTTGTCGAACACCGGCCGGTCGGCGAGGAGCTTGTGATCCTGGAAGACGACGCCGACCTGCCGGCGGAAAGCCGGAATGTGGCGTGCCTTCAACGCGCCCGTGCTCTTGCCATTCACGGTCACGATGCCGCGCGTGGGCCGTTCGAGCAGCGCGACGAGCTTCAGCACGGTGCTCTTGCCGGCGCCGGAGCGGCCGGTGAGGAACACCATCTCGCCGCTCTGGATGCCGAAGCTGACATGGGTGAGGGCTTCCCGCCCGTTGGGGTAGCGCTTGCTGACGCGCTCGAAGAGGATCATGGCGTTGACCGACCGCGCGTGGCTCTAGGGCTGAATCTGGCCGCCCGACTCCCGCGGGCCCTCGACCAGCGCGGCAGCGAACATGCGGGCATCGAATTCGCCGAAATCCTGCGCCTGCTCGCCGATGCCGATGAAGCGGATCGGCAGGCGCAAGCGGCGCGCTATGGCGATCACGATACCGCCCTTGGCGGTGCCGTCGAGCTTGGTGAGCGCAATACCGGTCACGCCGATCGCCTCGTGGAACTGGATGGCCTGCGAGAGCGCATTCTGACCCTGGTTGGCGTCGAGAACCAGCAGGACTTCGTGCGGCGCAGAGGGCTCGACGCGCTGCACCACCCGTTTCACCTTTTTCAGCTCCTCCATGAGATGCGCCTGGCTGTGCAAGCGGCCGGCGGTATCCGCCAACAGCACATCCGTGCCCCGCGAGCGCGCCGACTGCACGGCATCGAACACGACGGCACCGGGATCGGCCCCGGCGCGCTGCGCGATGAACGCAGCTCCGGAACGCTCCGCCCACACCTGCAGTTGCTCGATTGCCGCCGCCCGGAAAGTATCGCCAGCGGCCAATGTGACACTGCGTCCCTCGTCGGCAAGCCTGCGGGAGAGCTTGCCGATGGTGGTCGTCTTGCCGGACCCGTTGACTCCCACCACCAGGATCACGAAGGGCTTCCTGCTCGCGTCGATCATGAGGGGTTTGGCGCAGGGCTCCAGGATCTCCACGACGGCGTCACGCAGCGCGTTGACCAGCGCTTCGACATCCGCGAGCTCTTTGCGGGCAACCCGTTTCCGCAGCTGCGTCAGGATGTCCTCGGTGGCTTCGACCCCTACGTCAGCGGTGAGCAGCCGCGTCTCGAGCTCCTCGAGGATCTCAGCATCGATCTGCCGGCCCTGGAAGAGGTTGGCCAGATCGTAAGTGAGCCAGGAGTTGCCACGGTTCAGCCGGCTGCGCAGGCGCCTGAAAAAGCCCTGCCGCTCCTCGGCCTCGGCGGCCCCGTCTTTAGGTTTGCGTCCGAACATGGGTTTATCCGGCGGTAGTGTA
Organism: Steroidobacteraceae bacterium; assembly: GCA_025451845.1. Classification (GTDB taxonomy): domain Bacteria; phylum Pseudomonadota; class Gammaproteobacteria; order Steroidobacterales; family Steroidobacteraceae; genus 13-2-20CM-66-19. The sequence continues at coordinate 184,217 of JANWJS010000033.1, forward strand.
TCGTAGCGTAGCGTGAGAGCTGTCCCTTGAGCCGCCCGTCGCCCCCAGTCCGCCGCGGCGCTTCCGTCCGGACGCTGCGGATCATCGGCGGCTTCTGGCGCGGACGGCGCCTGCGCTTTCCGCCAACGCCGGAAATCCGCCCCACGCCCGACCGCGTCCGCGAGACCCTCTTCAACTGGATCGCAGCCCGTGTGCCAGACGCACGCTGCCTGGACCTCTTCGCCGGCAGCGGCGCGCTTGGCCTGGAGGCGCTGTCGCGGGGGGCTGCACGCGTGATTTTCGTCGAGCGCGATCCGGCCGCCGCCCGCGAGATCGCCGCGCGGCTGGCGGAATGGGGGGCACGCGCGGCGAGTGTCGAGCAGACCGATGCCCGCGAATTTCTCGAGCGCGTGCCTGCGGCGCCGTTCGACATCGTGTTCCTCGACCCGCCTTTCGCCTCGATGCTGCTCGAGGAGAGCGCGGCGCGCCTGGAGCAGGGCGGCTGGCTGTCCAGCGGCGCGCTGATGTACCTCGAATGTCCCGCTGCAGCGGCGCCCCGACTACCGGAGGGCTGGACGCCCGTCAAGTCAAAGAGGGCCGGCGAGGTCGGGTATCATCTCTATTCGAGAGCCGCGAGGGGGACACACAGCGAATGAGCCGCAATGCCATCTATCCGGGCACGTTCGACCCGATCACCAACGGCCACCACGACCTGGTGCGCCGCGCGGCCGGCATCTTCGACCGCGTCATCGTGGCCATCGCCTCCAATCCCAACAAGGCGCCGATGTTCCCGCTCGATGCGCGCATCGACCTGGCGCGGCGCGTCCTCGATGACCTGCCGAACGTCGAGATCATGGGCTATTCCGAGCTGACCGTCGAATTCGCCAGCAGGCATCGCGCCACCGTGATCATCCGCGGACTGCGCGCGATCTCGGATTTCGAGTTCGAGTTTCAGCTCGCCAACATGAACCGCCACCTCGACCGCGACATCGAGACGGTCTTTCTCACCCCGCAGGAGCAGTTCACCTTCATTTCCTCGTCGCTCGTACGGGAAATCGCGGTGTTGGGTGGCGACGTCCACGAGTTCGTCCATCCGATCGTGGAAGCAGAGCTGAAGAAGCACCGAAAAGTGAAGTGAAGGCCGCCGGACTCCTCATCTCTGACAGATGGGACAGTAGTACGAGGACCTTCCCTGTTGCGTCAGGCGCCGCACCGCCGTGCCGCACACTCTGCATTCCTTCAGCCCATAAACATACAGCCTCTGCCTGAAGTATCCCGGCTCGCCGTCCGCCCCCACATAGTTGCGCAACGTGGTGCCCCCGACCTTGATCGCCTGCGAAAGCACCGCGCGCACCTCTTTGACGAGCCGCGTCGCCTCGTCGCGTGAGAGACTCTGCGCCTGCCGCCGCGGCCTGATTCGTGCACGAAAGAGCGTCTCGCTGGCGTAGATGTTGCCTACGCCGACGACGAGCCGGCTGTTCATCAGGACCTGCTTGATCGACGCCCGCCGGCGCCGCGTGATCCGCCACATGTAATCCGGGTCGAATTCCGGCTCGAGAGGCTCGGGGGCAAGCCGGGCGAGCAACGGATGCTGGCGCGGATCGCCGCTCGTGTAGTGGAGACTGCCAAAGCGGCGCGGATCGTTGAACCGCAGGGCGTTGCCGGACTCGAGCAGCAGGTCGTAGTGGTCGTGGGCGACGCGTGGCGTGTCGGCGGGGAGGATCCGCAGCGTCCCCGACATGCCGAGATGCACCAGAAGGGTGCCCGACTCCAGTCTGATCAAGAGGTACTTGGCGCGGCGCCCAGTGCCGGTGATCCGCTGGCCAGCCAGCTTCGCCGCCAGATCCTCCGGAACGCGCCAGCGCAGCCGCGGCTCGTGCACGGTGAGTGTCACGATCCGCCGGCCCGCGACGTGCGGGTCCAGCCCGCGCCGCGTCGTCTCGACCTCCGGTAGCTCGGGCATGGAACGCGACTACGGCAGCATCCGGCGCAGCACCCGGTCGCGCAGCAGGTAGTGATGCGCCAGCGCGGCGGCGGCGTGCAGGCCCGCGATGATCAACACGATGTCGGCGAAATCGCCGTGCAGCTCCTCGATGATTCGCTTGAGGACACGATCGCCCGGGACGAGCTGCGGGATCGCATAGACGTTGAAGAGCACATCACCGCGCTGCCAGGCATTGAAAATCCCGAGCACCACCGTGACGCCGAGCAGCACGTAGAGCCCGTAGTGCACGACCTTCGCCGTAGCGCCGAGCCAGCCCGATTGGGCGAGCGGCAGCCGGCGCCCGCGACTTGCTCGCCACAGCAGGCGCGCAAGCAGGACGATGCCGAGCGCCGCGCCAAGAGTGATGTGCACCGACCGCGCGTCAATCTTCGGTGCGCCCTTCGGAAAGAAATCAATGGTCTGACCCAACGTCCACAGGGTCACCACGAGCGCCGCGGTGACCCAGTGCAGCACGATGCTCACGCCGTCGTAGCGCGCCGCGGGCTGCGTCGCCGCGCCTGGCGTGACGCCGGCCGCGGCCGCGGCTTGCTCGATTTTCTGGAAAGTCTCTGCCTGCACGGGAGGGCTCCGCCTGCAACTGTACCGGATCGTAGAGGGTACGCGATTTAGCTGACGCGATCCTGCCGGGCAGGAGCGGCGCGCTGCACGCGGAACCACCCCCGCGCCGCGGGATTGATTCTGTCCGTCACAGAGTGATCTCCCTGGAGGGCCCCCCAATGACCACCATGAAAGCCGTGCGCATCCGCTCCTTCGGCGGACCCGAGGTCCTCGAGCTCGCCGAGGTCGAGAAGCCGACCGCCAAGGACGACGAGGTGCTGATCCGGGTGCGCGCCGCCAGCGTCAATCCGGTGGACTACAAGATCCGCTCCAGTCATCGATTCCACCCAGGGCAAGGTGGTCCTCCAGATGGGCTGAGAGACCCCTCCTAAGGGAGATGCCCGCTGGGTCGCGTCGGCGCAAGCTTCTGTGCCACAAGGGGAAAAGGCGGACAACCGGGGAACTTCCCGCTCCCTTAGCACTCCAATATCGCGAGTGCTAAAATGCCTGCCCAAGACATCTGGAGACTGCATGACCGCAAATACCGCATTGATCGCTCGACCCGGTGATCTGGCGCTCGCCGGTCCGGTTGGAAGCCTGGATGCGTACCTCGATCGCGTGGGCCGTATCCCGGTACTGACGCGGGAAGAGGAGCGCGATCTGGCGGAGCGCTTCCGTTTCGACGATGACCTCGACGCCGCCCGCAAGCTGGTGCTCTCGCACCTGCGCTTCGTGGTGCACATCGCGCGCGGGTACAGCGGATATGGGTTGCCGGTCGGGGACCTGATCCAGGAAGGCAACGTGGGCCTGATGAAGGCCGTCAAGCGGTTCGATCCGTCCCTCAACGTGCGCCTGGTGTCCTTCGCCGTGCACTGGATCCGCGCCGAGATCCACGAGTACGTGCTGCGCAACTGGCGGCTGGTCAAGATCGCCACGACCAAGGCGCAGCGCAAGCTGTTCTTCAACCTGCGCCGCTTGAAGAAGAACCTCACCTGGCTCTCCGCGGAAGAGACGGCGGCCGTTGCACGCGACCTCGGCGTCACACCGAGCGAAGTGACGGAAATGGAGAAGCGCCTGGCGGCGCGCGACATGTCGTTCGACCCGACGCCGGAGTCGGAGGAAGAAGAAACCTACAGCCCGGCGGCTTACCTGCCCGCAGCGGGTGCAGACCCGGCAGAGCGGGTGGAAAGCGCTGAATGGGAGGATGACTCCGCGGCGCGGCTGCACGATGCGCTCGAGCAGCTAGACGATCGCAGCCGCGACATCGTGCAGCGCCGCTGGATGACCGAGGACAAGGCCACCCTGCACGAGCTGGCCGATAAGTATGGGGTGTCCGCGGAGCGGATTCGTCAGATCGAGTCGAACGCGCTCGGCAAGCTGAAGGGCTTCATGGGACCGGAGGCGGTTGCGGCTTAGCCGACCCGCGGCGAGTTGCCCGGCCCATTCTGGGCCTCCGCCGTTACCCGGCTCACTTGCTTTCCAGCGCAGCCTGAAGCACCGCGGCTGCCACGCGCTCGTGCATGGCCTTGTCGAGCGGGTCCGGCACGAGGGCGTCGCCGTCGGCCTGCTCGGCGATCGCGCGGGCGGCCGCCATCAGCATTGCGTCGGTGAAGCGTACCGCGCGCGCGGCCAATGCGCCCTTGAAGAGGCCCGGGAAGGCGAGCACATTGTTGATTCCTTTGCCGTCGGCCGCGAATGCCGCGCCGCGCTCCCGCGCCACCAGCGGCTCGATCTCCGGGTCGGGGTTGGAGAGCGCAAGGATGACCTGACCCGGCCGCACCCACTCGGGCTTGATCAGGCCTTTCACCCCGGTGGTCGCGATCACAATGTCGGCGCGCTGCATGATCGACTCCAGCGTCGCGCCCTCGCCCCCCAGCGCGACGAGGCGCGCCACGGCCTGCGGGCTGCGATCCCCCCCGAGCACGCACTGCGCGCCGCCTGCGCGCAGCAGCCGCACGATGCCGAGGCCGGCAGCTCCCAAACCGATCTGCCCGATCACACTTTCCTCCCAGCTCTTGCCCGCGCGGCGCGCGGCGTTGGTCAGGGCGGCAAGCGCCACCACCGCCGTGCCATGTTGGTCATCGTGCAGCACGGGCTTCTGCAGCCGCTCGCGCAGCAGCCGCTCAACCTCGAAGCACTCGGGTGCGGCGAAGTCCTCGAGCTGAATGGCGCCGAAAGACAGATGGATGCGGGCCACGGTGTCCGCCACCTTTTCGGGATTGCGCTCCTCGAGCAGGATCGGCACCGCTGACAGCCCGACGAGATGCGCGAAGAGCGCGGCCTTGCCCTCCATCACCGGCAGACCGGCCAGCGCGCCTATGTTGCCGAGTCCGAGGACGGCGGTACCGTTCGTGACGACGGCCACGGTACTGTCGACGCTGGTGAACTCGCGCGCCGCCTGCGGGTCCTTCTGAATCGCGAGGCACACTCTTGCCACGCCGGGCGTGTAGATGTCGCGGAGCACTTGCAGAGTGTTGATCGGCACACTTGCGATGGTGCGGATCTTGCCCCCGCGGTGGCGGTTGAAGACGCGATCGGATTTTCCGATGAAGCGGGCCGCCGACAGGCGATCGATGCGCTCGTAGAGACTCCGATCCGCCTCCTCGTCCATCTCCAGGGTGATTTCCCAGAGCGTACGACCCTGATCGCGGCGCAGCGCGACGAGATGCTCGATGGTCAGGCCGGCCTCGGCGATCACCTGCAGGACCTTGGCCAGGCTTCCCGGCTGGTGCACGGTCTCGACGATCAATATTTCGGGAATCTTCATGAGGCCGGGCACGATACCAGCGCAGCCGAACCCCGACCATGGCCGCAAGTAATTAGCCCTGAGCCCTATAATCGCGCCCATGAAGCGCCTCATTGCGATCGTGGAAGACGAGCCGGCCATCCGCGACAACTACGCTGCGGCGTTCACGCGCGAGGGCTACGTCGTACGCACCTATGGCAACCGCATGCAAGCCCTGACGGCGTTTGCCGAGCGCCTGCCGGATCTCGCCGTGATCGACATCTCGCTCGAAGAGGAGCCGGAAGGCGGCTTCGAGCTCTGCCGGCAACTGCGGGCACTGTCGGCGGAGCTGCCGATCATCTTCCTCACCGCACGCGACTCGGAGCTCGATGCCGTGTCGGGCTTACGCCTCGGAGCAGACGATTTTCTGACCAAGGACCTCAGCCTCGCTCACCTCACTGCCCGGGTAAACGCCCTGTTCCGCCGGGTCGAGGCGCTCCGCAAGCCACCCGACGAGCAGGAGCAGAAGCTTCACCGCGGTCCCCTCACACTGGATGTCGAGCGCATGCGTGCCGAGTGGAACGGGAAGGTGGTGCTGCTCTCACTGACCGAGTTCTGGATCGTGCATGCGCTCGGGCGTCACCCCGGGCATGTGAAGAACCGGCAGCAGCTCATGGATGCGGCCAACGTCGTGCTCGACGACAACACCGTCACTTCCCATGTGAAGCGCATCCGGCGCAAGTTCCAGAGCATCGACCCGACGTTCGATGGCCTGCAGACGGTCTATGGGATGGGCTATCGCTGGGTAGAGTGAGCCGCCGATGTCGCTGCGACTGAAGCTGCTGCTGCTGGGCCTCGCGACGCTGGTGCTGCCGTGGACCGGCATCCGCTACGCCCGAGAGATGGAAGCCGCGCTGCGCGACAGCGAGCAGCACGCATTGCAGGCCGTCGCGGAGACCATCGCCGCCTCGTTGCAGGGGCGGATGGACCTGCTTTACCGCGATCCTGGCGCGCCCGCGCCCCCCAACATCGCCCCCTACGACCTCACGCCGCAGGTGCTGACGGCGCCACCCTACATCGACGGCTATCCGGACGACTGGCCCCATGACCCGAAAGCGTGGCGGTACTACGGCACGGCGTCCCGTCGTTTCGGCATCCTTACGGGCACGTACGACAGAATGCTGTACCTGCTGCTCGAGGTGCGCGATCCAAATCTGGTGTTCGACGCACCCGGCGCCAATCTGCTCGACTCCTCGGCGCTCGGTGACCGTGTCTGGATCGGCTATGAGGACCCGCAGGGCGAACAGGAACAGGTGTTTCTCGCCCTGACGGGCCCCGGGCCGATCCTCGCGCGCCGGGTCGAGGCGGGTGAGTACGGCGAGGAGACTGCAGTGGAGGACCCGCGCATCGTCGGTGCCCTGCAGCCCAACGCGGGCGGCTATGACGTGGAGATCGCCCTGCCTCTCTCGATGGTGGGCAGCCAATTCGGCGTGCTGTTGGATGATCGCGACCGGCGAGGTGCCGACCCGCGGAGTTACGGCACGCTGCGCACTAACGACCTCCACACATTGGGACGGCTGACGGTCGCCTCGCCGTCGCTGACCCCGTTTCTCGCACAGTTCATGCAGCCCGGGCTGAGACTGTCCGTGACCACGCCCGGCGGTGCAGTCCTCGCGCAGCAGGACGAGCTGGCCGTGCCGGGAGTACTGGCTCCCGAGCCCGGTATCCTGACGCAGCTCTACAGGCGCTTCGTCGATCGCCAGGGGGAGCCCGCGTTCATCGCATCGGCGGCCCCGATCTATGACACTCGCCATCACGCGATCATCGGCGAGCTCGCGGTGACCCAGGCGGGTAACCGCTGGGAAAGACTGCGCGATCGCGCGCTCACCCGGATGCTGGATTTCACCGTGGTAACGAGCGTCATCCTCGTTATTGTCACATTCGCGTTCGCGGCTTGGTTGGCGCTACGGCTCTCACGGCTGCGCCGGGCAAGCGAGTCGGCGCTCACCCGGGAGGGGCTCGTGACGGAGTTCCCGGAAGCGGGGGCGCCGGACGAGCTGGGCGACGTGGCTCGCAGCTTCTCGCGCCTGCTGAGACGCCTCAACGAGTACACGGGCTACCTGCGCTCCCTCGCTGGCAAGCTGGCTCACGAGATCCGTACGCCGCTCACGATCGTGCGCTCCTCTCTAGAGAACCTGGAGTCCGAGGAAGTGTCACCGGCCGCACGGCAGTACCTCGACCGGGCGCGGCAGGGCAGCGAGCGACTGAGTGCGATTCTGGTGGCTATGGGGGCCGCCACACGGGTGGAAGAGGCCATCGGCAACGCTGAGCGCTCGCGCTTCGACCTGACGCCGGTAATTGCGTCCGCTGTAAGCGCATATCGGGTGGCATTTCCGGAACGCCGCTTCGCGTCCGAGTTGGCGCCGGAGCCGGTCGAGATTGAGGGCGCACCCGACTTGATCGTGCAGCTGCTCGACAAGCTCATCGACAATGCAGTCGACTTCAGCCCCGGCGGCGCCACGATCACTGTGCGTCTGCGGCGGGAGTCTGCCGCCGCCGTGCTCGAAGTCGACAACCCAGGACCGCCGCTGGCGCCTGAGGCTCGCGGGCGCCTCTTCGAGTCGCTCTGGCAATCGCGCAGCGGCAGCGACAGTCGGCCACATTTCGGACTCGGCCTCTACATCGTGCGGCTGATCGCGGACTACCACCGCGGCGGGGTCGCGGCAGCCGATCTGCCGAACGGCGAAGGCGCGCGTTTCGGCGTTCGTCTACCGCTGGCGGACGCCCCCCTGTTGCCCAATTACAACGACAAAGTCAAGCTGGAATCGGTATGATTTTAGGGGAGAGAGCAGCGGGTGATGCGTACACGCCAATCCTTGCGGAGGGATAACGAAGCAGAAATCCGGAGGTCGACGCGGGCACGGGTATTGGCGGCCGCAACTTTTGCAGCGGTTGTCAGGAACGATCCAACGCGTGGATTGACACGCGGGCCTTTGAGATTGGGCCGGGGCGCAAGCTCCAGCGTTTCAGCCGACTCAAATAGATGTCCGTGACGCAAGCTGACAGCGAGCTACCGGGACATGTCCAATCAAAAAATCAGCCCAGCCCGCTTCCGGCGGGCTGTTTTTTATGGGCGCAGAGTCGGCATCCTGCCGCTTCGCACTTGTTGTTGGAAGGCGCTCGGTTTGGGGACTCGGGTATTGCATTGCACGTCACCTTGCCTCAACATCCGCGCCGCGTAGCGGGGTGTGGTACCGCCGCTGCGTCCAGCGATGGTCGTCCGGAACCTTGGAGGTGACCAGCTAAATGAAGACGAGCAAAGCGTCGACTGACAGCGACCCTGGGCCCTCTCTTCGCGGCGTCAATTCGTATCTCGAGAAGAATTTCCCCGACTTTTTCGCCGAGGCACGCTTTCAGGTCGGGGATGACGACTACTTTCTCTACGCACGCTTCGGCCAGTACCTGGCCCGCTCCATCGAGCAGAACCGAGCCCCCCGAGACAAGATCAACCGCGGCTTCACCGTGCTCAACAAAATGGCGCGGGCGTCGGCGCGGCACCCGCGCATCCGGCACATGCTGGTCTCGGGTCCCCTCGAATACATCGTCGATGCGCCGAAGGCACGCGCGCTGGCGCTGAAGCGGCTGTCGCCGGTGGCGCAGGGGTACTTGGAGAGTCTCTGCGAATAGCAAGCCACTCGGCGGGTCCAGCGGCCGCTCAATAATATAATCCGCCGATGGACGAGGCCCTCGAGGTGCGCCGCTTCTGGTTCGGCAGGCTGCCGTTGCGGCCTGACGGCGTGCAGGAGCGCATCGCGCTCTGGTACGGCAGCGGGCCCGAGGAGCAGCAGACAGACGAGCTCGTCCGCTCACGCTTCGGCGCCCTCGTCGAGCGCGCGGCCGCGGGGGAGCTCGCCGCCTGGGCCGACAGCCCGCGACGCCGGCTGTCACTCATCCTGCTGTTGGATCAGTTCCCGCGCAACATCTACCGCGGCACCGGCCGCGCTTTTGCCACGGACCGCGAAGCGCTGGGGCTGACTCTCTCAGGAATGCAATCGGCGGCGGATGCGGCGTTGACGCCCGTGGAGAGGATCTTCTTCTACATGCCACTGCAGCACGCGGAAGTGCGCGATGCACAGGAAGAGGCAGTCGCGGCTTACCGCAGGCTTCTCAACGAGGCGCCCGCGGAGCTCAAAGCAATGTTCGCGAGCTCGCTCGAATACGCGCAGCTGCACCGCTCCATCGTCGCGCGCTTCGGGCGCTTCCCGCATCGCAATCGCGCGCTGGGCCGCCCCAACACGCCCGAGGAAGAGGCGTACCTCGCCGAGGGCGGACAACATTTCGGCCAATAACGACAGCAGGTCGAGGAGCGGCCCAGGGGATCGCTCAACCCCTATCCGCACGCGGATCGAAGCTCCCGAGCTTGGCGCGCATCTCCTCGTATAAGGCCCGCGCCCCGGGCGAGTCGGCGGGAGGAAGGACGAGTTTGAGCTGCACATACTCGTCCCCAGGCGGCTGACCCGGCAGGCCGCGGCCGCGCAACCTCAGCTTCTGGCCGGATTGCGCGCCCGCCGGTACCTGCATTTCGACCGCACCCCCGAGCGTCGGCACGCTCACCGTCGCCCCGAGCGCTGCCTCCCATGGCGCAACGGGTAGTGTCAGGGTGACGTCGCGTCCCTCCACCTGGTAGAAGCGATGCGGGCGTATGTGCACCTCCAGGTACAGATCGCCGGCGCGCCCGCCGCCCGCAGCTGCTTCCCCCTGGCCGGAGAGGCGAATGGGCTGACCGTCGGTGACGCCGGCAGGAATGGTGACGCGCACCGTGTGCGAGCGCAGCTCCAGCGTTCCATCCGGCTTCAGCTCGGGCCGCTTTAGATCGAGCATGCGCGTGCCGCCGCCGAAGGCCTCCTCGAGGTCGATGTCGATGCGGGCGTGATGGTCGCGCCCGGCCTGCTGCTGCCGCCGTCCGGCCGTGCCGAAGGGACTCGCGCCGCCGAAGAGCGAGGAGAAGAAGTCGCTGAAGCCCTCCTCCTCGAACACGTGCGCGCCGCTGGCGCGGGCACGGGAGCCGCCGCCGAACTCGAAGCCACTCGCCCAATCGGGCGGGGGCCGGAACTGCTGACCGGACTTCCAGTCGCTGCCGAGCTGGTCGTAGGCGGCCCGCTTCTGCGGGTCCTTCAGCACTTCGTAAGCTTCCTGCACCTCCTTGAACTTCTGTTCGGCATCCTTCTCCTTGCTGACGTCCGGATGGAATTTACGGGCGAGGCGGCGGTAGGACTTCTTGATTTCCTCGGCCGTGGCCGTGCGGGCAACGCCCAGAATCTTGTAGTAATCCCGGTATTCCATGAGCGAAGCAGCCCTCGTGGAAAAGGTTGAGGAGACGGTGGATCGTGACATGGGGGCGCGGCGAGCGAAGCCAAGCCCCCGGCCCGTTCGACATCGGGACGTAATGGCCCCATGCAACCCTGTGAGTCACACGGGCCCGGGAGACGAGGCTGCCCTTTCCCCCTCAAGGGCGGTTTTCGTCTCCCGACGTCCACGGCGCGGAGAATTCCGGGTCCGTGAGTGTCATCTGCGATACCGGCCCGTATTCGCCGACCGCCCCTCTGATCCGCGCCGCATCCCCGATCGCGACGATGGCCACCGAGTCGGCGCGCGGGAACGCTTCCTCGATCACGGCCTGCGCCTCGGCCAATCCAACGGCCGCGAGCTGCGCGGGATAGTCGTCGATGTAGCCACGGCCGAGCCCGTAGAGCTCGATTTCCCCCAGCATGCCGGCCCAGTCCGCGGCGGTTTCCAGGCCAAGGGGATACTGCCCGAGCGTGTAGGCTCGGGCCGAATCGAGCATCTCCCGGGTCAGACCCTCCTGTCTGAGGCGCGCGAGCGTCCGCAGAGCGAGATCGAGCGCCTGGCCGGTATTCTCGGTCTGCGCGAAGGAGCGAAGTGAGAATTCTCCGGCCACGGTGCCACGGGCAAAGCCCGAGCGCGCGCCGTACGACAGGCCGGATTTGATCCGCAGCTCGGTGTTGAGCAGGGAAGTAAACCGGCCGCCGAAGAGCGTGTTGACCAGATCGAGCGCCGCGCGGCGCGGGTACCTTCGGTCGACACCGACATTGCCGATCCAGAAGTAGGTCTGCGCCGATCCGGGAAAGTCGACCAGCAGCACGCGTCGGCCGGCCAGAGCGCGCGGACGCGCGAGGGCGGGCGGCGGTGCGGGCGTGCGCGGCCAGCGCGAAAAACTGTCGGCCGCCATCCGGGCAAGCAAGTCGGCATCGATGTCGCCCGCCAGGACGAGGATCAGCCGTTCGGCGCCGAACTGCCCCTCGTAGTAGCGCCGAACGTCCTCGCGGTCGATCGCGGCGAGCGATGCCTCGCTGCCGAACACCGGGCGGCCGTAGGGATGACTGCCGAAGAGGAATCCCCGGCCGTACGTGCCGATGAGCTCCGCCGGATCGGAGTCCTTGGCCGCTTTGATGAGCTCGATGTGGCGGGCTGCCAGCTCTTCGAGCTCCTCCCCGTCCAACAGAGGTCGCAGCAGTGCGTCCGCCAGCAGCTCCAGCATGAGTTGCTGGTCACGCGCGAGGAACTGGCCGCGCACGGTGATCGCCTCCGGGCCGGCGCCCGCGCCGAAGCTGCCGCCGACTCCTTCGACGACATCGGCGAATGCATAAGCGTTGCGCTCGCCGGCACCCTTTTCCAACAAACCGGCGAGCAGTGAAGCCACGCCGGGTCGCTGCGGCGGGTCGCCGAGCCCGCCGCCGCGCAGCACGGCGTTGAATGCGATCAGCGGAACGTCGCGGCGCGGCACCAGAACCAGGGCGACGCCATTGCCGAGCGAGAGTCGTTCGTGGGCCGGTACCCGCACCGTCATGCGCCGCTGCTCTGCGGACCGGTGTCCGGCCCCGCGCCCGCTGCATCTCCCGACGGAACCAGTACTCCGAGCGTACGTCGCCTCACGTCGAGGATCTCTGCGGCGACGGCTCGCAGCTCTTCCGCGGATACCGCGGCGATCCGCTCCGGCGCGTCGAACAACTGCGGCCAATCGCCGTGAAACACCTCGTACTCCCCGAGCAGTTGCGCCTTGCCGTCGATGGCGGCGAGCTTCTTCCACAGGCCGACGGTGGCCAGATTGCGCGCCCGCTCCAACTCTGCTTCGGTAACACCGTCCGCTGCCACCGCCGCCAGCTCCGCATCGAGAGCCGCGCGCGCCTCCTCGGGGTCCCCGCCCTCCGGCAACATCAGCGAAAGCCAGAGGAGCCCCGGGTCGAATCCCTCCTGCCAGTGCCCGCTCACCTCGATGGCGAGTTGCCGGTCTTCCACCAGCGCACGGTGCAGCCGCGATGCATCGCCCTCGACGAGAGCGGACAGCAACAGATTGACGGCCGGCCCGCGCGGATCGGCTGCGCGCGGCGCCTTATAGGCGCACTGCAGCAGCGGGGTCTGCGCCTGACGGCGGATCAACACACGCCGCTCGCAAAGCTGCTCGGGCTCCACGGCGCGCACGGGCGGCGGCGGCGCCTGCGCGGGAATGGGCTCGAAGAATCGCCGGGCGAGCGCGATCGCCCGTTCCGGATCCACGTCACCCGCCAGCGCCAGAGTCAAATTGTTGGGGGCGTAGTAGGTGCGGTAGAACGCCTGCAGGTCCTCGAGGCGCCAGGAGCGGATGTCGGCGGGCCATCCTATGGTCGGGAAGCGGTACGGATGCGCGACGAAGGCGGTCGCCTGCACCTGCTCCGCCAGCAGGCCGTGGCTGTTGTCCTCGACGCGCAGCCGCCGCTCCGAGGCCACTACGCCGCGCTCGCTCTCGATCACCGCGGGCGTGAAGGCGAGGTGCGCCACCCGATCCGACTCCAGATCGAGCACGAGCTCGAGGGCGTTCGCCGGAAACCAGTCCTGATACACCGTGACATCGTCGCTGGTGAAGGCGTTGTTGGCGCCGCCCTCGGCTTCCATCATCCGGTCGAACTCCCCGGGCGGATGCCGGCTCGTGCCGTTGAACATCATGTGCTCGAAGAAGTGGGCCAGGCCGGTGGCGCCGGGCGCCTCGTTGCGGCTGCCGGCGCGCACCCAGTTGTACAGGGCGATGTTCGGGATGTTGCGCACCGGCCAGACGATCACTCGCATTCCGTTCGCCAGCGTCGCGGCGCGCACGGCCTGCCGTCCTGACACGCAGTTGCCACGCGACGCCTCGAAACCTGAACGCCGTGGATCCGGAGCCGTTCCGAGCGAGACGGCGGATATGGTCATGGTGTTTGTTTCGCTCCGGAACGGGCATGCGTTTTGCTGTCCACAGGATAATGTCTGAATCGGCAACCGCTCTGCGCATCGCTCAGGTGGCGCCCCTCTACGAGAGCGTCCCTCCGAAGCTCTACGGCGGCACGGAGCGCGTGGTTTCGTATCTCACGGAAGAGCTGGTGCGCGCGGGCCATCGGGTCACGCTGTTTGCCAGCGGAGATTCGCGCACGTCGGCCAAGCTGGTGGCCGTGTGCGAGCGGGCCGTACGCCTCGAGGGCGAGCCGTCCGCCGCCCTTGCGCTGCACACGCTGCTCATCGAGACTGTGTTCGCGCATGCCGATGTTTTCGATGTGATCCATTGCCATACCGACAGCATTCATCTGCCGCTCGCGCGGCGTTGCCCCGTGCCTGTGGTCACCACGCTCCACGGCAGGCTCGACATCGCCGCGCTCGCCCCGCTCCACCGCGAGTTCGCGGATCTGCCGCTGGTATCGATATCCGATGCCCAGCGCGCGCCACTGCCAGGGGCGAGCTGGGCGGGAACGGTCCATCATGGCCTGCCCCTCGAGCTGCACCGCCCGCATTATGACGCGGGAAAGTACCTCGTGTTCCTTGGGCGCATCTCGCCCGAGAAGCGGGTCGATCGCGCGATCGCGATCGCACGGGACGCGGGGCTTCCGCTCAAGATTGCGGCCAAGGTCGACCCCGCGAACCGCGAGTACTTTGCCGCTCAGATCACGCCCCTGCTCGCCACCCCCAGCGTCGAGTTCCTGGGCGAGGTTGACGAGGCGGCGAAGACCGAGCTGCTCGGCGGCGCGCTGGCGCTCCTTTTTCCCATCGATTGGCCCGAGCCCTTCGGGCTGGCCATGATAGAGGCCATGGCCTGCGGTACCCCGGTGATAGCATTCGCCGAGGGCGCCGCCCCGGAGGTCGTTGACGACGGCGTCACGGGCTACATCGTCAGCAGCGTCGCAGAAGCAGTTGCGTGCGTGGAACGCGCACGCGGCCTCGACCGTCGCGAATGCCGGCGGCAGTTCGAGCGCCGATTCGGCGCGGCGCGCATGGCGCGGGAGTATTGCTCCATCTACCGCAACTGCGAGGCACGCTGGTGTCGGCGAAGAGCGTGAACACGGCGGCAACCGAGTTCTACATCCTGGCGCCCGAGGTGCCGGTGCCGGAGCGTACCCTCGTGCTCAAGCACGATGATACGTTCGGCCTGTTCAATGACTTCGGCGACATCGCAGCCGGCGCGCGGCACGAGGAAGGGCTCTATCACGAGGGTACGCGCTTCCTTTCTCGGATGGCGCTCAAGCTCGCGGGCGGCCGGCCTCTGCTGCTCTCCTCGGCCGTGCGCCGCGACAACCTGCTGCTCGGCGTGGACCTGACCAATCCCGACATCTATCTCGGCGGTAACGTGATGCTGCCGCGCGGCTCGCTGCACATCTACCGCTCGAAGCTCATCTGGGATGCGGTGTGCTACGAGCACCTCCACGTGCGCAATTTCACGCTCAGGCCGCTCGATATCGCGCTGTCGCTCGAGTTTGCCGCCGATTTCGCCGATATCTTCGAGATACGCGGCGAGGAGCGCCGGCAGAGAGGACAGCTGCACAAGCCGCGAGTCACCGAGGATGGGGCCGAGCTCGCCTACCAGGGACTGGACGGAGTGGCGCGGCGGACGCTGATCGAATGTCGGCCGCGGGCGCAGCGCGTCTCCGGCTCCGAGCTGCAGCTCGACGCGCACCTCGAAAGCCGGTCGGAGCAGGTGTTCGAGATCAAGGTGACCTGTGCGATCGATGTCCGCCAGCCGGCGCCGATCTCCTTCCAGTCAGCGGTTGCCCGCGCAGAACACTCCCGGGCCAGCGGGTCGAGGCTGCTCTGCGGGGTCGAGACATCCAACGACCAGTTCAATGCCTGGATGACCCGATCGGCGTCCGATCTCAACATGCTGCTCACGGAGACGAGCTCGGGTCTCTACCCTTACGCTGGAGTGCCCTGGTTCGATACGACATTCGGACGCGACGGCATCATTACGGCACTGGAGTGCATGTGGCTCGCGCCGCAGGTCGCGCGCGGCGTGCTCTCGTTTCTCGCCGCTACACAGGCGACGCGCGATGAGCCGGAACGCGACGCGGAGCCCGGCAAGATCCTGCACGAGGCTCGCCGGGGCGAGATGGCGGCGCTCGGCGAGGTGCCTTTCGGCCGTTACTACGGCAGCGTGGATGCCACGGCGCTCTATGTGATACTCGCGGGCGCTTATTGGCGGCGCACCGACGATCTCGCATTCCTCGAGACGATCTGGCCCAACATTTGCGCGGCGATCACCTGGATCGACCGCTATGGTGATCGCGACGGTGACGGGTTCGTCGAATACCAGAGACGCTCGCCGCACGGACTGGTGCAGCAGGGCTGGAAAGACTCGAGCGATTCCGTGTTCCATGCCGACGGCCGCATCGCGGAGGGGCCGATCGCCCTGTGCGAGGTGCAGGCCTACACCTACGCCGCGCGGCTCGCAGCGGCGGGCCTGGCGCAGGCGCTGGGCCACGATGACATGGCGCGGACACTGCGCGAGCAGGCACTCGCTCTGCGCGACCGCTTCCGCACGCGTTTCTGGTGTCCGGAGCTCGGCACCTATGCGCTGGCGCTCGACGGCTACAAGGAGCCTTGCCGGGTGCGCGCCTCCAACGCGGGGCATTGCCTCTTCTCCGGCATTGCCGCGCCGGAGCACTTCGCGTCCATCGCGCGCCTGTTGGGCCAGGACACCTTCTTCACCGGCTGGGGCGTGCGCACGCTCGGCGATCACGAGGTGCGCTACAACCCCATGGCATATCACAACGGCTCGGTATGGCCGCATGACAATGCCGTGATCGCCAAAGGCCTATCTGGATCGCAAGCGAAGGATCTCGCGGTGCGGATCCTCTCGGCGCAGCTCGATGCCGCGACATACTTCGAGTCCAGCCGCCTGCCGGAGCTGTTCTGCGGCTTTCGCCGCCGCGAGGGCAAGGCGCCGACGAGCTATCCGGTGGCCTGCTCCCCGCAGGCCTGGGCGGCGGCGGCCGTCTTCGCCATGCTGCAGGCGTGTCTCGGCCTGACCATTGACGCCGCTGCGCGGCAGATCGCCTTCCGCTATCCGCGGCTGCCGCCACGGGTCGAGCGGGTGTCACTGCGCGGAGTCACTGTTGGCGACAGCTCCGTCGACCTGACGCTATATCGCTATTCCGGGGCTGTCGGTCTCAACGTCGACCGCAGGTCCGGCAAGCTGGATGTCGCCGTATTGACGTGATGGCAAAAAAACTTGCGCCGCGCGCGGGGGAAAGCGCGTCGCGGCGCATAAGTCGCGAACACCGGGGAAGTTGTTCGCTGTTCCAGGAAGCCGCCTTGCAAAAGGCGGCGCCTGGGAGACAGGGAGCAAAGCTCGTGCCAGCCTTGATTCTTAAATCCAAACAATGACTTAACTCACTCCGACCGCCATGGAGGAGTGACGCGAATTGTCAGGTTGTGACCGACGCCCGCCGCTTACGGCAGCAGCAGGCACCCCCGGGAATGCTGTTGGAGTTGGCGGCAGAGCCGGCGTGCCGCGGCTTGATCCGCGACGCGCGTCTCCAGCCTGTACAGGCGCCGTCCTGACAATATGACGGGTACTGTCAGTGGAGCCAGTCCGCGAAGCTGCGGCTGGAACCTGGAGGAGAGTTGATTCCATGCGCTGTAGGCGTTGTCGGCGCTGCTGAAGGCGCCGAGTTGTACCGCGGATCCTGCCGCGTTCGCGCTCACGCGCGGCCCGGGGGCGGGCACCGGAGCGGAAGTGAGCGGTATCACCGCAGCCCCACCCTGTTGCGGCTGCACCGCAAACGGCGGTTGCGCCGCGAGTGAGCGGCTCTCCATCCTGATGCGAGCGTCTTGAGACCACGAGCCGTTCGGGTATTTCGCCAGGTAGTCCTGATAGGCGGCCGCGGTGTTCGTGCGCGCCGCCTGCTGCCAGAGGGCTTCTTCGGTGAGCTGCGCGATACGCTGGCGCGCGACGCCGGCCAGCTCGCTGCCGGGATGTCGCGCGACGAAAACCCCATAGGCCTGGGCCGTGCCGGCCTGCTGTGCCGCCTGCCAATCGAGCTGAGCGCGGCTGCAGCCGACAAGCAGGGTCAAGACGGCCGCGGCTGCAATCGGACCTGCCGCACGGTACGTGAATCTCATCGGCACCCCCGGTGGAGCTTGCCCCTATTATGGTTAAACCATGACCGAAACGCGCAAGCGCCGACTGCTGGACCGGATGGGAGTCGCGCCGACCTATGTGGCGGCGGGCTGCCGGCTGACCGGGGACCTCGAGACGGAGGGACCGCTGCTCCTTTGCGGATCGGTTCGGGGCGACGGCCGGGTGGGCGGTGCGCTCAGCCTCACCGTGGAAGCGCACTGGGAAGGGGAAGTGCATGCAGCGGCCGCTGTCGTCGCAGGAAGATTCTCCGGACGGCTGGTGATCGCGGGGAAGCTCGAGATCGGCTCGTCAGCCGTGATCCATGCCGCCATCGTCGCGCACGCCGTTGCAATTGCGCGCGGCGCGGTCGTTGACGGGGATATGACCGTTACGGGAGGACAGCCGGTCGTGCACTTCGACGAGAAGCGCCATCCCGGCCACGAAACGAATCGCTAGATCCCGGTCGGCACGGGGTCGACCTCTAGCTGCTCGGCGCCGACGCTGAGCTCGGCGGCGACGCGCCGCTCCACCCACGTGGGACCCGTCAGCCGGTCAAGAAATCCGCAGTGCCCACCGAATCGCGTGACTACGACGCGCAGCGCCGGCGTGCGCGCCAGCCGCTCGAGTGCTCCGGCGGGAATGATGGGATCGTCGAGCGATGTGACGATGGTGGTCGGCACCGCGAGTGCGGCCAGCCGCCGGCCGGTGATCGCGTAACCTTCGAGATACTCCTCCAGGCTGCCGAAATGCGTGAAACGGCCGACGAGCTCCGCCGTGAGGCGCCGCAGGTCGCGCACACTGCGCAGCTCGGCGAAGTCGTAATGAGCGGGCCACGCAGCCTGCTTCTTCAGCAGCGAGCGCCACCACTTGCGCACGAAGTAGAGCGGGTAACCGACGAAGCCGCTCTCCAAGGCGCGCAGCGTATCGCTTGGATCCAACACGGGCGAGACTGCGATGATCCGCGCGAGGTCGAGACCTGCCGCGACCGCCTCGGCGCCGACGCGCAGCATGAAATTGCCGCCGAGCGAGAAGCCCACCAGCCGCAGCGGCCGCGCCAGGGTGGACTGCACCGCGCGTATGGCGCCGACCACTTCCGGGAGCAGGCAAGAGTGGAAGAGGTCCCGGTTGAGATGGTGGGTGGCGCCGTGATCGCGCAGGTTGAGCCGCAGCACATCGAATCCCTCGTCGAAGAGCTGCTGCCCCAACGAGAGAACATACAGCGAGTCCGCGCTCCCCTCCCAGCCGTGCAGCAGCACGACGGGGGTCCGGTGCCCTGGATCGGGCGAGGAACGGAAGCATTGCAGGCGCACGCCGTCGCCGCACTCGAGCAACATCTCGCGCTGGGCCGCGACCAGCGGCGCGGCGCGGCGCGCAATGGGCCCACGCCGCGCGGCCGTGCTGGCGAGCATGGATTGCAGATGGCGGTTGCGCAGCCATGCCGGGGGGCGGAAGTCCTCCGCAGGCGTCGCCCAGGCCGGGATCGGATTCGCGGCGCGCGCCGGTTCCGCCGCGGATCCCGAGCCGGCAGCAGTAGGCCAGGAGCTCAGCGCACCAGAATCTCGACTCGATTGTTGGCCTTGCCGGCTCGGTTCCATTCGCCTGCCGTCAGCTCGTCGGTTACTGGAGGGTAGGGTGTTCGCAGGTTCGCAGGATCGCCTACGGAGGTCTCAACGTCCAGCGCGCCATGCGTTGAGTCGCGGATCCCGGCGATGAGATTGGCGAGCGCCAGCGGCATGCGCTGCGCCGGCGGCAGGCCGTCATCGGCGGGGTTGCCGACGACGTCGCACTGTGCAAACGGCGCCTTGTCCGGAGCCAGGGAATACCCATCCACCGGGTCGCCCTTCAGGCAGAAGCGGCCGGCGAAAGTGCGGATCTGCACCACACCGGTGAGGTGATCCGTCACCAGCCGGTCCAGCGTTTGCCGGATCACCTCGAGGCGGGAGCCGCCCAGGGCTTCGGCGCCATACGGCACCCGAAGCACGAGCGGCCTCGGGGCGGCTTGCGGCGAGATGCCGGGCGCCGCAGTGGCCGCCACCGTCGCCGGCACAGCCGCCGGCGCCGCTACAGGCCGCGCGGCAACGGCCTGCCGCAGCACTGCCAGCTCCGCGCGTGCCGCCTGCAATCGGGTGTAGTTGACCCACCAGAAGCCCGCTGCGACGAGCGCCAGAGCGCACGCAATGATGGCCGCGACAGCCGGCCAGCCCGCGCCGCGTGAGCTTGCCCCAGGAGGCAGGAGCTCGCGGATCTCCGCGGTGATGCGGTCCGTCTGCGCCTCGAGGCTCGCATGGAGCCAACGGCGCAGGGTCGGGAGCGAGTCCGGCTGCCCAAGCTCCCCGTCCGCGCCCGCCATGGCCGCTGCAGCGTGCGCGTGGGCCTCTTCCCGGGCGGCATGCGGCATGATCGCTTCGAGCGGCTTGAAAGTCGTCTGTTCCGCGTTGCGGCGGTCGGCGATCAGATGCAGCTGGTACAGCACCTTCGAGACGTCGGCCGGGTGGATCTGCTTCGGCAACACGCCGACAGCGCCCAACGCGCGGGCCTGTCCCAGGTAGACCTCTCCCTCCTGGGACGTGTACATCATGATGGGAATGGTGGCGGTGCGGGAATCGTTCTTGATGGCCCTGACCGCCTGGAAGCCGTCCATGCCCGGCATCATGTGATCCATGAAGATGACGTCCGGCCGCCGGCTCGCCAGATAGCCGATGGCCGCCTCGGCGCTCTCGACGCTGTCGACCTCGATGTCGTGCTTTTCGAGGATGCGCGCGAGGAAGAGACGCGCCGACCTCGAGTCGTCGACGATCAAGGCCCGCTTCTGCGCCATGCGCGAGAGTCTTACATGCGCTGAGCACGGGATTCAACCGGATTTGCGGAGTGCCGCTCTTGTCGGCGTTCAGCGCCGCTCAACGGACAGGGTTCGCCCGCAGGGCAACCCCGTTGAAGCCTGCGCGCAGCGCATGATAAAGATCAGCGAGACGGCCTGCCATTGCGGCGGAAGACCACGCGCGGGCGTACGGCCGTCCCTGCTGCGAGAGCGCGCTCGCCACGCCAGGATCTGTCAGGACACGAGCCACCGCCGCCGCGAACGGCGCGATCCGCTCCTCGACGACCAGAGCCCCGCAGCCCGGAAGCAGGATCGAGCGTGTGCCGAGCTCTGCCGTGGAAACGATGGGTGCGCCCTGCGCCATCGCCTCGAGAAGTACCAGCCCCTGGGTCTCCGTGCGGGATGCGAACACGAAGACCGACGCTGCCGCGTAGCAGTCCAGGAGCGTCGTGTCGCGGTCGAGATAGCCCGCAAAGTGAACATCGCTCTCGAGGCCGAGCGCGGCCACGAGCCGTCGCAGCGATTCGCGGGCCGGCCCCTCGCCCGCGATGACGAGCATTGCGCGCGGTACCGCCTCGCGCACCCGCACGAACATGCGCACCAGGAACTCGATGTTCTTCTCGTGCGCCACTCGGCCGATGTAGGTCACCAGCGGCCGCTCGGCCGGCAGACCCGCGCTCAGCCGGAACCGGCGACCGTCGCCAGGCGCGAAACGGTCGGCGGCCAGACCCGTAGGGATGACATGCACAGGCGTCCTGATGCCGTACTGCAACAGCGAATCTCGCAGCGGCTCCGACGGCGCGATCAGGGCCTGCACGCCACGACACTGGGAGCGAGTCAGCGCGCGTGCGCATGCTCGTCCCACGGCGCGTGGCAGCGCGGGAACGTAGTGGTGCACGTACTCCTCGAAAAAAGTGTGGTAGGTCTCAATGCACGGTATGCCCCATCGCTTGGCAAACCGGGTCCCGGCATAGTGCGCCAGGAAGGGCGTCTGGATATGGATGAGATCAAACTCCGGCGGCCGCGCAGCCTCGATCGCACGCCCGAGCGCGCCCCACCGTAACCGTCGATCTTCGGGGTCCTGGGGAACGCATCCGGCGGATACGCGCATGACTCCGTGCTCTGCAGCTTGCAGTTGTCCTTCGTACTCGGGGGCGATCAGCAGTGTCTCGACACCGCGGCGCGACAGATCCTCCCGAAAGGTCCGGATAGAGGTGGAGACGCCGTTGACCCTGGGAAAATAAACGTCAGAGATGAAAAGGATGCGCACGAAATACCCGGTCTTAGCAACTCAGCGACAGGCCCAAGGTGGCATGGCAAGATCGATCTCGGGCGCTTCCGGCATAAGTTCTCTCCGGAAAGCATAGGCTGCCGGAGGAAAGCGTCGGAGCGATGACGGGAATGTGATGATTGTGTTACGACAGCGCTTTTCGGGGCGGCCGGCGCGTCCTGGCGCCCGCCGCTGCCCCGGAGCCCGGGTGGTGGGTGCGGCACTCGTCGGCCTGGCCACCGCATCGTCCGCCGGGGCGATCAACCGGCTGGTGCTGACCGTCGGACAGCTGACATCGCCGACGGTCGCAGCGAGCGGCGCCAGCGTCTCGTTGGACCTGACCCAAAGCCCCAGCGTTGCTGTGCGCATCGGTCATCTACAGGTCAGGCGCCCCGCAATGCCCGCGTTCGATGACCTGCAGCTGACCTGCGGCAGCCTCGCCCTGGGCCCGGAGGATTTCGCCTGTCGCGACGGCCGGCTGGCGGCCCGTGCCGGCACATTCGGGTCGGTCTCGGCGGCGCTGGCGACGGACTTCGATCCGCGCAGCCACGTCTGGAATTTCGTCGGCTCGGACGTCCCTCTTGCCGGGGGACGGTTGCAGATCGATGGGGTACTGCGGCCTGGCGACTGGAGCCTGACGCTTCGCGCCACGGGGGTGGACCTCGCTCAGGCGGCTCAGGTCGCACGACCTTGGGTGAGGCTACCCGCCGGATACAAGGTCTCCGGGCACGCGGACGCGCAGATTGCGCTGACCCCCCATCCTGCGCTGAAGTTGAAACTCAGCGCGCAGAGCTCGGATTTCAATGCCACCAACGAGCCCGGGACAATCGTCGCCCAACGGGTCACCGCCTCACTCTCCGGTACCCTCGTGCGGCAGGAAGGCGCCCTGACGGTCGATGTGCTCCTGCAGGGCTCGCGCGGCCAGACGCTTGCGGGCCCGATACTGCTCGATTTCAGCGCCAATCCGCTGACGCTCAATGCCGCCCTGCAACGCAACGGCAAGGGCCCCGTCGTGGTGTCACGGCTCGATTTCGAGCAGCGGAATCTGATCCAGGCGCACGCCACTGGCGTGGCGCAACCGGGTGCGCAGCCCAACATCGTGCGCGCGCACGTGGTCATCGCCAGCCTCAAATTCCCCGCCGCCTACGCAAGCTATCTGCAGCTCGCGCTCGCCACGACCTGGCTCGGCTCACTGCAGAGCAGCGGCGAAGCGAGCGGCTCGATCGATGTGGCCAACGATGCGATCGTACGGCTCGACGGGTCGCTGCATGATGTCAACTTCACCGACCCAAGCGCCCGTGCGCTCATCGAGCACGCGAGCGGCGATATCCATTGGACCGCGGCGTCCGGTTCCACGCTCCCGGCCTCCACCATCGCGTGGCAACGCGGCGCACATTACGGCTTGAGCGGCGGCCGCGTGCGGCTGCGATTCGTCACCTGGCAGCGCAACTTCGCGCTGATCGGCGGTGACACGCGCCTCCCCGTTTTCGACGGCGCCGTGATCGTGCATACCCTGGTGGGGCGGGATCTCGGCACCTCGCAAGCGAAGATCGACTTCGATGCCGATGTCACTCCCATCAGCATGCCGCAACTGTCCAAAGCCTTCGGCTGGCCGGTCATGAACGGAGTGGTCGCCGGTCATATCCCCCTGGTGCGCTATCGCGGCGGCGAGCTCACATTCGACGGCGATCTCGTCGCGAAGATGTTCGACGGCACCATCACTGGCAGCCACATCATCCTCAATCATCCGCTCGGCCCCTGGCCGAGTCTCTCCGCCGACGTGCTGGCGCGCGGCCTGGATCTCGACCTGGTCACCCACACATTCGCGTTCGGATCCATGACCGGCCGCATCAACGTCGATGTGCGCGGCCTGCAGCTCTTCAACTGGTCGCCGGTGGCTTTCGATGCCCGCCTCTACACCACGCCCGGCGATCGCTCGCCGCACCGAGTCAGCCAGAACGCCGTCACGCGCATCGCAGGTCTCGGCGGCGCGGCCGGCGCGGTCAAGGCAGCGCTCGAATCCGGCGTCCTCAAATTCTTCCATACCTTTCACTACGATCGCATCGGGATCGGTTGCCGCCTGCAAAACGAGGTCTGCGCGATGTCAGGCGTCGCGCCGGCGCCGCGGGGCGGCTATTACCTGATCGCAGGCAGCGGGCTGCCGCGGCTCGATATCATCGGCAACGTGGGCCGCGTAGACTGGCAGCAGCTCATCGGGCAGGTCGCGGAAAGCATGCGCGAGCACAAGTTCGTAGTGAATACCAGCCGCAAGTGAACGGATTCAGGCCGCGAGAGTAATGTGCTTGCAGAGAGCGGAGATCCTCCTATGAAAAGAGCCATTGCCGTGACCGGCCTCACCAGCCTCCTGGGCCTCGCGCTGCTGGCCGGCTGTGTGACGGTCAACGTCTACTTTCCTGCCGCGCAGGCGCAGCAGGCTGCCGACAAGGTCATCGACGCGGTGACCGGCAGCACGGATGCATCGCCCGCGCAGGAACCGCAGTCGAAACCGCAGAGTGCCCCCGGCGAGGAGCCGCCCTCTTCCGACGACCGCGCGGCCGCCACGCCGGGATCGGCGTTGCTGGCGGCCACCGGCCGCCTCCTGGAGCTGCTCGTTCCGCGCGCCGCCGCACAGGAGCAGGCCAACGTCAACATCTCGACGCCGGAGATCCGCGCCATCATCGGCTCCTTGCGCCAGCGCTATCGCAGCCTGAAGCCCTTCGTCGCATCGGGAGCGATCGGCTTCACCGCGGACGGAAACATCGCGATGCGCGATCCGAGCTCCGTGCCGCTCGCTCAGCGCGCAACGCTCACGCGGCTGGTCACGCAGCAGAACGAGGACCTTGCACAGCTCTATTCCGAGATCGCCAAGGCCAACGGCCACCCGGAATGGGCGCCCGACATACGCAACGCGTTTGCGCAGCGTTGGCAGGCGCACGCGCACAAGAAGGGCTGGTATTACCGCGACAGTGGCGGCAACTGGGAGCACAACTGAGTCGCCAGCTCCCGGGCCGCCCCCGGAGCATGCGTGAGGAAGAGCGACGGCTCGGTGAGCTCGAGCTCGAGTAGGCACGGCTCGCCGTCTCCCCCGCGGATCAGATCCACTCGCGCGTAGAGCGGCGCTGCGAACGGCAACGCGGCGAGCACGCGATCCCCAACCTGCAGCTCCGCGGCCGCGGGCGATCGCGGCGTGATGTGTTCTTCGGCGAACAGCGCGTCGGTGGGGCCGGAGCCCCGCCGCAGCAGCGGCCCTTTCCGGATCGCGTGGCTGAATCGGCCGCCGAGGTAGATGAGCGCTGTCTCGCCATGATGGTCGACCTGATCGAGATAGGGCTGCAGGATCACACTGCGCCCGGCGTCGAGAAGCCGTTCGGCGTGGCTGCTCGCCGCCCTTTCTTCGCCTCGTGCATAACGCGCCGCATCCCTGGATCCGGCCCCCACCGCAGGCTTTACGACCCACTCCGCGGCGCCCTCCTCCCGCAGAAACTCGTCCAGCTCTGCGGTGGCGAGCTCACCGGGCTCGACGAACCGTGTCGGCACCGTGGGTACGCCCGCGCGCGCCAGCTCGGCGAGATAGTGCTTGTCGGTGTTCCAGCGGATGACCGCGGGAGGGTTGATCAGGGTAGTGAGAGTCGCAGTCCGGTCGGCCCAGCCCAGGAACTCCGACAGGCGCTCCGCGTAATCCCATGTCGAGCGCAGAATGGCGAGCCGATACGCCGCCCACTCGACCTCGGGGTCGTCCCAATCGGCCACCGCGCCCGCGACGCCTGCCTCCGCGAGCGCGGCGAGGAGCGGTGCGAGATCTTCATCGAGATGGCGCGCGGCCCGCGCGCTCACCAGCGCGACCCGGGCCGTCATTCGCGAATTCCGGAGCCGCGCTCCATCAGCACGATCGCGATGATGAATAGCGCCACCGCGGCTCCCGCCATGATGGCAAACGCGATGCCCACGCTGACGTCAGAGACGCCGAGGAAGCCGTAGCGGAAGGCGTTGATCATGTAGAGGATGGGGTTGAAGTACGAGATCGCGCGCGCCCAGTGCGGCAGCAGCGACACTGAATAGAAAACGCCGCCGAAATAGTTGAGCGGCGTGAGCACGAATGTCGGAATGATGCTGACCTGGTCGAAATTCTTCGCAAAGAGAGCATTGAGAAAGCCGCCCAGGGCGAACGTCATCGAGGTGAGGAGGACTGCCCCCGCGATGATGAGCGGGTGGTGCACGTGAAGATTCGTGAACAGCAGCGACACGCCCGTCACTGCGATGCCGACGAGCAGAC
The DNA here is from genome assembly GCA_025451845.1 of Steroidobacteraceae bacterium. Classification (GTDB taxonomy): domain Bacteria; phylum Pseudomonadota; class Gammaproteobacteria; order Steroidobacterales; family Steroidobacteraceae; genus 13-2-20CM-66-19. Next base: position 210,239 of record JANWJS010000033.1, read on the forward strand.
CCCGCACCAACCCCCCCGTGACGTATCCTGAAACGATGAGCCAGCTGGGCAGCGGCGAGACCAGGAGCTCCTCCACGTGCTTGCCCCATTTCGCGCCGTAAAAGGAGGAAACGACGTTGGAGTAGGAGTTGATGTTGACGGCCATCATGATCAGGCCGGGCGCGATGTACTGCATGTATCCGAAGCCGCCCATCGGCCCGACCCGGCTGCCGAGCAAGCCGCCGAAGATCGCGAAATAGAGAGCCTGCGTCACGGCCGACGGCAGGACGGTCTGGGTCCAGATGCGGATGATCCGCTGGTACTCGCGCAGGACGATGGTCCTGAAGCCGATCCAGCGGGCGCGGCCCGGATGCACCGGCTGCGGGGTGACGATCTCGGCCAGCGTGGTCATGCCGCGACTCCCTTGTCCACCAGACGCATGAATATCTCCTCCAGGCGATTGACCTTGTTGCGCATGCTCACCACTTGGATGCCGTGCTCGGAGAGGCGCCCGAACAGATCATTGAGGTTCTGCTCATTGGAGACCTCGACCTCCAGGGTCTGCTCGTCAGTGAGCCGCACGGGATAACCTTGCAGCCGGGGCGCGGCCGCGAGCGGCGCGCTGACATTGAGCACGAAGGTCTCCGTATGGAGGCGACGCAGCAGGCTGCTCATGCGATCGCGCTCGACGATTCGTCCACCATCGATGATGGCTATATTGCGGCAGAGCGTTTCGGCTTCCTCGAGATAGTGCGTCGTCAGGATGATGGTCGTTCCGCGCCGGTTGATGTCCCGCAGGAAGTCCCACATCGAGCGGCGGATCTCGATATCGACACCGGCCGTCGGCTCATCGAGAATGAGGAGCCGTGGCTCGTGCATCAAAGCGCGAGCGATCATCAGGCGGCGCTTCATGCCGCCGGAGAGGCTGCGGGAGGCCTTGTCGCGCTTGTCCCAGAGCTGCAGCTGCTTGAGGTACCGCTCCGCGCGCCGCCGCGCCTCCGCCCGGGGAATGCCGTAGAAGCCCGCCTGGTTGACGACGATGGTCTCGGGCGATTCGAACATGTTGAAGTTGAGTTCCTGCGGCACGACGCCGATGCAGGCCTTGGCCGCCTCGAGCTGCCGGTCGATGTCGTGGCCGAAAACCACGACATCGCCCCCGCTCTTGGTGACGAGGGAAGTCATGATGCCGATCAGAGTGGTCTTGCCGGCACCGTTGGGGCCCAGCAGCGCGAAAAAATCGCCCTGCTCGACCTCGAGGTCGATCCCCTTCAGCGCGTGCACGCCGTTTTTGTAAGTCTTCGCCAGTCCGCGGACCGAGAGTGCATTCATAACCTGCAAGAATCGGTCAGGCGCCGGACGGCCGCAATGCCTATTTCGGTAGAGTTTCCCGGCTGTTTCCCGGCCCTGTCGCCGCCGCCATGCCTCAGTCCTTGAAGTATCTGGCCAGAAACTCGTCAAAAGTGCCCCGGTCGGCGGCCTCGATGGCTCGCTGCTGGGCGAGCGACTCCTCGGCCTGCGCCGCCAGTTCCCGCAGGCGCGCCTCGTTCGGCGGGTAGAGATCGAGGAAGTATCCCTTGTGGGTAGCCGACATGCGCAGCGCCAGGTCGAAGAAGGACTCGCCGGTATCGGTGAGCTCCTTCATCATCCGGGCCGATGGCGTGAGCCGCACGTCCTCCACTTTGGCCGCCTGAGCCGCGAGCGCCGCCGAGTACGGCCGGGCGGCATCGCCGCGGTCGAGGATATCGCAGATTCCGGTGAGGGAGTCGATCAGCTCCCTGGCCCACTCCCGCAAAGGGACGTTGCGCCCGTCCCGCCAGAGGGTGAGCCCCGGCTCACGGCCGCGCCGCGCCACGGTGAGATGGTTCTGATCGAGCGAGCGCTGCTCGTCGGCGCCGATGAGGGGGCTTTCCTTCAGCAGGCACAGCGCGACGAACGCCTCCAGGAAGCGCAGCTTGTTCTGATTCACGCCCACCGGGTCGAAGGCGCTGACATCGAGCGCGCGCACCTCCACGTACTCGACGCCCGCGCGCCTCAGAGCCTTGGTGGGCCGCTCGCCTGAACGGGCAACCCGCTTTGGACGGATGAAGCTATAGTATTCGTTCTCGATCTGCAGGATGTTGGCATTAAGCTGTTGGTATTCACCGTCCAGCTTGACGCCGAGCGCCTCATAGGGCGGATGCGGGGTCGTGATGGCATGACCCAGATCGCGTACATACTCATCGAGGCTGTTGACGCTAACGGTGAGGTCAGCCTGATTGCGGTTGCGGTAGCCGATGTCGCTCATCCTGAGGCTGGTGCCAAACGGCTCGTAGGCGGTGCCGGCCGTGAAATCGCGCAGCGCATGGTCGCGTCCCCTGAGGAAGGACTTGCAGACGACCGGCGATACTCCGAAGAGATACAACACCAGCCAGCCGTGCCGCCGATAGTTGCGCAGGAGATCGAAATAGCGCGCGGAGACGAAGGCGGCATCGCGTTCCCGCGACTTCGAGAGGTCAGCGTAGGCCTCCCAGAATGGCAACGGGAAGGAGTAGTTGAAGTGCACGCCGGAGATCGCCTGCATCATGCGCCCGTAGCGCAGCCCGAGCCCCCGCCGATACACGCTCTTCATGCAGCCGATGTGCGAGTGGCCATACTCGGCGATCGGGATATCCTCATCCCGGGAGATCGCCCCCGGCATGCTGGTCGCCCACAGGAGCTCGGTGCCCAAATGGCGGTAGACGAACTGATGCAGGTCGAGAAGGTACTGCAGCAGCTCCCAAGTGGTGGTGAACGTCGGGGTGACGAGCTCGATCAGCGCCTCGGAATAATCGGTCGTGATGTGTTCGCTCGTGAGCGCGGAGCCGAGCGCGCGGGGATGGGGCGTCTGCGCGAGACGCCCTTGTGGGGTGACGCGCAGCGACTCCTTCTCCAAGCCCTTGCGGCCGCCCTGAAGGATCTCAGGTTGTCCGCTGTTGACCAGCGCGGACAGGCGCCGCTCGAAGGCGATATCGAGGCCAGGGGTGCTCATGGGGCGACTGCTTTACGCTCGCTTGTTGGCTGGTAGCTCACCGGTCTACGCGCGGCCCCGAATCATAAGCCGGAGGCACGAGCATGTGCCCGCCGCCGAAGGAGGCGGGGCGGCCCGGAGCCCGACCCAGCGCCTGATACGAGACTACCGCGAGGGCTGCGCATCTGGCATCTTGCCGCCTTGCAGGGCACCCGCGCAATGGAGATTCCTACATGATCGGCATCATCGGCGGCACGGGCCTCTATCGGATGGTGGGGCTGGACGTCACTCGCTCGAGCGAGATCGAGACACCCTTCGGGCAACCCTCCGGTCCCGTGATGCTGGGTCAGCTGGCCGGACGGGAGATCGCGTTCCTACCGCGGCATGGCCTGCACCACGACCTGCTGCCGAGCGAGATCAACTTCCGCGCGAACATCTGGGCGCTGAAGAGCGCGGGGGTCCGGACCATCATCGGCGTGTCTGCGGTCGGGAGCCTGCGGGAGGAGATCCGTCCCGGCGACCTGGCCCTACCGTCGCAGTATCTCGATTTCACCAAGGGGCTGCGCCCCGCGAGCTTCTTCGGCAAGGGCCTGGTCGCGCACGTCTCCACCGCGCACCCGACCTGCGCGCACACGGCAGCGCTCATTGCCCGGGTGGCGAAGTCGATCGGGCAGCCGATCCATCGCGACAAGACCTACGCCTGCGTGGAGGGGCCGCGGCTCGGCACGCGTGCGGAAAGCTTCTGGCTGCGTGGGGCGGGTGCGGATCTGGTAGGGATGACCAACGTGCCGGAAGCCTTCCTGGCGCTGGAGGCCCAATTGGGCTATTGCGTCATCACCGTAGCGACCGATTATGACTGCTGGCTGGATGACGCGTCGCAACATGCATCGTTGGAGCAGGTCATCACGCAGTTCCAAGAGAGCCTGGGCAGGGTGCAACGGCTCATCGCCGGCGCCGCCGCAGAATATGCCGAGGACGAGTCGCGGCCGTGCCGGCAGGCACTGAAGGCAGCGGTCGTGACGCCGAGGGAGCAAATGACCGCTGCACAGAGGCAGATCCTGGACTTCCTGGCCAGCTGAGGCAGGCCGATTCAGCCGATGAGCTTACCGCCCGGGAAGCCGCCCTGGCCGTGGAAGGTCACGTACAGGGAATAGGCGCTGACGGCGATGGCGATGAGCATCTCGAGAAGCAGGGTCGCTACACCGTACCTGTACCAGGGCTCGTGCTCCGCGGAGGCGGAGGTCGTTGAGTGCATGTCGGACTCCGGGTGATCTCACTCGGCCGGGGCGGCCCGAGCGGTGAAGAAGACTCCGTGCTCCTCCGGGCGGCGCTCGTGACGGGATGCCCAGAAGTAGAAGAGTACGAAGGGGATGAAAAGGGTGAGCGCCACGCGGAGGTACCCGCTGTAGATGTCGGACTGGCCGGCGAAGATGAGGGGATAGACGATCCCGCCGCCGGTCGACAGACCGCCGATGAAGCCGGCGGCGAGGCCGGGACGGTCCGGGAAGAGCAGCGGCACGAGCGCGAAGGTCCCGCCTGTGGCAAAGGAGACGAACGTCCCGAGAACGACGAGGACTGCGACTGAGCCGTGCAGTGACCCCGACAGGCCGGCGGCCGTGAGCCCGGCCATCGCCAGCGTGATCAGGACGAGGGCGATGCCGAGCCAGTGCAGGCGCGGAGCGTACGGCAGCGTCCTGGCGATGAAGGGCAGCGGGGTCCATCCGCGGCGCTGGAAGAGATCGGACATGTAGCCCGCGAACGGACGGAAGAGCGAGGCGGTGAAGGACTGCACCGCCGCAAAGGTGCCGGCGGCGATCTGCACACCGGCGACGCCCGTAAAGCCGAGCGCCAGCAGCTCGGCTTGAAAGCCGCGCACGAAATAGCCGGGCAGCCAGGCATTCAGCGCGATCTCGAGGCCGAATGACATCGCGTAGGCGAGCATGAGAGCAAGGGCGATATAACGGCTCCAGACGAAGACTGCGCCTTTCCAGCCGCTTGCCCGGCGCGCCATCTGCCGCCGGGCGACAGTCTTCGCCGCGCGGCCGCGAGCGAGATACCAGGCGGCGATGGCGAGCGCGCCGACGCCCAGCCAGAGATATGCCGCTTGATAGGCCGTGCCGAATATCCGCGGCAACAGCAGTGCGCCGACTCCGGCGCCGGCGTTGCCGGTACCGGCGTAGAGCCCTTCTGCAGTACCGATCTCGCGGGGCTCGAACCATTGCGCAACGTGTTGGATGCCGATCACGAAGGAGACGCCGGCGGTCGCGACCAGGATCCGCTCCACGAACAACAGCGGGTAACTCGTCGTATAGGCCGAGGCGATCGATACGAGGCCGCAGACCGCGAGCACTACGGCGAAAGCGCGTGGGGCGCCGAATCGGTCCGCCGCCCAGCCCGCCGCCATTCGGCCGATCGGCGCCATCCACATGGCAGAGCTGGCCAGCAGCCCCAGCGCTTTGATGCCGAGATGATAGTGCGCCGCGATGCTGGGACTGAACGCCGCGGTCGAGAACCACATGAGGAAACACCAAAAGAAGCCTACCGTCGCAATGACGAGCTGCTCGACTTTGTGCGTACTCATCGCGTGCTCCATGGGAGTCGACCTATCACTCGGGTCAAAAAAAAAAGCCAACCCGCGCGTCCGCTATGTCGAGTGGCGTGGTGGCGGCACTGCCAGGGCCAGTAGCCCTGACGGCTGCGGGCAGCACAACTCAGTGCAACCGCCGTGCCATGGATTCAACCGCACCGGCATGAGCTTGCGGCTCAATTGCTTAAGCGGTCGATCCTCTCTCTTGCCCTCGCTGCTGGAAGACCGAGGGCGAGCTATTCCGGGGCAAGACGCGACCGGTTGCCCTACGGAGGTGCGGCGGTGCGAGGCCGTTGGATACCGACGCCAACCTACACGTCTGATGGAACGTGCATTTGCCTTGAAAGAGAGGCTGCGGCGTTGACATGGGTGCTGATGGATATATCCTACGAGTCTCATCGGCTCATCGACACTCACGAGACATCGAAGTGAAAATCCGCGTACTTTCCGATCTGCATCTGGAGTTTCAGGACTGGAATCCGCCCCGTGCGGAGGCCGACATCATCGTTCTTGCGGGTGACATTCATTCGGGCGCGCGCGGAATCGAGTGGGCGCGCCGCCAGTTCCCGATCACGCCGATCCTCTATGTACCGGGTAACCACGAGTTCTATGGCCGGGAGATACAGGAGACTCTGTCGGATCTGCGCCGGGCAGGGAGACGCTTCGGCGTGGACGTGTTGGATGGGCGCGGGGTCGTGATTGGCGGCGCCCGAGTTCTGGGCGCGACCTTGTGGACCGATTTCGCTCTGCACGGTGGCGACGCAAATTCGATCGCGCGCGCGATGAGCGACGCGAAATATGGAATGAGCGACTTCAGCGTCATCCGTAACGGAACCCATGGGCTGTTCCATCCTGAGCATGCGCGCGCGCTGCACGCCGAGCAGGTGGGCTGGATACGCGAGCGATTGGGAGACGACTTCCCTGGCCCGACCATCGTCGTCTCCCATCACCTGCCGCATCCGCGCAGCATCCATCGCCAATACCGGGGTTCGACTCTCAATCCCTGCTTCGCCAGCGATCTATCCCGGCTGATGGGGCCGCCGGTCGCCGTATGGATTCACGGTCACACGCACGAGTCCTGCGACTACATCGAAGCAGGCACCCGGGTTGTCTGCAACCCTCGCGGCTATGGACCGTTCGAGCTCAACGCGGCGTTCGACCCCGTCCTGACGATCGAAGTAGAGAGGTCTCCCGTCAACCCCCTGCACCGCGGCCCGGAACGGATCGAACCTCCACCGTCCGGCAACGATCGCATCCGGTGTGCCGAGGCGGCGTGAGTCTCAACCCTGCTCGGCGAAGTAGGCCTCGATGCGATAGCCGTCCGGGTCGACCAGGAACGCGGCGTAGTAGCCGGCGCCGTAATCGGTGCGCAGACCGGGGCGCCCGTTGTCTCTGCCGCCGCAAGCCAGACCGGCAGTGTGGAAAGCATCCACTGATTTGCGGCTCGGAGCTGAGAAGCAGAAATGCAGCCCTGATCCGTTGTCGGCCGGCACCGGCTGCTCCGTTGCGGTGATCCACAGCGCAGAGGCCTTGGCGCCGTAGCCGAGAGACCCGGGAGAGTCGCTGAGGCAGTGATATCCGAGCGGCTGCAGCGCGGCATCATAGAAGCGCTTGCTTGCCGCGACATGTCGGACTCCGATCGAAATGTGATCGATCATCGCGGATTCTCCGGTTTGGGAAGCGTGCAGGGACGGTAGTCGTGGGGCTCAAGGTAGTCCCGCGGATGCTCAGTCGCTTGGGAAAAATTGCTATCCTTCGCGCATGCCGCTCTCCGCGAAAATACTGGCATCGGGCACCGGTTGGTCGGTGCGCGATTTCCGGTGTACATCCGGCCCACGTGATCCTCGTTACGAGGAGAAACACAATGTCTATAGCATTGCGCTGGTGACGGAGGGCACCTTCCAATATCGCACGGCTCAAGGCTCGGCGCTCATGACGCCGGGATCGCTGTTGCTGGGCAACGAAGGCGCCTGCTTCGAATGCGGCCATCAGCACAGCCGAGGCGATCGGTGTCTGGCGTTTCATTTCTCGCCGGAGCTGTTGGAGTCCGTCGTTGCCGCCGTACCGGGGGCCAAGCAGCTGGTGCTCACCGCGCCCCGGTTGCCACCCCTACCGTCCGTGCTCGCCGTTCTCGCGGCAGCGCACGCCTTGCGCGACGAGGGCGAGGGCCCGGGGGAGTTCCGCGAGCTGGCGCTGCGGGTCGCCGAAACGGTATACGGGGCACTCAACGAAGGCTCGTCGGCCTCGCGACGCGCGCCCACGCCCCGGGATGAGCGGAGGGTCGCCGCCGCGCTGCGGCGCATCGAGGCACAACAGGGCGCGAGGCTCTCGGTCGACGAGCTGGCGGCCGAGGCGGCGGTCAGCCCGTTCCATTTTCTGCGGATCTTCGAGCGCGTCGTCGGCGTAACGCCGGGCCAGTACATGCTGCGCGCGCGCCTGCATCGCGCAGCGGTGAGACTGCGCCGCTGCGGGGATACCATCGCAGCCGTGGCGTCGGACTGCGGCTTCGATGATCTCTCTACCTTCAACCGCCAGTTCCGGCGGGCGACGGGACTGACGCCTGGCGCCTACCGGGCGCGGCGCGCGCCCCTGCGTTGAGTCCCGGGACGCCGGCAATGCCCGCAGCGGATTTCAACCGGCGGCTTGAGGCCGTGTATCAGAGCGAATCGCGCGCCGTGCTCGCGACCCTGATCCGCCTGCTCGGCGATTTCGACAGGGCCGAGGAAGCGCTGCACGACGCGTTCCGCGCCGCACTCGAGAAGTGGCCGGAACAAGGCATGCCGGAGAATCCGCGCGCGTGGCTGGTCTCGGCAGGGCGTTTTCGCAGCATCGACCAGCTGCGGCGCCAGGCTCGCTTCGACTCCTTCGATCCGTTGGCCCACGACGTGGCGGACGGCACCACCGCGGCTGCGGATGATGACGACCCGAGCGTCACCGATGATCGCCTGCGGCTGATCTTCACCTGCTGCCACCCTGCCCTGGCGCCCGATGCCCAGATCTCGTTGACCCTGCGGGAGGTCTGCGGCCTGACGACGGAGCAGATCGCGCAGGCGTTCCTGACACCCGTCCCCACGCTGGCACAACGGATCGTCCGTGCCAAGGCAAAGATCCGCGACGCAGGGATACCCTACGAAGTCCCGGCAGCGGCGGAGCTGGCGGAGCGTCTGGAAACCGTCCTGCGGGTCATCTACCTCGTTTTCAACGAAGGTTACACGGCGAGCAGCGGCACGGAGCTGATGCGCCTCGATCTGGCGAGCGAGGCGATCCGTCTCGGGCGGCTGCTCATCGAGATGCTGCCGGACACGGAGGCGCTCGGCTTGCTGGCATTGATGCTGCTGCAGGATTCCCGCCGTGCCGCACGGGCTTCCGCCGCCGGGGAGCTCATCGTACTCGAGGAACAGGACCGCTCGCTCTGGAACCGCAAGCAGATCGAGGAAGGCTCGGCACTGGTGCGGCGGGCCCTCTCGTCGCGCCGGTTCGGCCCGTATTCCCTGCAGGCGGCGATCGCCGCGGTGCACTGTGAGGCCAGCAGTGCGACCGAGACCGACTGGAACGAGATCGTCTATCTCTACGACCTGCTGCTGCGCATGGAGACGACGCCGATCGTGGAGCTCAACCGCGCGGTCGCGGTCGCCATGCGCGACGGCCCGGCGGCAGGACTCGCGCTCGTCGACGATCTGCTCGCGCAGGGCGATCTCGCGGGGTATCGGCTGGCGCACGCGGCGCGCGCGGACCTCTGCCGCAGGCTGGGTAGGAACGCTGAGGCACGCGACGCATACCTGCGCGCTCTGGCACTGGTCCAGCTCGAGCCGGAGCGGCAGTTCCTGCAGCGCCGGCTGGGCGAGCTGGCGGGCGGCTGAGCTGGCAGCGCCATCGCGGCAGCCGCACGTCGATTGCGAGGATGCTGTTTCGGCTATCCAGGAAGACCGATGCTTCGGAACGCCCCGCGTCCCACGGTCCCGCATCGCGCCCCGCTCACGGAGACCTCGAATGAACGCCAGTCCCAAAGTCCCCTACCCCCGTCCGGAAGTCCTGGGCGGACCCGTTCCTTACCTCATGGTGGAAGGCGCGCTGCGCGCGTCGGAGCTCTATCAGCGTGCATTCAACGCGCGCGAGGTCGGGCATGTCCCGCCCGACGACAAAGGCCGCACGATGCACGTGCACCTGTACGTCAACGGCGGCTCGCTCATGCTCTCGGACGCCTATCCGGAGCACGGCTGTGCGCTCAAGCCGCATCAGGGCTATACGCTCCACTTGCAGGTTGATGACGTCGAGGCTTGGTGGCAGCGGGCCGTAACCGCCGGACTGGAGATCGTGACGCCCCTGCAGGTCATGTTCTGGGGAGACCGCTGGGGCCAGCTGCGCGACCCCTTCGGTGTGCTCTGGTCCCTGGGCGCCCCGGCGGACTGACGCCCGCGCAGGCGCGCTGGCACGGACGCCGTGGCGCGCGGCTGGGTGGTACGATCCGACGTGTTCAACATGCAAACCGTAGCGGCGAAGGTGCGGCGATGAAATACCTGTGTTTGGTGTACGGCGAGGAGCAGAAGATCGGTGAGATGGACGATCACAAGTGCCTTGCCTGGGATCACGAGCTGCGCGCGCGGGGACAATGCGTCGCCTCGGAAGCCTTGGAGCCCGTCGCCACCGCGACGACCGTGCGGGTGCGCAACGGTCGCCTGTCGGTGACCGACGGCCCGTTTGCCGAGACGAAGGAGCAGCTCGCCGGTTTCTATCTGATCGAGGCGCGCGACCTCAACGAAGCCATCCAGATCGCCGCGAAAATCCCGCCTGCGGAAGTAGGCTGCGTGGAAGTACGGCCCATCCGTCCGATCCGCGAGCACGCGCGGGCCGGCGCCAGGCTGGAATAACCACGAGGACGTCATCGTGCTCACACTGTTTCACGCTCCGAAGTCCCGCTCCGCAAGCATCGTCTGGCTGCTCGAGGAGTTAGGTGTTCCGTACGAGACGAAGGTCGTCAACATCCGCCGCGCTGACGGTAGCGGCGGGCGGAATCCCACAAACCCTCATCCGCACGGCAAGGTGCCGTGCCTGGAACACGACGGGCAGCCCGTATTCGAGATTGCCGCGATTACGCTCTATCTGACGGATCTCTTTCCCGACGCGAAGCTCGCGCCGCGAGTTGGCGATCCCAAGCGCGGCGAATATCTGTCTTGGCTCGCCTATCGGCCGGGAGTTCTGGAGCCCGCGATGATGATGCGCCGACTCAGCGTGACGCACGTGCAAGGCGCGATGGGCTGGGCCGAGGCGGGCGAGGTCGAGGAGGTCTTGAACTCCGCGCTCTCGCGGCGGAAGTACCTCCTGGGCGATGAGTTCTCAGCGGCCGACATCTCCGTCGGAGGCACCATCAACTTCCTCATGAGCTTCAAGCTGATGAACGAGACGCCGGTCCTCAGGGACTATGCCGCGAGGATCACCGCCCGCCCCGCCTTCAAGCGAATGACGGAAAGAGACGGCGCGTAGTCTGCCGCCGGAGTGCCGCGCCGCTCTCCGGGAACGGCCCGGCAAAAACTTCACTACGGGAACGCCCCGATGAGGCCCTGATAGATAACCGCTGTCACAACCCGCAACTGCACACCGGTGCTACCGGTTACCATAGGCGGATGGCTGAGCCGCTCGTATCCGATGCATTGCGGGTGCATCCGCAAGACGATGTGCTCGTCGCCCTGCGCGACCTGCAGCCGGGAGAGACGGTCCGCTCTGCGTCCGACGTGGTCGTCGCGCAAGCACCAGTCCCGCGCGGGCACAAAATCGCCGTAACTGCAATCACGGCTGGCAGCCTCGTGCGCAAATATGGCTGGCCCATAGGCCGCGCGACGCGCGACATCGCCGAGGGCGAGCACGTCCATACGCATAATCTCGCTACCACGCTCACAGCCCATTCTGACTACGCCTACACGCCGCCCGCGCCCCCAGCTCAGCTCCACGCGACAGATCCGCGCACGTTCATGGGCTATCGACGTCGCAACGGCCGCGTGGGCACGCGCAACGAGCTCTGGATCGTCTGCACGGTCGGGTGTGTCGCACGCACGGCGCGCAGGATCGCCGACATCGCCGGGGAACGGCTCCGGAGCAAGGTCGACGGGGTGTACGCCCTGACACATCCATTCGGCTGCTCGCAACTCGGCGACGATCTCGCGCACACGCGGCGGCTCCTGGCCTCGCTCATCACCCATCCCAACGCCGGCGGGGTGCTCGTGGTCGGCCTCGGTTGCGAGAACAATCAGCTTGCCGCATTGCTCGGCACCTCGGACTTCGACCCCGAGCGCGTCCGCAGCTTCAACGCGCAGGCGGTCAGCGACGAGGTCGAAGAAGGGCTTCGGGCGCTGGAAGAGCTCGCAGAGCTGCTCGCCCGCGACGTTCGCGAGCCGCGGCCGCTCTCCGACCTGGTGCTGGGCCTCAAATGCGGCGGCTCCGACGCTTTCAGCGGTCTCACGGCGAACCCGCTGGTGGGCCGCATCAGCACCGAGCTCGCCCGCGCGGGCGGAACCCCCATCCTGACCGAGATCCCGGAGACGTTCGGCGCCGAGCAGCTGCTCATGGCGCGGGCGGTGGATGCGAGCGTCTTCGAGGCGGTCGGCACGCTCGTGAACGACTTCAAAGCCTACTTCACGGCCGCCGGTCAGCCGGTATCGGAGAACCCGTCGCCAGGCAACCAGGCCGGAGGGATCACGACGCTGGAGGAAAAATCCCTGGGAGCGGTGCAGAAGGCGGGCGAGGCGCCTCTGACCCAGGTATTGCGCTACGGGGAGCGCGTGCACCGCCCTGGACTCGCACTGCTCGAGGCACCGGGCAACGACGCGATCTCCGGTACTGCTCTCGCCGCAGCCGGCGCGACGCTGCTGCTCTTCACGACCGGCCGGGGTACGCCGCTTGGATTCCCGGCGCCGACCTTGAAGATTTCCAGCAACAGCGCGCTCGCGCAGACGAAGCCCCGGTGGATCGATTTCGATGCCGGCACCCTGCTCACGGGCGACGGCATGGACGAGCGTAGCCGGGCGCTGCTCGACCTGATCGTCGCGACGGCCTCCGGCCAGACGACCTGTGCCGAACGCAATGGCGAGCGCGAGCTCGCCATCTGGAAGACCGGAGTCACACTTTGACGGAAGGCCGGACGGCGCGCCCTCCGGGGCATGCGCAAGGTCGCGCACGCCTGAGCGAGCGCACGCTGGAGCGCGCATCCGAGCAACTGCTTCGGCCGGGCTACCGCCGAGAGCAGACGCGCATCGGCACGGTGCACTTCGGGCCGGGGGCATTCCATCGCGCGCACCAGGCATTTTATTTCGACCGCCTGCTCGAGAAGGATACGACCCGCGCGATCTGCGCCGTATCACTCAAGACGGCTTCGCTCCGTGATGCGCTCGCGCCGCAGGATGGCCTCTATACCCTGGTGGAGCTCGATGAGGCGCCGACGCTGCGGGTCATCGGCGCCATTCGGGAGCTATGGGTCGCCGCCGAGAGTCCCGCCGCAATCAGCGGCCGTCTCAGTAATCCCGGCACGTCGCTGGTCACGATGACGGTGACGGAGAAGGGCTACTGCCTCGAAGGCGCAGGCGCGCTCGATTTCACTCACCCCGACATCGCCCACGATCTGAGCCATCCCGAGGCGCCGCACAGCCTGATCGGCTGGCTGGTGCGCGGCCTCGAGCTGCGGCGCGAGCGCGGACTGGCGCCTTATCTCGTGATCTCCTGCGACAACCTGTCGGACAACGGCCCGACGCTGCGGGGCGCGGTGTTGGCATTCGCAGCCCGACGCAACGCCGGCCTCGCCGCCTGGATCGAAGAGAAGGCGCGCTTTCCGCGTACGATGGTCGACAGCATCACCCCCGCCACGGACGACGCGCTGCACGAGCGCGTTGCGCGGACAACGGGCCTGGAGGATGCCTGGCCGGTTCAGCGCGAGCGATTCGTTCAATGGGTCGTGGAGGAAGTCGACTTCCCCGGGCAACCGGACTGGGCGTCGGTCGGCGTCACGCTGAGCCGCGACGTGACTGCGTATGAGCGCGCGAAGCTGCGCTTGCTCAATGGCGCACATTCCACTCTTGCCTATGTAGGCTTGCTGGCGGGGCTGCAGACGGTCGCGGAAGCGATGGCGCAGCCCGCGCTGCGCGCGTTCGTCGAGCGGATGATGATCGAGGACATCGAGCCAACGCTGACCGTGCCCCAACCCGGCGCCCTCGCCGCGTACCGCAGATCCATTCTGCAGCGCTTCGAGAATCCGGCCATGCGGCACCTACTCGCGCAAATCGCGTGGGACGGCTCACAGAAACTGCCGATCCGCATCCTCGGCACGGTCGCGGACGCATTGCGCGCCGGGCGCCCGGTCGCGCGCCTGGCGGTGCCGATCGCCGCCTGGATGCACTTCATTCGCGCGCGGGCCCGCGAGGGTATCGAAATCGTCGATCCTCTGTCCGCGCAGTTGGCTGCGCTGGGCCGAGAGGTCAGTGGCGCGGCGGCTCACGACCTGCCGTTGTTCTTCGCATTGCCCGGCGTACTTGCGGCCACTCTGGGGCAGGAGCCGCGATTCGGGCGTGCACTGGGCGCCGCCTACGACCTCATCAGCGCTCGGGGCGTTCTCGCCGCCGCCACGGCGGCGGGCTCGATGCAGGCATGACACGATCGTCGGGACCGATTTTGGACGGCGATAGCCGGCCCGCACGGAGGAGGCCCAGGATGGGCCGAGCACAAAATGACACCGGCGGCACGAGCTGACGTGGCGGCCGGGCGTAGCGGCAGGCTTCGCTGGGTCATTTGCGGGCTGCTCTTCGCGGCCACCGCGCTCAACTATGTCGACCGCCAGATCATCGGCATCCTCCAGCCGATGCTGGCACACAAGTTCCACTGGAGCGAGATCGACTACGGCAACATCGTCTTCGCCTTCCAGCTCGCCTATGCCGTCGGCTACATCGTCTTCGGCAAGCTGATCGACCGGATCGGCGCGCGCATGGGATATGCGCTCGCGGTGGCCCTCTGGACGGTGGCACACTTGGCACATGCCTGGGCCAGTTCGCTGACCGATTTTCTCATCGCGCGCTTTGCCATCGGCCTCGGCGAGTCCGGCAACTTCCCGGCGGGCCTGAAGGCCGTAGCCGAATGGTTCCCGAAGCGCGAGCGCGCGCTGGCGACGGGGATCTTCAATGCGGGCGCCAACGTGGGCGCCATCGTCACTCCACTCATCGTCCCGGTCATAACACTGGCGCTCGGCTGGCGGGCGGCCTTCCTGATCACAGGCAGCTTCACCGTGGTGTGGATGATCGTGTGGCTGGCCGTCTACCGTGCTCCCCGGCGGCATCCGCGGCTTGGCGCGGCGGAGCTCGCGCTCATCGAGAGCGATCCGCCCGACCCGGTGGTGTCGATCCAGGGGATCGACACGATCCCCTGGACGAAGCTGCTCACCGTACGCGAAACGTGGGCCTACGCTCTCGGCAAATTCCTCATCGATCCGGTCTGGTGGATGTGGCTCTTCTGGCTGCCCGACTTCCTGGTCAAGCGCCATCACCTCGACTTGAAGACATTCGGACCGCCCCTCGTCGCCGTTTACGTCGTGTCGGATCTGGGCAGCATCGGGGGCGGCTGGATGTCGTCACGCATGCTGCATGCAGGCTTCTCGCTCAACATGGCGCGCAAGAGCGCCATGCTGCTCTGCGCCATACTGGTCCTGCCGGTCTTCGGGGTGGCCTATGTCGACAGCCTCTGGGGGGCGGTCGCGATAGTCGGCCTCGCAGCCGCGGCGCACCAGGGTTTCTCCTGCAATCTCTTCACGCTGCCCTCCGACGTATTCCCGCGCCGTGCAGTGGGCTCGCTCATCGGCATCGGCGGCACCGCGGGCGCGATCGGCGGCATGCTGCTCGCCAAATACGCAGGCTGGGTACTCGAGCGACTGGGCACCTTCAAGCCGCTGTTCGTTTTCGCCGGCTGCGCCTACCTGTTGGCACTCCTGGCGGTCCACCTGCTCTCGCCGCGGCTCGCGCCGGCGCAAGTCGATTGACGCCGGCTGCGCTGCGCCGGTGTCGCGCACCCATTACGATCCGGCGCACTTCAACACCGGGGAGTCCGCCGGCAGCTCCTCCAACCTCTTGACCGCGTACTCGTAGCCCGACTGGATCGCCCGATCGAACGCGGTCCAATCGAGCATGTCGACCTCGGCGAGCGGAGGCTGGAGGATGAGGTCCGACTGCGCCCGGTGGGCGACGGTGCTGGCGTTGCTGTTGACCATGCCGGCGCGCCAGAGGATCTGGAAGATGCTGGGACATTGGCGGCGCGCCTTGATCCAGCGCAGGAGCTGCCAGGGCAACGGAACGTCCATCTCGTCGCTGCGCGCGGTGAGCGCCCTGTCGGCACCGCCGACATCGCAGCCGATCACCGGGCCGCGGCCGAGCTCGCGCATCACGTCGACCGGCAGGTTGTTCATCGCGGCACCGTCGACCAGCACCTCGCCCCCATGCAGCACCGGGGGGAGGACTCCAGGAACCGACACGGAGGAGCGCAGCCAGCGCCACAACGTGCCGCGGCGGTGCACCACCGTTTGGCCGGTGGTGAGGTTGGATGACACGCAGAAGAAATCGATCGGCAGGTCCTCGATGGTGAGGTCACCGAATGCCTCGTAGAGGCGCGTGCTCACCTTGCGGCCGGAAACGAGCGAGACGAAAGGCAACGTATAGTCGCGCAGCGGCCTGGAATCGACGAACGCGCGCCGGAAGCGCTCCTTCAGCTCATCGGTGCTCCACCGCAGCGCGACGCCGGCGCCGAGGATCGCTCCCATGCTGGTGCCGCCGACGAGGTCCACCGGGACGCCGGCCTCGCGCAAGGCTTTGACGATTCCAATGTGCGCGAATCCCCGCGCGCCGCCGCCCGACAGCACCAATCCAACACCACGACCCGTCAACACCCGGGCGAGGCGTGAATAGTCGCCGGGGGACTGTACGTGGTGATGCGGCACATCCGGCAGGTCCGCGAGCCAACGGGCCGCGGCGCCGGTCTCGAGCGTGGTGTCGTGCAGGAGAACGAGCTCGGAGCGCTGCGGCGCCATGCTGTGATCGTGCGGCCAGCGCAGGGCGGCCCAACTGCCGGCGGGACTCTCCGCGCGCGCGAGCAGCAGCAACGCGTCCGCCTGGCGCACGCAGAGCTTGGTCCAGCGGTCCGGCGTCGGGTCGGCAACATACACCACGTAATCGTTGGCGGCCTCGATCTTGTTGAACCACTGGCTGGTGTGGGTCTTGGCGCGCACGCTCCAGACGAGCTCGGCGCGCCCGAGCTCCGCGAGCGCCTTGACGAGTCTGCTGGCAAAGCCGCCGAAATCGACCTCCATGCTCTGCGGCAGGATGGTGAAAGTGCACGCGCCGCGGCTGCGGGCGGAGGCCGCGGGGGATTGCGACTGCGCCAGACGATCTACGGTCAGCCGTGCGATACGCAACATCGCCTCCGGGTGGCCGCGGAGCACCTCGTTGAAAGCCTTCGCCGAGATCCGCGCGAGCTCCGTATCGCGCAAGGCCACCACGTCCGCGCTGCGCGGGCGCCCGGAGATCAGCCCCATCTCCCCCACCATGTCACCCGCCGGGATGCGAGCCAGGAAGCGGCGGCGCGTGGGATCGGCGGAGAAGGCGCCGAGACAGCCGCTCAGCACCATATAGAGCGCGTCGGAAGGATCGCCGGCAGAGAAGAGCTTCGCCCCGCCGGGGAGGGACAGCCACTCGACGGCCGAGCCAATCTCGCGCAGCAGCGTCGCATCGAGGCCGCTGAAGACGGGCATTTCCGCGAGCAGCGCTCCTACGTCGGAGCGCAGCGTCGCAGTCTCTTCGAAAGGATTGCCATCCATTCGACGGCCCTTATCGCACCCTGTGGTACGCCCCCTGTTATGTGACCGCCAGTATATCCTCGCGGCGGCGGAAACTGCCTCAGCGCTCCACGATAGCCGTGACGCCCATCCCACCCGCGGTACATACCGAGATCAATCCCCGCTTGGCGGTGGGGCCGCCCGCCAGGAGCTTCGCCAGGGTGGCGACTATCCGCGTGCCGGTGGCGGCGAAGGGGTGGCCGATCGCGACGCTGCCGCCTTTGACATTGAGAAGGCTGCGGTCGATCGCGCCGAGCGGCGCCGCGAGCCCCAATGCATCGCGGCAGAACTGCGGCGATTCCCAGGCAGCGAGCGTGCACAGCACCTGCGCGGCGAACGCCTCGTGGATCTCGTAGTAATCGAAATCCTGCAATGTGAGCCCGGCATCGCGCAGCATCGCCGGTACCGCGTAGGCGGGCGCCATGAGCAGGCCCTCCTTGCCGCTCGCAAAGTCGACGGCCCACACCTTGCCGTAACGCAGCCAGGCGAGTACCGGTAGGTTCCTGCGAGCGGCCCACTCCTCGGAGGCCAACACCACGGCGCTCGCCCCGTCGGTCAGCGGCGTGCTGTTGCCGGCGGTAAGGGTGCCATCACGCGGATCGA
>JANWJS010000034.1 GCA_025451845.1 Steroidobacteraceae bacterium
GTCGCGGGCACCTGGAAGGACCTGACCGACAGCGTGAACTCGATGGCCGGCAATCTCACCGGTCAGGTCCGCAACATCTCCGAGGTGACGGTGGCGGTCGCAAACGGCGACCTCTCGCGCAAGATCACGGTGGACGTGCGCGGCGAGATCCTGCAGCTCAAGGAGGCCATCAACACGATGGTGGACCAGCTTCGCTCCTTCGCGTCCGAGGTGACGCGCGTGGCGCGCGAGGTGGGCACCGAAGGCAAGCTCGGCGGCCAGGCCGAGGTGAAGGACGTGAGCGGCGTCTGGAAGGACCTCACGGACAACGTCAACTTCATGGCGAGCAACCTCACCGGCCAGGTGCGCAACATCGCGGAGGTGGCTACCGCCATCGCCCGCGGCGACCTGTCGCGCAAGATCACGGTGGACGTGCGCGGCGAGATCCTGCAGCTCAAGGAAACCATCAACACGATGGTCGACCAGCTGAACAGCTTCGCGGCGGAAGTGACGCGCGTGGCGCGCGAAGTGGGCTCCGAGGGAAAGCTCGGCGGACAGGCCGTCGTGCCGGGTGTCGCGGGCACCTGGAAGGACCTCACGGACAACGTCAATTCCATGGCGCGCAACCTCACCGGTCAGGTGCGCAACATCGCGGAAGTGACCACCGCCGTGGCGCGCGGCGACCTGTCGCGCAAGATCACGGTGGACGTCAGGGGCGAGATCCTCGAGCTCAAGAACACCATCAATACGATGGTGGACCAGTTGAACAGCTTCGCGGCGGAAGTGACGCGGCTCGCGCGCGAGGTGGGTACCGAGGGCAAGCTCGGCGGCCTGGCGGAAGTGCCTGAGGTGGCCGGCACCTGGAAGGACCTCACCGACAACGTCAACGTCATGGCGAACAACCTCACCAACCAGGTGCGCGGCATCGTCAAAGTCGTGACCGCCGTGGCGAACGGCGACCTGAGGCAGAGGCTGACGGTGGAATCGAAGGGCGAGGTCGCGGCGCTCGCCGACACCATCAACAGCATGACGGATACGCTGGCGATCTTCGCCGACCAGGTGACGAGCGTCGCGCGCGAGGTGGGTGTGGAAGGGCGGCTCGGCGGCCAGGCGCACGTGCCGGGCGCCGCCGGCACCTGGAAAGACCTCACGGCCAACGTGAACCTGCTCGCCGCCAACCTCACCACGCAGGTACGTGCGATCGCCGAGGTCGCCACCGCCGTGACCCAGGGCGACCTCACCCGCTCGATTCAGGTGGATACGCGCGGCGAGGTGTCCGAGCTCAAGGACAACATCAACGCCATGATCGGCAACCTCCGTGCCACGACCGAACGAAACACCGAGCAGGACTGGCTGAAGACCAACATCGCGAAGTTCAGCCGCATGCTGCAGGGCCAGCGCGACCTCGTGACCGTCGGACGGCTGCTGCTTTCCGAGGTCGCGCCGCTCGTCAACGGCCAGCAGGGTGTCATGTACGTCATGGAAGGCATGAACGGGTCATCGTGCCTCAAGGAGCTGGCGAGCTACGCCGACGGCGCACACGAGATGCGCGACCCACGATTCTTCGCCATCGGCGAGGGGCTCGTTGGCCAGGCGGCCGCCGACCGCAGGCGGCTGCTCATCACCGATCTCGATGCGCGCACAATCGAGGTGCGCGGCGGCCTGGTCTCCGCCTGCCCGCGCAGCGTCATCGTGCTGCCGGTCCTGTACGAAGGCGAGGTGAAGGCGGTGCTGGAGCTCGCCTCCCTCTATGACTTCACTCCCTCCCAGCTCGCCTTCCTCGAGCAGCTCACCGACAGTATCGGCGTGGTGCTCAACACCATCGAGGCGACGATGCGCACCGAGGAGCTGCTGAAGCAGTCGCAGCAGCTCGCCGGCGAGCTGCAGACCCAGCAGCGCGAGCTGCAGCAGACGAACGAGGAGCTCGCCACCAAGGCGCGCTTGCTCGCCGAGCAGAACGTCGAGGTCGAGAGGAAGAACACGGAGATCGAGCTCGCCCGCAAGGCGCTCGAGGAGAAGGCGGCGGAGCTGGCGCTGACATCGCGCTACAAGTCCGAGTTTCTCGCCAACATGTCGCACGAGCTGCGGACACCGTTGAACAGCATCCTCATCCTCGGCCAGCAGCTTTCGCAAAACAGCGAGGGCAACCTCTCGAACCGCCAGGTCGAATATGCCCGGACCATCCACTCCGCGGGCACCGACCTGCTCAACCTGATCACCGACATCCTCGATCTCTCGAAGATCGAGTCCGGAACCGTCACCGTCGAGTACGAGGACCTGAGCTTCGGCACGCTGAAGGAGACGATCGAGCGCAGCTTCCGCCACGAGGCCGAGACGCGCAAGCTCGCCTTCACGCTGGATTTCGATACGCGGCTCGCGCGCTCGATGACCACGGACGCGAAGCGCCTCCTGCAGATATTGAAGAACCTGCTTTCGAACGCCTTCAAGTTCACAGAGCGCGGCGGCGTGCGGCTGCACGTCGCGAGCGCAACCGGCGGCTGGAGCCCGGACCATGCGACGCTGAGCCAGAGCGGCACCATCATCGAATTCTCGGTGAGCGACACCGGTATCGGCATCCCGCTCGAGAAGCAGCGCATCATCTTCGAGGCGTTCCAGCAGGCGGACGCGGGCACGGCACGCAAGTATGGCGGCACCGGCCTCGGCCTTGCGATCAGCCGCGAGCTCGCGCAGCTGCTTGGCGGTGAGATCCGCCTGAGCAGCTCGCCGGGCGCCGGCAGCACCTTCACCTTGTACCTGCCGCAATCGCAGATGGGCCTGCATGCGAAGGCTGCAGCGGCCGCTATGGCGCCCTCGGCGCCAGCAGCCTTGGCGCCCGCCGTACGAGCGGCGGTGGCTCGCGTTGTGGAGCAAATCGCCGACGATCGCGATGACATTCTGCCGTCCGATGCGGTACTGCTCATCGTGGAGGACGATCCGCACTATTCGCGGGTGTTGCTGGATCTTGCGCGCCGCAAGGGCTTCAAGGTGCTGGTGGCCGGCAACGGTGAACGGGCGCTCTCGCTCGCCGCGAAGCACAAGCCGACTGCGATCTCGCTCGATATCTTCCTGCCCGACATGCTCGGCTGGACCGTGCTCAATCAATTGAAGCGCAATCCCGAGACGCGGCACATCCCGGTGCAGCTGCTCACGGTGGAGGATGAGCGGCAGTACGGACTGGAGCGGGGCGCATTCTCGTTCGTCACCAAGACGATCACCACCGAAAGCCTGGAGGAGGCGCTCGATCGGCTCAAGACGTTCAGCGCCGCGCGTCCGCGGCGGCTCCTCGTGGTCGAGGACAATGCGGCGGAGCGGCTGAGCATCACGGAACTCCTCGGATCCGAGGACATCGAAATCGCCACGGCGGAGAGCGGCTCCGAGGCGCTCGCGCTCATGCGGGAGCGGGCTTTCGACTGCGTGGTGCTCGACCTCGCATTGCCCGACATTTCCGGATTCGAGCTGCTCGCGCAAGTGCAGAAGGACACGAAGATCCGTGAGACACCCATCGTGGTCTTCACCGGGCGCGAGCTCACGGTGGAAGAGGAAGGCGAGCTGCGGCGGCAGGCCAAGAGCATCGTGCTGAAGGGCGTGCGCTCGCCGGAGCGGCTGCTCGATGAGACGGCGCTCTTTCTGCACCGCGTGATCGCCGATCTGTCGCCGGAGAAGCAGCAGATGATCCGCTCGCTGCACGAGAGCGACGATGCGTTGCGCGGCCGCAAGGTCCTGGTCGTCGACGATGACATCCGCAACGTCTTCGCGCTCAATAGCCTGCTCGAGCGGCACCAGATGCAGGTGATCAACGCCAGCAACGGCTATGAGGCGATCGACCTCCTGGAGCGGGCGGAGGATCTTTCGCTCGTGCTGATGGATGTCATGATGCCGGAGATGGATGGTTACGAGACGATGCGCCGCATCCGCACCAAGCCGCAGTTCAAACTGCTGCCGATCATCGCTCTCACGGCCAAGGCCATGAAGGGCGACCGTGAGAAATGTCTGGAGGCGGGCGCCTCGGACTATGTCGCCAAGCCTGTGAACAGTGACCAGCTTCTGTCGCTGGTCCGGATGTGGCTGCGTCGCTGAATCGCGCCGGCTTCCGAGGGGAATAAATGTCCGAAACCGAATTCGAAGAGAGAGTCAGCATTCTGCTGGTCGATGACCAGGCGCAGCGGCTGGTCGCGTATCGCGCGATCCTCGCCGACCTGCAATTGGATCTGGTCTGCGCGCGCTCGGGACGCGAGGCGCTCGAGCACCTGATGGACCGTGAGTTCGCGGTCGTGCTGCTCGATGTCAGCATGCCCGACATGGACGGCTTCGAGGCGGCGAAGCTGATTCACGAGCACCCGCGCTTCGAGCGCACTCCCATCATATTCGTGACGGGCGTGCATCTCGATGACCTCGACCGCCTCAAGGGCTATTCGCTCGGCGCCGTCGATTACGTATCGGTGCCGATCGTGCCGGAGATCCTGCGCAGCAAGGTATCGGTGCTGGTCGAGCTGTACATCAAGCGCAAGGAGCTGCAGGAGGCGAACTTGCGCCTCTCGGAAGCCAATATCGCGCTGCAAGAGGAGAAGACGCGCGAGCTCGAGATGTTCAACGAGAGTCTGCAGCGCGCGAATACCGAGCTCGAAGCCGCCAACCGGTCGCTGCAGAGCGAGATTGCCGAGCGCGCCCGGATCTCGCAGGCGTTGAAGGAGGCCGACCGCCACAAGGACGAGTTCCTGGCGATGCTCGCGCACGAGCTACGCAATCCCCTGGCGCCGATCCACAATGCAATCGAGCTGATGCGCCTGAAGCCGCTCGATGACCCGCAGCTCAACTGGGCGCGCGACGTCATCGCGCGCCAGCTCACCAGCCTCACGCGCCTGGTCGATGATCTGCTCGATGTCTCGCGCATTACGCGCGGCAAGATCAACCTGACGCGCCAGGTGGTGGAGCTCGAAGGCCTCATCTCGCGCGCGGTGGAGACGGTACACCCGCTATTCGACGAGCACAGGCATCAGCTCACCCTCGAGCTGCCCGAGCCTGGGGTAAAAGTTTTCGGCGATCACACGCGCCTCACGCAGGCCATTGCCAACGTACTCGGTAACGCAGCGAAGTACACGGATGCAGGCGGTCAAATCTATCTAAGCGTGGGTGTCCGCGGTGGGGACGTCGAAATATGCGTTCGTGACAACGGCATCGGCATCCATCCGGAGATGTTGCCGCATGTCTTCGAGCTCTTCACGCAGTTGGAGCGCGGTGACGGCCGGACGCAGGGCGGCCTTGGTATCGGGCTCGCCCTGGTACAGCGGCTGGTGCAGATGCACGGCGGCGATGTTTCGGCTACGAGCGAGGGGCCGGGTAGAGGGAGCCAGTTCGTGATCCGATTGCCGTTGCTGCGTGAGGACAGGGTGCCGGCCGCAGCCGAGCCGGAGTCGAAGCCGAAGCCGGAGCTGGAACCGGAGCCGCGGCTGGAGCCGGAACTGGAAGCGGGACCGGCGGCGGTCGCGTCCGCGACCGATATGGCCGCCGTCGTGGCGCCGCTCGTCACCGCCGGCGCCGCGCGCATGGCTCGCCGAATCCTCATCGCGGACGACAACAACGACGCGCTGGAGAGCCTGGCGACCCTGCTGCAGCTCAGCGGGCACGAGGTCTACACTGCGACCAATGGCGGCACCGCGCTGCAAAGTGCCGAGCGGCATCTTCCCGAGGTGGTGTTGCTGGATATCGGGATGCCGCTGCTGGATGGCTATGAGGTAGCGAAGCGCATCCGTGCGCAGCCCTGGGGCCAGCGAATCACGCTGGTCGCGCTGACCGGCTGGGGTCAGGACTCTGATCGCCGCCGCTCGCGCGAGGCCGGCTTCGATTCCCATCTGGTGAAGCCGCTGGATCTGGAGACGCTCATCGATCTGCTCGCGCGGCTGCCGTCCACCGCGACTCGTGGCCACGCGGTGGCGAACGGCATTTCGGCGGCGACTAGTGGTCCCGTGCAGGGCGGTTCGATGCCGCTCGGCGTGAAGCCTCCGGCGAGCTGAGGGGGCCGCGGCCGGTCCGATTTGTCCCCCGGCCGCCGCCCGTGTAATCTTGCGCGCCCTCGGGCCGAGGTGCGGCGTTCAACCCGCCTTTTTTCCAAGCGGCGTCCCCGTCGTCTAGAGGCCCAGGACATCGCCCTTTCACGGCGGTAACACGGGTTCGAATCCCGTCGGGGACGCCATCCAATCAAGGTCTATTCCGAGCGGATAGGTGCCCGATTATTCCGAGGGCATGGGTAACACTGTAGCCTGGAACGGAGCCACAAACCGCGGCCGTTCGTCCACCTTGCGACACTCCCGCCACCGCATTTGTGTGCCCTCCGCAAATACCGGAAAGGGTCACCCATGCGCTCGGAATACGGTGTAACCCCCTGCCCCGAAAGGGCAAATGGCTTACGTGATCGAAAGGTCCCGGTCCTCATTTTGTTCACTATTTTCCGGTCAAATCGTGTCGACGTCGCAGATCATGCGAGCGGCTCACGGGAGGTGACGTCCTCGCCCGGCTCCTGCGTGAATCGTGGCGCTTCACTGAGGCGGTAGTCGGCGCGCGTCAATGGAGGCGCGCAGCTCCGCGACCTCACCCGTTGCGAGTAGCAGGGATTGGGGAATGATTGCGCGGCAGCGTCCGATCGCTTTGACCATCAGGTCCACGCTCGGCATTACTGGCAAAGAAGTTGCGAAAGACATCAAGACCTCTTACCACGGGTAATGCTCCTTCAGTGCGCAGCTCGAGGTCCTTTCCGTGCCACGATCAGGAGCGGCACGGCGGCACCTGCCGCCGTGCCGACCCAGAAGCTGCCGTTCACGCAGTCGCCGCCCGCGGCGATCACCAGGACGCGCGTGTTACTCCACGGTAGCCGGTCGACCCGTGCAGGCAGTTGGTCCGGGCGCGGCGCCGCCAGATCCGCTCGGGCCTGGAAATCCTACCGGGGCCGCGGATTCGCTCGAGGGCATGCTGATCCTGATCCGCTCTCAATGCCTGGGCGCGCTCCTGCTGGAGCGGCTCGGCGCCTTCTTGGCATGCGTCTGCTCACTTTGTTCCTGAGTCCCTTCCTCGTCCTCCGACTCCTCTGAGAGCAACGCGGGCGTGATCTCCATTGCCCGGGCCGTGGTCCTTTGCCGGGTAGCCTGTGCCAGGGACCTCGCGGTGCCCCACGCCGCGATACAGCAGTGCTCGACCTTCTGAATGCCGCCGATGAGTACTGCATCGAGCGCTGGCCCCTCATCGATATCCCGCAGATGCTCTCCGGCGGCCTGTAGCCGCCTCGCGGGCGTTGGATAGTTGATCTCCCGCCGACGAATCTTCACGAGGACCGGCTTGGCTAGGAGCCATCGTCCTTGCTGTAGGTGCCAACTATCCCGCCGAACGACCAGGAGGCGGGGCACGGGGGTTGCTGGGAAAGCGCGGTCGAGAATCCATGAGGAGAATTGCAATGGCTGAGAATCGAAATCAAACGCACGAGAGCGGGAGCTCTAACCGCGGCTTCGGATCGATGGACGAGGACAAGCAGCGCGAGGCCGCGAGCAAAGGGGGACAGAGCGTGCCCGCCGAGGAGCGCAGCTTTTCGAAGGACCGCGAGCTGGCTTCCGAGGCAGGCCGCAAGGGCGGTGAGGCAAAAGGTGGGCCCGGTGCCTCTCAGCAGTCCTCGGGTGTCGAAGAGCGCGAGGCGTCGGATCGCGTCCGCGGTGGCAAAGGGAACTTTGCCGAGGATCGCGAGCGAGCCTCCGAGGCCGGCCGCAAGGGCGGAGAGCACTAGAGGCGCGCGCATGAGCGGGGCCGCCCATCGCGGCGGCTTTCGCTCATGGCGCTTGATTTGTCTACAGCTCCCTCTCACCGTGATGAGCGAGGCCGTAATCCTGATCGGGGCCGCCGCTAGTTGGTGGCGCGAACGGGCAGAGGGAAGTCTCTAAGCCCGTGGGCTGATATCGTGCATCGATTCGCATCATGCCTGGAGGCGTTATGGCAATTCGGGGCGAAATCGCGCTTTGTCTGCGGTGACTACCTCCGGCGCCGAAGCGGCGTAACGATCGGCGGGAACTCGACGTTGGGAGCTGCGGTGCTGAATGCATTGAACTGCGTCGGGTTCATGAACATCACGCTGCACTGGCTACACGCAAAAAATTGCGTCTCGTAACGGCCGCCGTTCTTTCTCATCACACTGATGCGGTGGTGGCGTTCGAATCCGCAGACACGGCAGCGCCACGCGCTGCTCGATACGGGAAGGGGCGTGGCCATGATGGGATCGTAGTAATCCGCGTCCGGCGATGTCCAATCAGGTCTCCTGGTGAGGAGACACTGTATGGGCGTGGCGCGCATCGGGTTGCCGAGGAACCTTGCTGATCGGCAGTCGATCTCCCTGTACTCGGCCGTGAGCCTGAAGCTCGACTCGATATGGCCGTGCTGGTGATGGCCAGTGGACTGGATCGACTGCTCGCCCTCAAGATGCGCCGCTATGCCAATGCGCGGGCGCGCGTTTATCGCGATCTCATCGACATGCCTGCCACGGTCGAGATCACCGCGAGCGAGGTCCAGGTCGCCGCGCCCGTCTGCCGACCGTGCTCACCTTCGGCCTGCTGGATGCGCCTCGCCGTTCCGTGGTGGAATGGCATGCGACTGCGGTTGACTGCGTGACTACTTGCAAAATCGGCCCCGCTCTTATTGACTGTGTTTCAGGTGCACCTATCTGACCGGTCGTTGGACTGGGCATCTGGCGAGGTTCACCTCAGCATGAATTCTCGATCCCAAGTCCTCAAGTATTTCCTGCTTGTCTTCGCTGTCTCTTACGGCGCCTTCTTGGTTGTGGTCGGGCCTCGCCTGCTGCACGGAGGTACCGAGACTGCCGCCGATGCCGAGTACATCCTCTTCCCCGTACTCGTAGTAGGAGTCTTCCTTGTGAGCGTCTCCATGACCGCCGTACTCTATGGAAGAAGTGGCGTCAAACATCTGTTTGCGGGCGAGACTCGATGGAACGTAAATCCAGGTTGGTACGCCTTCGCTCTTCTGTTGTGTCCCGGCGTCATGCTGGCCCTGATTTTCGCCTTGGCGTGGCTGGTCTCTCCGGTATTTCGGCCCAACGATTTCGCTCTCGGTATTTCGTTTGCCATTATGCCGGGCTTCCTTGAGGAATTTGGCTGGATGGGATTCGCATACCCACATATGCGAAAGTCGATGACGCCTTTCCGAGCCGCGGTCCTTTTGGGCATCCTATGGGGGCTCTGGCACGCTCCTGTGGTCGACTTCCTCGGCGCTGCGGCACCGCATCGCCAGTACTGGCTACCATTTTTTCTTGCATTTATCGCAATCGTTTCCGCAGTACGAGTGTTCATCGTCTGGTTGTATAGCCACACGGAAAGCCTTTTGCTGGCGCAACTCACGCATGTCAGCTTGACAGGATCCTTGGTCATGTTCGATCCGGTGCGGGCCTCCCCTGCGCAGGAAGCCCTTTGGTACGCCCTTTATGGAGCAACCTTGTGGGGGATCGTGGTAATCTGGATCCGTCCGCGCCTTACTGGTACTTCGAGCCTCGCTAATGCCGCAAACCGCTCCACGCTTAGCCGGACCAGGTGAGCGCGATCACGATACTGATGGAGCGGTTTTCACGATCGGTGATGGACGGGCGGCGTGAGTGATTGTCACGGCGCCGCCGGACTGTCGCGGATTGCGCGGTAAGGCCTGTCCTATCGGTCTTCGTGGCTCGGATCGACGCCAGAAGGCGTAAACTGTGTAATCACAATGCTTGCTTTGTTCCATTATCCGGCTTCGCGGAATGGCTGGAAAGCGCGCCTGTTACTCCAACTCCTGAGTCGAACGTACCGAGCGGTGACGGTGAATATCCTTGAGTATGGAAATCAGCGTGCCGAGTCCCGCGGATATCAACCCGACGGGCAGGGTGTCCGCCATTCAGCTGGAGGACGGTCGGACGCTGGCAGAGTGGAATGCGATTCGCGTGTATCGCGCGGAAGGCTCAATATATCTTCCCACCGATCCATCCGATCGCGCAAAGGTGCTGCAGTGGATGAGCTTCGGGCAGGGGCAGGTTGAATCTACATGAGTGCGCCGGTCATCGAAACGTCACGCCTGCGCCTTCGCGGGCACCGCTGCGATGATCTGCCCCACTGCACGGCCATGTGGTCCGATCCGACGGTGACCCGATTCATCGGCGGCAAGCCTCTCAGCGAGCAACAGACCTGGGCACGGCTGCTGTCCTATGTGGGTCACTGGGCGCTCATGGGATTTGGTTACTGGGCCATGGAGGAGCGGGACTCCGGCCAGTTCGTCGGTGAAATCGGTTTCGCCGACTTCAAGCGCGACATCGCCGCGGCGATGAAAGGGAAGCCGGAGCTGGGTTTCGCGCTCGCCTCCCGGTTCCATGGAAGAGGGTACGCCAGTGAGGCAGTGGCGGCGTGCCTCGCTTGGGCCGACTTGCACCTACCGTCCCGGCTCAGTGTATGCCTCGTGCACGAAGACCACTCGGCGTCACTGCGAGTGCTGAAAAAATGCGGTTATGAAGTTTTCGAACGCGGGGCCTATAACGAGCAACCCGTGCTCTTCCTAGCTCGTCAGGCAGCCGCGCCTGGCTCGAAACCGACGACCTAACTCTACGCATATAGCGGCCCCGGCATCTTGCCCTGCATGGCAACCTTTGCGGGTTGTCATTCATGACAACGCCGCGGCGGTGCAGCGCCCGATCGTGACGAACGCAACGAGCGCCCTTGACGGCACGGGCACCGTAACCGTGACGTGCACGAACGGTTCGGCCGTGGCGGTCACATTGAATCAGGGCACGAACCCGGCCGGCGGTTCGACGGACGCTGTGCCAGCTCGCCAGATGAAGGACGCCGGTACCGACCACCTGGCTTACACGCCATATCAGGATAGCAACCGCACAACCGTGTGGGGCAACACCGTGGGCACCTCGGTCTCCGATACAGGTAACGGTACCGCGCAGAGTCTCACAGTGTACGGCGCTGTGGCTCCGCCACTCGATCGAGCGTCGCGACCGCCGAGAGCGCGCTGTTGGAGCCCTCGCTGTTCGGTCGCTGGGGCAATTGGCTGTCGGATTTCCTGGCACGCGACGCCGGTGGACACGAGCGGCTGATGCGCCTGGATACGACGTGGACGCGGGATCAACCCGAAAGCGCGACCACCCTGCGCATCGGCGATGCGATCACGGGGGCGAGCGGCCTTTGGGGCGGAGCCGTGCGCTGCGCGGGCGTGCAGTGGGGTACGGACTTCGCGACCCAGCCCGGGTTGATCACTTTCCCGCTGCCTACCATTGCCGGGGCGACGGCGCTGCCTTCGCCGGTCGATCTCTATGTGAATGGCGCGCTGCGGATGAGCACGAGTCTCCCAATGGGCCCTTTCCAGCTGCAGAACGTGCCGGCCATCAGCGGGGATGGCCAGATCCAAGTGGAGGAGCTCGTTACGCGATGCTTCCGCAGCACTTCGATTCCATCCGGTCAACGGATATCCAACGCCGCCTCGACTGGCACCTCGCAGCTCGAGACGCCAAAACCACCCCAGTAGTAAGGATGTGGGTGAGACGCTCGAGCAGCCTTGGACGTGGCGCGCCGGCGCGGCCGGGCGGCGTGGCCTCTGGGAGTTGCTCAAGCGCTTGTTCACCTGAGCCGCAGTCCGGTCCATCGGCGGTCAGCCCACCTGACCGCGAATATGCAAAAATAGGATCCATGACAAGAATTCGCTTGGGCATGGTCGGTGGCGGACGCGACGCTTTCATAGGGTCGGTGCACCGGATCGCGGCCCGCCTGGACGACCAGTTCGAGCTGGTGGCCGGTGCATTGTCGTCCGATCCTGCCCGCGCGAAGGAGTCGGGTCAAGACCTTGGGCTTGCAGCGGACCGGACGTACGGGACCTACCAGGAGATGGCAGCCGCCGAAGCATCACGTTCGGACGGCATACAAGCCGTCTCCGTCGTGACTCCGAACGACACGCATGCGGCGATTGCCAAAGCTTTCCTGGAGCGCGGGATTCACGTCATTTGTGACAAACCGCTCGCGGTGTCGACACAGCAGGCGGCCGAGCTCGTCCGGCTGGCAAGGCAGACCCACAGAATACTCGCCGTCACTTACAACTACACCGGCTACCCGATGGTCAGGCAGGCGCGCGAGATGTGCCGGGCCGGCGAGCTGGGTAAGGTGCGGCTGGTCCACGTGGAATACCTGCAGGACTGGCTGGCCAACCGGGTGGAGCTCCTCGGCTCGAAGCAGGCCGCGTGGCGGACCGATCCTGCACGAGCCGGGGTGGGCGGCGCGATCGGAGATATCGGCACGCACGCGTACCATCTCATGAGGTTCATCACGGGCCTCGACGTCACGGAGCTCTGTGCAGAACTCACGAGCTTCGCCGAGGGCAGGCGGCTCGACGATGACGCGCGGATACTCCTGCGCCTCGGCTCCGGTGCGCGCGGCATGCTGTGGGCGAGCCAGGTCGCAACGGGCAACGAGAACGAGCTCGCCATCCGGGTATATGGCGAGCAGGGCGGCCTGACATGGCGTCAAAGCGATGCGAACCGGCTGCTCCATTCGCCGCTCGACAAGCCGAGCAGGGTGATCACGCGCGGATCGCGCGCTGCGGGTGAGGCTGCCGCGCGGGTGACACGCATACCGCCGGGTCATCCGGAGGGTTATCTCGAGGCCTTTGCCACGGTGTATGCCGAGATCGCCCGTTCAATCCGCGCGGCACAGCATGCGCAGCCGGCTGCCGAGAACGTCTGGTATCCGGACGCCAGCGATGGCCTCGATGGCGTACGCTTCGTAGAGGCAGCGGTGCGCTCGAGCGCCGGGCACGGCAAGTGGGTTTCTCTGGAGAACTCCGCCGCTTGAGCTCGCAGGGCTCGAGGGTTACGGCTCATCCTCCAGCGGATGGGATCAGCAGGAAGGCGCGCGTCCACCCCGGATCGCGGGAGTCAGTGCCGTTGACCGCTATCCATCCGCTGGTGCTGATGCCGACTGCCTCCTGGAGGCTCACGAGCCCGGCCAGCGGACTTGCGGGATCGATGACCGAGTTCAAGTCATACATCTGGCCGTTCTCGTAGAGAAAGGCCCGCGTGGCCGTGTCGTTTTGTGACACACCGACGATCTGCCCGCTGTCGTTGATGGAATTCGCCGAGCTGTCGGAGTCGCCGGCGAGCGCGCCGAGATCGGTCATGATTCCGTGGGTATAGAGAAAGGCGTGGCTGGGGGCGCCCGACGACGGACCGGTTCTCGAGCCGCCAACGACGTCCCCGCTGGTGTTTATCGAATAGGCCGCGCTGTAATTGGCGCTCTGCAGTCCGCCGAGATCCGTGATGTTGCCGCCTTGCCATTCGACGGCGTGCATACCGGCGGTCACGGTGCCGTCGCTGCTGGAGATGCCGTAGTTGCTGCTGCCGACGACGACCCCGCCGTTGTTGATGGAGTGCGCACTGACATCGCTCCTGGTGCACTGGGCGCACTGAAGACCGGGCAGGGTGGTCTCGGCGTACCCTGGCCCCGTCCAGACGAGGGGTAAGCTCGCGAGCGTGCCCGATTCGCCGTAGTTCCCGATGATGGTGCCGCTGTCGTTTGCAGCTACCGCCTGAGAGGATGACTGATACTCTCCCGTCAGCAGCATCGCGCCACCCGTGGCCGTCCAAAAGCCGGGGACGGGAGGTCCGTTGGGCACTTTGGCGCCCGCGATCACTCCGGTGTCGCTGATGCCATTGGCATAAGCGCCATTCTCCGATGAATCCAATGAGAGCTCATCCAGCACACCCGAGCGCTGCTGGTACATCCAGGCTTTCGGCGCGGCGGTGGTCTCTTGCTGGCCCACGACGAGGCCCTCGGAATTGACTGCATTTGCCGTCACTGACCCGGTTGGCGTGAGGCGCGGAATTTCCACGATCGCGTAGAGGGGGTTGGCCGGGGGCGCGGGCGAGGGGGCGGAGGGCGTGGGCGTGGGCGAGGGCGAGGGTGTGTCTGAAGAAGGTGGGCTCGACGACGATGGTGCGGTTGCCGGAGAGCCACTGGAGGGGTCCGAAGCCATAGTCGCTGGCATCGATGTTGCGGAAGCAGGTGATGATGCCGAGGAGCCTGCCGAAGAGCCGGTGGAAGATCCTCCTCCGCACGATGCGCAAATCAGCGCCGCCACGATGGCAATGACTGTCTTCATACGCGCCTCCCCCATGTCTCCGTCCTCTTTCTATGTGCTGCCGGGCGCGACTCGCATCCCGTTGCCTGGAGCTCCGCACATAGCGTGCCCAAAGGCTGGACCGTAGAATGCACGCCCGCTTCGGCAAGGTCCCGCTCCGTGCACAGTGCCCGCCCGCCCCGATGGAAGACTCTGCTCGCGTTCGCGATCATCTATTTCGTCTGGGGCTCCACCTTCTACGCCATCCGCGTGGGCGTTCACGAGGTGCCGCCGCTGCTGCTCGCGGCAGTACGCTTCACGACCGCCGGGGTCGTTCTCTTCATATACGCCGTCGCGCAAGGCGAGCGCTGGCCCAGCGGGCGCGAGTGGGCCAACATCGCGGTAGTCGCCTTGCTCATCTTCGTAGTGGATTACGGCATTCTCTTCTGGGCGGAGGAGACGGTGCCCTCGGGCACGGCTGCGGTGATTCTGGCGACGATTCCGGCTTTCATGGCGCTCGCCGAGATCAGCCTCCTGCGCACCCAGCGGATGACAGCGAGTCTCGGCGCGGCGCTGCTCGTCGGGCTCGCGGGTGTGGCGGTGCTGGTCGACCCGTCGCTCGGCATGCGCGGAGCGCCCGTGTATGTGCTCGGGGCGGCAGGCCTGCTGGTGAGCGCCATCAGCTGGTCCGGAGCCTCGGTGCTCAGCAAGAGACTGCCCATGCCCGCATCCAAGGTCATGAGTGCCGCGACGCAGATGCTGGTCGGCGGCCTGATGCTCTGCATCGTCGCCGCGGCTTTCGGCGAAGAGCGCGGCTTTCATCCAGGCACTGTCTCGACCGCGGCGTGGATCGCCCTGGCGTATCTGATCGTCGCAGGCTCACTGGTCGGCTTCACGGCATACACCTGGCTGCTCCACCATCAGTCCCCGACCAAAGTGGGCACCTACGCCTACGTCAATCCTGTCTTCGCCGTCCTGCTTGGCCATTTCCTGGGCGGTGAGGTGTTGGACATCCGAACGGTCCTGGGCACGGCTCTGGTCCTCCTCAGCGTGATCGTCATCACGATACGGCGCAAAACAAACGCAACCGCCGGCTCGACAGGTACGCGGGCCTCTGCGGGCGCTCCAACACGACCGGACACGCAACCTTAGCCTCCTGGTGCTCAGCGCCCAGTCGGTGCCCGGCCTGTACCGCTTGCAGGCCGAGCTCAGGCGCGCCTCGGTCGCTGCGTGCCCGGCTCGCGAGTTCCTCGCGGGCGAGAGGACCGCCGCCTCGGCCGGAATCCATTCGTCGCCGGTCTGGGCGCGCTCGTGCTCGGGATCATAACCGCCGCGCGCAACGAGCCGCCGACGCTCGTGGCCCTGCTCATCGTCGGGGTGATCGACATCATCCGCGGCAGCGCGCTCAGCGGGCTCGTCCCGAGCTTCATGCGGCCGGAGTCGCGGACTGGCGCGGCGGTGGCGCGCTGAGAGCTCTGACAAGAAGCATCAATGAAAACAAGGGGCCGTCCCTCTGGCGGCCCCAATCAAATGAGGGCGCGGAACTTTCCTGCCGTCGGGCGTTGAAATGCCAAGCCTTCCCTGAGCGGGCCGCGTACGCGACCGGCCGCTGAAGACTCGCGATCCACCCTGACCCAATGGAGAGCAAGTCCATGTCATATCTCGATGTCGCCCCCCTGATCACTGCCTTACGCAATACCCCCGAGGAATTCGAGCTCTCGAGCGGGTGGCTGTGCCACATTCGCAGCTGGCACAGCTTCCGAGTCGGTCCGGAAGACCGGATCGAGATCCGCGCCGCTTGCAATTGTGTGCTGTTGTCGGTGCGCCCCGAGCAGGAGCGGGAGTTCGCTTCCGGCTTCCGCGAGTGGCAGACCGCCTACTGGCGGCCGCTCGAGATCAACCGCGACTTCGCGTCCCACTTCGGGCGCAGGCCGCGGCTGCTGCAGTGGACGATCGATGTGACCGGCGCGATGCATCGCTGGCTGCTGCAGCGGGGCCGGGGACGCCGCGAAATCGGCGTGCCGTTATCGCGTACCGCTTGACCGCGTGATGCCCGGCGGGGCTCAGAGGCTACTCTGTACCCCGCCTGCGCGCAGAAACTGTGCGCGCTCGATGGAATCGACGGGAGCGGCCCGCTATCCTTTCGCCTCGGTTCAAGGTCATGCGAAAGGCAGAGCAGGGTGTCCAAAGTACCTCCCGGGGTGGGTCCGCGGTTTCCGCAGGTCGTGGTTCTGGTGGGCGCCACGGGTGATCTGGCCCGGCGCAAGCTCCTTCCGGGGCTGTTTCACCTCATCGGCGTCGGATTCATCCCCGGTTGCCGCATCATCGGGGTCTCACTCGATGACATCGATGCGCAGGGCTTCCGTAAGCTCGCGCGTGCTGCGCTGGATGAGTTCTCCACGCGCGAAGTCTCCGACGCGGACTGGGCGTCGTTTGCCGAATGGTTGGACTACGTTCCCCTGGGCGCCGGCGCCGCTGCGCTGCGGGCTGCGGTGGAGCGCGCGGAGAAGTCGCTAGGGACGGAGAGCCGGCGCCTGCACTACCTCAGCGTACCGCCCAACGCGGCGCTTTCCGCCGTGCGCCTGCTGGGGGAGGCGGGCCTCGTCGAGCGTTCGCGGATCATCATGGAGAAACCCTTCGGCACCGACTTCGCCAGCGCCCGCTCGCTCAATGCCAAGCTGCACGAAGTTTTCGGCGAGGAGCAGATTTTCCGCATCGACCATTTCCTCGGCAAGGAGCCGGCGCAGAACATCCTCGCGTTCCGTTTCGCCAACGGCCTCTTCGAGCCCATCTGGAACCGCAACTTCATCGATCACGTGCAGATCGACGTTCCGGAGACACTCGGCCTCGGTAAGCGTGCCTCGTTCTACGATCACATCGGCGCCTTTCGCGACATGGTCGTGACACACCTCTTCCAGATCCTCGCCTTCATGGCCATGGAACCGCCGACGGCATTGGAGCCGGCCTCCATCGGCGAGGAGAAAAACAAAGTTTTCCGCAGCATGTTGCCCATCCAGCCGGCACACGTCGTGCGCGGACAGTACCAGGGCTATCGCAGCGAGGAAGGCGTTCACCCCGAGTCGGATGCGGAGACCTTCATCGCCCTCAAGTGCTCAATCGACAACTGGCGCTGGGCGGGCGTGCCGTTCTATCTGCGCACCGGCAAGCGTCTCGCCGAAGGACAACGCATCATCTCCATCGCCTTCCGTGAGCCGCCGAAGAGCATGTTTCCCGCGGACTCCGGCGTCGGCGCGCAGGGACCCGACCACTTGACGTTCGACCTGGCGGACGTCTCGAAGATGTCGCTCTCGTTCTACGGCAAGAGGCCGGGGCCGGGAATGCGGCTCGACAAGTTGAGCCTGCAGTTCGCGATGAACGACACCGGCCTCGTCGGCGACGTGTTGGAGGCCTACGAGCGGCTGATACTCGATGCCATGCGCGGCGATCGGACTCTCTTCACGACCGCCGAGGGCATCGAGCGGCTGTGGGAGGTATCGGCGCCGCTGTTGGAGGCGCCGCCTCCGGTGCGCCTGTATGCGCCCGGCTCCTGGGGCCCGAACTCCATGCACCAGCTCATCGCGCCGCAAGCGTGGCGCCTGCCCTTCGAACGAGTGTGGCGGGACAATCGCGCCAACTAGGTGCGGCGAGCGGCAAGATGTTGTAGTATGTTACCGGCGCGCCCATGCGCCTAGGGCGACACAACAGGGGAGCACGGAGCGTATGCTGATCCTCACGCGACGAGTGGGCGAGACCATCATGGTCGGCGACACGGTGACATTCACCGTGCTCGGGGTCAAAGGCAACCAGGTGCGATGCGGGATCAACGCGCCTAAGGAGGTCGCCGTGCATCGGGAAGAGATCTACGAGCGGATCCATCGGGAGCGTGAAGCGGAGTCCGTACGGGATGGCAACGACTCCCACGACGAGCCGCCCGAGCCGCCCGAGACATAATCGCGCGCCAAAAGCCCGCGGGCGCGAAGCGCGAATCGCGCCGGGAGCCCGCCTGGCCGCCAAGGACCGTCCGTGGCACGGCGTAGCTGCTAAAATGGCATCTCCCGCTTCCAAGGAGACGCCAGATGCCCCTTCCAGTACGCCGTACCGGCAACCCCATGCTGAACGCGAGGACCTTCGGGAGCCTGCCGCGGGTCGGGATCGGGGTGGAGGGAATGACCCTCAAGGGCACGATCGACAAATCGTTCCTGCTGCTCATCGTCCTCATGGTGGCGGCGCTCTGGCCCTGGTCGCAGATGGCGAGTGGGGACGTCCAGGCGGTCTCGACCCTCACCCTGCTCGGGGCCTTCGGCGGCTTCATCGCCGCGATGATCGTCGGATTCAGGCCGGCAGCCGCACCCTACCTTGCGGTTCCGTACGCGGCGCTGGAGGGCCTGTTCCTCGGCGGCATCTCGGCCATCTTCGAGCAACGGTACCATGGCATCGCCATCCAGGCGGTGGGCCTCACGTTCGGCGTGCTCGCCGCCCTCCTGATCGCCTACCGGACAGGCCTGATCCGGGTGACGGAGCAGTTCCGGGCAATGGTGGTGGCCGCCACCTTCGGCATACTGCTTTTCTATGTGGCGACCCTGATTCTCGGCTTCTTCCACTTCTCCCTGCAGGCCCTCTATGCGCCCACTCCGCTCGGCATCGGCATCTCGCTGGTGATCGTCGGAATCGCCGCGCTCAACGTCGTGCTTGCCTTCGATCTCATCGACCGGGGCGTCGCGGGCGGGGCGCCTAAATTCATGGAGTGGTACTGTGCCTTCAGCCTGATGGTTGCGCTGGTGTGGCTCTACCTCGAGATGCTGCGCCTGCTGGCGCTGACGCGGCAGCGCTGACCGAGCCCCTCTCCATCCCCCATGCGGAACTCTCCGCCGAAGCGCTGCGGGGGGTAATCGAGTCGTTCGTGCTGCGTGAGGGCACGGACTACGGGGAGCGCGAGTACTCGCTCGAGCAGAAGGTCGCGCACGTGCGCGCGCAGCTCGAGCGCGGGCAGGCGCGCATCCTCTTCGACCCTGAGACCAACACGGTTACCCTCGAGCTCGTGCCCATTGCGGGCCGGCGCAGCGGCGCCCAGCCGTGAGCTCGACGTGGCCTGCCGCTTGCTCGATCCTTCGTGGTATCCATCACAAATATGAGGATCGAAACCATGAACAGCGATCGCACGGCCGGCCAGTGGAAGCAGATCAAGGGCAACATCAAGGAGCAGTGGGGCAAGCTCACGGACGATGACCTGACCCAGCTCGAGGGACATAGCGACCAGCTCGCGGGCAGGCTGCAGGAAAGATACGGCCTCGCGCGCGAGGAAGCGGAGCGCCAGGCGCGGGACTTCAGCACGCGTCACAACTGGCACTGAGCGCCAGAAGCGCTCGTCCTGCGCGTGCCGCGCCGCCACCAAGGAAGGCCGGCGGCGCGGCCCTTTGGCGGACCGCCGTGCCTTAAGCTCCGCTTGTCGCAACCATCGGTGAGCCGGGCAACCTCGCGATAATATGAACCCCGCGAAGTTGGCTCGGGGCGACACAACCGATGAGAACAATCACACGCGCCATGACTGCCGTGGCCTTTGCCGGCGTGCTCGGATCCGCGGGCGCGGCGGCAGCCGGTCCCGACCTCGCGGCCCTCAGCCGGATTCCCGCGGTTTCCGGCTACGAGCAGACGCTCGCGGCGGCGATCCGGCGCGACCTCGGCGCGCTGGGCTTACACCCCAACAGCGACAACCTCGATGACGTCTGGGTGACCGTCGGCAGCGGCTCGCCCCACCGTCTGATCGTCGCGGCTATCGACCAGCCCGGTTACGTGGTGAGTGGCATCACGCCGCAGGGGTACCTGCGGGTGCAGAGGTTGCCGCAGCTCGAGCCGAATGCCGTGTTCGATACCTTGAGCTTCGCTCAGGCCGTACAGGTGCAGACTGCAAACGGCGCGGTGGATGGCGCGTTTGCCGGTCTCAGCATCCATCTTGCGCCGCAACGCCTGAATCCGCCCAGCATGACTCACCTCGATGAGCTCTACCTGGACATCGGCGCGCGGTCGGAGGCCGTGGCCCGCGCCGCCGGCG
The DNA here is from genome assembly GCA_025451845.1 of Steroidobacteraceae bacterium. GTDB lineage: Bacteria > Pseudomonadota > Gammaproteobacteria > Steroidobacterales > Steroidobacteraceae > 13-2-20CM-66-19. The sequence continues at coordinate 20,144 of JANWJS010000034.1, forward strand.
CGGACATCCTCGATCCCGTGAGCCTCGCGCAGCCGCCGATCACAATCGGCGCGGACGATGAGGCCGGAGCCGATGCCGGCGACCGATTCGGCTGGGAGGTGTTGCTCGAAGTCGCCCGAAATCTGCGCCGGGCGCGTGCTACGGGCACGACGACGCTCGCCTTCGTGACGCAAGAGTGGCTCGGCGGGCGTGGCCTCGTGCGACTGCTGACAGAGTTGCCGGCGGACGAATTGATCTTCGTCGGGCGTGTGACACAGCAGACATCGGCTGGCGCAACCGGGGGCGGCACAACTGCGGGCAGGGCGGCGACACCCGTGCCCGGTGAGGGAGTGTTGGTCGGTGGGCCGGGCGGCGCGCAAGGCTCCACGGGTGATCTCGCGGCGGCTCTCCAGTCTCTGGCGAGCGCCCAACATATTCCTTGTCACGCGGTCGCGGCGTCGTCGCCGCGCATCTTTGGCTTCGCGACGCTTCCTGCGATGCCGCACCGTCTGGCGGAGCTGGGAGTGCCGACCCTGTTGCCGGTGACCCCTGCCGAGACCTTCTCGCGCGGTGATCTGCGCGAGCTCACACATCTGCTCGCGGCGTATCTCAGGGAGCCCGCAATACAGATGAGTGCCGCGGACGATCCTTTCGATGCAGCCAGGCCCTCGGTCATAGCGGACGTTGCCGCCACCAGGGACCAGCACGCGCAGAGCGCTATGCCTGCGGATAGCAGCAGCGCCTCGGACGGTCCCATGCTCGATGGGCAGGTCGCCCCCACATTGCGGGCACTCTCGCTGGCTTATGGCGCGAGCGGTCATGAGGAGGGCGTGCGCGAAGCCCTCCTCGCGCAGCTTCCGGCTTGGGCACGTTCCCTGACGAAGAAAGACTCGGCGGGCAATCTGGTGCTTTCACTCGGAAGTCGGCCGCGCGGCGATCACGGCCCCGATCTCGTCTTCGACGCGCACATGGACGAGATCGGCTACCAGGTAACTCGGATCGAGACGGACGGCCGCCTGCAGGTGAAGGAGATCGGCGGGTTCTATGGCAGGTACTACCTCGGTCACGTGACGTTGGTTCACACCAGCAGCGGCCGCACAGTCGGGGGAGTGCTGGCGCCGCCTGCGGGTTGGGACCGCTCCAATTTCAGCTGGCCGCCCGCCTTCAGCTCTCTCCAGCAGCCGGCGTATGCCTATGTCGGCACCCACGATGCAGCGGCAACCGAGAAGCTCGGAATTCACGTGGGTGACTATCTGACCATTCCCAAGACTTACCGGCCGCTCCTCGGCTCATTGACTTCGGTGCGCAGTCTCGATGATCGCGTCGGCGATACGGCGCTCGTGGAAGCTGTGCGCGCGCTGGGGCCGGACTTTGCGCACAAGTGGCCGAATCGGCGGGTGACCTTCGTCTTTACAACGGGCGAGGAGGTGGGACTGGATGGTGCCAAGGCGTATGCGGAGAATGCGGCGAAGCAAGGACGTGCTCCGGATGTGGTGTTCGCCATAGACACCTTCGTCAGCAGCGATTCACCCCTCGAGACGCAGCGTTTTGCCGACGCCGTGCTGGGACGAGGCTTCGTAGTGCGTGCGGTCGACAATTCCAACATTGATCCGCCTGCAGACGTCGCGCGTGTCATCAGGTTGGCACGCGATCACAACATACCGGTTCAATACGGCGCGACTGGGGGCGGCAATGACGGCTCCGCGTACACGAGCTACGGGACGGTGGACGTGGCGCTGGGGTGGCCGATGACCTATTCCCACTCGCCGGTCGAAACGGCGAGCACGCAGGATGTCGCCGCGCTCAGCCGGATGGTCGCGGTGCTCGCGACGCAATGGTGAGGTGCCGCTAGCGCAGGACCTCGTCCAGGAACTGCAGGAGCGCGTGCCAGGCCCGGCGGTCGGCCGCTTCGTCGTACACCATGCCGTTGGCGCGGTCCTTGGCCTGGGGGTTGGTAAACGAGTGCATGGTGTTGCCGTAGGCATGGATCTGCCAGTCGGCGCCGGCCGCGGTGAGTTCCCGGGCGACCGCGAGCACGTCTTCCGGCGGGCTCAGGGGATCGGCGTAGCCGTGGAGCACGAGAACTTTCGCGCGGATCTTGGCCGGCGACGGCAGCCCGGTCGGTTTGAGGAGGCCGTGGAGGGCGACCACGCCGCGCAGGTCCGCGCCGCTTCGGGCCAGATCCAACACGCACATTCCCCCGAAGCAGAACCCCAGGGCGCCGATGCGGCGGGTGTCAACCTCCGGCAGTTGGTTCACGGCGGTGAGCGCCGCGGTCACCCGGCGGGCGAGCAGCGCACGGTCCTGGACGAAGGGAGTGATCAGCGCGGAGCATTCGGCATTCGTGGTGCCGCGCCTGCCCTTGCCGAACATATCGAGCGCGAAAGTCGCGAATCCATGCCAGGCGAGGCGCCGCGCCTTGCGCTCCACGAACTCCCCCCGCCCGCCCCATTCGTGGCCAATCAGCAGGGCGGGTAACGGACCCGGGCGCGAGTCGTCGTGGCAGAAGAAACCCTCGAGGAGAGTGGAGCCATCCCGGTACTCGATCAGCCGCTCGCGAATCGCCATGGTCGCTCCTCTTGCGTCGCACCCCGGGGGAAGGGCGCGCGGAGAGGGGATTCTAGCAAGGCGAGGGCATCGGGAATGAATCGTCAGACGGGGCCGAGCCATCGTACCGCCGCGGGATGGCGCACGCGTGTTACGCTTGCGGCCGACACCAGGAATGAGAGCCGGCCCCATATGATCCCCGCAGCGGAGGCGCTCAAGCGCCTCAAAGACGGCAACCGCCGCTTCGTCGAGCGCGCGCGCAACCGCGGTGCGCTGCTCGATGCCGCGACACGGCTCGAGCTCACCCAGAGCCAGGAGCCTTTCGCCATCGTGCTCGGATGCTCGGATGCGCGCGTTCCGGCCGAGATCGTCTTCGATCAGGGGCTCGGGGATCTTTTCGTCATCCGCGTGGCCGGCAACATCGTCTCACCCTCGCAGATCGGCAGTGTCGAGTTCGCCGCCTCGCGTTTCGGGACGCGGCTGGTCGTCGTGCTCGGGCACTCCCAGTGCGGTGCCATCCGGGCGACCCTGGAAGAGCTGCGCCAGCCCGCGGAGAACCAATCCCGCAACATCCGCTCCATCGTCGACCGCGTGCGCCCCTCGGTCGAGGTTCTGCTCAAGACCGACCTGCGCCACGATGAGGCGGCGCTCGTGCGACACGCAGTGCGCGCCAACGTTGGCGTCTCCGTCAGTCACCTGCGATACGGCTCGGATGTGCTCGAGAAACTGATCCGCAACGAGGGGCTCGCAGTAGTCGGTGCCGAATACTCGCTGGAGACAGGAGAGGTCGAGTTTTTCGACGGTCTGGCCGACTAGCGAGGGTCTGGCAGCTTAGCGGCCGTTTCACCGGATAGTCTGCCTGGCGCACGCCGCGCCCGCCGGAACTCGCGCTTCGAACGGCCCGTTTAGGGTCCATCCATTCTCTTGGAGGACCGACATGACCCTCCTGGACGTCTTCGGCGTGACGAACCACATCGAGTGGTGGCAGGAGTTGCCCCGCGCATTCGTGGTCTTCTTCTTCGGGCTCATTCTGCTGCGCATATCCGGCCGCCGCGCTTTCGCCCGCTGGTCGGCGCTCGACATCATCATCTCCGTCATCATGGGCTCGAGCCTAGGTCGCGCCCTGACGGGCTCAGCGCCGCTCGGCGGGACGATGCTCGCGATGATGCTGCTCGCCTTCCTGCACTGGATATTGGCGCGAATGGCCGCCCGATCGGAGGGGTTTGCCCACTTCGTCGAAGGCGGCGCCGTAATACTGGGGCAGGCGGGGGGTGTCTCCGTGCACCAATTGCGACAGCACAACATCAGCGCGACTGATTTGCAGGAAGCGCTGCGCAAGGAGCAAATAACGGATGTCGCTCGCACCCGCCAGGTCACCTTGGAGCCAAGCGGCAACATCACCGTGCTACCGGCGTGATGCAGTGTCAGGATCGCTTGAAGAGGCCCGCGCCGAGCAGCACGATGCCGGCGCCGAGAACCGTGCCGCCCACCCAGCCGGGGAGTGTCCGCTCCTGCTGCATTTTGGCCTCGAGATTACCCAGCTTGAACACGCTCTGCTCGGCTGCGTACCGGGGAGGGCGCAGGATCAGGAAAACGCCCGCTGCAATCAGCACCAGGCCGGCGATCAGGGAAGCTCTCATCCCTCCATTGTATCAGCTAGATCCACTTGAATCCCCGCGCCATGACTCCCAGGATCGCCGCGCTCTGAAGCAGCATCCCTATGCGGTTCGAGGCCAAGCCGCGCGTCAGTCTGTCTCTCAGCTCCGCCATCTCCTTGCGGAGCTCGCGAATATCGAGCTTTATGTCCCCGATATCCGACCGAATGTAGGACACGTCTGATTCGAGCCGTGTTACACGGGATTCCAGGGATTGGGTTTGATCCGCCATTGCCGCCGCGTTCACCACCGCCATTTCCGCTCTCCTTAGGTCACGCCTGCTCATGCATTCCAGCAAAGAGAGCAGGTCCTCGCCAGCCCGCAAAATCGGTCGCTTGCGGCAATTTTGTGAGATTTCGGTGTGGCCGCCAATGATTTAGAACAAATGTTCCGTCCGTAAAGGGCGTGCTGTTTCGACGTTAGGAACTGCGTTGGCCTGTTAGGCCATCCCGCCACTCACCGAGATAATTTGAGAGGTGACGTAGGAGGCATCCTCCGAGGCAAGGAACGCCACCACCGCGGCCACCTCCGCGGGAAGGCCGGCGCGGTTCATGGGCACCAACCGTTCGATGGCCTCCTCATCGAACAAGCCCTCGCTCATCGGTGTATTGATGATTCCGGGGGCCACCGCGTTGACCGTGATCCCGCGGCTGGCGACCTCGAGAGCCAAGGCCTTGGTGGCGGAGTTGAGCGCTCCTTTGGCGGCGGCGTAGTTGACCTGTCCCTTGTTGCCGATGAGAGCCGAGACCGATGAGATGTTGACGATCCGTCCCCAGCGGGTGCGGATCATGGGCATGAGCAGCGGTTGTGTCACATTGAAGAAGCCGCTGACCGAGACGTCGATGACCTGGTGCCACTGTTCCGGACGCATTCCCGGCAGGATGGCGTCGTCGATAATGCCGGCATTGTTCACCAGGATCTGAATAGGCCCCGAGGTCAGCGCGGACTCCACTGCACTGCGCGTACTTTCCCTATCGGTCACATCGAAATGCAGGGCCGCGGCGCTGCCGCCCGCGGCGATGATTTCCTCGACGAGCTTCTCCGCGGCGTCGACCCCTTTGCGGGCATGCACGTATACATGGTGTCCGTCGCTCGCCAGTCGCCGGCATATGGCGGCGCCGATGCCGCCGCTGCCACCCGTGACCAGCGCCCGCTTGACCGTCTCATTCATGCTTGCGTCACTCCAAACACGATGCTGGCGCGGCCGGTGAGGAGATCGTGACCGCCGCTCGATACCGTGAACTCGTACAACGTGCTGCTCTCATCGCCCGCCAGTCGCGCGGCGAGCGCTATCAGATCGCTCTCGAGATCGTCGAGACGGCTGACGAGCAGCACGAGATTCCTCACGCTCGTCAGCAGCCCTGCGCGGGGCTGCGCGCCAGCCATGTGGGCCATGATCGCGCCATGTACCGCCATGGCTTGCGCGGCGTACTCCACTCCGCATGCCGCACCCAGCCGGCCGTGAGCGCGCAGCGGATTGTCCGCCAGCCGATGGCTGGTCGCGCGGCACCTGATGCGCGCCGTATCCCAGCTCAAGACCTCATCCAGGAGACACATGCGCCCCCGATGCGGAATGTGACTCTCGATCCAGCCGCGATCGAGACACGTGCCGCCCGGCAGGCGATTGAATGGCGTCGTGCCTAGCGACACTCGCGTACCTGCACCGCCAGGCGATGCTCGCCGAGGTAGTCGAGCACCACTTCTCCGGGCTGGCGGCGGGCGAGGAGCCGCAGCAGCGGCAGGCTGCGCGCGGCGGGCATGGCGGCACGCAGCGCCTCGAGCTGCGGCTCCGGGAGGCGGTCGGGAGCAGCCGCGGCACTGCGCAGGCTGGCGGTGATCTTCGCGCGGACATTGGGCGCAGGCGCCGGTGTGAGGACGAGTGCCACCGCAAAGGCGTCAGGGAGCGGCCGCTTGGCGTGCAAAGGTGCCGGGTACACCGTCTCGTAGGCGCTCAGCAATACGGGAATGTGGTCTACGGTCACGAGAACGAGCGCTTCGAGCAGGCCCGCCGCGAAGCTTCCATCGTAGGCGCAAAGCGCGGTCGATGCCGCGGTGGCGCCAGTAGCGAGACTCCAGTAGCCCGCGGCGGCGTTGTGCACCGAGTTGTGGAAGCGTGTCGGTGAGACCTGCCGATCGGCGGAGGCCAGGCTCTCGCAGATCTCGTGGCAGATGAGGCCGTCGGCGCCCGAGGAGCTGAAAACCGCGGGCAGCCCCTGTGGGTCGATGGCTGCGGCGGCTACCGCCTGCTGCGCAGCGCCGACGGCGAGCTGCACAGTGGCGCCGGTTCTGCGGCGCTCGGCGGGAGGCAGTCCTTGCGGCGCGGGTATGTCCGTCGGGCGGGGCGCATAGGCCTCGTCGCCGGCGAGCGCACGGCAGCCGCTTTGCCAGTCCGGGAGACCCGGACCAATGAGCCCAATACCTTGGATATACGCCGTCAGCCTGGGCGCCTGCGCAGGCGCATGGCTCATTGCGCACGCCCCAATACCAACGCGCAGTTGGAGCCGCCGAAGCCGAAGGAGTTGCTGAGAACCCGCGCGATCGACCGCCGGCGGTTGGCGCAGAGGTACTCGAAGCCGAGGGCGTCCTCGACCTCGCGAGTATGCACGCTGCCGGGAAGGAAGCCATGCCGCAGCGCCAGTGCGCAGATCACGGCCTCGAGCGCCCCCGCCGCGCCGAGCGTGTGACCGGTCGCGCCCTTGGTGGAGCTCGCCTCCACGGCGCTGGCGAGATCGGCGAACACGGCCGCGACCGCCTTGCCTTCCGCGCGGTCGTTGCTCGGCGTGCCGGTGCCGTGCAGGTTTACGTAGTCGATGTCGTCACGGGCCAGGCCGGCGCTGTCGAGTGCCTGCAACATCGCCGCGCGGGCGCCCCGTCCCTCGGGGTGGGGCGATGACATGTGGTATGCGTCGCTCGATTCCCCGACACCGAAGAGCAGGATGGCGTCACTGTCGAGACTCGCCGGCGCGCGCTCGATGATCGCGAACGCGGCCGCCTCGCCGATCGAAATGCCGTCGCGCGCGATGTCGAACGGCTTGCACGGGTGGCGGGAGACGAGCTGCAGCGAGTGGAAGCCGTATAGCGTAGTCAGACAAAGTGAGTCGACTCCGCCGACGACGGCCGCATCGATGAGGCCTGCTGCGATCATCCTCTGCGCCGAGCCGAATACCTTCGCGCTCGAGGAGCAGGCGCAGGATACGACGGCCGACGGTCCTGTGAGCCCCAGCAACTCCTGCGCGAAGGCCGCGAGCGAATAGCTGTTATGTGTCCCGGCGTAATCGAAGCTCGCGGGCAATGCGCCCGTCTCAGGCTTGCGGTGCCGGTAGGCGATCTCCGTCTCGAGTATCCCGGAAGTGCTGGTGCCGAGGAAGAGCCCGACGCGTCTCGGTCCCCAGCGGCCGGCGCATTTCGCGACTTCTTCGATGAAGCCGTCCGCGGCCAGTCCGAGTTGCGCCAGCCGGTTGTTGCGGCAGTCGAACCGCTGCATCGTGGCAGACAGCCGGACCTCATCGACTCCTGGCACTTCGCCGATATGCGTGTCCAGCGTCACCGTCTCGAAGGTGCAAGGAGCAAGTCCGCTGCGCTGCGCCCGCAGAGACTCGAGCGTCGCCGGCAGGCCGCGGCCGATGCAGCTCGTTGCAGTGAAATGGCTGAGAACGAGAGGGGTCATGGCGCGCTGGGTACTCAACTTGTCTGTCCCAGCGCGGCCCGCAACGTGACGGGGGTCAGCTGCGCACCCTCGAGGGCATCGAGGAGCCGCGGCAGCACCTCCAGAATCACGGGGACGCCCTTGCCGGTCAGCGCCGCATGGCCATCATGCAGCAGCAGGATATCGCCGGCTCCGAGACCGCGGGTGAGCTTGCACAGCACGGCCTCGGTTCCGTTGCTTAGGGTATCGAAACCGCGCCGCGTCCAGCTGGCGAGGCGCAAGCCGAGCCGACTCAACGCCGGATCGAGGAAGGGGTTGCGCAGTCCCGCCGGAGCGCGGAAGAACAGGGGGCGCTGGCCCGTGGTGATGCCGATGGTGTCTTGCGCGCGCTCGATTTCCGCGACGAGACTGCGCGGACCGAGCAGCGAGAAGTAGTTCACGTGCCGCTGACTGTGATTCTCGACAGAGTGTCCCCGACGCACAATCTCGCGTGCGAGCTCCGCGCAACGCTGTACGCGCTCCCCGATGCAGAAGAAGGTCGCCTTGGCTTCCCGCTTGTCGAGGAGATCGAGCACGCGTGGAGTGATCCGCGGATCGGGCCCATCGTCGATGGTGATGGCGATCTGCCGCCTGCTCGCAGCGGCGTCGGGCAGCCGGGTCCAGTTGGGTCCGAGCAGCGCACTGCGCGGCGTGAGTCCCGCGGCCATCAGCAGGGCCTGGTCGGCGAGCACGGCACCCAAGGCCCAGGGCCACGCGGATGGCCGCGCCAGCATGAGCGCCACCGCACCCGCATGCAGCCCGAGCGATGCGCGCACGAGCGGGGAGGGCCGCCAGCGGGCGGGAGCCGGGGAAGGGGGCATCGTCGAAGCCATCGGGGAATTCTAGTATGAAGCGCTGGATCCGGGCTCCTGCCCGGCCCAGCGCCGTTGCGCCCAAAAGCGCGGTTTGGGGCGCAACGTCCGCCACCTGCGGCGGCGGGGCACCTCCGTGTGCCTGGCTACTCGTTCGTGCCGCTTCATGATTCGGGGGTGAACGCTTGGCGGCGCTCCGGCGGCGCTCCGGGCGGCTCCCGCGCCAGCAGCGCCGCGTAAATCAGCGCCAGAAAGGCTCCCGGCGCCACCGTCTCACCGAGATCGTGCAGCACCGGCACCGACGAGAGCGCCAGCATTCCGAAGGCGATCACGGTGGCGCCGTTCGCCACCAGCAATGAGGCGAGCGTGAGCTCGCTCGCCGCGCCCTCGCCTGGACCTGGACTCGTCACGCCCGGCGTCACACTGGAGAAGCGTCTGTCGAAGAAGAGCGCGTAATTCGAGCCGACGGCGACGATGAGCAGCATGCCGACTACGTGCAGCAGGGTCAGCGGGGTACCGAACAGTCTCAGACCGGCCGCCACGGTGAGAACGGCGAGTGCCAACGGCAGGACGACGCGCAGCACGCGTGCAGGCCGGCGAAGCGCGATGAGGAGGAGGACGACGATGGCGGCGAAGCCCGCGAGCGACAGCCGCACCGCGCCGGCGAGGTAGGTCGAGTACAGGGCATCCACCTGGTCCTTGAGATCCAACACTGTCACAGCGTCGGGAGCCCCGAGGGAGAGGGCGCTGCGTACCCGCCCGATGTCGATGTCGAGCAGCCCGCGGGAGACCGGCGTTTCGAGCGGGACCAAAGCGCGCCACCCGTCGGCTTCTCTTATCAGCAACGTGTCCGCCAGCGCCGCGAAGGAGGTGCCATCGAGGGACGCGCGTGTCAGAGGCGGTGCAGTTCGCGCAACCTCCACGTCGTGGAGGAACGGCGCGAGCCGATTTTGCCGCAGCGCGAGGCCCGATAACGCGTGCGCGAGCCGTGCGCGAAGCAGATCGGGTGTTGGCAGACTTTCCTGCCGTTGGCGCTGTACTGCGAGACTCGGCAGGTATTGCGCCGGACTCTGAAATCCGGCGATGACGTTACGGTCGACCAGCCCCTCGAGCTCGGCACCGACACGCTCCGCACCCTCGAGCGCGGACTGTTCATCCGGCGCGGAAACTACCACCAGGTAGCGCACGTCAGGCGCGCCGAGATCGGTCCTAAGTTGCAGATCGAGACTTTGGGCCGCCGTCGGCACCGGGCTCAGAGCCGAGAGGTCGTGGCTCCAGAGCTGCCCGCGGTACAGGCCCAGGACGACCCCCGCGCAGACAGCGACCAGGCCGAGCGTGGCCCGTCCCGCCGAGGCTTTCTGCAGCACCTGCGCAGCCCTACGGCCAATCGGTGTCAAGTCTCTGATCCTGAAGCCACGGGGCAGCAGCTCAGGCAAGACGAACCGCGTGACCAGCCCCGCCGCTAACACGCCCGTGAGCGAGTACAGTCCGAGCTGGGCCAGTCCTGGAAAGCTCGACGCCAGCAGCACCGCGAAGCCGCAGACGGATGCCAGCATGCCGAGGCGGATAGTGGGCCATACGGAGCGCCGCCAGTCGGCGCCGGACGGGCTCTCTGCGCTTGATGTGCCGCCCCCACCGCCACTCGCCCGGGACTGAATGAACAGATAGATCGAGTAGTCGACCCCCTCACCGATCAGCGTCACGCCAAAGCCGAGCGTCACGCCCTGCACGACACCAAATCCTAACGCTACCGCCGCTATCCCCGCGATCGCCCCCGAGCCCACCGGTACCAGTCCGAGCAACAGTGCCGGCACGGACCGATAGACGAGGAGGAGCAGGGCGATGATGAGCACCGAGCTGACGATGGAAAGGCGCATCACCTGTGATTTGATGTTCGACCGCGCCTGCACTGCAAAGACGCCAGGCCCCGACATGACCAGTGTTGCCCCGGTATGGCCGTGGGCGAGCGCAGAATGCCGGGTCGCGCCTCCCGCCGCCTGGCTCGCGAGCGCTGTCCGGAAGGCGGCGTGGATCGCCTCCACGGCATGCTGCTGTCCGTCGGTATCCGAGCCCGCGGCACGGGTCCGTACCAACAGCAGGGCGCGCCCGCCATCGCGCGATACCCACACTCCGTCCTCCGTGCGCGGTGGCTGATTGCGGCTCAACTGATCGAGCAGCGTCATCATCTCGCCGGTCGGGTCGCTCGGCACCCACGATTTCGCCAGCATTCCCGCCGGCGAGGCGAGCAGATCGATCGTGCTCTCTATCGCGGACCGCAACCCGTCGGCGCTGAACCGGCGCGGCGTCACCGTGCTGCTGAGCAGATACCGGTGCGCAAACAAGAACGCCTCGTCCCGCTGCGTCGCCGCCGCGTCCCCGTTCTCGATCGCAAGGAACTCTGAATCCGCCCGCAGCTGCCGCGCCAGCTCCTGGGAAAGCCGTGCGCGCCCCTTCTCATCGGCCCCTTCGATCCCGACGATGATGAGCCTCGAAGCCACCCCTTGCTGCAACTGCTCCACCAGCAGCCGCTGCGCTGGCGTGGGCGCCTGCGGCAGAAACGCGGAGAGATCCGCCGCGTAGCGCGCGTGAGCGACGACCCAGAGCGCGATTGCCGCGAGGCCCGCCCAGACGAGAAGGGCCCCCGCGCGCCGTCCCCTGATGGCAGAACCAGACAGCCGAGGCTTCACCGAGAGGCACCGGACGCATCGGCCGGCGGCCCCAATGTCATTAGCGACCGATCCCCATCCCTCTGCAGGATCGCGACCGATCGAATCTCATCCTGCGCCCCCGCGATCTGCACTTGCTCGACCTTGCGCGCAATTCCCTTGTCCAGCGGCACCAGCTGCAGCCGCCAATCCTCCATCGACCCTGTGAGCCCCACCTTGAAGACCTGCTGCAGCGCTTCCTCATTGCCCGCCAGCGTGTCGCGGACCGCATCCACAAACGGCGCGACTTGCGGATAGGAGCTCAGTCGCATGTGATACGTGCGGTGCCCCCGCTGCACCGTCATCTGATCCCCCTCCAGAGTCAGCGACTCCGGCTTCGGCTCGAGCGTCCTCTTTTCCAAGTGATCCGGCGCGTCGTAAACCAACACCCCGGACGATTTCACCGGCCGATCGAGGATGGCGAAATAATCCTCTTCGACATACCTCACCGTCCCATGCTTGCGCTGCGCGAGTGACTTCATGAGCTGATCCAGGGTGAACCCCGGTTGCCCCGGTTGCGCGGCCAAGCCACTCACCGACGCAGAGAAAAGGAGCAACGCCAACAGCCCGGCGGCAAGCCGAGCGGCCCGGCGTGCGCCTCGAATGCAATATCCGATCACCCGCATATCACCCTCAGGCCGACCAGAAATCAAAGAAATTGAACCAGTTGTAGGGGTACTCACGGCAGTAATGCTCCAACCGCCGCGCATAGCGGACCACAGCCGCGCGAATCGCATCCTCCCGCTCGTCCCTGGCTACATCCGAGAAATCCGCAATCGGCTCGAACGTCACCCGATACCGATTCCCCCCGCAATAAACTCCGGCCATGAAAATGACCTGCCGCTGCAACAGCGCCGCCAGCCGCATGGGCCCGAGCGGAAAGCGCGCCGCCCCGCCCAGAAACTCCACGACCTCCGTGGGCTCTCCCCCAGGCGTCCGATCTCCCAACATCCCGACGAATACCCCCTCATCCAGCAATGCCCGGACCCTGAGCATCGCCTCCGCGTTCCCCAGCGCCACCGTCCCTCCCGCCAGCGCCGGATTGATCGCTGCGATCATCGCGTTGATCTTCCGCGCGTTCCCCTCGTAAGCCACCATCGCGACCCTGAGGTCCGGCTGCCGCCGGCCGAGCGCGCGCGTGACCTCGAAGCTGCCCAGATGCGCGCCCACGAGGAATGCGCCACCCCCCCCGCGCATCTGCTCCCGCATGAGCTCTTCCCCGGCGACCGCGATGTCGAAAAGCTCGAACCGGTCGTTGAGCAGATACACCCGGTCGTGGATAGTGCTGGCAAAGGCCATTACCTGCCGGAACCGGTCGCGCATCGTCGGCCGCCGCTGCAGGACCCGCCGCAAATACGTCTTGGAGGCCCGCCGTGCGCGGGGCGCGAAGAGGAAGAAGTAGGCGCCGATGGCATAAAGAGCCACACGCCCCGCGCGCCGCCCGACGGTCAGCGAGAACACGGTCATCAAGCGCAGCAGCCATATGCTGCCGCGCTCCGGCCGGGCTACCCACTCCGCCGGGCGTGAGCGGCCGCCGGTGACCCGGCGCGTCCTCGTCATTGCGGCGACAGCGCGCCGGTCGCAACCGCCCGTCCGGCGCTCAGGATCGTGAAACGGACCGTCCCGCTCGCCAGCCGCTCCTGCTGCAGCGTCAGCGCCTCGCCTGGCGCCACCGTCCGCAGAAACTTGACCGACCCCACGCGCCAACTGCGGGGCTCACCGCCCATCGCCAGCCCGATCGCGCGCAGGGTCTCATCGAGCAGCACCACCCCGGGAAGGATCGGCGCGCCCGGAAAGTGCCCGTCGAAAGCCGGATGATCCGCAGCGATCGGCAGCGCGGCCGCTGTCATCGGTCGACCTGCCGACCCGACACTGCGGCCTCAGGTTTGGCGGCTGATGCTGCCGCCGCAGCGAGCGAACGCAACGCCTCGCGCGGCAGCTTGCCCGTGCTGTTGCGTGGCAGGCGCTCGACGAGAAGGAGCGGGCGCGGCAGGAAGACCGGATCGATCCGTTGCCGCAGCGCTTCGGTGAGAAGCGCGGCATCGAGTCCGGGCGCGACCACGGCGGCCGCGACCCGCGCGAGCGCCGCCCGCGAGGCCTGCGCCTCCTCGGGAAAGAAGAACACGCCGTCCTCGACGCCCGCGATGGAGTTGAGCTGGTGTGTCAGGTAGGAAAGAGAGCTGCGCTTGCCCGCAATGTTGACGAGATCGGCGAGCCGCCCGCCCAGCAGGAAGCGCTCCGCGTCGATCGGCTCCAGCTCATCGCACATCGGCGTCGGCTGCTCGAGATGGCCGCCGCGCGCCCAAGCCCGCCCTTCCTCGAGGGTGAGGCATACGCCGGGCCACAACCTCCACTCCTGATCGCGCGCCGTCCGGCGGGTGGCGAGCTGGCCGCTTTCGGTGGAGCCGTAGATCTCGAGCAGCGGCGCCCGGAAACGGTGCTCGGCCTCTCGCGCCAGCTCGCGCGGCAGCGGCGCTGTCGCCGAGACGATCAGGTCGGCCGGCGGAAGCTGCGCTTGCGAGGCGAGGAGTGCGCGCAGGTGGATGGGTGTCGAGAGGAGCGTCCGTGGCCGCGGCAGCGCATCGAGCGCGCTGCATACATCGGCCGGATAGAAGGGCCGCTCCGCGCAGAGCGCGCCCCCGCTTTGGAGCGCGAGCAGAACGCTCGACTCGAAACCATACATGTGCTGCGGAGGCACTGTGGCGAGCACCGCGTGGGAACGGCCGTCCGCGAACCCGAGCCGCGCCGCGCCGTCCCGTACGCACCGGACCAGCTTGCCCCAGGTCTTGGGGTAGGGCACAGGCACCCCGGTTGAGCCGGAGGTAAAGACGTAGGCCGCCACTTGCTCGGAGTCGACCTCGGGCACGCGCCAGGGAACGCCGGCGGCGGATGCGGGCACCGCCGGTTGCGCCGACACGCGCACCTGGGGGAGTGCGACGTCGCAGCCGTCCTCATCGCTCAGGCAGAAGACATCCGGAGCGAACACGGTGAGCTGCCGGATCACCTCCGGCGTGCGCGTCGGGGGCAGCAGGCAGACCTTGCGCGCCAATAGGCAGGCTGCCAGAGCCACCGCGAACCGGTATCGATCCGCGCACACATTGATGACGTGCCTGCCGGTGGGCAGCCGCGCCGCCAGGGCGGCGGCATCCGCGAGAAATTCCGCAGCGCGAAGTGGCGCGCCCGCGCGGTATGCGATTACCGCATCAGCCGTCGCGTGCGAAATCAGCGGGTAGGTGGCCAGGTTTCAAGTCGTCCGGTGGGCGGTGATGTATTCGGCGAGCCGCCGCAGCGAGTGGAAGATCTGCTCGTTCTCGGCGCTGTCGGCGCGCAGCTGCACCCCATAGCGCTTGGAGACGACGAGCGCGATCTCGAGGATGTCGATGGAGTCCAGGCCCAGACCCTCCCCGTAGAGCGGTGCTTCGGGATCGATCTCGGCGGCGCTCAGCTCGAGGTTGAGCGCCTGGACGATGAGACCGGCGAGCTCGCGCGCGAGCGCATCGGTGTCCGGCGCAAGCGGCTGGCGCAAGGTTGAGGCGTGATTAGGCATTGAGCTCAAGGAAAACGGTCCCGACCCCCCTTTTGGGGCCAGATTATACACAGGGCTGCCGGCCGGCCAGTCGACGTATAAGCAAAAGTGGGAACCGGACTACGAAACCGAAGAACAGGCGCGCGTGCATCGAGGTCAGCAGGACGTTGTCCCGCCAGTAGTTGAAGTGAGACACGCCGCCTTCCGCCGCGCTGAAGTACCGGATAGGGGCGCTAAGGTTCACGGCAGGTACCCCGCGCCACGAGAGCCGCACAACGGCCTCGGCGTCGAAATCGAACCGCCGCATGCCGACGCTCGAGCGCATCTCTCGCACGAGCAGTGCGATGGGGTACACGCGGAAGCCGCAGAGTGAGTCGTGAATGCCCGCCCAGAGGGTCTCGAAGTTCGCCCACCAGTTGGAGATTCGCCGCCCTTTGACCCGAAGGGCCGGGGCGCTCGCATCGAACACCGGCTCCCCGAGGACCATGGCCCCGGGGCGGGCCGCTGATGCCGCCATGAACGCCGGGATCCTGTCTGCCGGGTGCTGGCCGTCCGAATCCATGACCAACGCGTGCGTGAACCCGTGGCGCAATGCTTCCTCGAGGCCGTCGAGGACGGCCGTCCCTTTACCGCCATTACGCGGCCGGACCAACACGCGGAGGCCGGGATCGTCCGCCGCCAATGAGGCGAGTGAAGCGGCCGTACCGTCGGTACTGCCGTCCACCACGACCCAGACGGGACCCCATTGCTCGCGCGCGGCGCGCACGGTGTCGAAGACCTTGCGGCCGGGGTTATAGCTTGGGATCAGCACGAGGTGCGTGCCGGAGGGGTGTCCTGGGGCGTTCACGGGTGCAGCAGGGGTTCAGAGAGTCTGGCATTGCCGAGAGCGGCGCTCGGTGTCGGTGCGGCCGAGCCAGCCGTTTTGCGGCGCGGCCGCGAGCTCCCGGGTGAGCTCCCGCTCGAGTGCGAGAGTACCGGCGGTCGCATCCATGGCCGGCTCGAGCCGTCGTCCCAGGCGCAGCCGGTAACGGATCGGCAAATGCGGCACCTTGAAAAGCGATCCGCCCTTGCCGAGGTACGGCGAGTCGGTCTCAATGATGACCACTTGGATGGGCACCCGCGCATGGCGGGCGATGATGCCGGCGCTGCCCGTGAGCCGGTTGAGGGGTGCGCGCGTCGTACGGGTCCCTTCCGGGAAGAGGAGCACGAGGCCGCCGCGATGGAGCTCGGCCACCGACTCCCGGATCATGCGCCGGGGTGGGTCGCTGCGGATGAAGCCTGCGAGCCGCGCGCCCGTACCGAGGAAGACGTTGCGCATGAGCTGCGGCTTGAGGATGCAGGCGAGGTCCGGGTGTCGGCTTAGAAAGAGAATGGCGTCAATCGAGGTCGGATGATTGGGCGCCAGGATCAAGGGCGGTCCGCCACGGAGCGCATCGATGGCTGTCAGATCCAGCTCGTAGGCGCCGGCAGCAGCGAGCGCGCGCGCGAAGAGGCGAAACCCCGCCATCATCGCATAGCGCGCCGCCGTTCGGCGTCGAGTCCTGGGAAGCGGCCCCAGCAGGACCAGAGCCAGGGCCGTCCAGACCAGGATCAGCGCCACCAGGATCGCCAGCAAGGCATAGGTCGCGAGGTATTCGTAGGCTCGCTTGAGGACCGTGCTCACGGCCGGAGAATACCCTTTGAGCGTTGCGCGCGCGCGGCACGCAATCCGTCAGGCGGCCAGCCCACCGACAGCCTCGATCTCCACTGCGAGGTCGCGGCGGCAAATATCCGCCTTGAGATACAGGACGGCGGCCTCCGCGCCCAGGGCGGACTCGAGCTCCGCGCGGATGGCCGGCATATCGTTCGGGTCGCGCACATAGACTTTATAGGCCAGCGTTTCGAGCCGCAGCGTTCCGGTCCCGGTCCGCCGCGCGGCCTCATTCAACAGCGCCTCGATGTTGGCAAGCGTCTCGCGCGTCTGCGCCGCCGGATGTCCCGCATGCAGGGTCCGGTGGCCGACGATGCTCGCCGTGCCGGAGACGAAGAGCATCGCCTCTCCGGCCTCGCCGAGCACGGTCGCACGGGAGAAGGCAGGGCTGCGCGGTCCGTATTGCGTCGGGTAGCGATACGCGCTCACCTGGCGGGGATTCTCGATGAATGCCGGCGTGCGGCGGCTCGCCAGAAAGTACATGGTGAGCGGGCTTCCCGCCGCGCCGCCGAGGGCGCTGGCCGCGGGTACGCTGCCAGCCACCACGCGTCCGCAAGCGACGGAGGCCTCGTGGCGCGCCTTGTTGAATTGCCGGTACCGCTCGAGGCCGTGGGTGTCGAGGTTGATGTCGGGGATGTAGTTCCAGACACGCACGAGCTGGGGGTTGCCTGCCGCGGCGAGTGCCGCATACATCTCCCGGTAAGCGAGGCCCGTGGCTCTCTCGAGCAGCGTGGCTGCGCCCGAGCCAGCGATGCTCGTCAGCTCCGCCTCGTGCACCGCGAGGCTGCCGAAGAGAAAGTCGCCGCCCCACGCATAGCTTACGCGGCCGTGAGAGCCCGGCTGCGCGCGGCCGCCCGCCCGCCAGACCTCCAGCATCTCGCGTGCATCCCCCAACACCGGGGTATGTACGTGGGCGAGCGGAAAGTCGAGCTTGCCGCCGCGCAAGGTCCGCGCGCCGTCATCGAACGCCGCCGCCCCGAGTACGCCCTGTCCCTGATCCAATTGCGACTCGGACGCAGCGACATACTCGAGACGCAAGGCCTGCGCGGTGCTCATCCGCCGGCTGCCGCCCGCTCGGGCTGAACGGGCCGGATGCTTCGCGCCCGCGTGCGCAGTGCCGCGAGCGAGGCTCGTGGATGCGCGAGACTCGTCGCGTAATACACCAGCTTGAAGGCGCGCAGCGACGCCCAGATAGGCGTAGTACCGAAGATGTCACCGGTGAGAAGCGACAGCAACGCCTCTTTCATCCGCAGGAAGTTGCTCGGCCCCATGAAAAGCTCCCGCATGGCGGGCCGGGTCATGCGATAGATGAACCAGGAGAACACCCGCGGACCGTGGCGCATCCGCTGCTCGAAACGCCGGAACGCCTGCCGGCGCCGCGCCGGTGTGCGCAGGGCCACCTCGATCGCCTCCGCGGCCGCGATGCCGCCCTGCAGGGCGAACATGACACCGGAAGAGAATATCGGGTCGACGAACGCGTACGCGTCTCCCACCAGCAGGAAATTATCACCATGCGCGCGGCGGCAGCTGTACGCGTAATTGCCGGTGGCCTCGACGTCGCTCGCGAGGGTAGCAGATTCGAGTCGCTTGGCGAGTTGCGCAGAGAGAGAGATCGTCTGCAGGAAGAACTCGCGTAGCGGCACTGCGCGGCTCTTCATGTAGTAGGGGCAGACGACCGCACCGATGCTGGTCATCCCGTCCGCGAGCGGAATGGACCAGAACCAACCGTGCTCGAACCAGAAGACGGCGATGTCCCCGGCGCGTTGCGGATCCTCACTGCGCCACGCGTCGCGGAAATGCGCGTACATGGCGGAGCTGTTGTGGCGGCGGTTGCGCCGCTTCGTGGCGAGGCGAGTGCCGAGGAGCGTATCCCGGCCCGAGGCGTCGACCAGATAGCGGGCGCGCCAGCGTTGGCATCCGCCGTCCTCCCGCTGTGAGAGCACCTCGACGCCTTCCTTCCCCAGGAATTCGACCTCCCGCGCTCGGCAACCCTCCACAACCTGTGCGCCGAGACCGGCCGCGCGCTCCAGCAGGATGGCATCGAAGCTCGAGCGGCGGACCTCGTACGCGTAACAGAGTGTTTTGTTCCAGCTCTCCGCGAAGTCGAACCGCTGCGAGCGGGCATGCATCGGGGAGAAGAACTCCGCGCCGTGCTTGACGAGGCCGATGGCCTCGATCTGCGCGGCGACCCCGAGCCGCTCGAGCAGCGGCAGGCTCGCGGGCAACAGTGACTCGCCAATATGAAAGCGGGGATGTCGGGATTTCTCGAGCACTGCGACGCGATGGCCGGCCTCCGCGAGGAGGGCCGCGGCGGTCGCGCCGGCGGGCCCGCCGCCGATCACGATGACGTCGACCTCCGCGGCCGGCAAGTCGCGCGGCCCCGTCCCTGCGTCCTCTGAGCCCCCCATTCGCGATCCGAAGCTCACCGGGAAACCCCTGCGGCCCGGTGCTGCGCGCCGTCCAAAATCGCTCCTAGCGATTTTGTCATCTGCCGTTACCGCGAGGTCGTCCGGGTCGCGGGCGGGCTCGCGACGAACGCTTTCGCCTTGTGCGCCCCGGAGCGGACTTTGGAGCCCACCTGGTGCGCGCCGTGGGAGAGGGCATGCCCGGCCTGTCGGGCACCGTGTGCGATCTCGTGAGCCGCGGTCCGCGAATGGTGCGCGATGGTTTGCCCGACGTCCTGGGACTTGCGTTTGATCCGCTCGCGCGTGTCGCGTGTATTGCGCGCGATTGTCTTGCCGAACTTGCGCGAGCGGTCTGCGACGGAGTGACCGACGTGCTTCGCGTCCTGCGTGACCACCTGCCCGAGGTGCTGTGCTTGCTGCTTGATCGTCGTGTCGCGGGCGTGGGCGAGATTGCCATCGATTGCGCAGAACGCTACGGCGGCGGACGAGAGGAGGATGAGTGCGAGGGAGGACGGTTTCATGGCGTGGGGAGGGTCTTGGGACCGTGATGGACGGCCGTAATGTTACAGCAAGGCTCCGCGAGCCGCCGCCGCAAGCGCGCGGGCGCTTCGGCGCCTCCCGAGAGCCGCTGCCGCAAGCCTGAGCTGCCCGGGAAACGGCCCAGTGTCACAACCCCACTGAGACCCGCCAGCGCGAGTGCGAGTACTCCAGGAAACGGGCACACTTGACCGGATGCGCTTCCAGCTGCCCATTTCCGTTCTAAGGACCCGGTACGTCCCTGGGCGCTGGGACGTGATCGCATTCATCCTCGTCTTCGCGTTCTTCGCCTATCTCGGCGATGTCGCCCACGGACTCACCGGCTCGCTGGCGCACCTGGAGGCGCAGCCGATCTCGCTCGATCCGCGCTACCTACCCGATTATGCGGCACAGACGGCGCTACGGATGCTGGTGGCGATGGTTGCCTCGCTCGTTTTTACCTTCACCTACGCGACCCTCGCTGCCAAGAGCCAGCGCGCGGCGACCGTGCTGGTACCGCTGCTCGATATCCTGCAGTCGGTGCCGATCCTCGGCTTTTCCATCACCATCGTGTTCTTCCTCGCGCTCACCCCGGGCCGGGTGGCGGGCGCCGAGATGGCGGCCATCTTCCTCGTCTTCACCAGCCAGGCGTGGAACATGGCCTTCAGCTTCTACCATTCCCTGCGCAGCATCCCGGATGAGCTCGATGAGTGCGCGCGCGCCTTTCACCTGGGCCCATGGATGCGCTTCTGGCGGCTCGAGGTGCCCTTCGCGATGCCCGCGCTCATCTCGAACATGATGATGTCGATGTCGGGCGGCTGGTTCTTCGTGGTAGCGGCGGAAGCCATCAGTGTCGGGCATACCACGGTGACTCTGCCGGGGGTCGGTTCCTACATCGCGCTCGCCATTCGGGAGCGGAGCCTGGCCGCCATCGGCTGGGCCATCGCGGCCATGTTCGTCGTCATCCTGATCTACGATCAGATCCTCTTCCGCCCGCTCACCGCGAGTGCCGACTGGTTCCGCCAGGAGCAGGAGGCGGGCTTGACGCCGTCGCGCTCCTGGGCGCTCACCATGATGAGGCGCTCGCGTCTCCTGTCGTTCGGCCGTGCGGCGTTCGGCTCGATGATCCAGCTGGGATTCAACCGGGGGCCGGTGCGCACTCCGCGGCCGGCAGGCGCCAGGGGATTTGCTGCGAGCCCATTGCTCGGGAATGTGGCGTGGTATTCGGTCGTTGCTGCAATCGTGGCGCTTGCCGTGTGGCGGATCGGACGCTTCGTGCTGCTGCACATTCCATTGGCGGAAGTCGGACATGTCGTCGGGCTCGGCTTCCTGACGCTGATTCGGGTCACGGTGCTCATCGCGCTCGCGAGCGTGATCTGGGTGCCCATCGGGGTCTACATCGGGGTGCGACCGCGCCTTGCGCGCACGGCGCAGCCCATCGCCCAATTCCTGGCCGCCTTCCCTGTCAACCTGCTGTTCCCCATCGTCGTTTCCGCCATAGTGGTGCTCAAGCTGGACCCGAACATATGGCTGAGCCCGCTGATGATTCTCGGCACCCAGTGGTACATTCTCTTCAATGTCATCGTCGGGGCCTCCTCGCTGTCCGCGGATCTCAAGTACGCGAGCGCGAATCTCGGGGTGCGGGGATGGCTGTGGTGGCGGCGAATCGCGCTGCCGGCGGTGTTTCCATTCTACGTGACGGGGGCGATCACCGCCTCGGGCGGCTCGTGGAACGCCAGCATCGTCGCGGAGGTCGCGGATTGGGGCAGCAGGCACCTCACCGCGGCCGGCCTCGGTGCCTACATCGCCGATGCCACCAGCGCGGGGGATTTTCCGCGCACGGTGCTCGGCATCGCGATCATGGCGCTGTTCGTGGTTGTGTTGAACCGCCTCTTCTGGCGGCCGCTGTACGCGCGCGCGGAGCGCAAGTTCCGTGTGAGCTGAGGGTGTAGGAGGCACATCTGTGCCGGGTTGATGGGCGACTGATATCGGGACAGTTCAGATGAATGCCAACGCGCTCGCGCTCAATCTCGCCCCGTTGCTCGACACGCGGGGCGTCTGCAAGTCCTTCCGCAAGCCCGATGGCGATGAGCTCGTCGTCCTCGAGAACGTCAACCTGACATTGCGGCCGGGGGAGATCGTGGGGCTGCTCGGGCGCTCCGGATCGGGCAAGTCGACGCTCCTGCGGCTCATCGCGGGGCTCGATTCGCCGAGCAGCGGGGTGGTGGACTACCAGGGCGCTCCGGTCGCGGGCCCCGCGCGGGGTATCGCCATGGTGTTCCAGAGCTTCGCGCTCTTCCCCTGGCTCACCGTGCTCGAAAACGTGCAGCTCGGCCTCGAGGCGTTGCGCCTCTCCGAGGCGGAGATCCGCAAGCGCTCGCTCCAGGCCATCGACCTCATTGGTCTGGACGGGTTCGAGTCAGCCTACCCGCGCGAGCTCTCGGGCGGTATGCGCCAGCGGGTCGGGTTCGCGCGGGCCCTGGTCGTGCACCCGAGCATCCTGCTGATGGACGAGCCCTTCTCCGCGCTCGATGTCCTCACGGCGGAAACGCTGCGCAGTGATTTCCTCGATCTCTGGGGTGAGGGACAGCTGCCCATCCGCTCGGTGCTCCTCGTCACCCACAACATCGAGGAGGCGGTGCAGATGTGCGACCGCCTGCTCATCTTCTCGACCCATCCGGGGCGGGTCGTGAGTGAGATTCCAGTCGACCTTCCCCATCCGCGCTCGCCGGCCGATCCGCGCTTTCGCGCGCTCGTCGAGCGGGTGTACGTCGAGATGACGGCGCGGCCGCGAGGCGAGCCGAGAACCGGACCAAAGTCCGAGCGGTTCGCGGGCACCGGCATCGGGACGGTCCTCATCCATGTCTCCTCGAACCTGCTGCAGGGCCTCATCGAGGCGGTGTACGCGCCGCCCTACAACGGCAAGGCGGATCTGCCCGCCATCGCCGCGGAGCTGCAACTGGAGGTCGATGAGCTCTTTCCGGCGGCCGATGCGCTGCAGATGCTGCGGTTCGCGGAGGTCGAGGGCGGTGACATCCGCCTGACGGAGGCGGGGCTTGCCTTCGCCCGCTCGGAGACAGACGAGCGCAAGCACCTCTTCGCACGGCATCTCCTGACCTATGTCCCGCTCGCCGCGCACGTTCGCCGTGTGCTCGATGAGCGCAGCAGTCATATCGCGCCGAAGAGCCGGTTCTTCGATGAGCTCGAGGACTACATGGCCGAGGAAACGGCAGAGCAGACGCTGCGCACCATCATCAGCTGGGGCCGCTACGCGGAAGCGTTCGCATACGACGATCAGCGGCAGGTCTTCAGCCTAGAGAACCCGGCTTGACCGGACATCCCGAGGCGGCCGACACCCGCACGCACCTGCTCATCGTGGATGACGATCACGAGCTGTGCTCGATGCTGGTGGAGTATCTCGGCCCCGAGGGATTCACCACGGAGACGGCGGGCACCGGTACCTCGGCGCTGGAGCGTGTGACCCGCGGGGCGCTGGATCTCGTCGTACTCGATGTCATGTTGCCGGAGCTGTCCGGATTCGAGGTGCTGCGGCGCCTGCGCGCGGTGAGCCGCATCCCCGTCATCATGCTCACCGCCCGCGGCGAGGAGGTCGACCGGGTGGTCGGCCTCGAGCTCGGCGCCGACGACTATCTCGCCAAGCCGTTCAGCCCGCGGGAGCTGGTGGCTCGTATTCGGGCCGTGTTGCGCCGCATGGCGGCCGAGCCGCAGCCGGTGGCCGGAGCCGTCACCTGGGGTCCGCTGCGTCTGGACCTGCGCGCCCGGCGGGCGCAGATCGACGGCCGGGATCTGGAGCTCACGGCGGCGGAGCTGCGGATCCTGGAGTTGCTGGTGCGGGCCGACACCCGCACCGTGAGCCGCGAGGACCTCATGCTGCAGGCGCTTGGCCGGCGGCTGCTGCCGACCGACCGCAGCCTGGATACCCACGTGAGCAATTTGCGGCGTAAGCTCGGGAAGCTGACGGACCAGATCTCCGTCCAGAGCGTGCGAGGCTCGGGCTACGCATTGGCGATTGGTCCAAAGTAGATTCTTGTCGGCGCTGGATCCGGGCTCCTGCCCGGCGCAGTGCGCCTCAGGCAAAAAGCGCGGTTTTTTGCCCGAGGCCCCGCCGGATTCTTGTCGGCGCTGGATCCGGGCTCCTGCCCGGCCCAGTGCGCCTCAGGCAAAAAGCGCGGTTTTTTGCCCGAGGCCCCGCCACCTGCGGCGGCGGGGCACGTCCCTGTGCCTGGGGACGGGACTTTTGGCGCTTCTTGTTTTCGGGGTCGACCGCCGGTGGATGGGTAACTACTGATTTGCTTTCGAACGGGGTCCTGGGCCAGGCTCTCGCTAACATGCACTCTCTCTACTGGCGCATCTTCAGATCCTTCTGGCTCGCCATCGTCCTCATCCTGGCGGGGACGGTGACCGTGGCCGTGAGCGCCGCCATCCATCGCCGCGACGAAGTGCCTTGGGTGC
The DNA here is from genome assembly GCA_025451845.1 of Steroidobacteraceae bacterium. GTDB lineage: Bacteria > Pseudomonadota > Gammaproteobacteria > Steroidobacterales > Steroidobacteraceae > 13-2-20CM-66-19. The sequence continues at coordinate 44,137 of JANWJS010000034.1, forward strand.
AACGGGGTGAGCTCTTTGCTCAGGCCGATGATGCCTTCGAGACCGGCGGACCCGACGCATTGCGCGACTGGCTCGAGGGCATCGCGACAGCCCCGGCTTTCTCGCGTACGTATGTTGTCGGCCCAAATGGGCGCGACCTGCTCGATCGGCCGCTGCCCCGCTCCCTGCAACAGGTGCCACTGAACGGGCGCACGAAGCATGGGACGAAGATAGTGCACTCGGGCGCCATCGCCCCTATCGGGGGAGCACTCATTCTGGTGGCGCCGGATGGGAGCACTTACCACGTCGTCATCGGCCCCCTGCACGAACACGGGCAGCTCTTCGGCGAGCTGCAGCTGCCCGCGGTCGCCGCCGCGACGCTCGCCATCGCCCTGTTGGTCAGCACGGTCATCTGCTTCTTCCTGACACGGCATCTCGTCGGTCCAATCGATCGCCTGCGTCAAGCCACGCGTGAAATGTCGGCAGGGAATCTCAGCGTGCGCATGCTCCCGCGCCTCAAGGGCCGTCAAGATGACCTCACGCTCCTCGCCGCGGATTTCGACACCATGGCCGAGCGGGTGCAGAGCCTGCTCGAGTCGAAGCAACAATTGCTGCGCGACGTCTCGCACGAGCTGCGCTCGCCGCTCACGCGGCTGCAGCTCGCATTGTCACTCGCGCGTCGGGAAGACGGGGCAGTGGAGCGGCAGCTCACGCGGATCGCAGCCGAAGCCGATCGCCTGGAGCAGCTCATTGCGCGCATTCTGAACCTCGTCCGACTGGAACGTCCGGCAAGCGCCTTGCAGGGCGAGCCTGTGGATGTGAGCAAGCTGCTGGAAGCCCTCGTGCAGGATGTAGGAATTGAGGCGGAGGCGCGAAACTGCACGGTGTCGATCCACGCAGACGCAGGGTTGGAAGTCGCCGGCGATCCGGAGCTTCTGCGCAGCGCCTTCGAGAACGTCATCCGCAACGCCGTACGCTATGGCCCGTCCGGATCCGCGGTAGAGGTCACCGCCGGGCGTCGGGAATGGATCGAGGTGAGCGTACGAGACCACGGGCCCGGCGTGCCCGAGAAGGATCTGAAATTGATCTTCGAGCCCTTCTACCGTGTCGATCCTGCGCGCGATCGCGCTGTCGGTGGCGAGGGCCTGGGTCTGGCAATCGCTGCCCGTGCCGTCGCCGTGCACGGCGGCAGCATCGACGCGCACAACGCCCCCGGGGGCGGTCTCGAGGTCGCCATGCGGCTGCCCGCGCTGCAGCGTCATGCCACGGACGCGCCCGCGTCCGCGCCCGCAATCGAGGTCGCCTAGCTTGTGGCGCCGTGCGAAAGCAAATCAGTGAGTGGCCCAGGGCCGCTCCCTGGGCCGCGGGATGAAATGAGCCAGTCGGCTGGCCGCTAAAGGCGCCGCCAGGCGGCTTTTAGCCAAATAAAAAACCCGCCCCGCAGGGGCGGGGCGGCAGGCTTCCAACGGTGCCCGCCACTGCAGCCGATTCGGCCGGGCGAGGGTTACCGGCGCTGCTCGAGTCTCAGGGAGGGGGAAGTCTCGAGCGCGACCGGCACACCGGGATCACAACGCAGTCGTGTGTGCCTCAATCCTCAGTGAGTTCGACGCACGAGCGGGGTTAAAGTTGAGCGTGTTCACGTTTCTTTGGATTTCTAGAGATTCGGTTGTCCGCGTAGCATTGGGTCACCATGTACATCCCACAAGCGTTCAGTTCCCAGGATCCCGCGGCGCTCGACCGGTTGGCCGCCTACAGCGCCTTCGGCACCCTGGTGTCGCAGCTCGGCGGCAGTCCTTGCGTCTCGCACCTGCCGGTGTTGTATCGCCGCACCGAGGGACGAGTGACCCTGACCGGTCACTGGGCGCGCGCCAATCCGCAGTGGCGGGAGATCGAGGGGCAGCGGGTATTGTTCATTCTCCACGGGCCGCACGCCTACATCTCCCCGCGGTGGTACCTCGAGCCTGAGAAGAACGTTCCCACGTGGAACTACGCGGTGGCTCACGTGTATGGACGAGTCCGTGTCATTCACGATGTCGCGCAGCTCGAGCGGATCGTTGCCGCGCTGGCGGCGCAGTACGAGGCTGATGCGCCCGAGCCCTGGCGTTTCGAGGATACGGGTGAGGCCGGCCGGGCCAGGCTCAAAGACATCGTCGGATTCGAGCTCGCCGCGGAGGAGGTCGAGGTCAAATTGAAGCTCAACCAGAACCACGTGGAGGGTAACGTTCAGGGAGCGATCGACGGCTTGCGCGGCGTCGGCTCAGCGGAGACGCTAGCGGTCGCGGAGTGGATGGAGGAGGCTCTGAGGACGCGGAGGTTGCAACGCAATACCTGACGTTGTATCCGTAATGCAAATCGGGCGTCGGATTCGCCGTCCGAGGTATCCTGGCCCAGTCACCTGACCGCCCGGCGCGTGGCTGCGGCCATGCCGGCCTCCGCTGTCCAGGAGGGCCGCTCGAGCTTTCCAGGCGCCTCGGTGCGCTCGCCCGAATCCGGGTGTGCGAAAATGACTCGTGGCCACCCTGCTTCAAAGAATGACCGTCGAGCGTGCGGGGCGCCGCGAGGCCGCGCGCGTGGCGGTCCGCGAGCGTCTGCGGCAAGCCTTGGCCGAGCTACTGCCGCCGGGCAGCGCAGTCTGGGTTTTCGGCTCCCTGGTCAGAC
>JANWJS010000035.1 GCA_025451845.1 Steroidobacteraceae bacterium
AGCGGCCCAGGGCCGTTCCCTGGGCCGCGGGATGAAATCCCGTCACAAGGCTGGCCGCGCAAATCGCCGGGAGCGATTTGCGCCAATACATTAAGGAGCGGTCAGCTCCAAAGCCAGACCGGCTTGATTGGTGGTGGTGAGCTGCACCGGACGCCGCCACACCCGCTGCAGGTAATCGAGCACCTTGCGGCTACGCTCCAGGTCGAGCCCTCTCGCGTCGAGCGTGTAGTCATGGACCAGCTCCAGCGTGCCGTCATTGCGCACATGCTTGGCCGACACCGTGGGCGCGCCGAAGTTGTACTTCGGTCCGAGGACCGCCTCGTGCAGGGCCGTCAGGTCCGGCTCCAGTACCTTGATCTGCCCGTCATTGCGCGCGCTGTAGCGGAAGAGGTTGAGCTCTTCAGCCAGCTCCCGCGTGAGGTGGTTGCGCACGAATGCGAAGTCGTCGTCCTGGATCATGATATTGCGCGCCGCCTCCAGTCCTTCCTTCTCGACGATCTTCTCCCACATCGCAAAGCCGAGATGATAGGGGTTGATGCTGAGCGCCACCTGCTGATCCGCTGCCACCGGCCGGACCACGTCGGAGTGACATTTGATCGCATCCAGATAGGCCTGTTGTGGCACGAACTCCGCCTCCCGCAGCAGCCGCGCGTGCCAGTACGAGGCCCACCCCTCGTTCATGATCTGCGTTGCAAACACCGGATAGAAATAAAACGACTCCTCGCGCACCGCCAGAAAGATGTCCCGCTCCCAGCTTTCCATCTCCGGCGCGTACTGGGCCACGAACCAGAGCAGATCGCGCTCGGAATGGGGCGGGATGGGCGCGCGTTTCTTGTGCTCGACGCCCGTGCTGGCGGCCGCCGGGTCGAGTTGCGCAAAGCGCTTGCGGAAGCCATCTTCCTCGAGTGACTTTTTGTCCTCGACATATTCCGGATAACGCGTGCGGCGCAGAGATTGATCGACGTCGATGTGCTGCTCGAGCGCCAAAGCGGCATCGAGCACGGCTTCCACGCGCTGGAGGCCATGCGTTTCGATCGCTTGCTGGATCTGACGGGCGTGGTTGGCGGCGTGCTCGACGATGTGCTCGCTGACTTGTTCCTGACAGCGTTGGAACAGAAGATTGTTGCGTGAGAAGTCGGCATGGCCCAGCACGTGGGCCGTCACTAGAATATTTTCTGCCAGGCCATTGCTGGAGGCGAGGTAGGCGTGCCCGGGATTGCCGGGGAAGACGACCTCGAACAGCCGCGAGTGGCCCATGTGGCGCTGGATGAGCTGATAGATATAGCGGACGCCGAAGGACCAGTGCGGCATGCGGACCGGTAGGCCGTACACCGCGATCTCCATCATGAACGTATCGGGGACCGCCTCGAAGTCCACGGGGTGAAACTTGAGCCCGGAGCGGGCCGCCAGCTCCTCAATACGTCGGGTGTAGCTCTGCCAGGTGTTATCTGTCATGAGAGCTGCGGGCACTCAGGGTGAGGCGGCCTCCTCGGCGCGGCCCTCCGCGGAGAAGAAGTGCCGTACGGCACCCCAAACGTCGTCGAAATCGTTGAGCGCGTAACTGCCCGCGGCACAGCCCGCCGCCGACAGATCGGCGAACAAGCGCCCGGTCTCGGTGGCAAGCTGCCGCGAGAGTCCGGAGGAGACCTCCACGTAACCGGTGAAGCAGGCATCCTCTGCGATTGCCGACAGGCCCTCGCGCGCATCCGCGGCGTCGCTCACCGAATTGTCGCCGTCGGAGGCGTAGAAAAGATAGATGTTGCAGCGGTTCGGGTTGTAGCGCTCGTCGATGATCTCCTGCACTTTGGCGAAGCCGGTCGAGGCCACCGTCCCGCCCGTGCCGCTCACCTGGAAAAACTCGGCCTCCGTGAATTCCCACGCCTCGGTCGTATGGGCGACGAAGACGGTCTCGAGCGAGCGGTACTCGCGCCTGAGGCCCTGTACCACCCAGAAGAAGAAGGTCTTGGCGAGCTTCCTGTCCCGATCCGACATGCTGCCAGACACATCGAGCAGGAAAAACGCCACGGCATGAATTGCCGGCTGGCGCCGGCGGGCGAGTTGCCGGAAGCGCAGGTCCTCGTCGGTGAAGGTGGGGGTCGCGCCCGGTGCGCCGCGGCGCTTGACCAGCTCCTTGAAGGAGCGGCGCCGGTCGAGGCGGGAGCGCGCGCCGCGTCTGTCCCAGCCCTCACGCACCCATTCGGAGTCCTCGGAGGGGCCAACGCGCGCCTTGAGGTTGGGAAGCTGCATCTCCTCCCACAACCAATCGACGATGTCGTCGATCTTGAACTCGAGGAGCAGCTGCACCTCACCCTCGTCCTGCCCTCCCGGACCCTTCTCACCGGGGCCGCGCTGACGGGAAGGGTCGGCCAACACGTCGCCCGGCTTGACCTTGCCTTGGCCGGCGCCCTGCTGTTCCTCCGGCCGGCGCAGGCGGAAGTGATAGTGCTCCAGCATGCGGATCGGCACCCTTACGGTGCGCGAGCCGCCATTGATCAGTTCCCCGCCCGCGACGATCTGTGGCAGGTGTTGACGCACCGACTCGCGCACCTTCTCATCGTGGCGCAGCCAGTCGCGCGCACCGCGGGAAAAGAGCTCATACCACTTCGCGGCATCCCCGCCCGGCTGTCCGCCGCCGCTCTCGCTGTTCGGAGCCATGATCTACTGGTACTCCTTTTTGCGCCTGCGCGCTACTCCTGCGCGAGCAACGTGGTGACGTAGCTCAAGGCTTCCTTGGCGCTGTGCTCATCGTAGCCGTACTCGGTGATGAGGCGTTGTTGCACGGCCGAGATCTTCTGTCGCGCGTCATCGTCCGGACGCGCCGCCGAAGTGACGAGCCTGAGGACATCGCGCCGCTCTTCGAAGAGGTATTGCTCGATCGCTTCGCGCATGCGGGCGTGGCTCCCGAGCTTGAACTTCTCGCCGGCCTTGAAGGCCACCATTGCCTTGCGCACCACCTCCTGCCGGAAGGAGAGCTTGCCGGAGTCGGAGACCTTGATCTTCTCCTCCACGGAGCGCAGGAAGCGCTCATCGGCGGGCCGGGTCTCCCCCGTAATGGGATCGGTGACCTGGCGATGGTCGAGCGAGGCTTCCACCTCATCGAGGTACTTCTCAAGAAGCTGCTGCGCCTCCTCTTCGAAAGAGGCGAACATCGCGCGGTGGACGTCCTCCTTGACCCAGCGGTTGTAGAACTCCTTGCGCGCGGTGACCAGGTGGTCGATCCACGCCTTCTTGTGCTTCGCCTCCATCCGGGCGTCGCTCTCGATCCCGTCCTTGAGTGCGAGCAGCAACTCCATACTGGTCAGGCTGTGGGCCGTGCCCCGCGTGATGGCGTTGGAAATGGCATTGATGATGAATCGGGGGCTGACACCGGTCATGCCCTCATCCGGCGCCTCACTGTGCAGGCGCGAGGCCTCGGTCTCCGGCACGCCCTCGACTGCCTCGCCGGCGTAGAGGCGCAGCTTCTTGGCAACGTCGAGACCCTCGCGCTCCGGCTTCGTCAGTCGTGTCAGGATGGCAAAGACAGCAGCCAGGTTGAGGACGTGCGGATCCAGGTGCACGTTGCGGAATGCAGGCGCGCCGGACACGAGCTTCTGATAGATGCGTGACTCGTCCCGGTATGAGAGCGCGTAGGGGACCTTGATGATCACCATGCGATCGAGCAGCGCCTCGTTCTCCTTCTCCTGCAGGAACTTGTGGAATTCCGCGAGGTTCGTATGTGCGAGGATGGTCTCGTCGACGTGGATCAGCGGGAAGCGGGAGACCTTGACGTTTTTCTCCTGCGTGAGGGTGAGGAGGAGGTAGAGGAACTCCCGCTTCACCTTCAGGATCTCGATCATTTCGAGGACGCCACGGCTCGCGGCATACACCGCGCCGGACCACGACCAGGCGCGCGGATCGCCCTCGTCGCCGATCTGTGCGACCTTGGCAAGGTCGACCGAGCCCACGAGGTCGGCGATGTCGGCGGTTGTAGGATCGTGGGGCGCGTAAGTGCCGATGCCGGAGCGCGAGGCTTCCGACAGGAAGATGCGCTCCACGGGCATGCGCACGAAGTCGCCTTCGACTTCCCGCTCCACGTAATCGCGCGCCCAGGGCGACAGCTCGCCCTGGATCGTGACGCCGTAGCGTTCGCGGAACTCCGGCCGCAGACTCGCTGGGATGAGGTTCAACGGGCTTTCGCGCAGTGGCGAGCCCTTGATCGCGTAGAGCGCGCCCTCTTCGGTGCGGCTGTATTCTTCCAGCTCGCGCTTCAACAGGATGGCCATCGTCGACTTGCCGCCGGAAGGGGGACCCAGCAGCAGCAGCAGCCGGCGGCCGACGTCGGATCCGGCGGCGGCGGCCTTGAAGTAATCGACGACACGCGACAGCGGCTCGTCGATGCCAAACAGCTCTCGCTTGAAGAGTTCCCTCGCCCGCACGCTCTCGCCGGCGTCGGGCTGCGCAGTGCGTCCATGCCAGCGTAGCATGTCCCAGATGTATTCGTGGCTCGTGCGGGCCAGCGCCGCGGGGTTCGCGGGCAGGATGTCGGCGAGAAATTCGCCGAAAGTGCCTTCCCAGCGCTGGGCTCGATGCAGTCGGCTGAAGGAGCTCAGCGACTCGATGAAGGCGGAGTGGCTCGTCGATTCCGGGTCAGCAGAAAGCGATCGCATCGTCCTTCCCTCCCGTTTCAGTTCGTGGCCCTATGAAGGATGAACCGGGCGGCCAACGATGCCAGCGCGACAGGACCAGACGATGAGTCAACGCTGTGCACGGGGCGTGGTGGCGCTCGATTTCCCGGTCTCGCTACATCTAAGACGGTCATGACAGCGGATCGTTCAACCGTTTCACGGCGCGCCTCGCGCCTCGCACATGCGGCTCTCAGGGGTGTACGTCGCGTCTCGGTGTACACGGAGCTCAGAAGCGGCACTGTCGGGAATAGAGCAAAATGCATGCCCAGTTGTGCGGGAAGGCGGCGACAAGGCGAACGGGTCCGCGCGCATGGGGACATCTTATGTTCTGTCCGCGGCCTGCGCTACTGCGCACAAGGTCCGAAAGCGAGCACTGCTTCAGAGTTTCCGCGATGCACTGTCGCGTCTCCCGGACAGGCCTGTCGTTACTGTGAACTGCGGCACTGCGGGACGTCAGCCGCGCAATATGCTCCATAAAACCGCGTTTTGCGTGCGTTATCAAGCGGGTGGGCGCTCGATTGCCGGGACCTCAAGGCAGATCGTGCGCGCAAGAGCTCAATTTTGAGCGTGGAGACACGAGCAGTGGCCAATCCAGCATCGAGTGCGCCTCGGAACCACGAATCCGGCAATGCCGGAAGTTCGACGCAGACGCCATCCCCCACGCAGCGGCCGACAGTCGATCTGACGGTGCTGACCGATCGTGATGATTTCCTGCTCGAGCTGGGAGAGGCGCTCGGCGGCCAGGCGTCGGTCAATCCTGTCGACTCGATCGACAACGCGGTCGTCCAACTTGCGAGCACGAAGCGCGGGCAGATGCTGGTGATCGATGCCCGTACCACGTCCGACGTCCGCGCGGATGTGCAGCGCGCTGCGCAGCAGACGCCCAACGCAGTAGTCGTGGTGTTTGCGGAGGCGGATTCGGAGAAGCAGATCGCCTCCGCGGTCAAGGGCACGCCCGTCTTTGCGGTGCTGACGATCCCGATCGAGGGGGCGAAAACAACGGCAGTCCTGGACGCTGCAATTGCGGATGCCGTGAATCGCAGCGCCGCCGCGCGCGGCACCGGTACGGAGCGGCCCGGCTCGGCCGCGACCGTGACGCTCGATGCGTTCCGGCCCGCCATGTCCTATTCCACCGCAAGGGAGCCCCAGGAGCCGGAACAAGGTGGCCGCAAGTGGGTCTTGTGGGCCGGCCTAGCGGTCGCGGTCATTGCCGTTGCGGCGGGCGGTGCCTGGTACTTCACCCATGGCAAGACAGCGTCCGGCCCCGCCTCCGTGGCCTCTGGCGCCACCGCTTCGCACACCGGGACGCCGGCGCAAAGCGCAGCGGTCCTCCCGCAGCCTGCCGTCGATACATCGATCGTGGCGGGCCAAGTCGATGATCTGCTTGAGAAAGCGCGGCGCGCCATCCGCGATCGCCGCTATACCGCTCCCACGGGCGACAATGCGCTCGTTTATTACCGGTCCGCCTTGGCCGCGGATCCCACAAACGGTGAGGCGAAAGACGGCTTGCGGCGAGTCGGCGACGTCCTGATCTCAAGATTCAACGATGCCATGTCGGGCACTCACTACGGAGACGCCGCCCTGGCACTGGCCACCCTGAAGCTTGCGGAGCCTTCGGACTCCCACGTAAGCCCCTTCCAGCTGCAGCTCTCAACCGCTGAGATCTCCAAGGCTATCGGCGACGGTAATGCCGACCGCGCTGCCGCACTGCTGCGCCAGGTAGAGCAGTCCGGTGCGGTACCGGCGGCACAGCTTGCGACGTGGCGCGCCCAGCTCGCGCGCCTACAGCAGGCTGATAAAGTGCAGAGCCTGTCGGCGCTCGTACTGGATCGCATCCGCAGTGACGAGCTGACCAGTCCGACAGGCGATAGCGCACAAGCCTATCTCACGCAGCTGCGCGCTGCGGCGCCCACCGCGCCGGCGACAGAGCGGGCCGCGAACGCGCTCACCACCGCCTTCTTCGCCAAGGCACGGCAGGACGCCATCGCCGGCGACACCGTCGGCGAGGGCCGCTGGCTTGCCGGCGCCCGTGCCAACGGCGCCTCAGCTACGGACGTCGCGGAATTTCAGCGCCAGCTCTCCAGCGCACAGGCCAAGGCCGCGCATGTGAAAACCGAGGGGCTGGCATCCCTCGTTCGGCAGCGCCTGAGCAGTGGAGCGCTGACTTCTCCTGTCGGCGACAGCGCTGCGGACTACCTGCAGCAACTCGAGGGGAGCCATCCCACGGGATCCGCTCAGGCCGCGGCCGCTCAGGAACGAAGCACGCTGGCCGCAAAGCTGCTCGCACGGGCCCGCTCCGAGATGCGCTCCGGGCAAACGGCACAAGGCAACGCCGATCTGGCGGCTGCGACCAGCTGGGGCGCCAGCATGGCCGCCATTGCCGCGGTGCAACGCGTGAGCTCGGCCTCGCAGGCCCAGCCGCAGGCTGCCGCGGGTCCTGACTTACAGGCACTGGCCAATCAGTTGCAGCGCACACGGTACGTCGCCCCTGAGTATCCCGATGGCGCGCTGTCCAATCGAATCAGCGGCGCCGTGACGGTGCAGTACGTCGTGGACAAAAAGGGATATACGAAGGACGTGAAGGTGGTCGAGTCAACCCCGAATAGGATGTTCGACAGTGCCGCAACGGACGCGATCCGGCGCTGGCGCTATCGTCCCGCGACATACAAAGGTCAGCCCGTCGAGGTGCCCGTCCGTACGCGCATCCGCTTCGAGCTGCCGAACTAGTTCTCATCAGGCCGTCAGGGAAACAAAACATGAAAGTCGCAGGCGCAGATCGCAACCGCCGGCTGATCACGGCCGGCGCGGGTACGGCCCTCGCCGTGGCCATGGGCCTCGCCTTGCTCGCGGGCTTCAGGCTGGCGACCCAAATTCGATCCAGCATCACCGCCCTGCAGGCCGCAAGCGAGCTGCAGACTTACCCGGGCGTCATCTCCCAGCAGCTGACCGCTTTGCGCGAGCGGCTGGAGACGCGTGAGTACACAGGCCAAGCGCACGCAGAGCTCACGGGCACGGTACAACGCTTTAATGACGACATCCAGCTGCTCACGAAACGCCGCGGCGGGCAGTCCCCGCAGCTGCAAGCGGCAGTGCAGTCGTGGCAGGCGTACACCCCTGTGCTCGCTCCCGTCATCGCCTTCTCCGGTGAGCCATACATCGACACCGATTCCGGCAGCTCGCTGTCCGAGAGCGGCAAGATGTACTACGACAACGTGCGCCAGGCACAGCTGCTGGCCAAGCAGAACGTTGGCGTGCTGCACCGGCTGCTCACCGCGGTGAGCGGCTCGCTCGAGACGCAGACTTCGGGCGCCGCCGCACGGCTACGGGCGCTGCTCTCGGGCGGCGTGCTCGCGGCACTGGCGCTTGCCGCAGCCGCCGCGTACCTGCAGCTCACGCGCGCCAAGCACGAGCGTGCCGCGCGTGAGGCGCAGGATCAGACTCGCGACATCCTGAAGACGGTGCGCGAGGGCTTCTTCCTGCTCGATGCCGACTACAAGATCGGCTCCGTCTGGTCGGAGGCGCTGACGCACATCTTCAGCCGCAATGACTTCGCCGGCTTATCGTTCGAGAAGCTGCTCGAGGATCGGGTGCCGGCCGCCACGCTGGCGACGGCGGTGAAGTACATCAAGCTGCTCTGGGGCGATCGGGCGCACGAGAACCTGATGAAGAGCATCAACCCTCTCGGGCAGCTCGAGATCGTCATGGACAACGGTCGCGGCGGCAAGGAAACCCGCTATCTGCAGTTCGACTTCCACCGCGTGGTAGGCCCCAAGGGCGGCGTCAAGCACGTGCTCTGTTCCGTGGGCGACATCACTTCCAACGTGCTGCTCGCGAAGGAGCTGCAGGAGGCGCAGGAGAACGCGAACGCGCAGGTCGACATGATGGTCGGCATGCTGCATGTCGATCCGTTGCAGCTCGGCTCCTTCCTCGATACGACCGAGACCGGGCTGCAGCTCATCAACGCGATCCTCAAGGAGCCGGCGCGCACCGACGGGGAGTTCCGCAAGAAGCTCGGCGGCCTCTTCCGCGAGCTGCACTCCATCAAGGGCGAGGCGTCGGCCTTGAACCTGATGAGCATCGCTCACCGGGTGCATCAACTCGAGGACATGGTGAGCGAGCTGAAGAAGCGAGCGGAGATCTCCGGCAACGACTTTCTGCCGATGGTGCTGAAGCTCGATGATCTGCTGGCGCACCTGCGCGGCGTGCGGGAGATGGCAACACGGCTCTCTGCGCTAAAGGATCCGTCGCCTGCGGCCGACGGGGGCGCGGCGCGAAAAGGCGCGCAGCCGGGCAAGGCCGCTGGGCTGGCCCGCGGCCGCACCGGTGAAGACATCTCGCCCACGCTGCAGGCGCTTGCCGAGAAGCTGGCGAAGGATCATCACAAGACCTTCAAGCTGACACTGGCAGGCCTCGCGGACGTACCGGCTCCGTACGTTGCGACGGTGAAGGACTGCGTCATTCAGATGCTGCGCAATTCTGCGGTGCACGGTATCGAGTCGAGCGAGGCGCGCCGTGCCCTGGCGAAGGCGGACGTCGGCGCGGTGCGCGTCGACTTCCACCGCTCAGGCGACGGGTACGAGCTGGTGTTCGAGGATGACGGCGCCGGCATCTCGCCACAGGCGTTGAAGGAGGCTGCCGTGCGAAAAAATTTCATCAGCGCTGAGGAAGCGGCTTCGATGGATACCCGAGCGGCCATGGCTCTCATCTTCCGTCCCGGATTCTCGACGCAGGAGGAGGTGACCATGGACGCTGGAAGAGGCGTCGGCATGGATGTCGTCGCGCGCACGGTTTACGGTCTCGGCGGGAAGATCGGGGTGAGTACCAACCCAGGCCGGTTCACGCGCTTCAAGATCGTCCTGCCCGCCGCGGAAGCGGCGAGCTCGGCGGTAGCCTGAAAGGGAAGGGAGAGCGCATGGGCTTGGCACAAGGTAACGGGGCGGGCAGCCGGCGGTCGCTGAAGCTCCTGATCGTGGACGACTCGAACATCATGCGGCGGCGCATCGAGCGCTCGCAGCAGTTCGAGGAGCTGCAGGTGGTCGGCACGGCCAGCAACGGCGTCGAGGCGCTGGAGATGTTCCGCAAGACCGATCCGGATATGGTCACCATGGACCTGACGATGCCGCAGATGGACGGCATCGAGTGCATCTCGAAAATTGTGCACTTGAAGCCGGCGGTGCGTATCCTGGTGATCTCGGCGCTGGCGGACAAGGCGACGGCCGTAGAGGCCATGGAGTGCGGGGCGAACGGCTTCCTCAACAAGCCGTTCACCGACCGGCAGTTGAACGAAGCGATCGCCGAGTTGATGTCCTGAACTCGAGGCGGAGAGCGGTCAGATGTTGCGGGAAGAGGAGCTGAAGACTTTCGTCGAAGGGACGACGAACTACTTCGAGGTGGCGGCTCAGCAGCCGGCCACCATCGGGTCGCCGTACCTCATGGAGGGAGCACCCGCGGTACACGACTACACGGGCGTCATCAGCATCTCCGGCAAACGCGAGGGCGTCGTCTACTTCACCGCGCCGCGGGCCATGCTCACCGTGCTCCTCATGAAGATGCAGGAGAACGACTTTAGCCACGAGACCATGCGCGACCTGGTCGGCGAGGTGGCCAACACCATTTCCGGCAACGCGCGGCGGGACTTCGGCCGCGACTTCGTGATCTCGGTGCCGAGCGTGCTCGCCGGCGAGAAGCCCGCCATCACGCAGAAGCCCGGCCAGCGCTCCTTCATCATTCCGATCAACTGGCGCAGCCACTCGGCGAAGCTGATCGTCTCGCTGACCTGAGACTGCGGGCATGCGACTCTCGCGCGGAAGCCGCCAGCCTTCGGCAGCCCATCGCATCGTCCATCCAGTGGGCCTATTAATGGCGGCAGAGACGCGGCCGCGCCGCACCCACGGGATCACCTCGGCGTGGCAATCCGCAGCGGAAACCGGCGGCGCAGGCTCGCATAGAGCAGGCCGCGGCGCGGATCGGCTACGACTTCGTATTGCGTGGGAGTCAGATCGCAGCTGACGAGCAGAGCCGCTTCTTCCGCTGGCTGCGAAGGCGGGACGGGTGCTCCCTGATCGTACAGCGTCAGAACCAGCGACTCGGCCTCACCCTCTTCGAGCTCGCGCTGCAGCACGTAGGCGCCCCGGCACGCCTGCGAGATCGCCGCTTCGGTCCGCATCCTCTCTTGCAGCAGCCTCGTGAAGTCGTGGCGGTCTTCGGCCCGCGTCCGGCCGCGCCAGATCTGCGCGATCATTCCTGTCTCCTCTCGAGCGGCGGTCGCTCTGTTGGGTTGACCGCATCATGGTTCAATTCTGGTATAATATTAAGTACCAGATTATCTCGTTCGTTTAGGCCAGATTGGCAGCCGTGTTGGATTTCCACCTGTCCATTCCTCGAGACGGCCGCCCGAGTTACCTGCGGATCGCGGACGGCTTGCGCCAGGCCATCCAGAGCGGCCGTCTCGAGCCCAGCGAGCGGCTCCCGTCCTGTCGCCGTCTGGCGGTGATGCTGGGAGTACACCGGCATACCGTCACAGCCGCGGCGGACGAGCTGGTCGCGGAAGGCTGGTTGAAGGGCGGTGAGCGGCGCGCGCACAGAGTGGCGGCCGTCCTGCCCTCGGAATTCTTCAACGCGCGCGTGGGACACACCGCCTCGCGCGGCGCGAAAACGCTCCGGTGGCGGCTCGTTCGGGAAGCCGGCGCGCCCAAGGGCGCGGCCTCGGCCGCGCGCGGGCACCGGTATACGTTTGCCGGCGGCGTGCCCGACCTGCGCCTCTTTCCCTACGACGAATTCCGCACCTGTCTGGCTCAGGCTCTGCGCAGAGCGCCGCGCGGGTTGGGGGGCTACGGCGACCCCGCCGGACACCCGGAATTCATCCAGCGGCTGAGCCTGTACTTGCGGCGGGTTCGGGTGCTCACGGGCCGCCGGATCCTGGTGACTCACGGATCGCAGGAAGGCATGTTCCTCGTCGCGCAGTTGCTGCTGCGTCCCGGAGACAAGGTCGCGGTGGAAGAGCTGGGCTTTCCGCCGGCCTGGGATGCGTTCCGGGCAGCCGGCGCCGAGCTCGCGCCCGTGAGGCTCGATGCGAGCGGAATGGTGCCGGAAGCGCTCGAGGTGGCATTGAGCAAGGGATCCGTCCGCCTGATCTACCTGACCTCGCACCATCAGTACCCGACGACCGTCACCTTGCCGATCGAGCGGCGCCAACGCATCTACGAGTTGGCAAGCCGCAGCGCCGTGCCCATCATCGAGGACGACTACGACCACGAGTTCCATTTCCGGTCGCACCCGATAGCGCCCCTCGCGAGCAACGATCCGAGCGAGCTGGTCATCTACGCGTCCACGCTCTCGAAGATCATGTTCCCTTCGATGCGACTCGGATTCCTGGCGGTGCCGGAAGCGATCTACCATCCGCTGGTCAACCTGCGCGCCATCATCACGCGGCAGAACAACACCTTTCTTCAGGATGCCGTCGCCCGCTGGATCGACAGTGGCGGTTTCGAGAGACATCTCAGGCGCATGCGTCGCGTCTATCAGGAGCGCCGGGACGCGCTCGTGGACGCGCTCTCCGTCGGCCGCCGCGCCGGACTGGCGCTCGACTGGAGCGTGCCCGACGGCGGCATGGCGTTGTGGCTGGATTGCGGCGTCAACTCGGACGCAGTGACTCGAGAAGCGGCGGCACGGAAGGTGCTCGTCAATCCGGAGTCCCATTACCGCTTCGCCGGAACACGACCGGGTACGCATCTACGGCTCGGCTACGCCAGCCAGACGCCTCCGGAGCTTCGTGCCGGCGCGGATATTCTTCTCGAAGCCATCGCATCGGTTCGGGCAGCACGCGCGACCCGGCCCTGACCACTGCTACGGGGCGGCGGGCGGTGGTCGCCGCACGGGTCGATGTAAGCAGTGCGCGGCAAACGGTCATGCTCGCGAACCCTCCCAGGCCTGCCGCTCCAGCACCTTCACGTCGACCTCGGCGCGAATCTCGAATCCGAGCGACTCGTAGAGCGCAATGGCGGGCCGGTTCGCTTTCCAAGCATGCAGGAACGGCCGCTCGCCCCGGGATTCGATATGCGCCGCGAGCGCAGCCGAAAGGCGGCGAGCAAACCCCCGATGCCGAAAATCAGGGTGCGTACACACTCCGCTCACTTCCGTATAGCCGGGGAAGCGGAAGCGCTCTCCCGCGATGGCCGCAAGCCGCCCGTCGACGCGTATGCCGAGAAACTCCCCCATGACGTGGGTACGGGCCAGGAACGGTCCCGGCTCGGTGAGTTGGGCCAGGGCCAACATTTCCGGCGCGTCCGCATCCGTGAGTCTCACCAGATCCTCGTCCGGCGGCGCAGCGGGTATGCATCGCCTGGCGATCATTTGTACGCCTTTGGCCTCCTTCACCGCCACGAACCCGTCGGGCACGAGGATGTCCGGCACCTGCAAAATGAATATGCGCTCGCCGGGCTGCACCAGATCCGTCAGTGCGGCGAGCGCCGCAGCGGTGTCATCGCTGGCGGATGCAAACAGGTTGATATCCTTCGCATACCTGCGCGCCAGCGCACCACCCTGCGACAGGGCGAGATGCCGGGTGCTGAGAGCCGCCCATGCGGGCCGATCAAGCATATTTGCGACCTCGCGCGGGTGTACGGGCCGCGCGGACCTGCAAGGGAGCGTCGGCCAGCGCTTCCTCCAACGCTGACAATTGTGCTAGCAGTGATCCCGAAGCGCCCGCGCACGCGTCGGCGACCGCAGATTCGACCCTCGGCCAAGCCAGCCGCTTGGAACGCGCGATCAACTCACGGCCCGCTTTGGTCAGCTCGATCGCCCGCAAGCGCTTATCGGCCGCAGGGCGCCGGGAAGCCACCAGATTGTCCGATTGCAGGTTCTCCAGCATGCGGGATATCCCCGGCTGACTGATTCCCACCGCCTGTGCCAACTCGCCGACGCTCAAGGGGCCCAGCCTGTCCAGCGCGGCAAGCAGAGGGCAATGAGATGCCGGAATGCCTATGCCGGCTTGCGCGAGCAGAACCTCAGTCTGCGCCTGCAGCCGCTCGCCGAGACGCTTCAACCGGGTTCCGAGGGTGAGATGCCCCAGCTCGCGGACGATATCCGTGATCATGGCTGCTTCATTTTCATAGCAAGATATATATCATGTGATGCAAACGGCGACAACCCTGCGGTCGGCCGATCGGGCGCCGCCTCAGGCGTCATGATCGGATTGGAAGCGCGGGCGTGAATGGGCGGGGTTTGAGCGGTAGCGGCCGGTCATCCTGAAGCTTCTGGGGCTTGAGCATGGCGAGCCGCAGAAGCTGGGCGCGCGCCGCCGCTCACGATACGACCCACCCCGAGACGCGAGATCTCCCACGCGATCCATCGCATAGAGACCGCGACGACGCGAATGCAGACGATGGCCCACGCCGAACCGCCGGGAAATGATGGCGCGGGCCAGCACCAGCTCCGCTCCAAAGGCGGGCGCAAATCAGCGCGCCGGCCGTGAGCGCGCGGTGAAGGAAATCGCTCCGAGATTCAGCCCTCATTCAGAAGCTCTTTGGTTTGATAGGGGCGTAGAGGAAGGAAGTGGAGGCACGGGCCCTTCGCACAACGAGAGCGTCGGGCGTGAGTCGGCGGTGATCCAAGAGGCGCATCGAGATGTTTTGTGACGCTGAGCGGCAATTTTGGACCAGGAGCGGCGGTCGCGTCCTGCCGGGCCGCAAGCTTGGCGGGATCGACTGCGCAAGCCGCGGCAGATTTCTTTCAGGCTGTGCGCAAAGTCGCGATCCAGAGACTCCCCGACATCATCCGCACGGTGTTATGTTCAACGCACTTCGCACGGGGGTTCGTCCATGCACTTGGAAATTCTGACATCGGCGCCGCGCGCGCTCGCCACGCTCGCGCGGGACAACAGCAATCTCTCTGCCCTGGCCCTGGTCCTCGGCGTGGTCGGCGGCTGCATGCTCTCGGCCTGGCGCGAGCAGTTGCGTGAGCGCAAAGCGCAGTTCGCTCGCCGGCCCACCTCACTCGAGTGAGGCTCGGATGAGACACTGGAACGCAGCTTGCTTATCTGAGTGTCGCACGCCCGTCACGAATGAGTGGCATTCTTCGCCCGCCATGCAGATCAGCCCCCTGTACGTCGTTACCCAGCGCCGCGACCTCGCTGCGCGCTACGCCACGACCACTCGGCAGTGGCTGGTCGCGCGCACCACGTACCGACGGCTGCATGAGGCGCCGGTGAAGAACATCACGGCGTTGCGCGATGCCGCCCGCCGGCTGGACCAGCTCGAGCGCGGACGCGCGGCGCTGCTGCGCGACCTGAAGGCCTTGGCCGATTGAGGTGAGGGCGTCGCTGGCGGAGAATGTGGGCCCACAGGAGCCGCACTCGCCACTTGATGCCTTCCACATCACGCTATCACGCGTTCCCTGCGCTGCGGCCGGGCGATCCGGTCGCGGTCATCGCGCCATCAAGTCCGTTCGATCGCGCCTCGTTCGAGGCGGGCCTTGCGATCATCAGCCGGCGGTACCAGGTTCACTATGACCCCGGCGTGCTGAGGCGCCGCCGCTACCTCGCGGGCAGTGACGAGCGACGGCTCAGTGAGCTCAAGTCCGCACTCGGGGACGCGGGCGCACGCGCCATCTTCTGTGCCCGCGGCGGCTACGGGATGATGCGCTTGCTGCCCGCGCTCGAGGGTATCGCGGTGGTGCCGAAGCCGGTGATCGGGTTCTCCGATATCACCGTGCTGCATCAGCTGCTGCAGCGGCAGCGGCTCGTCAGCATCCACGGTCCCGTTCTCACTCAGCTCTCGAGGCTGGATGCAGGCGCGCACGCGCGCCTCTTCGAGCTTCTCGAGTCCAAAGCGCCGGCCGCAGCTCTCATCGGCGCCGAAACGTACGTCGCGGGGGTGGCGGAAGGGCCGCTGCTCGGGGGCAACCTCTCGGTGCTCACCCGGCTTCTCGGTACGCCTTTCCTTGCGCCGCTCGACGGCGCGATCCTCCTCCTCGAAGACGTTGGCGAGCGTCCTTACCGGCTCGACCGCATGTGGACCCATCTTGCGCTCGCGGGAGTCTTCCGTCGGGTGCGCGGCATCGTTCTGGGGGAGCTCGTGGGTTGCGAGGACAAGGATGCGGATTACTCGAGCGCCGATGTGCTGCGCGAGCTGGCCGCTGCGACGGCCCTTCCTTGCGCGGCGGGATTCCCGATCGGTCACGGCGCCCAGAACCAACCGTTGCCGCTGGGGGTGCGAGTGCGGCTGGATGCGGGCAGCTGCCGCCTCACGTTTCTCGAGGCCGCGGCCGGATGAGGGGCAGCCGGCCGCGGCGCAGTCAGCCGCTCGGCTCAGCAGGCGGAGGTTCGGGCGTGGCGGGCAGCGAGCGCACCACGGCGGCTAGATAACCGGGAAACGTCGGAGGCGTTCGCAGGGTCGCCGAGCGGCGCCAGAGACTCAGTGTGTTGAGAACTACCGCCAGCAGGCGCGGCAGCACGATGTAGAGCAGCGCCGTCCAGAAGATGAGATCCACCCACTGCCCGCCGGGGCCGCCGCCAGTGGCGGCCCCCGTCCAGGCAAGCGCCTGGAGGTCCTGGGCCGAGGGGATGGGAATACCCTTGATCGCGGACGCGGCACCGTACAAGGTCACCAGCGCAGTATGGGCGCTTGCGGGCCCGAAGACGGTGTTGCCCCAACCCGCGGCCTGATGGAGCATCCAGCCGCGAACGGCATAGCCGGCCATGAGACCGACCGCCGCGAGAATGGCCGCCAGATGCAACAGACGCCGCGCGCGCTCACGGAATAGCGGCCTGCCGAGCTCGCGCCAGTCCGCGGCGAAGCGCCGCAGACCGGGTGCGAGCGGCGCGTTGAAACCGATCGAGTGCGTGATCAGCGCGTCGACGCTCGCATAGACGCGGTTGGCGTAGGTCCTGGCGAGCCACTGTCTGAAAAATCCATCGCGCTGCAGTGCCGCGATCTCGCGAGCCGTGAGGGTAGTCGCAGCCTCACTGCGCTGCCGCAGCGAGCGGCCTGCTCTGACGATCAGGATGACGTAGATGAGCAGATTCCAGAGCAGGAGGCCGATGAGCGGGTAGGCAAAAATGTCGATCCGCTTGCCCTCGACGAACGTGATCCCGAAACCCAGGAGTAAGCCGAGCAGCAAAATCGAGCGGTCGAGCCCGGTCGGCCCGGCCGCAGCGGCAAGTATGCGATCCACGCCCGGCGATCGGACGCGCACGCGCGCGAGAAGCGCGTCAGCACGGCGCGCCAGAAAACGCTCCGCATGGCTGTTGATCTGCACCGACGGATCGCCGGCCGCAGGGAGCGGGCGACCCTCGGCCGCCTCGCGGCTGGCCTGGGCGCGATCTTCGAGCGACAGGGCGTCGCCGCCCAGATCGGACTGCTCGATGGCATAAACCAGCAGCACGGCTTGCAGCGCACGCTGTCGCATGGGGCCATTTTGCTGCACGATAGCGGCTGTACGCAAAATATCGAGTCGCAGCCATGCCCCGCAGCGCGGAAATCGAACGGATCCTACGGCTGTCGCCGGTGATGCCGGTGGTCATCATCGAGGAGGCGGAGATCGCCCCGGACCTGGCGCGAGCCTTCGTACGCGGCGGCATTCGCGTAGTTGAGATCACGCTGCGAACGCGTGCGGCGCTGGCCGCCATCGAGGCAATCGCGCGCCAGGTGCCGGAGATTGCCGTGGGTGCCGGCACGGTCCTGTCCACCGCGGACCTGCAGGCCGCCGTAAGCGCGGGCGCCACTTTTGCGATCTCGCCGGGCGCAACCCCTGCCCTGCTCGCCGCGGCCGCAGCGGCACCCATACCCTATCTGCCTGCCGTGGCGACAGCTTCGGAGCTGATGCAGGCACTGGCGGCCGGCTACGACTGTTTCAAGTTTTTTCCGGCCGGCCCCGCGGGCGGCACCGCGATGCTCAAAGCATTCGCTGGCCCTTTTCCGCAGGCGCGCTTCTGTCCCACGGGAGGCATCACACAGGACTCCGTGAAGTCCTATCTCGATCTGCCGAACGTTCTCTGTGCCGGGGGCTCCTGGCTGTCGCCGGCGGACGCCCTCGCGATCCGCGATTGGAAGCGGATCGAGGCATTGGCCTCGCGGGCTGCGGCATCCAGAAACTTAAGCGCTTAGCTCACGGTCGAACCGGCGGCATGCCGCAGCGCTCTCATCCCGATCGTCCGATGTCGTCCTTCCGAGCCAACGCGATTCCGTGGTGTGCCGCCGCTCTCATCGCCGCCACGACTCTGATCGGCTGCGCGTCGAGCCGGTTGTCCGCCGCGGCACCCCCGGGCGTGCGCCTCGCCGGGGCTTGGAAACTCGACACCGCCCTCAGCGACGATCTGGGCAAGGCCGTCGACACGCTGCGGGCGCAAGCCGCAAAGGCGCGACGCCACGAGGACGGCGGCCAATCAGGCGGTCAGCAGGGTACCGACAGCGGCGAAGACGTGACGGCGTCGGAGAGCGGCGGAGCGGGGGGCGCCGGACCGATGCCCCGCGGCTCACCGGTGGGTGAGCTGATGTCGAGCGTGCCGCGGGGAGACTATCTCAGGATCACCGTGACCCCCACCGCATTCACGGTGATGTCAGGCGATTCCTCCAACGAGTACACGCCCGGACTCGAGAGCGACATCTCCGCGGAGCAAGGCGATGCCCAGCAGGTATCCGGCTGGAAGGACACGGACTACGTGATCGACACCAAGCCACAATGGGGACCGGAGCTCATCCAGAGCTACGGCCTGACGAAGGACGGCAGGCTCTCGCTGACGGTGCGGCTCACCGGCAGCGGTACTAACATCACCTTCACTCGAGTCTACGATCGGACGACGAGCGTCACGCCGCTGGCGCCGCCGACGATCAACTGATGCGGCGGCCACTCGGGTGACCTCAATCGGCGCATCACGCTCCGGCAGCCTCGCCGCCCTGCTCGCGGCTGTCGCGCTCCTCTGGCCGGCAATGCCGCGAGCCGCCGCCTTGCAGACGCTGACGCCGGCTCAGGCCGTCCCCATGCAGGTGGTGATCTCGGGGCGATATCGCGGCCCGAAGCTCTGGCGCGTCAGCAAGAACGGGCATGAGCTCTGGGTGCTCGGCACCGTGGCGCCACTGCCCAAGCGCATGGTCTGGCAGACCGAGGACATTCAGAGACTCCTGCGCCAGACCCAGGAAGTCATTCCCGCATGGCCATCGCTGAGCATCGGATTCCATCCTTTCACCGCGCTACATGTTTACGCCCTATGGCGCAAGGCGCAGACCAATCCGGACAACCTGCCGCTGCAAGCCGTGCTGCCGACGGCCCTTTACGCGCGCTTCGGCGCGCTCAAGCTCCGCTATGCCCCGCACGACCGCCGTATCGGACAGCTGCGCCCGATCCTCGCGGCACGGCGCCTGTACGACGATACGCTGATCGCCTCCGACCTGACTCCTCACAATGACATCCAACGGACGGTGCTCGAGCTGGCGAGGCAAGAGCGCGTGCCCATCCACAAGGACAAGCTCCTGGTGAAGGATCCCGTGGATGTCATGCGGGACCTCACCGCGATTCCTCGCTCGGCGGAGATCACATGTCTGCAGTCGGTGGTGACGCGGCTCGAGACCGACGTCGGCCCGATGCAGGCGCGGGCCCGCGCCTGGGCGCTCGGCGACGTAGCACTGCTACGCCGTCTGCCCCATACCGACAATCGCGATACCTGCCTCGAGGCGGTATCCGGGTCTGCGCGAGTACGCTCGCTGCTGGCGCAGGCACAGCAGGACTGGATGAACGCCGCGGTGCAGGCGATCGACCGGAACCGCACGACGCTGGCGCTGCAATCGATGGATCTGCTCCTGGGCCCTGCCGGAACGCTCGCGACTTTCCAGCGGATGGGATACAGGGTCGAGGGGCCCTGACAGCTCAACTGGCGAGCGCGAAGCCCCAGGCGGCGGCCATGATGGCGAGAGCGGCGAGCCCGGCCGGCCACTGGCGAACGTCATGCAGGCGGCGGCTGACAACGGGAAGCGCGGCGGTCGCGCCGAGTAATACGCCGATCCCGAAGCCGAGGAGGTGGGCCATGATGTCGGTTTCCTTGCCGGCGGTGCCCAGCCAGCCGAGGAGGCTGATCCCGGCCACCAGCGGACCCCAGCGCTGGACCCCACTCTGCGGCAGCCGCAGGCGCTCTCGCCACGTATAGGCCGACATCAATCCCAACGCAGTGAAGACAGCGGTCGAGGCACCGGCCGACTGATGCCACGGCGGCGCGAAAAGCCCTTCCAGCAGATTGGCGATCCCGCCGCCCGCCACGATGAGCAGCCAGGCGACGCCGGCGCCGAGCTGCCGTCCCGCGAGGTATCCAAACCAGATGCCGGCGCCCAGATTGGCGACGATATGCGGACCGCTCAAGTGCAGGGTGAGAGCGGTCCAGGCGCGCCACCATTGACCGCTCTGTACGCGCGCGGCATCGAGCTCGCCCGTGTGGAAGGCATCCAGGCGAACGAGCCCGTTGGAGATGACATAGGCGACTCCCAGCAGCCACGCCGCATACCCTACACAACCTACCCAAGCGTTGCGATGGAGCGGCGATAGGGGTGGCGCCGGCTGGGGCGTGCGGTTCTCGGTGTCGTACTGAGTCAGCTGACTCACCGCCCGGTGAGCATCCGTCGGCACGACTTCCAGGGCGAACTGATCGCCGCGCAGCACGATCGCGCTCGCGATGCCCACGGCCCCCAACATGAAGGCTCGGTCCTCGCAGTCGCGGCGCCAGAAGGAGCGGTAGATCTCGACGCCGGCGTCAATCAACGGATAGCGCGTCTCAGGTGAGTGGCCACGAGCAGGTCCCTGACCCCCTCACCCACGAGCTGGTAGACCGCATTGGTGGAGCGCTCCAGACCCGTCGCCGTTGGAACGAATCTCATGGCGCCGACTTCCTGCGGCGCCCAGACATCCGCAGGCGCGGGAACGATGCTCATGCCTGCCATCTGGAATTCGTGAGCTGCCCGCCACAGATGAGTATCGCTCGTGACCAGCACGACGTGCGTGATACCGGCAGCGCCGAGGATGCGCGCGGAATCATGCGCGTTGTCGTATGTATCCTTGGCGGCTTCGTCCGTCCACTGGGTCTGCACCCCGAAATCGCGGGAGAGCGAGACTCGCATGGTCACCGCCTCCGCGCCGTCGCCGGTCACCAGCACGGGCAAACCGGTATGGCGGGCGACATACGCTCCATAAGCGAGCCGGTCGTAAAGCTCGAATTCCGGCGCGGGGCCGCCATATTCCGGCGCATTGCGCCGATAACCGCCGCCGCCGAGGATCACGATCGCCTGCGCCGCGATAGGGCGCGAGAGGTCGAGAGCGCGGTAGTGGTCGGCCATCCGTTCCAGGGCGTCGGCGATCACCGGCGTCGCGAGGAGCCACAGTCCGGCGAGAGCTAGCGCTGCGAGCGTGATGCCGAGCCTGCGGTAACGGCGCGCGAGCACGAGCCCGATGAAGCCGAGGATGAGCAGACACGCGGGCGGCAGGATGAGGGTGCGAAAGAGGATCCGCAGTTCGAAAATCATGCAAGGCGACCGGGCTGGTGCTGATGCCGGGCCGCGACCCTTCCGCCGCGGCCCTGAACGTGGCCTCGATCATAACATGTGCAAGCCGCTCCTCACGCCGCGCCGTCGCCGCAGCGGGTCCCAGCGGCCACGCGGGCAACTCAATGCGGTCGCGAAGATGCTCCCGGTGATGTTTGCGCGCCCGCGGTCCTGCGCGCCTGATGTCCACCGGCGAACTCCTCGATCATCTTCCGGTTGAACGCCGGTATGTCAGCGGGCTTGCGGCTGGAGACCAGTCCGTGATCGACGCAGACCTCCTGGTCGACCCACCGGGCGCCGGCATTGACGAGGTCCGTCTTGAGCGAGGGCCAGGAAGTCAGCGTGCGGCCACGCACGACGCCGGCATCGATCAGGGTCCAGGGGCCGTGGCAGATCGCGGCGACGGGTTTACCGGTCTCGAAGAACGCGCGCACGAACTGCACGGCCTGCGGCATGGTGCGCAGCTGGTCGGGATTGGCCACGCCGCCCGGCAGCAGCAGCGCGTCGTAGTCGGCGGCGTCGGCCTGCTCCAGCGGCACGTCCACCGTGATGCGCTCACCCTTGTCGAAGTGCTTCCATCCCTGGACTTCGCCCTTGGCGGGCGAGACCACCCGGGTCTCGGCGCCCGCATCCTGCAGCGCCTTGCGCGGCTCGGTGAGCTCGGCCTGCTCGAAGCCTTCAGCCGCCAGGATGGCCACTTTCATACCGCTCAGCGTTGCCATATCCGTGTCCTCCACTCGTCTCGTGCCCAAAAAGATCAGCCCGCAGAGGGCCAGCAGGCCGCGTGCCGGCCCCGCCGGTGCCTTTCAGCGAGGACACTTGACGTGTCCTCGCCCCGGCGAGCGCCCGCGCACGGATGCGCGCGCCAGGGGTCTGCCGCCATGGACGGCCAGTGGCCGAAGCCCCCGGGGGGCTACTGGCTGACTTGCTTGCGTGTGGCGGCGGCCCGCTCGACCAGACGAGTCACTTCCTCCCGCCGCGCTCCGGTGAGCGGCAGGCGCGGTGGCCGCACCCTTTCGCTGCCTCGTCCCATGATCTGCTCGGCCAGCTTGATCGACTGTACGAGATCATGACCGGCATCGAGGTGCAGCAGCGGCATGAACCAGCGGTAGATGTTGCGAGCGCGGGGCAGATCGCCGGCGCGCAGCGCCTCGTAGAGCGCCAGGGACTCCCGCGGAAAGGCGTTGGTGAGACCGGAAATCCAGCCGCGCGCACCGAGTGAGATGCCTTCGAACACGAGGTCATCGAGCCCGGCAAACAACGCGAAACGATCCCCGCAGGCGTTGACCACGTCGGTGAAGCGCCGCGGATCAGGCGAAGACTCCTTCACCGCGACGATGTTGGGGATATCGGCCAGCCGGCCGAGCGAGTCGACATCGATGCTGACGCGGTAAGCCGGCGGATTGTTGTACAACATGATCGGCAGCCGTGTGGCCTGTGCCACGGAGCGGAAGTGGAACTCCAGCTCGCGGGGGGTCGGCACGTAGACCATGGCCGGCAGAAGCATGAGACCGGTCGCGCCGAGGGTCTGCGCGTCGCGGGCGAACGCCACCGCCGCTGCCGTCGTGAGCTCAGACACACCCGCGACGATCGGCACCCGGCCGCGTGCCGCCTCGACGGCGGTGCGCAGCACGGAGCGCTTTTCCTCCGCGGTGAGCGAGTTGTTCTCCCCGACAGTGCCCAACGCGACGAGGCCGTGTACGCCCTCCTCGATGAGCGCGGACTGGACCGCCCGGGTCGCTGCGAAGTCGACCCCGAGGTCGGCGTCGAACTGGGTGGTCACCGCCGGAAGCACACCTGACCAGGAGCAGGTTGGCGCGGGCTGCAGAGATGGCATGGGAGGCCTTCCAATGAACTTGCGGCGAAACGCCAATGGTATACGGTGTAGCATCGGCCGTGAACGGCTCGGACATGCGAGAATGGGCTCGACAGAGCTCGAGTGATGACGCGCACTGCGCGCCGCGAGGAGGCGATTAAGGTGGCGGCTCACAAGGAGAATCCTCCGGGTGTTGACGAGCTTTACGGCCTCGAGCCGGTCATCGAGCCGGTGGACGGCGAAGCCGCTCGCGAGGGCGCGGGTGGCGTACAGCTCCAGGCCGTGCAATGCCCCTACTGCGCAGAGGTCTTCGACACCACGGTCGACCTCAGTGCCGGCTCCACGAGTTACATCGAGGACTGCCACGTCTGCTGCCAACCGATCGAATTCAGGCTCGAGATCGCGGCAGACGGGACACTCGCCGGGCTGCAGCTCGGCCGCGGCGACTGAGCTTATTTGCCTCGCCCCGCCGCACGACACTCACGGTCGGATCGCGGGTCATAATGGTCCGCCGCCACCATAATGGCCCTGTCGCGCGGGGCCCCGGGACGGCAGAATGGTAGCGCTAGCCGCATGAGATCGTTCCCATTGCCCGAGGAGCTCGCGATGCATCGCTCACTGACCATTGCCATTCTGCTGATTGGGACTTGCGCCGCCTGGGGACAGGAGCGCCCGACGCCGATCCCGCCACCCGCGGTGGACGGCTCTCATGTGTCAGGCTCTTCCGAGAAGGCAGTCCTGGCGGGCGGCTGTTACTGGGGCACCCAGGGAATCTTCGAGCACGTGAAGGGGATTACGCGCGTGGTCGCCGGCTTTGCGGGGGGCCAGAATGACGACGATGGCGGGGCGGAGTCGGTGATGATCACTTTCGATCCCAAGACAATCAGCTACGGCCAGCTGCTGCAGATCTTCTTCTCGGTGGTACACGACCCGACGCAGCTCGACCGTCAGGGTCCGGATGTGGGTCACGGATATCGTTCCGACATCTTCTACATGAGCGACGCGCAGCGCCGCGTTGCACAGGCCTACATCGCGCAGCTCGATCGGGCCAAGGTGTTTCCCAAGCCGATCGCGACCCGGGTCGATGCGTTGCCGGCCTTCAACCCCGTCGATCTCAGTCAGCAGGACTTCATGTTGAAGAACCCGCACCTCGATTACATCAAGGTCAACGACGTCCCGAAGCTTGCGAGCTTGAAGCAGCTGTTTCCGGCGTCCTACCGATCGCTAGCGCTGCAATATCGGTACTGATTTCACGATTCCTACAGTCTGCCGCCGAGCACTCTGGCCGGCAGAAAGAGTAGCGCGCGCAGCAGTCCGAAGACCCCTTCCATCGCGATCCCGACCAGACGGAACGGCAGCGTCAGGAGCCACACGATGGGCCAGAGGACCAGCGCCAACAGGGCCAGAGGCCAGCACAGGACGAGCAGGATGAGCCAAAGGAGCACCGTCAGCATGGAGCTACACTAGCGCGAGCCGAGCTGCGCCGCCACCCAATCGTCGATCGCACGAAAGTACAGCTCCAGGTGAACCGGATCCTGCGGCATGTGGTGCGCGCCGGGGATGCCGATGAACTTCACCGGGACACCCCGCCTGCTCAACGCGTGGTACAGCGCGAACGACTCAGTGATCGGCACCGTTGGATCGTCGGTACCGGAAACGATCAGTGTCGGGGTAGTGATGTCGCCCGCGTAAGTCATCGGGGAGCCGGTGCGATAGAGCTCGGCGCTTTGCTTGTCCCAGGGGCTGCCGCCGAGCGAGTCGCGAGTCCAGGCCAGATTGCCGGCGCCCGAGAGCTCGTACTCTTGCGTCCAGTCCACCGCGCCGTCGGCCACCACCGCGCAGCGCCAGAAGTGTTGATGCGAGATCAGCCAGGCCGTCATGTAGCCGCCGTAGGAATGGCCGACGGCGGCAATGCGCGAGCGGTCCACGATGCCCTTCCTCTCGAGCATCGTGATGCCTGAGATCACATCGCGGTCCGGCCCGGCGCCGGGATCGCGGTAGATCGCGTGCTCATGTGCGTTGCCCAGATTGTCGCTGCCGCGGTAGTTGGGCTCGAACACCAGGAATCCGCGGGCCGCGAACAGGTCGCGCAAGGGCCCGATCTCCAGGATGTCGAAATCCTCGGTCGAGGCAGCCTCCGGGCCACCGTGAGTGTAGACCACCAGTGGATAACGCTTACCAGGTTGGTATTCGTCCGGATAGGTCAATATGCCGTCGTTCGCTTGCCCGTCCGCCGCGTGCCACTGCACCTCGACGCTCTTGGGGTATGCGTATTCCGCGAACCTGCTGTTGAAGCTCGTCAGACGCTCGGGAGCGCCCTGCGGCGTGCGCAACACGTATAGCTCGGGCGCCTGTGTCGCGCTGTCCGCCACGATTGCCAGAGCGCCGTTGGCGGATGAAGTCACACCAAGGGGATTGAGCGTGCCCAGATTCAGCGGATGACCCCGGCCGTGCAGAGGCTGGAGGTAGAGCTTGCTCCCGACATGATCGTCGGCCATCACGACGACACCGCTGCCGTCCGACAGCCAGGCGAAGCTCGAAGAGAGGTTCCGGTCCAGCCCGGCGCTCACGTCCCGAACGGCGCCGCCGTTGCCCGAGCCGACGAACAGATCGACATCACTCAGAGCACCCGGACCGTGCGGATAAAGATAGGCCACCCGGTCGCCCTTCGGCGCGAACCGCGGCACGTCTTCGTAGGAGAGTTGACTCGTGAGTGGCCGTTCCTCGCCGCTTGGGACACTTACCGCGACAATGGTGGTCCGGTCCGAGTCACTGTCATCGGCGTCCGCTTGCCGGGTGTACACGATCCAGTGGCCGTCAGCTGACCACGAGGGCTCGGAGATCCCGCCGCTGATGGGCACCGCCGTCTCGAGCACGCTGGTCGCGCCGCGGGTGAGCTGACGAGCCTTGCCTGTCTTTGCCGCCAGCAGCCAGATGTGCGATGGGACCGGCGGCTTGCCG
This sequence comes from Steroidobacteraceae bacterium, assembly GCA_025451845.1. GTDB lineage: Bacteria > Pseudomonadota > Gammaproteobacteria > Steroidobacterales > Steroidobacteraceae > 13-2-20CM-66-19. The sequence continues at coordinate 25,959 of JANWJS010000035.1, forward strand.
ACCAGATAGTCGTCATCATGGATCGCGAAGAGATCATGATGGGTGCGGCGATCCTTGTCGCTGAGCGGCGAGTCATCGGGGGTGACGTAGGCGATGGTGCTACCGTCCGGACTCCATGCGTACTGCTGCACGCCGTTTGGCGCGTCGCTGAGCTCGGTGGGTGTTCCGCCCACGGCCGGTATCGTATAGATCTGCGATTCCCGCGCCCCCACCTTGCCGATGAACGCGAGGGTTCGGCCATCGGGCGACCACCGCGGCATGTCGATGTCGGGGATATCCGCGACCACCGTGCGGGGCTGCCCGCCCGCGGCAGCGATTACCCGGAGTGTCCCGTCGTAACGGTCGTTGACGAAATCGGATCGGAAGGTGAGGAACGCGATTTGCTTGCCGTCGGGCGAGAATTGCGGCAACCCAAAGTGCACGAGCATCCGGAAATCGGTGAGACCGATTGGCGTGGCGGCCGCCGCGGCGCTGAGAGAAGCCAACGCGAGCAGGGCGGCTGGCAGCAACGCAAGAGCCCAGCGACGCTTCATGCAACCCTCCAAGAGCTTCGACGGGAGCGGAGTAATTACGGGCAGTATTATGGCTGGTAGTGTGGCTGCGGGAAGTCCGTTATAGTCGAACGGGCGTATATGAGCATCGGATGAGCGCATTATGGACCCTCCGCAAAGGTCCAAGCCGAATCCCGCCCCACCCAGCCAACCGGCCGCGGGGCCTTCAGGCCGCGTGCGCCACGATGACCGCGGGAACGCCGTATGGGATTGGATCAAGGACACGGGACGCAGCGCGATCGATGCCACATCGCGGCTGCTGAAGAAGCTGGAGGTGCCTCACCTCGAGGTCGAGGACAAGAAGGATGAGGAGCTGCGCATCCAGTCCGATCGCGACCCGGGCGGCGGGTATGATCCGTACAACCAGTCGACCCAGCCCGGCAAGGCGCCACCCCGCAAGGGCCCGTAGGCGTCAGATCCCGGCGGCGCGCACGATAGCCAGCGATCCCGCGCCGATGACAACTGCCCCGATCAGCCGCGCGTAGCGCTCGCCGCCAGGCGCGAGCCGCTCCACGTTGATTGCCGCCGTCACCGCGAGCATCACCGGCCAATCCATGATTCCGGCGACGAGGAAAGCCGCGGTGAGGCCAGCGCTGCTCAGGCTGCAATGCAAGCCGAGCCGCAGACCATGCCCCCACGCCGCGAGGGGAGTGACCGAGGGGTAAGGGCTGCACGCGGCCGACGCGCGACAGCCATCGTTGCGGCAGCGCGCAAGTTGATGCGCCTTCCACCTGGTGAACTGCAGCGCACCGGCTGCGAGCACGACCACCCCGATTGCGGTCGGCACGGCGCGCGCCAGGGCGGGATAACGCATCGTCATTGCCATCGTCGCCGCGCCCAAGAGATAAACGGCCGCGCCGATCAGCGTCCAGACGAGGAAGTACCCCCCCGCGACGACGACGGTCAGCAGCACCGATGCCAACTGCCCTGCCCCGGCGGCGTCCCGGCGGTAGCGCCACAACCGGGGAGCGAGTGATGGCAGCATCATTGCCGCCGTCATCACGATCCACAGGGTGAGAAACGAAGCCGCGGCGCCGATCCAACTCTGGCCGCACATCGGCATCCATGCCATCGACATCGATCCGCAGGGCATCGGCATCGTGTCCATGGCTCACCTCGGCGTTTTGCCGTACTCGTCGTTCCGCAGCCACCAGGGCCCTTGCTCGTTGCGTCCCAGCGGAGCCCGGTCGAGCCACTGGTGCATGCCCCAGAGCCCATCCAATCCACGCGCATAGGTCGAGTAGGTGTGATAGACCACTCCACCCTCCAGCGCGAACGCACTCATGCCGGGCCGGTCGCGCAGGTAGCTCCTCAAGTCGATTCCGCAGGCGTCCGAGTGCGGATGGCGGAGCGCCGGATCGGGGATCCCGTCAAACCCGTGCGTGCGCCGGTAGTTGTATTCGGTGCCGCCCGCCCGCTGCTGCGCTTCGGTAACCGAAATGTTGAAGTCGAAGTTGAAATCGGTGTCAGACGAGGATGCCCAGGGAAACGACCAGCCCATGCGCTTCCTGTAGGCCATCAGTTTCGGCAGCGGCGCCCGAGAGACCGCGCAGAGAGTGACATCATGGTTCGCGAGATGGACGACGAATCCGTTGAACCCGTCCGCGATCGCCGAGCAGGAAGGACATCCTGCCGTGTAGCTGGGCCCGAACATGAAGTGATACACCAGCAGCTGCGAGCGCCCGCGGAAGAGATCCGCGAGTGCGACGTCGCCCTCGCCGGTCTCGAATCGATACTCCTTGTCGATGCGGACCCAAGGCAACGCCTGGCGCCGCAGCGCGAGCTCGTCGCTGCGCCGGGTCAGCTCCTTTTCCGCTTCGAGCAGCTCCAGACGCGCCGCCAGCCACTCCTGGCGCGTTCCGGTCGGCTGGCTGGGTTGGGTTGTTGTCGCCATGATCGCCTCCGATGGTGGGGGGTGAGTCGTGAGACAATGCTAGCGAGGGGCCTGCAGACCTGAGAGTTACAAACGTGGCGCGATTCCAGTGGACTCGCTGATCACGGCTGCCGCGCGCGCGCTGGCGGCCGGGGACCCGCTGGGCGCGCTCAAAAGGGTGGCGCTGCGCGATGACCCGCCGGCCCTGGCGCTGCGCGGCATCGCGATGGCGCAGCTGGGGGACTATCGCCGGGCGAGGGCTCTCCTGAAGGGCGCCGCGCGGGGTTTTGGCCCCAAAGAGGCGGTGGCCCGCGCCAGATGTGTCGTCGCCGAGGCGGAGGTCGCGCTGGCATCGCGAGACCTGGGCTGGGCCGCGAAGGCGCTCGATTCGGCGCAGAGGACGCTCGCAGAGCACGGCGACCGGATCAACGCCGCGCACGCGAAGAATCTGGAGGTGCGCCACTTGGTCCTCGTCGGCCGTCTGGAGGAAGCGGAAGGAATGCTCGCCGCGATGGACCCGGGTCCCGTGCCGCCGGCGCTGCGGGCCGCCCACGAGCTGCTGCTGGCAGGAATTGCCATGCGCCGCATCCGGGCGGAACCGGCGCGTACTGCGCTCGCCCGAGCCGCGGAGGCGGCGCGCCAATCAGGTATACCCGCACTCGCCGCGGAGGTCGCAAGCGCGCTTCTGACGTTGAGGACGCCCGCGGCACGACTGATCGGACGGGCTGAAGAGCGGCCGCTGCGACTGGAAGAAGTCGAGGCGCTGCTCGCTTCGAGCGCGTTCGTCGTGGATGCCTGCCGGCACGTCGTGCGTCACGAGCGCAAGTTGATTTCCCTTGCGAAACGTCCGGTGCTGTTTGCGCTCGCACGTGCATTGGGCGAGTCCTGGCCAGGCGATGCCGCCCGGGACGCTCTGGTCGCGCGCGTATTCAGGCTCAAGATCGCCGATGAATCGCATCGCGCGCGGCTGCGAGTCGAGATGGCGCGGCTGCGCGCAGTGTTGCGGCCTCTCGCCGAGATCAACGCCACTGTGCGGGGCTTTGCGCTCTCGCCCCGTACCGCACGCGAGGTCGTCGTGCTCGCGCGCCCGATCGAAGAGAAGCATGCCGACGTGCTCGCCTTCCTGGCCGACGGCGAGTCGTGGTCGACCTCGGCTCTGGCACTCGCGCTGCGCACGAGTCAGCGGACCGTGCAGCGCGCGCTCGATGCGCTTGCCGAGGCCAACAAAGTACATTGCTTCGGACGCGGCCGGGCCCGACGCTGGCTGATCCCACCCGTCGCGGGATTCGCGACGAGCTTGTTACTCTCCCCTCCTCTGCCTGTCGACTAGGATGCGCTCGCCAGACGACCGCTGGAATCATCGGAGAGTCCCCCATGAGTCGAGCAACCGCCGAGATCATCAAAGAGTACGGACCCTTTGAAGGCTCCTCCCGCGTCAACGGCGTCAGCTATGACGGCCGGAACGTCTGGCTAGCGACCGGCGACAAGCTAAACGCCGTGGATCCCGACAGCGGAAAGATGCTGCGGTCGATCGACGTCGCCTCGCACGCCGGAACGGCCTTCGACGGCCGTCACCTCTACCAGATCGCCGAGAGCCGGATTCAGAAGATCGATCCGGAGACCGGCCGCGTGCTCGCCACCATTGCGGCGCCGAGCGCCGGTGGAGACTCAGGACTTGCCTGGGCCGAGGGGACACTCTGGGTGGGGGAGTACCGCGCACGCAAGATCCATCAAATCGATCCTGAGACTGGAGCAATCCTGCGCACCATCGAATCGAATCGCTTCGTAACGGGCGTCACCTGGGTGGAAGGCCAGCTCTGGCATGCCACGTGGGAAGGCGATGAGAGCGAGCTGCGGCAAATCGATCCGCAGAGCGGCAAAGTCCTGCAGCAGGTGGCGATGCCGGCCGGAGTCGGCGTGTCAGGGTTGGAATCCGACGGCGGCGGCCGCTTCTTCTGCGGCGGCGGCGGCAGCGGCAAGCTGCGGATCGTGCGCCGTCCCAAGTCTCGCGGCCGGGCGGCAGCCAAGTCCCCGTGACAGCCGCCTAGATGCTGATGCGCTGCCAGGCCCGGGAGCGCCAGCGCAGGAACAGGGTCGAGCCCAGGAGAACGACATAGATGACCACGGCGATCCAACCACCCCAGGCGCCATAGCCGAGCTGCGGCAGGAAGTGGAACCATCCCTGGCCAGGCGCGAAAGTGAGGATATGCGCCAGCGGCAGGAACACCAGCCAGCAGACCGGGAAGACGAGTGCGACCGGCACCCTGACATCGCCCGCGCCGCGCAGGCACATGCTGCTGCCGAGGTTCAGGCCATCGAAGAACTGGTAAGCCGCCGCGAGCCAGAGGAGCTGCACGCCGAGGGTGGCCGCAGCGGCCGCAGCGCGGTCACCCGCGCCGGCAAAGAGCGGCAGGACCCAGGGACCGGCAACGGCGAGCGCGAAGCCGATGCCTCCCATGACGAGCGCCGCCAGGAGGATGACACGAGTGCCGAGCCGCATGGCCCACTCCCGATCGCCGCCGCCGATCGACTGCCCCACGAGCGTCGTGCCGGCGGTCGCGATGCCGATGCCGGGCATGTAGGCAATCGAGGTCAGGACGGACACCATCTGCGTGGCGGCCCCGGGGATCGTGCCGTAACGCACTTCCATCATCTGGAATACGGAGAATCCGAGTACATCCGCGGCGGGCATCATGCCCATCGGCAGCCCCAGACGTATCTGCTCGCGGATGAGACGCTTACGGGGGCGCCACGCCAGATGCGACTTGTGCGACTTGCGGAAGGGGACCCGGAGAAACAGGGCGAATGCAATCGCGAAACCCACTGCCTGCGCGACGTTGCTCGCCCAGGCGGAGCCGGCGATGCCCCAGCCCAAGCGGAAGATGAAGAGGTCGTTGAAGATAGCGTTGGCGACGGCCATCGCCATGGTCACGAAGAAACTGACCCGTGGCCGGCCGATGCCGTTGAAAAAGCCGATCATGGCCCACGCCGCGACGCCGAATGAAGCGCCCGCGACGCGGGGAAACCAGAATTCCTGTGCAAGGTCCGCGATGTGCGGGGTGAAGCCGAACGGCGCCAGGATCGTCCTGCCCACCGCACCCAGCGCAATGAAGACAGGGACGACACAGACTGTCAGCCAAAGTGCCGTCCAGGCTGCCTGGGCCGCCCGTCGATAGCGGCGCGCACCGTGGGCGTGCGCTGCAAGAGTCTGCACAGCCAATCCGGAGCCGCCCAGGACGAAGACCGCCGCGAGAATCATCCACTGTACGGCGCCCACGGCTGCCAGCGCCGCAGTCGAGATGTGCCCGACGAACCACATATCCGTCAAGTTCAGAATGATCTGCACCGCGCTGTTCGCCATCAGAGGCAGGGCGAGCCCCAGCACGGCGCGGAAATCAACGTGCGCGCGTCCGTGGGAGTCGATGCGCTGCGCGGGTAAGGCCCCGGCCGCCGCGCGCAATGATGGGAAAGCTACGTCCATTTCTATCAGGTCCAGATAACAAGATTACGCGGCCCAGGGCCGCTCCCGGGGCCGCGAGGCCCTACCAGCCCGGGGGAGATTGCGGCAAGTGCCGCGGGCGACTTGCAGCCCATCGACAAACAGCGACTCGTACGACTTGCAGGCAGCGCGGGTATTGTGCACCGTAGCGCGCATGGCAGCTCGCAAGAAGACCTCCGGTACGCGCGGCCCGGCCGCTTCGAAACCCAAGCGCAAACGCGGGAAGCTTGCCCCTGGAGCGCAGGCGCGCGGCCTGGAGGCAGCGCAGATCACCTTGGCCGTCGACAGTCCCGAGGTGGCGGAGCTGGTGACGCTGGTGCGCGAAGCCGGGGGGGTGCCCATAGGAGCCTACCACGAGCCGATGGGCGGCCGGCCGATGCTGCTCGCGTGCCTGCCTCTCGCGGCGGTGCAGCCGACCCCTTTCCAGCGCGACCTCTCCCCAACGCACGCCAAGCGGCTCGCGGAAAAGATAGGCGAGACCGCCTCGTTTCTCGATCCGCTGATCGTGGTGCGCGGTGAGGACGGGAAGCTCTGGACGCCAAACGGCCGCCATCGGCTGGCGGCAGCGAAGGTGCTCGGCTTGCGACAGATTACCGCCCTGATCTCGCCGGACGAGGCGCTCGCCTATCGCATCCTGGCATTGAACACCGAGAAGGCGCACAACCTGCGCGACCGCAGCCTGGAAGTGATCCGCATGGCGCGCAGCCTGGCGAAGCGGCAGAAGCCCGGCAGCGAGTCGTCGCTGGCGGCGGAGTTCGAAGCGCCCGAGCTGCTGACCCTCGGAGTGGTGTACGAACATTCATCGCGGTTCGCCGGCGGCGCCTATAGCGCGCTTCTCAAGAAAGTGGACCGCTTCGGCGAGCGGCCTCTCGCCGCGAGCCTGCGGGAGCGGGAGGACTACGCTGCGCGGCTCTTGGCAATCGACGCGCAGGTCAAGAAGATCATCAGCGCCTTGCAGCAGCGCGGCTTCAAGTCGCCGTACCTGCGCAACTACGTGGTGGCACGGATCAACCCGGTGCGCTTCCACAAGGTCAAGAAAGGCGATACCCAGCCCCTTATGCCAATGGCTCAAGCGCTGACGCGGATGGCGGCCGCGGCGCGCACGTTCAAGTTGGAATCCGTCTCAAACGCCGATCTCGCGTGGGTGTCCGTGGGCGCAACGGCCCAGGAATGAACGGCTGGAGCCGCTGAGCGAAGTCCGGATACAGGCCATCCCCTCTCGGATCGAAACGCGCCCAGACTCGAGGCTGAGGCCGGGGAGTCGATCTCGCTGCGACCCTGCGCGTTGCCCTTCTGTCTAGCGAAAGATGACGACCACGATGGCCGTGAGGATGAGCAGGCCCACGGCCTGCACGCGATAGTTGCGCCAGGGCGCGACAGCGCGCAGCCGTTCCGTCTCTTCACGGTAGTGCGCCGGTGTCCAGATGAGTGCTGCAGCGACGGCGGAGGCTGGCTGGCGCTTCCAGGCGCTGACGACGATCAGGATGGCCGTGTCCAGGGCCAGGAGGAGTGGCGCGACGTACAGGAAGTGCAGATGCAAGAGGTGCAGCGGTACGTTCGCGAGGAAAAGCGCGACACCGCAAACGGTGCCCAGCAGCAGCGTAGCCGCCGCGCCCGCCGCATTGGCGCCGCGCCAGAAGGTGCCGGTCAGAACCAACGCGACGACAGGGGGCACGGCGTAGGCGAGCATTGCCTGCAGATACTGCCAGAGGGTACCGAATCGCGGCAGCTGCGGCGCCCACATCACTGCCACGAGTAACAGGCCCGCCATGCTTCTGCGTCCCATGCGCACGATCCGAGCGTCGGGCAGATCGGGCGCGAGCCGCTTGACCACATCCATGGTGAGGATCGTGGCGGCGGAATTGAGCGTGGAGGCGACCGAGGCCATCGTGGCGGCGACGAAGCCCGCCGCCACCAGTCCGAGGAATCCCTGCGGCAGCAGGCGCAGCATCAGCGTCGGATAAACCAGATCCGGGCGCGGCAAGCGCGGAAAGAGCACGAGCGCGAAGGTGCCGGGCAGGATCATCAGAAAGAGCACCGACAGCTTCAGCAAGCCTGCAAACAGCGCGCCGCCGCGGCCGTCATCGAGGCTCCGCGCCGACAGTGTCTGCTGCACCATGTACTGGTTGGTGCACCAGTAGTAGAACCCGAGCACGGGGATGCCGAGCACCAGCCCGGGCCACGGAACGCCGGCATCGCCGGCCGGCCGGATCAATGACAGCATGGCCGGATCGACCCCCTGCGTGATCGCATGCCAGCCGCCTGCGCGCACGAATGTCGTGATCGCGATGGTAAGCGCACCGGCAATCAGCAGTACCGCCTGCACGGCTTGCGTGTAAATCACCGCACGCAGCCCCCCGGCCAGCGTGTAGAGACCCGCCGCGCCGGCCAGCACGGCGACGAACGCCCACAGCGGTGGCCCGGGAAGGAGCATCCGGCACACGAGCGCACCGCAGTAGAGGGCCGCCGCCGAATCCACGAAGACGTTGAGGAATACGTTGAGCGCCGCGAAGTACAGCCGCGCGCGTCCATCGTAGCGGCGCTCGAGAAATTCAGGCATCGTGTAGGCGCGGCTGCGCAGCACGAAGGGCAGCAGGAACACGCAATAGAAGATGAGCACGACGCCGGCCGACCACTCGTAGTCGTACACGGAGATGCCCATGACATAGGCGGCTCCGGCGAGCCCCAGGATTGCCGTCGAGGAGATGTTGGAGGCGAATAGTGCGAGCCCGATCTCGGGCCAGCGCGAGGCGCGCGCCGCGAGGAAATACTCCTCCGCCTTGGCCTTGCGGCGCGAGACTGCGAGCCCGAAGCCGACCATGCCCGTGGCGCATGCGAGCACGACGAGGAGGTCGAGGACGGATGCGCCGGTTGACAGCGCTGACATTTGTTCTATCGTACCCTGATGAGCAAAGAGATGAGCGAGCGACGCGGCCCCGCGACGATACAGATGGTCGCTGACCGGGCCCGTGTGTCTCCAAAGACTGTCTCGCGCGTGATCAACAACGAGCGAGGAGTACGGGATGAGACGCGCGCGCGCATTCTGGAAACCATCCAGCAGCTAGATTACCAGCCTAACCTCAACGCGAGGGGCCTGGCCGGCGCCCGCTCGTTCCTCATCGGCCTCTTCTACGACAAGCCGGGCGACTACCTCAACGAGTTTCAGACCGGCGCCGTACAACGCTGCCGCGAATCGGACCTGCACCTCATGGTGCAACCGCTCGACATCGCAAGCAAGGAGATGGTGCGCGACGTGAGCATGCTCGCGCGGCAGCTGCGGCTGGAAGGGGCCATTCTGCTGCCGCCCTTGAGCGACCACCCGGTGGTGCGCGCGGCGCTCGCGGAAGCCGGCGTGCCCGCCGTGCACATCGCCCCCATGCGCGAGCCGGGCGACTCGCCGTCCGTCGACACCGACGATCGCGCGGCAGCGCGGCAGATGACGGTGCAGCTGCTCGAGAACGGGCATCGACGAATCGGCTTCATGCTGGGCCCCCCCGGGCATCGCGCGACCGAGCAACGCTATCTCGGCTTCGCGGATGCCATGCACGCGCGCGGCCTGAGCATCGATCCCGAGCTCGTGCAGACCGGCAACTTTGAGTTCGCCGACGGCCTCGAGTGCGCGCGGCGCATCCTGGCCGCACGCATGCGGCCGACCGCCATTTTTGCCAGCAACGACGACATGGCGGCCGCCGCCGCCTGCGCCGGCCGGCAGCTGGGGCTCGAGCTGCCGGGAGAGCTGTCGGTCGCCGGCTTCGACGATGCGCCGGTCGCCAGCATGATGTGGCCCCAGCTCGCGACGGTCCGCCAGCCCGTGCGGGAGATCGCGCGGATCGCTGCGGACCTCATCATCCAACACCGGCCGCACCGGCGCGGCTGGCCGCGGCCGATCCCGCGTCTGCGCCTCGACCTCGAGCTGGTAATGCGCGGCTCGATCGGGCCTGCCGGCTCAGCCAGGAGAGTCTGATGCGCGGCCGGGCGCAGGCTGCGGCCGCAGGTGCCGGGATCCAACGCTTCAACTAGTGGCGGAAGGCCGAGAGCTCCGGCAGCTCCGCGCTTCTGCGGCTGGCAGGACGTGCGCGCGCCGCCAGCAGGTCATCGATGAAGCGGGTGTGCCAGCGGTGAATGTCGTTCTCCCGCAAGTTGGCGAGGGAACTCGCATGGCGCGCACGGCGCTCCGCCAGTGGCATGGTGAGCGCGCGCTGGATGGCGCGGGCGATGCCCCTGGTGTCGTAGGGATTGATGAGCAGCGCCTCTGTCAGCTCGCACGCCGCGCCGGCGCGATTCGACAGGACGAGGACGCCGGGATTGTCGGGATCCTGCGCCGCGATGAACTCCTTGGCGACGAGATTCATGCCATCCCGCAGTGCCGTCACCAGGCAAACCTGCGCCGCACGCAGAAATCCCATCAACGTCGCATGGGGGAAGTTGCGGTTGAGGTAGCGGATGGGCGTCCAATCGGCGTCGGCGAAACGCCCGTTGGTGCGGCCGGAGCTCTGCTCGAGTGAGTCGCGGATCTGGGCGTAGGCCTGCACCTTCTGACGGCCAAGCGGCGCGATCTGCAGAAAGGTGACCTGCCCGATCTGCTCCGGGAAACTCTCGAGGAACTGGCGGTACGCCTGGAAGCGCTCGAGCAGCCCCTTGCTGTAGTCCAGGCGGTCGACACCGGCGATGAGCCGCCGGCCGACGAGACTCTGCATCATCCGCTGCACCGGCGCCGAGCTCGCCGCCTTGGCGGCGCTCTGCCCTATCGCTTCGACATCGACCCCGATGGGGTAGACACCCGTGCGGACCGTGCGCCCGCCGGTGTTGACCGTGCCGCCCTCCCCCACGGCCTGCGCGCCCCAGAGGACGCGCACGGCATCCAGAAAACTTCCGCGGTCGGTTTCCGTCTGGAAACCGACGAGGTCGTACGCAAGCATCGCGCGCAGGATCTCGGCGAATGTCGGCAGCGCGCGCAGCACCTCGTAGTGCGGAAAGGGAACGTGCAGGAAAAAGCCGATCGGCTGGCGCGCGCCCTGGGCATGCAGCTTCTCGGCGAGCGAGATCAGGTGATAGTCGTGCACCCAGATGAGATCGCCCGGCGCCAGCAGCGGCAACAGCCGCGACGCAAACAACGCGTTGGCCTGCTCGTAGGCGGCGTACTCCTGGTCGTCGTAGCGGAAGCCGGCGAGGAAGTAATGAAACAGCGGCCAGAGAGTGCCGTTGGCGAACCCGCTGTAAAAGCGCTCGTAGAGGGTCTGCGGCAGCGGGATGGTGGCGTACGTCAGCGAGTCACGGATGGTGATCTCCGGCTCTCCGGGCTCCTGGCCGCTGGTCTCGCCGTTCCAACCGAACCAGAGTCCGCCCCGCGCGCGCATGGCGGCGAGCACGCCGACCGCGAGTCCTCCGGGCGCCGCGGTTTTCGCGAGCGGCACGCGGTTGGAGACGTTGATCAGCCGGCCCATCAGGCGCGGCTCCGCAAGCGCGGCCCTGACGCGGCGGCCGGTGAGGGCGCGTGGCAGGCGGATGCCGGGTGCCCGAAAGCCGGCAATTGCCCCAGCGCGGCGGCCGGCTCCGCTTGCAGCTGCGTCAGCCAGCCACGCACCGCGGTTACGTCTGCAAATCGGGTGCGCGCCGCGGAAGCCCGTTTAGCATTGACTACCACGGACGCTCCGTCGAGGCGATTGACGAGTTCGAACGCCGGCTCGTCCGTCAGATCGTCGCCGATGAAAATCGGCAGACGGCCGGCAAACGGCGCCTCCGCGAGGAACGCTGCCACGGCCTCTGCTTTGGTTGCGCCGGCAGGGCGCAGCTCCACCACCATCTTGCCGCGCTGCAGCTCGAGCTCGCCTGTGAGCCGGGCGGCTATTTCCCGCATCGCTTTCATGACTGCCTCCTCCAGATGCGGCGCGTCCCGGTAGTGCAGCGCGAGCGCGAATTGCTTGTCTTCCAGCAGCAAGCCGGCATGCTGTCGCGCGAGGTGCGATATCGCACCGCGCGCATCCTCGAGCGCGGCCGCGGATGGAAGCGGCCGCCTATGGTAGACGCCGGAGGCGCTGCGATGCTCGAAGCCGTGCAGACCGGCGGACGGCAACGTCAGCGGCGCAAACAGCGCGTCGAGATCCCTGATCTCGCGTCCGCTGACGAGCGCAACGGCCCCGCCGCTGGCGAGAGAAAGACCCCGCAGTCCCTCCCGCAGATCGCCGGGGACTGACACTGCCCGCGGCGTTGCGGCAAGCTCGAGCAGCGTGCCGTCGACGTCCAGAAAAAGGGCGATTGCCGCCAGAGCCGGCTCTCTGCGCTTCGATGCTGTCACGACTCTACTCTAGAGGAATCAGGTAAGAAATGTAAAAGCGCCCGCCCGGTTCCCGGTGAAGCCACCTCAGGATGGGGCGATGCGCACCCAGGTGGGCGCGTGGTCGCTCGGCTTCTCGCCGCCGCGCACCCAGTTGTCGACGTTGGCATCGACGAGGCGCTGCGCGAGCTGCGGGCTCAAGAGCAAATGATCGATGCGCAATCCCCGATTGCGCTTCCAGTGATCCCGGAAGTAGTCCCAGAACGTATAAATCTGCTCGGAGGGATGACGAGCTCGCAGGGCGTCCGTCCAGCCTTGGTCGAGCAAACGCTGGTAGGCCGCTCGGCTTTCAGGTTGCAACAGCGCATCCTTGCGCCAGTGGGTCGCATCGTAGATATCGAAGTCAGTCGGCACGACGTTGTAGTCGCCCGCCAGCACCACCGGCCTGCCGAGACCGCGAAGCGTATCGGCATGGCGGATGAGCCGCTCGAGCCACGCGAGCTTGTAGTCGAACTTCGGTCCAGGCTGGGGATTGCCGTTCGGCAGGTAGAGGCAGCCGACGACGATCTCGCCGATCTCGGCCTCGATGTAGCGACTATGGGCGTCATCGGGATCGCCGGGAAGGCCCCGGCGGATCTCCACCGGCGAGGCGCCTCGGGCCAGGATGGCGACCCCATTGAAGGAGCGCTGGCCATGCCATATCGCCTCATATCCCGCGAGCCGGATCGCGGCCAGCGGGAAGGCGGCATCCGGCGCCTTGAGCTCCTGGAGGCAGGCCACATCGGGTGACTCCCGTTCGAGCCATTCGAGGAGCGCCGGCAGGCGGCTGCCGATGCCATTGACATTGAAGGTTGCTATTTTCATAAACGTCCCGAAAAAGGCCCGCGCCGCCATTGACCCGGTGCCAGGGACGGATATTATCGGGTCTATATCGGCGGCTCAGACGGGCACGCGCTGCTCGGACTCCATCTCACGCGTCCGGGTGCAGCGCCGCGATCCGCCCTCCAGTCTTTAGACAATTTTGCGGGCGCCGCCGGCGAGACACCCTCCATCGATGGGTCTCGCACCGGTAAGTGGAAACGCGCGCCCGCTTTCCCAGCGACCAGAGGCCGATCAGTCATGCGATATCAGCGCCGGAGTGCCGCGGCGCGCAACTCCCGGGTGCCCCCGGGAGCGCAGCGCCGTCCCCCGCACCTTCCCCCCGGAAAGCAGGGGCTCTATGACCCGTGGTTCGAGCACGAGGCCTGCGGCGTCGGCTTCGTCGTCGACGTCAAGGGCCGCAAATCGCACCGCATCCTCGAGCAGGCCCTCCAGGTGCTGCGCAACCTCGATCACCGCGGCGCCTGCGGCTGTGAGGCAAACACCGGCGACGGCGCGGGCGTCCTCATCCAGATGCCGCATGCCTACTTCCAGCACCTCGCCAAGAAGGACCGCCTCTTCTCACTCCCGGGGCCCGGCGAATACGCGAGCGGGCTCGTCTTCTTCCCCCGTAATCCGACGCGTCGGCGCCGGCTGGTCGAAGTGTTCGAGCACATCATCCAGTCCGAAGGGCAAACGATCCTCGGCTGGCGCACCGTGCCGGTGAACAACAGTTCACTCGGCGAGACCGCGCGGGCCGGCGAGCCGTTCATCCGCCAGGTGTTCATCGGACGCGGTCCCGGCGTGCGCGAGGAAGCGGAATTCGAGCGCAAGCTCTACATCATCAGGAAGCGCGCCTACAGCGAGATCCGCACCTCGACCATCGACGGCGCGGAGTACTGGTATCTCTGCAGTCTCTCGCACAAGACCTTCGTCTACAAGGGAATGCTGCTCACCGAGCAGCTGACGAAGTACTTCACCGATCTCGAGCATCCGGCCATCGAGACGGCGCTCGCGCTGGTGCATTCCCGCTTCAGCACCAACACCTTCCCGAGCTGGGATCGGGCGCACCCTTACCGCTATCTGGCGCACAACGGCGAGATCAATACGCTGCGGGGCAACTACAACTGGATGAAGGCGCGCGAGGCGCTCTTCGCCTCCGAGCTCTTCGGCGAGGACACGCCGAAGATACTGCCCGTCGTCAACCCCAACGGCAGCGACTCGGCGATGCTCGACAACACCCTGGAGCTCCTGGTGCTTGCAGGACGCTCGCTCCCGCACGCCATGATGATGTTGATCCCTGAGCCGTGGTCGAACCACGAGAGCATGGACCCGGATCTCAAGGCCTTCTATCAGTACCACTCGAGCCTCATGGAGCCTTGGGACGGGCCGGCGTCGATCGCTTTTACCGATGGCAAGCGCATCGGGGCGGTGCTCGACAGGAACGGCTTGCGGCCCTCGCGCTACTACGTCACCAAGGACGATCTCGTCATCATGGCTTCCGAGGCCGGCGTACTCGATGTGCCGCCACAGGACGTGGTGCGCAAGGGGCGGCTGCAGCCCGGGCGGATGTTCCTGGTCGACACGGAGCAGGGCCGCATCATCGGCGACGAAGAAATCAAGCGGACGGTCGCGATCGAGCATCCGTACCGCGTGTGGCTGGACGAGCACCTGGTGCATCTGAAGGATCTCCCGGCGGCCGCGGAGCTGCCGCCGCCGGATCCCGACATGCTGCGCGCGCGCCAGATCGCCTTCGGCTATACCTTCGAAGACCAGCGCACGATCCTCGAGCCGATGGCGAAGAACGGCGTCGAGGCGGTGGGCTCGATGGGCAATGACACGCCGCTCGCGGCGCTCTCGGCCCGGCCGCGCCTGCTCTACGACTACTTCAAGCAGCTCTTCGCGCAGGTGACGAACCCGCCGATCGACTGCATCCGCGAGGAGCTCATCACCGCCTCGGAGGTGTGGCTCGGCTCCGAAGGCAACCTTCTGCGGCCGCAGCCGGCGGATTGCCGGCGGCTCGAGCTCAAGGGCCCCATCCTGACGAACGAGGAGTTCGCCAAGGTGCGCCGGCTCGCGCTGCCGGGCCTCAAGGTCGGCACGCTTTCGATCCTCTTCCGCGCGACCCGCGGAGAGAAGGGGCTCACCAAGTCGGTGGAGGAGCTCTGCCTCGCGGCGCGGCGCCTCATAGAGGACGAGGAAGTCAACATCCTGATCCTCAGTGACCGCGGCGTCAGCCGTGAGTTCGCCGCCGTGCCGGCGCTGCTCGCGGTGAGCGCGCTGCATCACTACCTCATCCGCGAGGGACTGCGCACGCGCGTCAGTCTCGCGCTGGAGACGGGCGAGGCCCGCGAAGTGCATCATTTCGCGCTCCTCATCGGCTTTGGTTGCTCGGTCGTCAACCCCTACCTGGCCTTCGAGACGCTGGAGGGCTTGATCCACGAAGGACTGGTGACGAACGTCGACTCCAAGCTCGCGTGCAAGAATTTCGTCAAAGCCGCGACCAAAGGTGTCATCAAGGTGATGTCCAAGATGGGCATCTCCGCCATTCAGAGCTATCACGGCGCGCAGGTGTTCGAGGCCGTGGGCTTGGCCACGGACATCATCGATCAGTACTTCACCGGGACGGCCTCGCGCATCGGCGGCATCGGGATGGAGATCATCGCGCAGGAAGTGCTGATCCGTCACCGGAACGCCTTCCCTGCGCGCGCGACCAGTGGTCATGCGCTCGAGACTGGCGGCATTTATCAGTGGCGGGCCGACGGGGAGCATCACCTCTTCAACCCGGAGTCCATCCATCGCCTGCAGAAAGCGGTGCGTTCGGGCAGCTATGCCACCTACCGGTCCTACGCGAAGCTGATCGACGAGCAGTCGAAGACCCTCGCGACGCTGCGGGGACTTCTGGAATTCGCGCCCTCGGAGCCCGTGCCCCTGGAGGAAGTCGAGCCCATCGAGAGCATCATCCGGCGCTTCAAGACGGGCGCGATGTCCTACGGATCGATCAGTCAGGAGGCGCACGAGACGCTCGCGGTCGCCATGAACCGCATCGGCGGCAAGAGCAACACCGGCGAGGGCGGCGAAGACCCCGAGCGCTACCATTCGCTGCCGAACGGCGACTCGAGGAACAGCGCCATCAAGCAGGTGGCCTCGGGCCGCTTCGGTGTGACCAGCCAATACCTGGTCAACGCGAAGGAGCTGCAGATCAAGATGGCGCAAGGCGCCAAGCCGGGCGAAGGCGGGCAGCTGCCCGGCACCAAAGTCTATCCGTGGATCGCCAAGACGCGTCATACCACGGCGGGCGTCGGGCTCATCTCCCCTCCCCCACATCATGACATCTACTCCATCGAGGATCTGGCGGAGCTGATCCATGACTTGAAGAACGCCAACCGCGAGGCACGCATCAGCGTCAAGCTGGTATCCGAGGTGGGTGTCGGAACGATCGCCGCGGGCGTAGCCAAGGCGCACGCAGACGTCGTGCTGATCAGCGGTTATGACGGCGGCACCGGGGCGTCACCGCAGACATCGATCCAGCACGCTGGCTTGCCGTGGGAGCTCGGGGTCGCGGAAACGCACCAGACCCTGGTCCTCAACAATCTTCGCAGCCGCATCGCCGTGGAGGCTGATGGGCAGCTGAAGACCGGGCGTGATGTGGTCATCGCGGCTCTCCTCGGAGCCGAGGAATTCGGCTTCGCCACGGCGCCGCTCGTCGCGGTCGGTTGCATCATGATGCGCGTCTGCCATCTCAACACCTGCCCGGCGGGGGTGGCGACCCAGGACCCGCGGCTGCGGGAGAAGTTCGCCGGCAAGCCGGAGCATGTGGTCCACTTCATGCGCTTCATCGCGCAGGACATGCGCGAGATCATGGCGCAGCTCGGCTTCCGCAGCGTCGAGGAGATGATCGGCCGCGTCGATCGCCTGAGCCCGAAGAAGGCCTTGGACCACTGGAAAGCGAAGGGCTTCGACTTCAGCAACATTCTCTATCAGCCCGATGTCGGCGCCGAGGTGGGCCGCTTCCGCCAGATCGAGCAGGATCACGGCCTGGAGAAGTCCCTGGACGTGACGGCGCTCCTCGAGATCTGCCGGCCTGCCATCGAGCGGGGCGAGCCGGTGCGTGCCGAGCTCCCGATCCGCAATGTCAACCGCGTCGTCGGCACCATCACCGGCAGCGAGATCACGCGCAAGTACGGTCCTGAGGGTCTGCCGGAGGACACTGTCCGGATCAGCTTCAAGGGATCGGCCGGCCAGAGCTTTGGTGCGTTCCTGCCGCGCGGCATGACGTTCCTGCTGGAAGGTGATGCCAACGACCACCTTGGCAAAGGGCTCTCCGGCGGACGCCTCGTCGTCTACCCGCCAGCCGGCTCGCTGTTTGCGCCGGAAGAGAACATCATCATCGGCAACGTGGGTCTCTATGGCGCGACCAGCGGCGAGGCCTACATTCGCGGCATGGCGGGCGAGCGCTTCGCCGTCCGCAACAGCGGTGCCGATGCGGTAGTAGAAGCGGTTGGCGATCACGGCTGCGAGTACATGACTGGCGGCCGTGTCGTCGTGCTCGGCCCGGCCGGACGCAACTTCGGCGCGGGCATGTCGGGCGGAATCGCCTACGTCCTCGACGAGGCGGGCGACTTCGCGAGCCGGGTCAACACCCAGATGGTGGACGTCGAGCGCTTGGACGATGCGGAGGAAATCGCGCGCGTACGCGGCATGATCGAGCGCCATCGGGACCTCACCGGGAGCGAGCTCGCGAGCTCCGTGCTCGCGAGCTGGGAACGGCTGCTCCCCAAGTTCGTCGCCGTAGTGCCCAAGGACTTCAAGCGCGCCATCGCCTCGCTCAAGCGCGCGCATGGGCAGGGCCTGACCGGCGATGAGGCCATCATGGTGGCCTTCGAAGAGAACGCGCGCGACCTCGCGCGCGTCGGCGGCAATTAATTGAGAGATCGAGCACCGGATGGGTAAGCCGACTGGTTTCATCGAGTATCTGCGCGAGCTCCCCGTGGACCGCACGCCCGTCGAGCGCGTGCGCGACTGGAAGGAGTTCCACCATCACTTGGACGAGAAGCGCTTGGCTCATCAGGCCGCCCGCTGCATGGACTGCGGCGTGCCGTTCTGCCATACGGGCAAGCTCATCTCGGGCATGGCCTCCGGCTGCCCGGTGAATAACCTCATCCCGGAGTGGAACGACCTCGTCTACCGGGGCCTCTGGCGGGACGCGCTCGACCGGCTGCACAAGACCAACAACTTCCCGGAGTTCACCGGCCGGGTCTGCCCCGCACCCTGCGAGGGCTCCTGCGTGCTGGGTATCAACGCGCCGCCCGTGACCATCAAGAGCGTCGAGAATGCCATCGTCGACAAGGGCTGGGAGCAGGGCTGGATCGCGCCCGAGCCGCCCGCCACGCGCACAGGCAAGCGCGTGGCCGTGATCGGCTCCGGTCCGGCGGGTCTTGCCGCTGCTGCGCAGCTGAATCGCACCGGCCACGCGGTGACGGTGCTCGAGCGCGACGACCGTCCCGGCGGCCTGCTGATGTACGGCATCCCCAACATGAAGCTCGACAAGCAGGAGGTCGTGCTGCGGCGCATCGAGGTGTTGCAACAGGAAGGTGTGAAGTTCGTATGCAACGCCAACGTCGGCGAGAATGTCGAGCCGATGCTGCTGCTCAAGGACTTCGATGCGGTGGTGGTCTGCACTGGGGCCACGCAGGCACGGGACCTCGCCGTGGAAAACCGAAAGCTCCAGGGTGTGCACTTTGCGATGGAGTACCTGACAGCAAGCACCAAGGCGCTGCTCAACGGCGGCCCGGATCACACCCCGATCCATGCACGCGACAAGCACGTCGTCGTGGTGGGGGGCGGCGATACGGGGACTGACTGCGTCGCCACCGCCATGCGACAGAGCTGCAAGAGCCTGACGCAGATTGAGATCATGAGCCGCCCGCCGGTGGAGCGCGCGGCTGACAACCCCTGGCCGGAGTGGCCCAAGGTCTACAAGCTGGACTACGGGCAGGAAGAGGCAGCGGCGAAGTTCGGCTCGGACCCGCGCGTGTACATCACGACCGTCAAGCGTTTGAACGGCGACGCAGGAGCGCGCGTACGCTCGCTCAGCACGATCGAGGTCGCATGGCAGAAGGACTCCGGCGGACGTTTCGTACCCGCGGACGTCCCGGGCAGCGAGCGGGAAATCCCGGCTGACCTGGTGCTGCTCGCGATGGGCTTCACCGGCCCGGAGCAGCCGCTGCTCACGGAGCTCGGCATCCGCACCGACGCGCGCTCGAATATCGAGGCCGAGCACGGCGTGTTCGCGACCAACGTGAAGGGAGTCTTCGCCGCGGGCGACTGCCGGCGCGGCCAGAGTCTGGTGGTATGGGCCATCAACGAGGGCCGCGGCGCCGCGCGCGAGTGCGATCGCTACCTCATGGGCGGTACTGACTTACCTTAGTTTATTCGCGGAAATCGTCGAGACGATTTCCGCGAGACCCTACGCTTTTCGCCGCGGGCCAGGGAGCGGCCCTGCCCCGCTATGCCTTAGAATAGTTACATGAGCGCCGTACCGACACAGGAATCGTTGCCTTTTGAGTCCGCGCGTGAGCGCGAGGCTGAGACGCCTGCGGCGCGGCTGCGCGAGATTCCCTACAACTACACGTCCTTCTCCGACCGGGAGATCGTGATCCGCCTGCTCGGGTCGCGGCATTGGGCGCTGATCGAGGAGTTGCGGCACGAGCGGCGCACCGGCCGCTCGGCGCGGATGCTGTATGAGGTCCTGGGCGACATCTGGGTGGTGCGGCGCAATCCCTACCTGCAGGACGATCTGCTCGAGAACAAGCGCCGGCTGCGCCTCCTCGTGGAGGCGCTGCATCACCGGCTCAATGACATCGATCGCCGCAGGGATGCGGGCGATGTACAACGCTATGACCGCGTCGGCGAGCTGCTGACGGCAGCGCGGGAGGCGGTGCTTCGTTTCGAGACTGATTTCGAGACATGGGCGGGGCTGCGTCGCAGGGCGATACGTGTGCTAGGACGCCGCACCCGCAACGACAACATACGCTTCGATGCCTATGCCCGTGTATCGCATGTGACCGACGCGACCGACTGGCGCGTGGAGTACCCGTTCGTGGTGCTCATGCCGGACACGGAAGCAGAGATTCCGGACCTCGTGCGCGGCTGCATCGAGCTGGGTCTCACCATCATTCCTCGGGGCGGCGGCACCGGCTATACGGGCGGCGCCATCCCGCTGACGCCCCTCTCAGCCGTCATCAACACAGAGAAGCTCGAGCGTCTGGGGACCATCGAGAGCGTGCGGCTGCCCGGGCTCGCGGAGCCCGTGCCCACGATCTTCTCGGAGGTGGGTGTGGTCACCCGCCGCGTCGCCACCGCCGCGGAGAAGGGCGGCCTCGTATTCGCGGTCGATCCCACGTCTGCGGATGCGTCTTGCATCGGCGGCAATATCGCAATGAACGCCGGCGGCAAGAAGGCGGTGCTCTGGGGCACGGCCGTCGACAATCTGGCCTGGTGGCGCATGGTCGATTGCGATGGGAACTGGCTGGAGGTCAGCCGAGTTGCCCATAACCGCGGCAAGATCCATGACGTCGCGACGGCCGAGTTCGAGATGGTATGGAAGGACGGCAGGCAGCCGCCCGACGAGGCTGCCGCGCTGCGCACGCAGACGCTACGCATTCCCGGCCGCAAATTCCGCAAGGCGGGGCTGGGCAAGGATGTCACCGACAAGTTCCTCGGCGGCCTGCCGGGCGTGCAGAAGGAAGGTTGCGACGGCATCATTACCTCAGCCCGCTGGGTACTGCACCGCAGCCCCGCGCATACGCGCACCGTGTGCCTCGAGTTTTTCGGCCCGGCGCGCGATGCGGTCCCGGCGATCGTCGAGATCAAGAATCACCTCGACGGGCTGGAGGGGCGCGGCTCGGTGCGGCTCGCGGGCCTGGAGCATATGGACGAGCGCTATCTGCGCGCGGTGGGATACACCACCAAATCCAAGCGCGGCTCGCTGCCGAAGATGGCTCTTTTCGGCGACATCGTCGGCGACGACGAAGCCGATGTCGCAGCCGCCACATCGGATGTCGTGCGGATCGCCAACGCACGCAGCGGCGAAGGCTTCATCGCGGTCAGTGCGGAAGCGCGGCGCAAGTTCTGGCTGGATCGCGCCCGCACCGCAGCCATCGCGCGCCATACCAACGCGTTCAAGATCAACGAGGACGTGGTGCTGCCGCTCGCACGCATGGGCGAGTACACGGACGAGATCGAGCGCATCAACATCGAGCTGTCTACGGCCAACAAGCTCGCCCTGATCGGCGAGCTCGAGCGGGTGTTCGCCGCGCCGCTGCCGCTCGCGCGCGCAGAGGACACCGAGCTGGGGAATCTGCCCGACGAGGGGGTCATCGGCGAGCGGGCGTCGCTGGCGCGGCAGCTGTTCTCTGACGTGCGGGCGCGCTGGGACTGGCTCGCGGCGCATCTGGACACAGGGGTCGAAGCGGCGCTGCCACGGTTGCAGGCACTGGGCTATGACGCGCTGCTCCCGGAGCTGCGCGGGCGGCTCGCGGGCACTCCGGGACTGCGCATCTTCGACGTGGTGCAAGACCGCACGATCCGGATGTCGTGGAAGCGCGAGCTGCGTGCGCCCCTGCAGCAGATCTTCGGCGGGCGGGTGTTCGCTCCCATCCTGGCAGCATGCGAGGAAACGCATCGGCGCGTCCTGCGTGGACGCGTGTTCGTGGCACTGCACATGCATGCCGGCGACGGCAATGTGCATACCAACATTCCGGTCAATTCAGACGACTACGAGATGCTGCGAACGGCGACGGGCGCGGTCGCACGCATCATGGGCATCGCCCGCCGACTGGACGGAGTGATTTCCGGCGAGCACGGCATCGGAATCACCAAGCTGGGGTTCCTCGATGAGGCCGAGGTGGCAGAGTTCCGGGCGTACAAAGGCGCTGTCGATCCGGACGGCCGGTTCAACCTGGGCAAGCTCCTGCCCGGTGGGGATTTGTCCAATGCCTACACACCCAGCTTCAACCTGCTCGGTCACGAGTCGCTGATCATGCAGCAGTCGGACATCAGCACGATCTCCGACTCCATCAAGGATTGTCTGCGCTGTGGCAAGTGCAAGCCCGTCTGCGCGACCCACGTGCCGCGCGCCAACCTGCTCTACAGCCCGCGCAACAAGATCCTGGCCACCTCGCTTCTCATCGAGGCTTTCCTCTACGAGGAACAGACGCGCCGCGGCGTCAGTATCCGGCATTGGGACGAGTTTGCGGACGTGGGCGAGCATTGCACGGTCTGCCACAAGTGCGCGAGCCCGTGCCCCGTAGATATCGACTTCGGCGACGTTTCAATGGCCATGCGCGACCTGCTGCGGCGGATGGGCAAGAAGCGCTTCAATCCCGGCGCCGCGGCCTCCATGTTCTTCCTCAACGCCACCCACCCGGAGACGATCCGCCTCACGCGCAAGCTGATGATCGAGTGGGGCTACCGGGCGCAACGGGCGGCACACGCCGTATTGAGGGGCATGGCGAGGGCTCAAACGCGCCGGCCGCCGGCCAGCACAGGCAAGCCGCCGATGCGCGAGCAGGTGGTGCACTTCGTCAACAAACGGATGCCGGACGGTCTGCCCAAGAAGACGGCGCGCGCGCTGCTCGACATCGAGAATTCGGCCTATGTGCCGATCATCCGCGATCCGGCCGCGACCAGCAGCGATACCGAGGCGGTGTTTTATTTCCCGGGCTGCGGCTCGGAGCGACTTTTTTCCCAGGTCGGGATCGCCACCCAGGCGATGCTGTGGCACGTCGGCGTACAGACGGTTCTGCCGCCTGGGTATCTATGCTGTGGCTATCCGCAGCGCGGCGCGGGTCAGTCCGATCGAGCGGACAAGATCACTACGGACAACCGTGTCCTCTTCCACCGGGTCGCGAACACCCTCAACTATCTCGATATCCGCACCGTGGTGGTGAGCTGCGGAACCTGCTTCGACCAGTTGCAGGGGTATAAGTTCGAAGAGATCTTCCCCGGCTCGCGCATCATCGACATCCACGAGTATCTGATGGAGAAAGGCGTGCGTCTCGAGGCAGTGACGGGCGCGCGCTACATGTACCACGATCCCTGCCACTCGCCGATGAAGAGTTACGATCCGCTGAAGGTCGTCAACTCGCTGCTGAACGATTCGCGCAACGGCCGCATCGAGAAGAACGATCGCTGCTGCGGGGAATCGGGCACACTCGCCATCACCCGCCCCGACGTGTCGACGCAGGTGCGCTTCCGCAAGGAGGAGGAGGTCCGCGCGGGCGCGGACAAGCTGCGCGCCGCGGGCGCCGCTCAAGTCAAGATTCTGACCTCGTGCCCGTCGTGCCTTCAGGGCCTGAAGCGCTACAACGATGATGCCGATCTTGATGCCGATTACATCGTCGTCGAGATCGCCCGGTACGTTCTTGGCGAGAATTGGATGGCCGAATACGTCGCGCGGGCGAACAACGGCGGCATCGAGCGGGTGCTCGTCTAGCGTAAGCGGTCGGCTTTCGGTACGCGAGATCAGGGGCGCGTTGAATTTTCCGGCCGAGCTGTTGGCACGGGCGCGGACAGCCTGCGCGCCACCGATGGCCAACGGTTGCACCCCAGCCCCCCGGGTGCGATGCGCCCGGCACTTGCTGCGGCTCCGCTCGACGTATACACTGTATACGTGAAGACGCGAGAAAAAATCCTCGACGCCGCACGCAAGGCTTTCGACCGGGGCGGCCTCGAAGGACTGTCGCTGCGCGATGTCGCAGCGCAAGTCGGCATCACGCCGATGGCGATCTATCGGCACTTCGACAGCAAGGATGCGCTGGTGGATGCGCTGGTCCTCGACGCGCTCGGTGAGTGGTCCGCCATCGTCGCTGCCCTTCCGCCGGGGGAGGGGCTGACCCAGCTCGAGCGCGGGAACGAGGCATTCCTGGACTTCGCGCTCGAGCGGCCGCGCCGCTTCGAGGCCGCGTTTCTGGTGCATTCGCGCAAGGCGCGGCGCTATCCCGACGATTTTATCGCGGGACTCTCACCGGCCGGCAGCGTGCAGTTGCGGATCATCGAGAAGGCGATGGCGCAGGGCGTGCTCGAGGCCTCCTCACCGATCGAGATCATGATGACTCAGTCGGCGCTGTCGCAGGGCCTGATCACGCTCTATCGCGCCGGCCGCATCGTCGGGGGCGAGAAGGAGTTCCGCGAGATCTATCGCAGCTCCATGCGCCGGTCGCTGCAGTCGTTTATGTCGAAGCACAAAGGCAAGGTACGCCGTATTGATGGCAAAGCTTCCCGGAGGAAGAGAGCGTGACAGCGCTGATCTGTGTGATTCTGACGGCCGCCTGCTCCTATTTTTCGTTCGGACTGGGGCATGCGTGGTGGCTCGCATGGCTCGCGCCGGTGCCGGTCCTGTGGCTCACCTTCGGCGAGACGGCGCCCTGGAAGGCCTTCTTCGCCACGTGGACTGCCTTCGCTCTCGGCTTGACCAGCCTGGAGCGGGCCTATGGCGGCGTGTTGCCGGCTGCGGTGCTGGCGCTCGACATCCTCTTGCCCTCATTGCTGTTCGCGGTTGCCGCAAGCGGTGCGCGGCGCGCCGCGCGCACCTTCGGGCCCATCGCCGGAATGTTCACCTTCGCGGCACTGTGGGCCGGCCTGGACCTGCTGCTGGCACTCGATCCTGCGGTGGGAACGATGCTGTCACCGGCGAGCGCCGAAGTCGGCGCGCCAGTGTTGATGCAAAGCGCGTCGCTGCTCGGCTTCTGCGCAGTGACGTTCCTGCTCGGAGCGGCCGCTGCCGGGTTGGCCTTGAGCCTGCGCACACGCAACCCCGCGCCCGTGCTCCTCGCAGCGGCCCTCTTCGCCGTGAACGCGGCATATGGCTACTGGCGTATCTCGCAGCCCCCCACGGCCACCCTGCGTGTTGCACTCATCAACAGCAACACATACGGCTATTGGGCTCCGTCCTTTCACCAGCACCAGCCCGCCGCGACGGTCGAGACAGCGGTACTCGGGGTCATCGACGCCTACACGGCGCACATCGCGCAGCTCCGGGGCCGAGGGGTGCAGCTCGTGGTGCTGCCCGAGAATATCGCGCAGATCGATGCGGCCTGGCGCGATAAGGCCTGGGCGAAGCTCACCGCGGCGGCGGATGCTTCGGGCGCGACCGTCGTTGGGGGTTTCGACGCCGTACGCGATGGTGCCAGGCGCAATGTGTCCCTGGCTTTCACTCCCGGTGCAACGCAGCCGGCGGTCTACGTAAAGCGGCATCTGGTCCCCGTAGCGGAGTCGTACGTATTCGCGCCGGGCACGGGTCCGCGCGTACTGCCGAACGGTATCGGACTCGAGATCTGCCTCGACATGGATTCTCCGGGCATGATCCGCCGCGACGAAGTGGCGACTCGGCCTAAACTACTCGCCGTACCTGCGTCAGAAATCGGCACGCACGGTGACTGGGCGAACCTCGGTGTTGCTGCGGACGGTTGGTTTCACGGCCGGGATGCGATGCTTCGGAGCGTTGAAGACGGCGTACCAATGGCACGGAGCGCGGGCCGCGGGCTTTTGACGTTGACCGATCGCTACGGCCGAATCATCGCAAAGGCGCCTACGGACCGTGGATTCACGACGCTGGTGGGCGAGCTTCCCCTGTCTGGACGCGGGGGTGAAACGATATATGACCAAATCGGCGATGTGTTTGGTTGGCTGTGTCTGGTGCTCGGCGCAGGTCTCGTGGGCGCATCGTTGCGGCGGACGACGTCGCTCGTGACCGCGACGTCGTCCGCACTGCTACTGGGCGCGATGGCGGCTTGCTTTTCCCAGCCCGCGGCCACGGCCGACGCCGTCGGATCGGCATACAAAGTCGGCATTGCCCAGCGCAGCTTCGTCCCGCCTGGACCCTACAACTGGCGTCATGCCCAGACTCATGCGCTGCTGGCGACCGTGTGGTATCCGGCAGCGGCGACTTCCCGGGAAGAGCCGCAGTGGATGGGGGGGTCTGGAGGTGCATTCGCCGGCGCGGGCGTAGCCGCACCCGGCGCCGCGCTCGCCGCCGCGCCGGCAAGATTCCCGCTGATCGTGATTTCGCACGGCACCGGCGGGTCCGCGCTGGCCATGGCGTGGCTGGGCACCCGACTCGCCGCACACGGATTCATCGCGGTCGCGGTGAACCATCCCGGAAACAACGCGCTCGAGCCGTATACCGCGCAGGGGTTCACGCTCGTCTGGCTGCGTGCCGGCGATTTGAGCGCGTTGATAGACGGCATGTTGGCTGATCGCCGCTTTGGGCCGCGCATCGACTCACGGCGGGTCGGGGCGGCGGGGTTTTCCCTGGGCGGCTATACGATGATGGAGATCGCCGGCGGCAGAACCTCGCCCGCCTTTTTCGACTTGTGCAGCAGGCACCCACGGAACCGCAGCTGCAAGGCTCCCCCGGAATTTCCGACCCTGGTCACTGATGCGGTGAGGCTGCTCAAGACAGACCCGGAATATCGAGCGGCCGTCCGCGGTGCTGATGAGAACTATCGCGACCCCCGCGTGCGAGCGGTATTTGCGATCTCCCCACCGGCCCGCGCCCTGTTCCTGCACGGCAGTCTCGAGAAGATCTCCATCCCGGTGGAGATCGTGGCCGGCTCGGCGGATCCCATCGAGCCAGTGGCCTACAACGCCAAGTACCTGGCCGCGCACATTCCCGGAAGCATCCTGGTCCTGTTCCCGGGTGCAGCGCACTACACCTTTTTCGCGACCTGCACGGTGATGGGTAAGAAAGCACAGCCCGGGCTCTGCAGCGACCCTCCGGGCATCGATCGGCATCGCACGCACGAGCAGGCTGCGAATCTCGCCGTGGCGTTCTTCTCCGCGCACCTCAGATAGCGGCGCGAGGAGCCGCGGCAGTCACCGGAACAGGTACGGTCTCGACCCCGAACCCGGCGTCCTTCCAGGCGAAGATGCCGCCCGTAAGAGGCCGAACACGGAGGCAGCCCATGCGGATCAGCTGCTGCGCGATGCGCGCGGCGGACGCCTCATTGGGGCAAGCGCAATAGACGATCACCTCAGCATCGAAGGGGACCGCCGCAGGGTCGGAATCGAGCTGCAACGTCTCGACCGGGATTGCCCCGGGGATCACGCCTTCGCGCTGCCGGCTCGCCGGCGCGAGCGCATCGATGATCACGGGTACCGGGCCGCGATCGACCAGCTCCTTGAGCTCGGAGACGGAGATGCGCGAACTGCGCAACTCGCGGATGAGCGCGCGCCGCTTGAGGAGCCTGACGGCAACGAAGGCGGCGACCGCGGCGATCACCAGCGCGACTCCCCAGTAACCGAACTCCGCCAAAGTGTTCAGGACGTCGCCCACCGCATCGTGAAAGATGATCCCGAGGCAGACCGCAGCGCTTGCCCAAAGAACGTTGCCGATCACGTCGTAGAGAAAGAAGCCCTCGAGGCTGGCGCGGACGACACCCGCCATGGCGGTCGACACCAAGCCGAGTCCCGGGACGAATTTGGCGACGACCAGCACACGGGTGCCAAAGCGCCCGAACCAGCGCTCCGTTTCCGACACGCATGAATCGGGTGAGAGCGAGAGCGCGCAGAGCGCCTTGAGGGCGCGGCCGCCTAGGCGATACCCCGCCGTGTACCACGCCAAGTCGGCGAGAACGGCTGCGCCGGCGGCAATTCCGATCACGGCGGCCGCATGGACGTGGCCATGAACCGACACGGCCCCTGCCACGATGAGGATGGGAGTGATGGGGTACGGTACGCCCGCCTGCTGCACCAACACGAGCAGGAAGAGAATCGGCGGCCCTAGATGTTCGACCCAATGTTGCATGTGCCCCCGGATGTTCCGTCGGTGGCCCGAGCGCCTGACCTTCTATGTCAAGTCGTGTGAGTAGACGATAAATCCATGGTGCTGCGCCACCTTGTCATAGAGCGCTCGCCCCGGCTGGTTGGTCACCTGCGTCTGCCAGTACACGCGGGTACAGCCGGCCGCCTGCGCGGCCGCATAGACGGTATGGATCAAGAGCCGGCCCACCCCCAGGGCGCGTGACCGGGGTGCCGTGAAAAGGTCCTGGAGGTAGCAGACGTCGCGCGGGCGAGTCGTGCTGCGGTGGTAGAGGTAGTGGACCAGGCCCACCACTCTGCCCTCCTCCTCCGCCACGAGCGCATGTACGGGCTCGGCGGCATCGAAGAAGCGCTCCCATGTGCCTTGCGTGATCTCCTCCGGGAGGGACGTCGCGCCGCTACGGCCGTAGAAGGCGTTATATCCGTCCCAGAGCGGGCGCCACTGCCCGTAGTCGGCATGGCGGACGGGCCTGATCTCGAATCTATCCTGGGTCATGATCTCAACAGCTTGAAAGCGGGCATCTACTCGTCGTGCTGGAATCCCGGATTTTCATGATCGGTCTGCGCTGGGCTGGCTAAAGCGGTGGCTGGAAGCTGACAATGCACTATATCAGCCGTACCGGCCGCCGGTGAATCGCCCGAAAGAGACAGCCCACCGCCGCTCGAGTGGCACGTGCGCCCCGCAATACGCGCAGCTTCGCCGTGGTCGTCGAGGATCCCGACGCCCCCCAAGGCACGTTCCCGCACTGGGCGATCTACAACGTGCCGCCGGCGTACCGTTGGGACGTACCAGAGCTGAGCTGACGCAACTCCGGGATGGAGCCGGGCGTGCCCGCAAGCGCGTGCAGGCGCTCAGCGCAGCAGCCGAAGTCGGCGTGGCCGAAGCGACAGCACCCTGGCAAGATCGGCGGGATGACTCTGCTAGCCGAACTCGTCAGCACTTCCTCCCGCGTGGGCGGGACGTCTTCGCGCCTGGCGAAGGTTCGCGAAATCGCCCGCCTCGTCGCCGAGCTGTCGCACGAGGAGATCGCGATCGGCGTGAGCTATCTCGCCGGCGAGTTGCCGCAGGGCCGGATCGGTGTCGGATACGCGGCACTCCAGGTGGCTGCGGCGTCAACGGGACAGGCGCCGGAGGAAGGGAGCCTGACACTCGAGCAGACGAACCGGCGAGTGGCCGAGCTCGCGGACATCCGCGGCGGCGGATCCACGGCGCGCCGCGCGGCGGCGCTGGGTGATCTCTTCGGGCGCGCCACGGCCGAAGAGCGTACCTTCCTTCTGCGACTCCTGGCCGGCGAGCTGCGTCAGGGAGCACTCGCGGGAGTCATGATCGACGCAATCGCCGCGGCATCGGCTGTGCCGGTGGCGGACGTGCGGCGAGCAGCCATGTACTCGGGGAGTCTCGCTGACATCGCTCTTGCCGCGATGACGGCAGGCATCGCGGGTCTCGCGCGATTCCAGCTCCAGCTCTTCTCGCCGGCGGCTCCCATGCTGGCGCAAACCGCCGCGGACGTCGGCGAGGCGCTGGCGCAGCTGGGAGGCGGCGACATCGCGCTCGAGTGGAAGCTGGACGGGGCTCGAGTGCAAGCGCACAAGGACGCTGAGCAGGTTCGGCTGTTTACGCGCACTCTGAATGAGGTCACGGACGCTCTGCCCGAGATTGTCGCCACGGTGCGCGCCCTGCCCGCACGAACACTGGTGTTGGATGGCGAGGCCATCGCGTACGATGCGGGGGGACGGCCACATCCGTTCCAGATCACCATGCGCCGCTTCGGCCGCCGGCTCGGGGTGGAGAAGCTGTTGACGGAACTGCCCGTGCGCGCCTACTTCTTTGACTGCCTGAGAATCGACGAGCGAAGTCTTGCGGACCGACCGCTGCGCGAACGATCGGAAGCGCTGGCCGCGGCGGTTCCCGAGTCTTTGCGCGTACCGCGGATCGTGACTGCCTCGGCCTCCGCGGCACGATCTTTCTACGAGGCAGCGCTCGCCGCAGGACATGAAGGGCTGATGGCCAAGGCGCTCGATTCTCCTTACGAAGCGGGCAACCGAGGCGCGAGCTGGCTGAAGATCAAACGCGCCCATACGCTCGATCTCGTCGTGCTCGCGGCGGAGTGGGGGCACGGCCGCCGGACGGGCAAGCTGTCCAATCTACACCTCGGCGCGCTGGATCCAGCGACCGGCCGGTACGTGATGTTGGGCAAGACCTTCAAGGGGCTGACGGATGCGATGCTCGAGTGGCAAACGCGGGAGCTGCTCGCGCGCGAGGTGCATCGCGACCAGTGGACGGTGTTCGTGCGGCCGGAGCTCGTCGTCGAGATCGCATTCAGCGACTTGCAGGGCAGCAGCCGCTACCCAGGCGGGATGGCGCTGCGGCTCGCGCGGGTGAAAAGCTATCGAGAAGACAAGCGTGCGCAGGACGCGGATGACATGGAGGCGGTCCGGAAGATCTTCGCGGCGCAAGGAGGAGAGCCGGCGCCTTTCCGCAAGGACATGTAACGTGTCCTCGCTCCGGCGAGCGACCGCGCACGGATGCGCGGGCCGGGGGCCCTGCCGCCACGATCGACCAGCGGCACGGCGCCGCCGCACCCGACTTGTCAGGGCTCCGGGCGGGCGTCCTTCGGTTGCGGAATCAGCTTGCCGCTCAGGAAGAGAATCATCAGCGTCCAGTAGCCGAGCCCCACGGGAAAGCCGGAACGGAATCGAGAAACGCGGGCTCGGGGAAATGAATCCTTCGATGAGCCCTGAGCCGAGGAGGAGCAGCGCACAGGCGACGAGCAGCGGACCGAGCTCAGCGGTGCGGCGGCGAAGGGACTCGGCGCGGGTGGCAAGCTGCGGCCGGATGAGCGCCTCTCCGAGTGCGGTACCCGCGGCGCCGGCCAGGCAGATGACGGACAACTCCACGGGGCCATGGGCGAGGATGAACCTGACGAGCCCATGCGCGAGGCCGTGTTGGTGCGTGAATGCCAGCAGGCCGCCCAGCATCAGTCCATTGAAGGAAATCATGTAGAACGCACCGAGGCCGAAGAGGATTCCGGAGCAGAACGCGCCGAGCGTCACCACGACGTTGTTGCAGAAGATTCGTGCCGACAGCAACCCCGGTGGAGCGATGCTGAAGAGCTGGTCGGTCCAGAGGTGTCCGTGCTCGACGCCATCGATCATGCGGTCGCTGGCGATGATGCCGACGAGTGTCGGATAGGTCGAAACCAGTCGAGACATGACTGAGGACCAAAACCTCGAGATCGTGGTGGCGGTCGACGCGGGGCGAGCAAGCGGGTTGGCGGCGGACGAGGTCGACCGTCTGAGCCTGTACGTCAATGTTGCCGCGCGGCTTGCACAGCGTGCAGTGGAGCTCGGCGATGCGGTAGGACTGGTGGTCTTCGCGGCACAGCCGCTCGCCGCGCTCGCTCCGGCCCGAGGCGGCGGTGGTGTCGCGCGCATCCGGAAACTCCTGTCGACGTGTCGTGTAGATGCGAGCGAGTCCAATCCCGTTCTCGCGGCAGCGCGCATCCGGACTCTCACCCATCGCCGCAGTCTCGTCGTGCTGCTCACGGACCTCGAGGATGCGTCAGCGACCGGGCAGCTGGTCCAGGCAGTGCGATTGTTGCGCCCGAAGCACTTCGCTTTGATCGCCGGCCTCGAGAGCGCGCGCATTGCCGCGCTCGCTGAAGCGAGGGCCCGCGAGCCGCTGGGCGCCTACCGTGCCCTGGCGGCCGTCGAATACTGCAACACCCTCGCGGCTAATTTGCGGGGATTGCGGGCGCTCGGCGCTGCGGCAATCGCCGCACGACCGGAGCAGCTCGATCGCGCCGTCCTCGATGCGTATCGCGAGCATCGCCGGCGCCGGAGGGTCTGAGTCCGGCTCGGCACCGGCGTCCGCCGTCAAAGGTCGATCGTTTCCGCGCGGCGCCGCTCGGCGGCCCTTGCAACGGCCTCGGTGCGCGTGCTCGCGCCTAGCTTGCGGAATACCGATTCGACGTGAAACTTGACTGTATGCAGGGAGATGCCCAGGCGGCGGGCGATTGCCTTGTTGGTCAGGCCGTCGGCGATGGCATCGAGGATCTGCGTTTCCCGTGGTGTCAGCAGGGTCCGCGCTTCGGCCTCCTGGACAGCGCTGAATCCGGGAGTGCGCGTTTCTCGGTACCTGACCGCTCCCGGGGACCTGACGATGAGACCCTGCGCCACGGCACGCAGCGCCGCATCGATCTGCGCAGCTCCGGTGTCTTCGGGGAGAAGTCCCTCCGCCTCCGCGTCCATGCCACCTAGCACGACCGTCGGATTTCGCTCCTCCTCCGGTCGAGGTTCATCGGCAAGCACCACGTCCGGTTGCTCGTCGCTATTGACGACCTCGTGCCCCAATGACTGCAGCAACTTCGTCAGCGCGGCGAGCCGCTCTGCGCCGCGCGCCGCGATGGCGACCCGCAAGCTCCCCGCGAGCGATCCGGCCGCGGGCTCGGTCATGTTGCGGGCCGCTCCGTGATCGTAGCCTCGACGGCGATGACAGCGCCACCGCGAATCACACGTAGCGCGACTGATTTGCCGACACTGTCGCTGCCCAGCCGCGCGAGGACGCTCCGCAGGCGGCGCGCCGACGTGCCATCGACGGAGAGAATGATGTCGCCGGGCACGATGCCGGCCTTGGACGCAGGACCGTCGGGGCTCAGCGACATGACCATGAGGCCGGTCGCCTCGCCCGCGGCCGGCCGCAGCTCGTCGGGAACCGCCACCGGGCGCAATGCGATTCCGAGCCAGCCGCGCGGCACGTGCCCGCCCGCCAACAGGGCGGGGGCGATGCGCTCGACCGTCGCGGCCGGAATCACCAGGACCTGTCCGCGCGGACCGAAGGTCGTCATGCCGAGCCAGCCGCCGGCTGCATCGAATGCGGGGCCGCCCTCCTCGCTGGCCGCGAGCCGGATGTCGAGCTGAATGCGCGCCTCGATCCGGCCGCCGCGCATGCTGTGCCATTCCGGGCCGGCGGCATTCACCAGGCCGAGCCTGGCGCTCGGGCGGCCGCCGCTGTCCGAGCCTGCAGCGATGACCAAGGCCCCGATCTGAGCGGCGGACGCTGAGAGCGTTGGAGCCTGGGGGGCGGCTTTGTCCAGCCGGATGAGGGCCACATTGGTGGCGGGATCGCGTCCGGCCACCTTGCCGGCGATGGACGACCCGTCGGCAAGGACGGTCTCCAGTGCGTCGCGGTCCGGAAGCGACTGCTCCGAGGTCACGAGCACATCGCGCCGCCATAGGATCGCGCCCAGATGAGCGCGCTCAGACAATCTGATGGCGGCGACGCTATCGCGCGCTGCGGCGAATCGTGCCGCCAACACGTCCGATAGCGCACCGAGAAGGTTGGGTTCCTGAGTCATGAGAATCTCCGCTTAAGGATAGCGGGAAGTCTGGTGCGCGCCACCCCGCGGCGGTACCAGCCGGACGACCAGGGGCGGCCCGGCCGTGTGGCCGGGTGGAGAACGCGGGCCCGGCCCCGATAGTGGCGAGTATGCTGGAAGCCGAAGCCATCGATGCCGACCTCGATCCGTATTCGCGATTCGTCTCAGAGAGCGTCGAGCGCGTCGGCCCCGCCGTGGCCGGCATCGAAGCACGCTCAGCGAGCGGCCGCGCGCGCGGCACCGGCTCCGGAGTCATCTACACTCCCGATGGCTACCTCCTCACGAACAGCCATGTCGCACAGCGCGCCGATACCGCGATGGTGTCGCTGTCGGATGGGCGCACGTGTGCGGCGGTGCGGGTAGGTGACGATCCCGCCACCGATCTCGCGGTCCTGCGACTGAGCGGCAGCGGCTTCCCGCACGCTACGTTCGGCAGCTCGGCGCGGCTGCGTGTCGGCCAACTGGTCATTGCGGTGGGTAATCCGCTCGGCTATCAGGCTACCGTGACCGCCGGGATCGTCAGTGCCCTGGGACGCACACTGCGCACGGCCTCAGGGCGCCTCATCGAGAGCGTCATTCAAACAGACGCGCCGCTCAATCCTGGGAATTCGGGCGGGCCGCTGGCGGATACGGCAGGACGGGTGATCGGAATCAACACCGCCGTCGCGGGCGGCGCCCAGGGGATCTGCTTCGCCATCGGCATCGACACCGCCGTGGAGGTCGCATATCAGTTGATGCGCCATGGGCGCGTGCGGCGCAGCCGTCTAAAGCTCGCGGGTCAGACGATCGCACTCGACCGACGGGTACTGCGGGCGCTCGAGCGGTCGGAGTCGGGTGCGGTCATGGTCTCCGAGGTGTTCGCGGGCGGTCCGGCGGAACGCGCGGGGCTCGAGGAGGGCGACCTTCTGCTGGAGCTCGATGGCGAATCGATCACCGGCGTCGATCGCCTGCATCGCCTGCTCAGTGCCGAGCGCGCCGGACGCGAGGTCGCGATCCGGCTGTTGCGTCGCGGGAAGTCGCACTCCGTCACGTTGACACCCGAAGCCGACTGAGGAGCAGCCGCAGGCGGCGATAGCGCTGGCTGTGGCGATAGGTGCCGGCTCCGGCGATCAGCGGGCGCCGGATTCCTTGAAGCTCGCGATCCGGCCCCAGCGCGCCGTGCGTGCCCCAGATCCCCGTGCCGGGTCGTGATCGTGCTAGAGAAAACCACGAGAGGCGCCTAGAGAAAATCTTTAGGCGCAATGAAAAATCGTCCCATCACCGATACAACGCGTGTGCGCAGCGCGCGGCGCCTGGAACCATCGGCGCCGCCGCGCAATAATCGCCGTCTCTTCAGATATACCGGATTGCAATGAAACAACACCTGCGCCTCCCTTCGAAATCCACCGGCGAACGAGGCGTCCAGGGAAACGGGTCTGCGATGGCCGCGCTCGCAATGCTCTGCGGCGCCTCTGCGCTCTGGATCAGCCAGGCGCGTGCCGCCGAGACACCCCCGCTGGCCGATGTCGTGATCACGGCTACGCGCGTGGCGGTGCCGGCGTTCAACGTGCCGGCGTCCATCAGCGATGTCCCGGCGGCAGAGCTTCGCGAGAACGCCGTCGGAGTGAACCTCGCCGACGACATCGGCTTCGTTCCGGGCCTCCTCGCACGAAACCGCAATAACTACGCTCAGGATCAGCAGATCTCCATCCGCGGTATTGGAGCGAACTCGGCATTCGGCATCCGCGGGGTGCGCATCTATCAGGATGGCATTCCGCAAACCGGGCCCGACGGACAGGGGCAGGTTTCGCAGTTCAATCTCGATTCCGCGCAGCGCATCGAGGTGCTTCGCGGGCCATTTTCGGCCCTGTACGGCAACTCCTCCGGCGGAGTCATTCAGATCCTCACCGCTGACGGAACCTCACCCGGTGAAGTGAGGACGGATGTGGGTTATGGAAGCTTCGATACCTTCCGGGCCGGCGTAGAGGCGGGCGATGCCACGGGACCGGTCGATTACAACGTCGCCTTCACGCACTTCTTCTTCGAAGGCTACCGGCCGCACCAAAGCGCGCGCGACGAGTCTTTCAACGGCAAAGCCGCTTACACCTTCGGCGCCCGCAGCAAGCTGACTTTCATCGCGAACGTACTCTCGCGCCCCGACTCCAATGATCCGCTGGGTCTCACGGCCGCGGAATTCTCCGCCAATCCCGACCAGACCGACCCGGCCGCTCTGCAATTCAATACGCGTAAGAGCCTGCAGCAGCAGGAGGGCGGCCTGGTCCTCGATTTGGGCCTCACTGACCGGCAATCGCTCAGGCTGATGGGCTACTACGGACATCGCTCGGTGCTGCAGTTCCTGTCGATCCCCGTGGGTGCGCAAAAGCCCGCCAGGAGCTCCGGCGGAGTGGTCGATCTCGACCGGGAGTTCGGCGGCGGCGATGCCCGCTGGACCTGGCAGGGCCCGCTCGCCGGCCGCCCGCTCTCCTGGGTCGTCGGCGTGAGCTACGATACGCAAAATGAGTTGCGCCGCGGATACGACAATTTCGTGGGCGGCACGCTCGGGGTGCTCGGCGCCCTGCGCCGGAACGAGAACGACATCGCCCGCAACGTGGACGAATACACGCAGGCGAGCTGGGAATTCGTGCCGCAGTGGACTCTGACGGCCGGGCTGCGCCACAGTGAGGTCCGCTTCCTGTCGGAAGATCACTTCATCACGCGGACCAACGGCGATGACAGCGGCGCGGGCACGTACACAGCCAGCTCCCCGGTGGCGGGACTTCTCTTCGCCATGCGCCCCTGGCTGCATCTGTATGCTTCCTATGGGCAGGGCTTCCAGACGCCGATCGGGTCCGAGCTCGCCTACCGGCCCGACGGCGGCGACGGGCTGAATTTCGCACTGCGGCCGGCGCGCAGCGACAACAGCGAGATGGGCGCGAAACTCAGGCTGCGCCGCAACCTGAGCGGCGAGGTCGCGGCATTCGACACGCTGACGCGCGATGAAATCGTCGTCGCCACCAACGCCGGAGGGCGCTCCACCTATCAGAATGCAGGGCGCACCCGGCGCAGCGGCATGGAAGCGTCGCTCGATTATCGCTTCGCCGGCGACTGGCGCGCGCAGGTCGCCTACACGTATGTCGCCGCCATCTACATAGATGCCTACGTGACGTGCGCGAGGAGTCCCTGCCCGCTACCGAACCAACTCGTCGGATCCGGCAATCGGCTGCCGGGAGTGCCGCACAATGATGCCTACGCGAGGCTCGAATGGAGTCAGCCGCTCGGCTGGCGGGCCAGCCTCACGAGCCAGTACATCAGCGCCATCGCCGTGAACGATGCGAACACGGAATTCGCGGCTGCCTACCCGGTATTCGACGCCAGCGGGGGGTATGCCACGGAGGTTGGGTCAACCCGGCTGAGCGTATTCCTCCGACTGAACAACATCCTCGATCGGCGCTATGCGGGCTCCGTAATCGTCGACGATGGCAACGGCCGTTACTTCGAGCCGGCGCCCGAATTCAACGTGTTCGCCGGCTTTAGTGCGGACTTGCGCTGAGCGCGCATCCGCGGATCGGGGTGCGCGTCAGCACCGCGGCTTCGCCTCGAAGAGCAGGGTCCGTCGCTCTCGCTGTAGAACTTTTTCCTCGCGGGCTTTTGTGGATGGCGGTCCGAAGCATAAGCCTAGGCACATCAAGGACGCGCCCTGACGCACGTTGCAGACAAGGAACGCAGAGGTGGCCCGGGCAGTTATCGTGGGGTGACCGCCCGCCCAGACTCCGTTCCTCAGCCGTTGTTCGGGTCGCGCGCGCTTGCGGAGTGGGTCCGCCAGGGCGGGGCGCCGGCGCGCGCGCCGCTGGGCTATGGCTTGCGGTCACGTTGGCATGCGCACTGGTTCGAGCTCAACTGGCGCACGCAGCTCGAGCGCATGCCTGCGGGCGGGCGGCCGGTGGATCCCGTATTCATCCTCGGCCTGTGGCGCTCCGGGACGACCGTGTTACACGAGCTGGTGAACGCCTGCGGCGGCTGGGCAGCCCCACAGACCTGGCAGTGCTTCCATCCGTCGACCTGCTTCCTGACGGGGCCCCCTGCTCGCGCCGCCGCCGTGAAGCGCCCGATGGATCAGGGCGTGATCGCCGCCGAGGGTCCGCAGGAAGATGAGTTCGCCCTGCTCCTGCTCGGTGGGCTCTCGATCTACCGTGGACTGATCGATCCGCGGCGCCTGCTCGAATGCGCCGACACGTCGTGGTCGGATGACGCGGGCGGTCTGGAACGGTGGCAGGAGTTCGTGCGCGGTGTCGCCGCGGGCGGCGGCGCGCGACTGTTGCTGAAATCGCCCGGGCACACCTTCCGCATCCCCGCCTTGCGTCGGCTTTTTCCTCAGGCCCGCTTCATCTGGATCGGCCGCCATCCCGGCGAGGTGCTGGCGTCCAACATCAGGATGTGGACCGCCATGATGGGTGTGTACGCGCTATGGGATTGCCCGCAGGACATGGTCCGGCGCTTCCTGCACGCAGCCGTCGGAGCCTGCAGCCGCGTGCTCGAGCGCTGTCTGGCAGAGATGAGCCGCGAGCAGATGCTGTGGGTCGATTTCGAGGCACTGCAGACGGACCCCGCGCGCGTTCTGCGGCAAATACTGCAATTTGCCAGCGCCCGAGCGGGGCGCAGCGAGAGCTCGCTGGGCGCGGACATCGAAGCGGCGCTTTCTTCGGTCCCCATCCACCGGGGCGAGCGCGCCTCCATGCCTGACGACGAGTCCGTGCTGCAGCTCGATCGTGTGATGAACGCGGCCCGGCGGCAGTTTGGAGAGGGCGAGGGTTGACGGGTACAACCCTTGCTTTACGCTAGCCGCCATGAAGCGCACGACCCTCATCGGCATGGCTGCTGTCGTCGCCGTGCTCACCTGCCTCCCCCTGAGACCCGCCTACGCGTACATCGATCCGAACTCGGCGGGCGCTCTCTACCAATTCCTCTTTCCGCTGCTCATTGCGATCGGCTCCGCCTTCGCCTTTCTGCGGCGCACGATCGTACGAGGCTGTACGAAAGTAGCGCACGCGGTGGTAGCGATCGTGCGCGGCCGCGGCAAGGGCTCGCGGGAGGATCGGCCTCCGAGCAGAAATGCGGAATGACCTGCGGGCATGGCGCGTCGCCGCCCTGCCCGGCCTCGCGGTTTTAGGCGTCGCTCTGCCGCTGACATTCGCGAGTCATTGCGATCAGTTTCTCTACGATTTCCACGCGCTCGACCTGGTGCCGCTCTATGCAACCGCGTGGGTCGTCCTCGCGGCCGTAGCGATACCCTTCTGGATCCTCGCGACCGCCGGTCTGATGGGCCTCGAGGCGGTTCGCCGTCCGCCCGGCCCGTTGCTCGCACGCGTACTGCGCGCAATCCTGCTCGCGCTGACCGGGGTCATCGTCGTCGCCACGCTGATTCGTTGTCTGCGGGCGTATGTGGGAACGTTCGGCGGCGAAGTGCCCCTGTCAGGCGATGCTGCACTGGTGCTCGCTTTAGTGGCCGGAGCGATCGCGGCGGCGACGCAGGCGGGCCGGACGGCGCTACGAGCACTTACGCCGATCGCGGCTGTCTGCACCGTGGCCGGCTTGCTGTCGCTCGCCAGCCTGCCCATCTTCGGCTGGCACCACGAAACGGCAATGGAGGCATCGCTGCCGGATGCGAGCGGCGCACCGGCTGCGGCCCGGGGAACGGCTTCCGGGCAGGCGCTTCCCGTGCGCACCTCTGCCGCCCTGCCGGGCATCGCAAGCCGCCCGAACATCGTCCTCCTGTCGATCGACGCACTGTCCGCGCCGCATATGTCTCTCTACGGATACGCACGCCCGACGACACCCGAGCTGCAGCAGTTCGCGCTCGGGGCAATGGTCTTCGACCGCGCCTATGCGAACGGCAACTTCACGACTCCGGGCATCGCCACCATCCTGACAGGGACCCTGCCTTGGACGCACCGCGCACTGCAGCTGCCGGTGTGGCCGCTGACTTACACGCGGCAGAGCTCGTTACCCGCGATACTGGAACGCGCAGGTTACCGGACCGGCTACGTATCGACCAACGCGATCGCAGGCGCTGCGAAGCAAGGCGTCGGCGGCTACTTCCAGTTTGCGCGCACGGACAGGACTGGTCATGTGACTCTCTGCGCTGATGGGCTATCGAAGTACCTGAGGTACGTCTGCGCAGCGGAGGAATTGCCGCCGCTCGAGGAGATGGAAGGAATTGCCGCCCGGTTTCGCACTGCGAACGACAACCTCGAGCACGACCCTCGCCTGGCGCTCGATCCGGCGCTGCACTGGCTCGCGACGGCGGATCACAGCAAGCCGATCTTCCTCTGGGTGCATCTCTTCCCGCCGCACTCGCCCTATGCCGTACCGAAGCCGTGGCTCGGACGGTTCGATGCATCGGAGCAAGGCCGGAACGCGGGGAGCACACAGCCGAGCTGGGCCTGGATCGAATCACGGCTGCCGCCGCGACGCGTAGCGACCCTGGAGGCC
The DNA here is from genome assembly GCA_025451845.1 of Steroidobacteraceae bacterium. Classification (GTDB taxonomy): domain Bacteria; phylum Pseudomonadota; class Gammaproteobacteria; order Steroidobacterales; family Steroidobacteraceae; genus 13-2-20CM-66-19. The sequence goes on from JANWJS010000035.1 coordinate 65,683, forward strand.
CGATACGATGAGGCCGTGGCTTATGTCGACTCCTCCACCGCTCCGTTCCTGCAGCAGGTGCAGAAGTTCCTCGGACCCAACACCGTCATCGTCGTCACGGCGGATCACGGCGAAAGCTTCGCTCACGGATACGGCGCGCACACGGGGCCTGGGCTCTACGATGAGATCATCCATATCCCGCTCATCATCAAGCTTCCGGGTGAAACGGTGGGGCAGCGCTGCGCCGTGCCGGTGGAGCAAGCGGATATCGCGCCGACCCTGGCCGCTCTCGCCGGCATCCCGCCGCCCGCGGACTGGGAGGGACACTCGCTCCTCGACGCCTGCGCCCGCTCCAATACCGACGGCCCGCAACCGGACCGCGCCATCTTCAGCATGAACTTCGAGCAGAACCCGCGGTTCGCCGCCCTGAAGACGGGCTCGATTGCTGTCATTCGGGGCAGGTGGAAGCTCATCCATTACATGGGAGTTTTGCACTATCCGTACATGCCGCCGCTGCACGATGAGCTCTATGACGTGGTTGCCGATCCCGGCGAGCGAGTCAACCTCGCCGCGCCCCAATCCGCGAAGGTCCAGGAACTGCGCGCGCTCATCGACGCGGCGTTGGCGCAACACGGCGGACGGGTGATACCCGGCCCGCCGCCCCAGCCCGTCCAGGAAGGCGCGACGGTGCCACAGACTGCGGATAACATAGCGCGGTAGCGCCGGGGAAACGCCGTGGCGGCGCGGCCGGCATGCATTGAGGGGAGCCGAGCGCATGCGACTGCTGTATATCGACATCGATACCCTGCGCGCCGACCATCTCGGCTGCTACGGCTACCACCGCCCGACGAGTCCAAACATCGACCGTATCGCGGCCGACGCGATCGTCTTCGAGAACGTCTACGCCTCCGATGTTCCCTGCCTGCCGAGCCGCACGGCTCTCGTGACGGGTCGTTTCGGAATCCACAATGGCGTGGTCAACCATGGAGGCACCGACGCGGACCCGGCAATCGACGGCCCGAAGAGAGGGTTTTTCTCCCGTCTGCACCTCGACTCCTTCCCCAACCGCCTGCGGGAGTCAGGACTGAGAACGGTGACGGTGAGCTCTTTTGCACATCGCCATTCCGCCTTTCATTGGTACGCGGGTTTTGACGAGGCCCACAACGTCGGCAAATGGGGGATGGAGACCGGAGAGGAGGTATACGTTGTTGCCTCCGATTGGCTGCGCCGCCGCGGCCGGGAAGGGGACTGGTTCCTGCACGTGCACCTATGGGACCCTCACACGCCCTACCGCACACCGGCCTCGTACGGGGAGCCCTTCAGCGACTCGCCTCCTCCCGCCTGGCTGACCGAGGAAGTGCGCTCGCGGCACTGGCAGGGGTGCGGACCGCACAGCGCGCGGGAGGGCCGCGGCTTCCGTCCGAACGAGTACGACCGGGCACACTACCCACGCCAACCGCAGGAGATCGCCGACATGGCGGCGGTCCGTGCCATGTTCGATGGCTACGACGTGGGCGTGCTGGCCGCGGACCGCTGCGTCGGCCGTCTCTTGGAGCTTCTAGGGGAGCTCGGTATCGAGCGCGACACTGCGATCATGATTTCCGCGGACCACGGTGAGACGCTGGGTGAGCTCAACGTCTACTGCGATCATCAGCTCGCCGACGAGCACACGACGCACGTTCCGCTGATCCTGCACTGGCCGGGGCTCGGGACGGGCCGGCGACGCGCCCTGCACTATCAGATCGATGTGACCGCGACGCTGCTCGAGCTGTTGGATCAGAAGGTGCCGGAGAGCTGGGACGGGCAATCCTTTGCGGCGAGCCTGAGGCGAGGCGCCGATAGTGGCCGCGATTCTCTCATCTTGTCCCAGGGCGCCTGGACCTGCCAGCGAGGCGTGCGCTTCGAGGACTGGATGCTGCTCAGCACCCTGCATGGCGGTTATCACCTCTTCGACGATGTCATGCTGTTCGATCTCAAGAGCGATCCTTTCGAGCAGCGGAATCTCGCCGCCGAGCGCGTGGACGTCGCCGGCCGCGGCCTCACGCTGCTGTCCGAATGGCACGCCGCGATGGTCCGCGGCGCGGCGCGGGGGCGCGATCCACTGGACAACGTGCTGTTGGAAGGCGGCCCGTTCCACGTGCGGGGGGAGTTGCCGGCCTACCTCGAGCGCCTGCGGACGACGGACAGAGCGGGGCTCGCCGAGGCGCTCGCGAGAAAATATCGCTGACCGGCTGATCTGCGCGATTGCAGCTCAGGGCGTCTGGCGCCAGTCCCGCACGAATTCCGCCATGCCTGCAGGATCGACATCGGATACGGCGGTGAGCGACATGCCATCCGCGGTCCAATGTAGGACGTTGTAACCATCGCGCGTGGCCCGCGCGGGCTCTGTCGCTGCGCCGGCGGCCGGCCACACAAACAGCTCCACCAAGTGCTTGCCGCGCGAGTACACGAGCACTGCCGCATTCCGTCCGGAAACGTAATCCAGCCGGCCGCCAATGAGCGGAAAGCCCGCGGCCGCGAGATCCTTCACGGGTGGCGCGAAGTCGAGTCTGCCGTCGAACCAGGGTTTCACGGTGTGCTGATTGGTGGAGACCACATCCAGCAGGTGCCCCGGTTGCAGCGCCCTGACGTGGTCATCGACGAGCGTTGCAACCAGCCCGGGGCCGCCCACAGGCAGGAGCGTGAGAAGGATCGCGGCAGCGAGAGCAGCGCCCGCGCCGAAGCCTGCGAGCCCCTGCCAGGGCATCCGCGTGCGGCGGTGAGGCGGGGGCCGGCTGGCCCCGATGCGGCCTGCGACTGCGCGCAAAAGCTCGGGACTGGCACGGTGATAGGTCGCGCCACGCAGCGCCCGTTGCGTCGCTGCGAGGAGAGCCTCGTTCCGCGTGCAAACCGGACACCCGGCACGGTGCTCCGCCAGAGCGGCCGCCTGCGCCGCATCCAGCTCCCCATCGAACTCGGCCTGCAGGAGCAGCAACTTGCCGCAATCGTTGGCGTTGCTCGGCCCCGTCCCGGCGCCGCTCCCTTCGGGCCGGTTATCGCCGTCCAAAATCGTTCCAGACGATTTTGTCATCGCTTCTCTCCTGCCGCGGCCGCCTTTGCCAACGTGCGCCTGGCTCGCCAGAGGCGCGACATCACCGTGCCGATCGGCACGGCCGTAATCTGCGCGATGTCGCGATACGACAGCTCTTCCAACTCCCGCAAGACCAGAGTTTCACGCAGCTCCACCGGCAGCCCGGCGATGAGCTCATCGATCCGTGCCAGATCATCCGACATGATCAGCGCCTTCTCGGGATCGTCCGTCGGATCAGCTACCTCCTCGATCGCGACAGGATTATCGAGCCCGGTGTATCCCGCGAGGCGCTCGCCGCGCCGCGCCTTGAGCGTGCCATAGGCGGTGTTGCGCACGATCTGCAGGATCCAGGCCCGTCCACTGCCGCCGCGGTATGTCGGGAAATAAGTCAATGCGCGCACCATGGCCTCCTGGACGACGTCCTCCGCATCCGCGCGGCTACCGGTGAGCCAGCGAGCAAGATTGAAGGCCGCATCGAGATGCGGCAGCGCCACGGAGGCAAACACGTGTTCAGAGCCCATCAACTCAGTATAGATCGCCATACCCGGCTTTTTATTCCCGGAAGCCACTTTTGCGTCGAACGGAGAATATTCCAGCCATCACCGCAGTCTCCTTCCACATCAGCGCCACCGCGTCTGAACGGGCTGGGCCCGCAATCAGGAGATCAGCAGCATGAGCAAAGTTGTCGGGCCGAACGGCGTCGGTCGCCGCCAGGCCATGAAGCACCTTCTATGGGGAGGTGCGGGTGTGGTGTGGACGTTCGCGGGCGGGGTCCCCCGCTCCTTGCGCGTGGGCGAAGAGGCAGAGGCCGGCGAGATGCGCGGGTTCACCTTCGGTCAGATCAGCGACTCGCACATCGGATTCAAGGCGGGCGCGCATCCGTCCGCGCAGGACACATTGGTGGATGCCGTCGGCAGGATGGCCGCACTGAAGCCGGACTTCGTGATTCATACGGGCGATGTGAGCCATCTGTCCACGGCCGGCCAGTTCGCCACCGCCGCCGACATCATGCAAGGCGTCAAGCGGGACGTCTATTACGTGCCCGGCGAGCACGACACCATTGGCGATGAGGGAAAGCTGTTTTTCCAGCGCTTCGGACGCGGACGCGGCACGGGAGGCTGGTACAGCTTCGACGCACATGGCGTGCACTTCGTGGGGCTGGTCAACGTCGTGAAGCTGACCCAGACCGGGCTCGGCTGGTTCGGCCCCGAACAGCTCAAGTGGCTGGGCGAGGACCTGCGGCATCGCAGCGCCAGCACCCCCATCGTGGCTTTCACCCACATGCCCATGTGGTCCATCTACCCGCAGTGGGGTTGGGGTACCGAAGATGCCGCGCCCGCGCTCGCCGCACTGCGGCGGTTCGGCTCGGTGACCATTCTCAACGGGCACATTCACCAGGTGATCCAGAAGGTCGAGGGCAACGTGACCTATCACACGGCCTACTCGACTGCATTTCCGCAACCATCACCCGGCGTGGGACCGGGACCTGGCCCGCTCCAGGTGCCGGCCGACAAACTGAAGACACTACTGGGCATCCGCCGCCTCGACTTCGTGGCAGACCGGGTGTCCCTCACGGATACGACTCTTGCTGATTGAGGAAGGATCGATGAAACGCTTTTTCCGACGACGCCCGAAAGTCTCCCTGCTCGCGGCCTTGCTGGTTGCGGCCCTCTGCACGGCAGCCCTGTTGCACAACGGTCAGGCAGCCGCCGCCGCGACGTCGGCGGCTGCGACAAAATCAGCCGTCACCATCACTAACTATTCATTCCACCCAGCCACCCTGACGGTGAAAAAAGGCACCACGGTGACCTGGGTCAACAAGGATGACGACGTCCATACCATCAAGAGCCTGGACGGACCCGAGGCGTTCAATTCACCGGCGCTGGACAGTGGCAATCAGTTCGGATTCACGTTTCACCACGCGGGAACCTATCACTACATCTGCTCCGTTCATCCCTATATGCATGGGGTGATCGTAGTCCGCTAAGGGCGCATTCCCCTCCCGCGCCCCTTTGGGGCCGCCGATCCAGCGGCCCTTTTCTTTCGCCCTGTCCGGCCGGAGCAGACCCTTTACCCGCTGCAGTCGTTGGAGTACCCTGCGCGGCCCTCTTTCCGGCGGCGAGGTTTTCCCAATTGGGCAGTAGTCGTACGAGTGATGGCAGGTCGCGCGCACTTCGCGTCATCCTGTGCTCGGCAAAGCTACCCCCGGGAAAAGCCATCTCGGCAGCCTGCTGAAGCGCGGGCTCCCGGACGCCGGCAACGACGCACCCTGACGCACCCTGACGCACCCGCCGCCCCACTAGGGTGACGCTTGTCGCCACGCAACTCGCATAGAGGCCCCTGCGTGAACTTTGCCAAGGTACCCCGCAACCCAGCGCCTCGCCGGGCCGCTGCCCAGGCGAGCACGGCCGCAGTCGCTGCAATAGCATGGATCGGCGGTATCGGTCTCGCGTTCGGACAGGAAGA
>JANWJS010000036.1 GCA_025451845.1 Steroidobacteraceae bacterium
CAGAACGGCTACCTCTACTCGTATGCGTTCTGGATCGTCATCGGTCTGGCGGCGCTGCTTGGCTGGTTCCTCGCCCGCGCCTGAAGAAAGCACAAGAATGCAAGCACATCTGCTCTCCATCCTGATCTGGCTGCCGATCGCCGCCGGCATCGTCGTGATCCTTCTGGGGGAGCGTCTCATCGTCGCGGGACGCTGGCTGGCACTGCTCGCTTCCATCGCGACCCTCGTCCTCTCGTTGCCGCTGCTCGCAAACTTCGACACGCAGACCGCGGCCTATCAGTTCGTGGAGAAGGCGGCGTGGATTCCGCGCTTCAATGCCTTCTACGCCCTCGGGGTCGACGGTATCTCACTGCCGCTCGTGGTGCTCACCGCGGTGATGACCATACCGGTGATCATCGCCGCCTGGACGGTGGTCAAAGCGCGTGCGCCCCAGTATTTCGCCGCCTTCCTCATCATGGAAGGGCTGATGATCGGCGTGTTCTGCGCCACCGATGCGCTACTTTTCTACTTCTTCTGGGAGGCCATGCTGATCCCGATGTTCCTCATCATCGGCATCTGGGGCGGCCCGCGGCGCGTCTACGCCACCATCAAGTTCTTCCTCTACACCTTCCTCGGCTCAGTCTTCATGCTGGCGGCGCTCATCTACATGTACGTGAAGGTCGGCAACTACGCGATTGCGAGCTTCCAGTCGTTGCCGCTGACCCTCGTGGAGCAGCGCTGGATCTTCGCCGCGTTCATGCTCGCCTTCGCGGTGAAAGTACCCATGTGGCCGGTGCATACCTGGCTGCCCGATGCGCACGTGGAGGCCCCCACGGGAGGCTCGGTGATCCTGGCGGCGATCATGCTGAAGATGGGCGGCTACGGTTTCCTGCGCTTCAGCCTACCCGTCACTCCGGATGCGTGCCGTGAGCTCGACCTCTTCGTCATTACGCTGTCGCTGATCGCCGTGATCTACATCGGCTTCGTCGCCATCGTTCAGGCGGACATGAAGAAGCTCATCGCCTACTCCTCGATCGCGCACATGGGGTTCGTGACGCTCGGGGCGTTCGTGGTGTATGAGATCGTGCGCACGACGGGCCAGGTCCAGGGCGCCGCGATGGGCATGGATGGCGCGATGGTGCAGATGATCTCTCACGGGCTCATCTCGGGCGCGCTTTTCCTCTGTGTCGGCGTGCTCTATGACAGGGTGCACAGCCGTGAGATCTCCGCCTATGGCGGGGTCATCAACACCATGCCGATCTTCGCTGCCTTCATGGTGATGTTTGCCCTCGCCAACACCGGCCTCCCGGGCACTTCCGGCTTCGTCGGGGAGTTCCTGGTGATCCTCGCGAGCTTCAAGGCGAGCTTCTGGTACTCGACGCTGGCCGCAGTGACGCTCATCCTCGGCGCGTGCTACACGCTGTGGCTGGTCAAGCGGGTGCTCTACGGACCGGTGGCCAACGATCACGTCGCGCACCTCACCGATCTCAACGGACGGGAGTTCGTCGTGCTCGGCATGCTCGCCGTCCTGGTGCTGGCGATCGGCATTTGGCCGCAGCCGCTGCTCAAGATCATGGACCCTTCGATCCATCATCTGGTCACCCAGGCCATCGCAACCAAGATCCCGGTGTGATCGGCTCCCACCCTCAACCATGAAGACTGGCGAATGATGACTGCCTGGCAAAGCATGAGTCCCGCGATCCCGGAGATCTATCTCGCCTTCGCGGTCTGCGTGGTGTTGCTCTTCGAGGTGTTCGCGGGCGTGAAGCGCCCCGGGGCGACCTCGACGCTCACGCTTCTCGTTCTCGTCATAGGGGCGGCGCTCACCGTGCGCTATGCCGACGTCGGGCATCAGTTGGTGCTCTTCGACGGAATGTACGTGGCCGATCCGCTGGCCTTCGTGCTGAAGCTCGCGGGGTTCCTCATCGTCGCGGTGGCGCTGCTCTACTCACGCATGTATCTGGAAAACCGCGATATCCTGCGGGGCGAGTATTACGTTCTTGCGCTCACGGCGCTGCTGGGCATTTTCGTGCTGGTCTCGGCCAATAGCCTGCTCACGGTGTATATCGGCGTCGAGTTGCTTGCTCTCTCGCTGTACGCGATGGTGGCTTTCGACCGCGAATCGGGCGTGGCGGCGGAGTCGGCCATGAAGTACTTCGTGCTGGGAGCGATCGCCTCCGGCACGCTGCTGTACGGCATGTCGATCGTGTACGGGCTTACCGGGACACTCGATCTCGGGGTTATCGGCACGAAGCTCGCCACGCCAGGAAGCCTTGGAGTCATCCTCGGTCTCGCCTTCATCGTGGTCGCCGTGGCCTTCAAGTTCGGCGCGGTACCGTTTCACATGTGGCTGCCGGATGTCTACGAAGGTGCGCCGACCAGCGTGACGCTCTTCATCGGCACGGCGCCCAAGATCGCCTATTTCGCGCTGATGCTGCGCTTGCTCGCGCACGGGCTCGCCGGGACCTCGGCGGATTGGACGCTGATGCTGACCCCGCTCGCCGTGTTGACCCTGATCGTGGGCAACGTGGTGGCGATCGTGCAGTCGAACCTGAAGCGCATGCTCGCGTACTCCACGATCGGTCACGTCGGGTTCATCGTGCTCGGCTTCGTTGCCGGTACTCCGAGCGGCTACACCGCCGCTCTTTACTACATGCTGGTGTACGTTCTGGTGGCACTCGGCGCCTTCGGGGTGATCCTGCTCGCGAGCCGCAAGGGCTTCGAGGCGGATAAGCTTGATCACTACAAGGGTCTCTATCAGCGCGATCCGCTGCTCGCGCTGGTCATGATGGTGCTGATGTTCTCCTTCGCCGGGGTACCGCCCCTGGTGGGCTTCTGGGCGAAGCTCAGGATCATCCAGGCGCTGTGGGAGACGAGCCATTTGGGCCTCGTCGTCGTCGCGGTGGTGATGTCGGTGGTGGGAGCGTTTTACTATCTGCGCGTCGTGAAGCTCATGTACTTCGATGCGCCGCCGGACAGCCTGCCCGCCACGCTGCGGCCGCTCGGCCCGCGTTTCGTGATCGGCGTCAATGCCGCGGCTGTGCTGGCGCTCGGCATCCTGCCGAGTCCCTTGCTGGATCTTTGCAGCCGCGTGATTCACTAGTCTGTAAGCGCTGGATCCGCCCATCCTGCGTGGCTCCGCGCGCAGGATGCAAAGGTGCTACTTTGCCCGTGGCTCGCCGTCTGCGAGCGGCGGGCATTTCCCTGTGCGTAGATTCTTGCCCCGGAACTAGAACACATCCGGAGCGCTGCTTGGCGCCGGCCAAGCGCCCGGTGGCTGTGGGCGCGATCCGCGGCTACTCTTGGCCCATGACGCCCGCCGCTGACGTCGCAGGCCGGTCCGAGAATGACGGCTTGATCCAGGAACTGGCGAGTCGCCTGGGCTCGCTGGGTATCGAGGTCGCCGATGTCGCCGGCCACCTCGAGGACCTCGCGATGCGTGTCTCCGGACAAGCTGCGCAGTTCGAGGAGCTGAATCAGGCGACCGAGACCATGGTCTCGGGCAATCGCGAGATCGACCGCGCCGCGCGCGAGGCGCAGCGCGCCGCTTCCGCGGCGGGCACCGAGATCTCCGAATCGCGCACTCTCATCGGCGGCGCCGTCGAGAACATCGGGCGTCTCACGGCCGCTGTGGGGCGCATCCAGGAGCGGCTGGCTTCCTTCGGTCCCGTCCTCGCGCAGATCACCGCCGTTGCCGCAGCCATCGAGAGCATCGCCAAGCAAACCCGACTCTTATCCGTCAATGCCGGCATCGAGGCCGCGCGCGCCGGCGAGGCGGGGCGCGGATTCGCGGTGGTGGCCGCAGAGGTGAAGAGCCTCGCCGAGCAGACCCGCACCGCGACGGAGCGAATCACCGTCACCGTGCGCTCGCTTGCGGCGCAGATCCAGGGCCTGATCGCCGAGGGCGGTGCGGCCGACCAGCACGCAGGTGAGGCCGGACGCGGAGCGCAGCAGGTCCAAGGCGTCATCGTGCGCGCCCATGGCGCCTTCGGCACGGTGAGCCGCGAGATCGATGCCATCGCGGGGTCGGCGGCCGGCAATCTGGAGGCTTGCAACGCCACGCTCGCCGAGCTCGGTGGTCTGGCCGAGGGGGTGCAGCTCTCCTCCACGAGCCTCACAGAAGCCGACAAGCGAGTGGAGGGATTGCTCGGGCTCAGCGAGGGCCTGATGGAGCTCATCGCCCAGAGCGGCATCGAGACATCCGACACGGCCCTGATCGGAGTTGGGATCGACACCGCGAAGCGGATTGCGGACGTATTCGAGCGGGCGATCGCGCGCGGGGAGATCACCGAGGCGCAGTTATTCGATGAGCGTTACCGGGAGATTCCGGGGAGCAATCCCAAGCAGTACCTCACCGACTACGTCGCGCTGGCCGACCGACTGCTGCCGCCCATTCAGGACCCGGTGCAGCGCTCGGACCCGCGAATCGTCTTCTGCGTGGCCTGGGCAAGGGGCGGGTATCTGCCGACGCACAATCCCAATTACCGCCAGCCTCAAGGCAAGGATCCGGTCTGGAACGCCGCGCACTGCCGCAACCGGCGCCTCTTCAGGGATCGTGCGGTGCAGAAGGTTGCCCGTAACACCAAGCCGTTCCTGCTGCAAACCTACCGGCGTGACATGGGCGGCGGCAACTTCGTGTTGATGAAGGATCTGTCCTCCCCCATCTGGGTGCGCGGCCGGCACTGGGGCGCGTTCCGCATCGGCTACCGGCACCAGTAATGCCGCTATCCCGGGCCTGAGGCGTCAGTTGGCGGGCAGTACCAGTGCGCTCGCCTCGCCGAAGCCGATCCTCGCGCAACCCTGCCGCTCGCACCAGCCCCGCAGGATCACCCGGTCGCCATCCTCCACGAATGTGCGTGACTCGCCGCTCGCGAGGGAGATGGCACATTTGCCGCCGTCGGTGAGCTCGAGAAGCGAACCGGCCTCGGCCGGGGCGGCCCCTGACTGCGTGCCGCTGCCGAGGAGATCGCCACGCTCGAGGTTGCAACCATTCACGGTGTGATGGGCCACCATCTGCGCGACCGACCAGTAGCTGTGCCGGAAGTTGGTGCGGGCCAGAGCGTGCGGCGCCGCGCCGGCGGCGCGCATGCCCGCAGTCTCGATCGCCACTTCCAGATTGACGTCGAGCGCACCCCTCGCGCGCAGCTCCTCGCAATCGAGATACGGGAGCGGCTGCGGATCCTGCGCCGGCCGGCTCCACGGGAGACGGAAAGGGGCCAGGGCCTCCAGCGTCACCACCCAAGGTGAGATCGTGGTCGCGAAGCTCTTGGCCAGGAAAGGACCCAACGGCTGATATTCCCACGCTTGCACGTCGCGCGCCGACCAGTCGTTGAGGAGACAGAGACCGAACACGGGGTCCTCGGCTTGCGCAACGGGAACGGGACGGCCGAGCTCGTTGTTGGAGCCGATGAGCACACCGACCTCGAGCTCGAAGTCGAGCCGTGCGCTCGGGGCGAGCTGCGGCCGATCTGCGCCGCGCGCCATGATCTGTCCGCGGGGCCGCCGCACCTGTTGCCCGGACACGCCGATCGAGGAGGCGCGGCCATGGTAAGCGATGGGCACCCACTTGTAGTTGGGCAGCAGCGGCTGATCCGGCCGGAAGAGCCGACCGACCCTGGTGGCGTGGTGAATGGAAGTGTAGAAATCGGTGTAGTTGCCGATTCTGGCAGGGAGCGTGAATTCAACGTCGCTCTGCGGGATCAGCGCCGTGGCGAGCTCGGTCGCGCGCGGGGAGCCTGCGCGCAGACACTCCGAGAGCCCGCGGCGCAGAGCAACCCACGCATCACGCCCAAGGGCCATCAGGCGATTCAGCGACGACTCTGCACAGGCCGCGAGCGCTTCGGCGCCGAGGCCGCCGAACGGACTCAACATGTCGAGCGCACCCAGATCGAGGACGCGGTCGCCGATCGCGACCCCGCAGCGGAAGTTCTCCCGGCTCCCCGAGCGCCGGAAGACCGCGAGCGGCAGATTCTGGATGGGAAAGTCGCAACCCGGAAGGTTGGCCGAATCCACCCAGCTGCTCAGCTTGGGGTCATGAGTCGAGTCGCGGGCGGCGCTCATCGGCTGCGGTTCCTTTACTCCGGGGCGGCCCCGGCAGGCGGGCTGAAGCGTCTGGTGAGACCTTGCCAGCATTGCGCGTAGTCGGCCTGCAGCTGCGGCAGCTCGAGCGCGCGGCGCGTGGGCCGGATCACGGTGCGGGTCTCGAACATGAAGGCCATCGTATCGCCAATACGCTGCGGGCGGGTGGTATCGGTGTTCAGCGCGCGCTCGAAGGTCTCGGCGTCCGGGCCGTGTCCGGTCATGCAATTGTGCAGCGATGCCCCGCCGGGCTCGAAACCGCCGGCCTTGGCGTCGTAGACCCCCTGGATCAGCCCCATGCATTCGCTTGCGACATTGCGATGGAACCAGGGCGGGCGGAAGGTATCCTCCATCGCGAGCCAGCGCGGCGGGAAGATGACGAAGTCGACGCTATCGACGCCTGGCGTGTCGCTGACGGATTGCAGCACCAGGAAGATCGAGGGGTCCGGATGGTCGTAGCTCACGGAGCCCATCGTGTTGAAAAGGCGTAGGTCGTACTTGCACGGGGCATTGTTGCCGTGCCAGGCGACGACATCGAGCGGGGAATGATCGAGCGTCGCACTCCACAGCTCGCCGCAGAACTTCGCCACGAGCTCCATCTCGCCGCCGCGGTCCTCGTACCAGGCGACCGGTGTCTGGAAGTCGCGCGGGTTGGCGAGGCCGTTCGAGCCGATCGGTCCTAGGTCGGGCAGGCGCATCGCCGCCCCGAAGCTTTCGCAAATATAGCCGCGCGCCTGACCGTCCGGCAGCTCGACCCGGAAGCGCAGCCCGCGCGGAATCAGTAGAACTTCCTGCGGCGCTGCCTCGATGACCCCGAGCTCGGTCGCAACCCGCAGCCGCCCCAATTGCGGCACGATGAGGAGCTCGCCGTCGGCGTCATAGAAGATCCGGTCACGCATCGAGCGGTTGGCGAGATACCAATGAATCCCACAGCCCGCGTGGCTTTCCGGCGAGCCGGTGCCGCCGAGAGTCAATAGCCCGTCGACGAAGTCGACCGGCTCGTGCGGCAGAGGCGGCGGGCTCCAGCGCAGCGGATTCGGCGAGACCGGGACCGCATCGAAGCGTCCGGCGAGGCCGCCATGGCGCAGGGGCTGGAAAGGGCGCTGCAGCACCGCGGTCGGGCGGATGCGATAGAGCCAGCTGCGGCGGTTGGCGTGGCGGGGCGCGGTGAAGGCGGTGCCGGAGAATTGCTCGGCGTACAGGCCGTAGGGACAGCGCTGCGGCGAATTGCGCCCCGCGGGCAGGGCGCCGGGCACGGCCTCCGTGGCGAAGTGGTTGCCGAATCCCTGCAGGTATTTCAGGGGCGCCGACGGCGCGCCGGTGTCAGCAGCAATCGCGGTGCTCATCGCTCACTCCCGGTATGCTTCGACTCCTATGATGACACAATTAGTTGCGGGCGCAACCATTTTGGGGGCCGCAGGGTGAGCACCCGAGTCCACGGCGAGCTCGAGCTCGCCGGTTTCGTGCCTTATCGCCTCAACCGCCTCGCGGTCGGGGTCAGTAATCATCTCGCCGACATCTATCGCGAGCGCTTCGGACTCGACGTCCCCGAATGGCGCGTCATGGCCACCGTGGGCTCGCAGCACGGCTGCACCGCCCAGCACATCGCCGAGAGCACCCGGATGCACAAGACTCGCGTGAGCCGCGCCATTGCCCATCTGGAGGAGCGGGACCTCATCGAGCGCGCCTCGAGCACGGCCGACCGGCGCGCGAGGGAGGTGCGCCTCACCAAGGCCGGCCGGCGCATGTATACGGACCTCGTACCGCTCGTTCTCGAGCGCGAGCGGGAGCTGCTCGCATGCCTCGGCAAGGAGCCGTTGCGTGGGTTCCTCGCGGGAATGACGGCGCTCGAGACTTTCCTCGGGTTGCAGGACTGAGCGATGGCCGCGACTTCCGCCCCGCCGAATGGCTCGACGATCGTGGCGCGCTCGGCGGTTCTCACGCTGACCGCAGCGCAGTCGAGCCACTCTCTCGCGCTGCAGGTGGCGCGCATTTCCGACCATCGGCTGATCGCCGGTCCAGGAAACGTGACGGCAACGCTGGATGGCCACAGCGTGCCGGTCACGGCGCGGCCGGGCGGCAGCTATGTCATTTCCACGCGCGATCAGAGCGCAGGCGCTCATTCGCTAGGCGTCGTGGTGTCCCACGATGGCATCCGGGAACTGCTCACGGGTACGGTGACCCTGCCGCAGCAGCAGAGCGTCCTCGAAATGCTGCAGGGGCATGGCATGGCTGCCTGGTGGGTGCTCAACATCGTCGTAGTGTTGATCGCGGTTCTCATCATCTCCCGCCGCCGGCGCTGATCGGATGAAAAGCTATAAGTATTACGACCTCATCCTCGGCGCGTATGTGTGCGTGCTCCTCTGCTCGAACCTCATCGGACCGGCGAAGTTTTCCACGGTGCAGGTGCCGCTCGTCGGGCCGGTCACGTTCATGACGGGTGTGCTGTTTTTTCCCATCTCCTACATCTTCGGCGACATCCTCACGGAGGTGTACGGCTATGCGCGCGACCGGCGTTGTGTCTGGGCGGGTTTTGCGGCGCTCGTGTTCGCAGCGTTCATGTCATACGTGATCGTACACATGCCGCCCGCGAAGTTCTGGGAGAGCAAACAGGCCGCGGTCGAGGCGATCTTCGGCAGCACGCCGCGCATCGTCGCCGCCTCGATCATCGCCTTCTGGTGCGGGTCGTTCGTCAACAGCTATGTGCTCGCGCAGATGAAGCTGTCGACGGGCGGCCGCTGGCTCTGGACGCGAGTGGTTGGATCGACCCTTTGTGGCGAGCTCGTGGATTCGGGGCTCTTCTACGCCATTGCGTTCGCCGGGCCGTTGACGGGGGCGCAACTGCTCAGGGTGATCACCACCCAGTACGTCCTCAAGTCAGGGTGGGAGATCATCATGACGCCGGTGACGTACCGGATCGTCGGATTCCTGAAGCGCGCCGAGCAGGAGGACTACTTCGACCGGGACACGGACTTCACTCCGTTCTCCCTCAACATCGGAGATGCGCGGCTGTCGCGAGCGCTGGCGCGCGGCGGAAAATGAAGAGCGGAGCCGCACCCAAAGCGGCCCCGCCCCTCCGGCGCGCAGGCTCCTGAACTACTGGCCGATGCGACGGCTGACGCGGTTTTCCCTGCGGTTCAGCCGGGCCTTCTCGTGCCTGGTGATGTGGCCGCCGTGCGCGGCTGCATCGCGCCGCTCCCGCATGCGAATGCGATGGTCCGCGGCGTGCAGGCGCGCAGCCTTGGCATGCGACATCTCACCTTCCTTCACTTCCTGGTGGATGCGCGCATTCTGATTGCCCAAGCGGTTGTTGACCTCCTCGCGGCGCGGGTGATGGGCCTGCCAGGGAGTATCGGCCATGGCCGGGGCTGCGAAGCACGCCAGCGAGACGGTGGCGGCGACGGCGGTAAAAACCGTGCGGATCGATTTCGACATGAAGGGGCTCCTTTCGGCACCATTGCCGGGATCGCATTGCGCCCGATTTGCGGGCGCTCGGGCGTTAACAACGTCGCAGCGCCGCAGGACGATGACGACCATTACCAAAAGTTAACCGGCGCCAGAATCGACGAGAAGGGCCGAGTAAATGTGAGCCGCGTCACGCTCTCGCGGCATATCGGATCATGTATGGGCGGTGAGTCGAGACGGCGCGGCTGAGACGCGCCCAGTCCGAGCTCCGGCTGCGTGCTGCGGTTCCCAGGAATGGCAGTTTCGACCGAGGCTCTCAGGTCAGCGCCTCCTGGGGTCGCACGTTGTAAGGTAGGGTAATGGTGCGGCGGGCGAGGCTTGGCCTGCGAGGACCAGCTCGAACCAGGGCCGACCGTCCGAGTCCAACGGGTATGAGACAAGGCATGAGATCCATGGCACGAATCGGGATTGCTCGGCCCACTCGGGGCCTCATCCCCGCTGCCGCGGGGACCGACTCGCTCTACGAGCGTATCGTCACGGGTCGCTGCAGGCGACTCATTGGCATCTTCGCTGCGGCCGCGCTGGCGGCTTCGCTCGTGATGGGAGCGGCTCCGGCGGTGGCGCAGGATCACGGCTTCCACGGCGCGGCTCACGGAGGGGGCCACTATGAGGGGCACGGGGGAGGCGGCCACTACGAGGGGCGCGGGGGAGGCGGTCGTTACGAGGGGGGAGGCAGTCGCTACGAGGGACATTGGGGAGGCGGTCATTACGAGGGGCACTGGGGAGGCGGTCCCCGGTACGCGGTCCCGTCGCATTGGGTCGGGATGCACCCGCACTGGGAGGGCCCGCACCCGGGCTATTGGGCGCGTCCATGGGGCCCGCGTTGGGCCCCGCACTACTGGGGCGGGGGCTACTGGGGCGGCAGGTTCTGGCCCCACGTTTACCTGGGTTGGGACTTCCCGTGGTTCTTCGCCACGCTCCCGGTCGGTTGCGTGACCTACAATTGGGGCGGCGTGCCGTACTACTACTGGCAGGGTGTGTATTACGTGTGGAACCCTGATTACGGTAACTACGTAGTGACCGATCCGCCGCCGCTCAGCGGGGGGGTGGCCGAGGGCGCGACGACGCCTCCGCCGACGCAGCAGGGCGATACCGGGGATCGTGGAGCAATGAGCCTCTACGTCTACCCCAAGAACGGTCAAAGCGAGCAGCAGACGGATAACGACCGCTACCAGTGCCACCAGTGGGCCGTGGGCCAGACCGGATACGACCCTACCAATACGGCCAATGACACGCAGGCTGCCACCGCGACGCCTGACAGCTACAAACGCGCGATGACCGCTTGCCTCCAGGCACGCGGCTACAGCGTGCGCTGAGCCGCGCCAATAGCGAAAAAGCTGCAGCGAGGACAATGAGTTGAGGACGGACCGCGGCGCGGGACGCGCCGGCTCGGGACGTGATAGCGTGAGGATCGCACCAGTTTCCCACGCAAAGACCCACTTATGCCTCAGCCCGCGCCAGTCGTTTTCCTGTTCGACGTCGACAACACACTGCTCGACAACGACGCGGTGCAGGAAGATCTCAGCGCACATCTCGAGCGGGACTTCGGCAGCGCGCAACGCGACCGTTACTGGGCTATCTTCGAGGCGCTGCGCGCGCAGCTCGGATACGCCGACTATCTCGGCGCGCTGCAGCGCTATCGCCTGGAGAATCTCGACGAGCCGCAGCTCCTGCTGATGTCGTCTTTTCTAATCGAGTATCCGTTTGCGAATCGCCTGTACCCCGGCGCGTTGGATGTGCTGGCCCACTGCCGCAGCTTCGGACCGACCGTCATCCTGTCCGATGGCGATGTGGTGTTTCAGCCGCGCAAGGTGCGCCGCTCGGGGCTGTGGGATGCGGTCGAGGGGCGGGTGCTCATCTATCTGCACAAGGAGCGCATGCTCGATTCCGTCAAGCGCCGTCATCCGGCTTCCCGTTACGTGATGGTGGACGACAAGCTGCGTATCCTCACTGCGATGAAGGCCGCGTGGGGGTCCTCACTGACGACCATTTTCCCGCGGCAGGGTCACTATGCCCGCGATCCGAAGGAGATTGCAGCCTACCCCGCCGCAGATGTCACCCTCGAGCGAGTCGCGGATCTGCTCGAGTGGCAATGTTAGTTTATTGGGAGCGGCCCCGGGCCGCTTGCTCACTTGCTTTCAGGCGGCTTGGCGGAGGGTTCCGCCGCGAGAAACACGAGCGAGCATTCCGCGCGCTCGAGCAACACCGAGGCGACATCCCCGAAATTGAGCGGGTCACCGGGGCGCGGACTGACCCCCATGACCAACACGTCGTGCCGTCCTGCACCGATCTCGCGGAGTATCGCGATGTCGGCCTCGCGGTGGCTGCGCACGGTAGAGCGCACATTGACCGAATAAGCGCGCGCGAGTTGCACGATCTCATTGGTGATGGGGTTGTTGGCCGGGTCCTCGTCGAGCTCATCTTGCCTGCCGAATAGCGCGCCGAAGCGTTTGTGCAGAGGCAGGCGGCCCGTGCCGCGTCCGGCAATGTGTAGCGCCGTAACTGATCCGCGCGACCCCTGCGCCAGGGCCACGGCGAGCTCCGCACCGCGGCGCGAGACGCTCGTTCCTGACACCGGCACCAGAATATTGAGCGGCGCCCGCAGCTTCCCCGAGCGATGCTCGCGCCTGGCGAGCACCACGGCAAACGGTCCCGAGAATCCGGCGGCGGTCTGCGCGATCGCGTGGTGAAACTTCGAGCCGCGCGCGGGCTCGCGGCCTATGAGGAGCAGGCCGTATCCCTTGCGGTCCTCGGAGCGGACCGCGTCGCCGCCGGGTTGCGGGTCCTCGACCCGCAGTGTCAGATCGATCGGCTGCGAGCCGCCGTTCTCCGCGCCGCCTGACTCGGCAGCCTCGCGAATCACTGCGGTCGTGTGCTCGGCGGCCGTACTCTCGGCAGTGGTGCGCTCGAAATGCAGCGCCGTGGTGGGAATCTGCCGCACGCCGGCGATCAGACCCGCCAGGCGTGAGGCGAGCTGGCCGCTCGGGCTCGAATCGGCTGCCAGCAGCAGCCGCTCGACACCGGCGAGGAAGCCGCGCGCCTCCAACGCCTCGCGCTCCAGGCGCGCGGCTTCCTCCGGACGCATCGGCAGACGCTGCAGCGCCCAGCGCAGCATCGGCGGCATGGCGAGAGTCGTCACCAGTGCCATGACGACGATGGCGGTGAAGAAGCTCTCGTCGATGAGGCCCATGGAAAGGCCGATGGAGGCGATGATGATTTCCGTCGAGCCGCGGGCGTTCATGCCGCAGCCCACGGCGAGCGACTCCGAGCCCGTCAGTCCGGCGAGGCGGCCGCCGATGAATGCCCCCGAGAACTTCCCCACGCTGGCCACGACGATGAGGCCGGCGGTGAGCCACAGCATGTTGGAGTGGCCGAGGGCGCCGACGTTGGTGGCGAGCCCCGCCAGGCCGAAAAAGACCGGCATGAAAAGCGCCACGATCAGGCCCCGCAGCTGCTCCTCGATGTGCCGTGTCAGGATGGGCGACTCGCCGATGAGAATGCCCGCGACGAAGGCGCCGAGAACGGTCTGGACACCGATCGCATCCGTCGCCAGGGCCATCGCTCCCATGATCACCAGGATGACGGTGATCACCGGGAGCTCGCTGACGAAGTGGTCGTTGGTCCAGCGGATCACGTGGAACACGAGTCGCCGTCCCACGGTGATGCTGAACGCGAGGAACGCGAGGGTGCCCAATACACTGCGCGTCACCCCCCCGACGTCGACGCTCCCACGTTGGGCGAGCCCAAGGAGCACCGATACGACGATCCATCCGATCGCATCATCGATTATGGCGGCGGCCAGGATGATCTGGCCGACGGTGCGTCGGACGAAACCGAGCTCACGCACCAGTGCGGCAACGATCTTGACCGACGACACCGCGAGCGCGGTACCGATGAAGAGCGCGAGCAGGAGGCGCTCGTCCGGCTTGATCAGCATCGAGGGCGGCAGCATCTCGATTGCGAGCACGCCGAAGAGGAAGGGTAGGGCGATGCCGGCCAGCGACACGTTGATGGCCGCACGCCCGGAGTGGCGCATGACCGACAGGTCCGTCTCCATGCCGGTGAGCAGCAGGAGGAGCAGCACCCCGAGCTGCGCTACCCCATCGAGCATCGCTCGCTGCGGCACCACATGCGGAAAGAGGGCGAGCTCGGTCGCCGGGAAGAGGTGGCCCAGGACCGAAGGGCCGAGCACGACGCCGGCGAGGAGCTGCCCCATGACCGGCGGCTGGCCCCAGCGAGAGAGCAGCTCGCCCAGCAGGCGCCCCGCAAGCAGGAGCACTACGATCTGCGTCAGGAATATGGCGGCCGATGCGCCCAGTTCCGCAGGATGCAAGCCGGTCACCCAGGTGATTTTGCTTGCCACAGTCTAGCCGGCCACGCGGTGGCGCGGCCATGCCATAATTCGGGCATGCTGCCGGCCGAGCTCCTCTCCCCGCCCGCGAGCGCCGCGGGCTCCCCGGCGCAGCGGCATGCCAGCGCGACCATTCTCATCTGCCGACCGAATACGCGCCTCGGCAACACCTTGCTGATGACACCGCTCGTCGCGCAGATCGAGGCCACACTGCCTGGCGCGCGGGTGGAGATCCTGACCGCGTGCCCGGCGGCGCCCGAGGTGTTCCGGGAATTTCCGTCGGTCAAGCGCGTGCACCAGCTGCCGTTTCGCGGCGTTCGCCATCCGCTGCGGCATCTGCTGACGCTGCTACGCGTGCGACAGCGGCGTTACGACGTGCTGATCGATCCCTGTCCCCGGTCCTGGACCGGACGCTTCCTGACACGACGGCTGCCGGCACGGCTCAAGCTCGGCTTCTCGAGCGCGCGCAAGCGCGACGGCGTCGATGTCAGCGTTCCGTTCGAGGGCGCGCCGGTGCACATGGGTGATTATCCCGTGTATCTGCTGCGCCGCGGCCTCCTCGGGCTCGATGAGGATGCCGCCCGCGCGGAAATCCCCAAGCTCAGCATCCGTCTGACCGAGGCCGAGCGCGTGGCCGGCCGGGAAGAGATCGCGCGCCTGCTCGGCTCCGGCCGATCAGGTCCAGTGGTCGCTGTGGCGGCGCACGCTACGGGCGCGAAGCGATTCGACGTCGATTGGTGGCGTCGCATGATCGCCAGTCTCCACACACGCGTGCCGGCCGTGCGAGTCATCGAAATTCGGCCGCCGAACGGCGTGGCTGCGCTGCCGGAGCTGCCTGCCTATTACTCGCGCCGGGTGCGCCAGGTTGCTGCAGTGCTGGAAGCGACGGATGGCTTCGTCTGCGCCGACTCGGGGCTCATGCATCTCGGTGCGGCGACCGACGCTACGACCGTGGGGCTCTTCAAGGTGACGGAGCCGCGGCTCTACGTGCCGCGCCGCGGCGCGAGCTGCGCGTTGACGGCAAGCGACAGCGCGCCAGAGCTGGTCGCGGAGCGCGTCGGCCAATTGCTGACACGACCGGGCTGAGCCGCGTCACACCGGGACTTCACGCCACGACTTGCAACCGCACAGTGAGCAAAGAAGCCAGGTCTGCGCTGGGCCCCGCCAGGATCTCGACCGTGCCCGACTCGAGCGCGGGCTCGAGATCCGGTCCGAGCGAGCTCAGCTGCGCCAGCGGCAAACGCAGAGTCAGGGTGGCGCGTGCGCCGGGATCCAGCGTGATCTTGCCGAACGCATGCAGCTCGAGAGTAGGAGGGGCGACGCGCGACTTCAGGCGGCGCGTGAAGAGGAATACGGTCTCTTCGCCCCTGCGGCGGCCCTGGTTCTCGACGTCCACGAGTACCGACACCGTGGCTGACGGGGCGGCCGATTCCGGTGTCACGCGCAGTCTGCTCAGGGCGAAGTGGCCGTAGGTCAGACCATGTCCGAAAGGGAACAGCGGCGCGTTGGACTCGTCGATGTACCGGCTGGAGAACGGGCCGCTCGGGTCGGTGGGCCGGCCGCCGCTGCGCTGGCCGAAATAGAGCGGTATCTGCCCCACCGCACGCGGCCAGGTGATCGGGGTCCTCCCGCTCGGGGAAATGCGTCCCGTCAGAAGATCCGCAAGCGCATGTCCGGCCTCGCAGCCGGGGAACCACGCGGCAAGCAGGGCGCTGGCCCGCTCCGCCAGCCAGGGGACCATGAGCGGGCGCCCGCAGAAGAGCACGGCAATCACGGGAATTGCCCTGGCGGCGGCACGTTGCAACACCGCTTCCGCCAACTGGCGCTGACGGCCAGGAAGGCCCGGGTGGGCGCGCGAGGCCGCCTCACCGCTCATCGTGGCAGCCTCGCCGAGGCAGAGCACCACGGCCTCAGCGCGGTCACAGAGCTGCACGGCGGCCGCGATGCCGCGCTCGTCCGCGCCTGCTATGTCGACGCCACTCGCGTGGAGGATTTCAGCGTGCGGCAGCGCCGCACGCATCCCGGCAAGGACGCTGACCTGCGCGTCGGGCGGCGCCGCGCACCACCACGGACCGCGCATTTCCGCGGCGGCGTCGCCGAGAGGACCGATGAGCGCCACGCGCCGCAGAGCGCCGGCGAGCGGCAGGGCGTCGTCCCGGTTGGTCAGCAGCACGATGGAGCGCGTTCCAACATCGCGGGCGAGCCGGCGGCGCTCGGCCAGCGCCGCAGCGCTCTCCGGCGTCGCACCGCGGCGATAGGGATCCTCGAAGAGCCCGAGGCGGGCCTTCAGAGCCAACACCCTGAGCACGGACTCGTCGATCTGTGCGTGGCTCACCAGACCGCGCTCGAGCGCGGCGGGCAGTCCCTCCAGGTAAGCCCCCGAGACCATGTCGATGTCGACACCGGCCCGCAGCGCGAGGGTCGCCGCCTCGATGAGATCGGCGGCCACGCCATGTTGGATCAGCTCGGCGACCGCGTTGTAGTCGCTGATCAGAACGCCCTCGAAGCCGAGCTCCCGGCGCAGGCGCCCGCGCAGCATGCCGGCATGAGCCGTCATGGGAATGCCGGCGAGGTCGGTGAAGGCAGGCATCACGGCCACGACGCCGGCGCTGACAGCGGCCGCGAAGGGCGGCATGTGGACCTCGAGAAGCGTTCGCTCGGAGATGTCCACGGAGGCATACTCGCGGCCGGCCGTCACGGCTCCGTAGGCGCAGAAGTGTTTCGCCACGGCCGCGATCGAGTCGCCGGCTGTGAGATCGGTGCCTTGAAAGCCGCGCACCTTGGCCTCGGCCAGCACCCGCCCCACCCACGGCGACTCGCCAGGGCCCTCGACGGTCCGCCCCCAGCGCGGCTCGCGGGATACATCCAGCATGGGCGCGAAGGTCATGTTGATGCCGTCCGCGGCCGCCTCGCGGGCGGCTTCCCGGGCCGTCAGTGCCCAGGCAACGGGGTCGAACAGCGCAGTTTCCGCCAGGGGAGGGGGAAAGATCGTCCGATGGCCATGGATGACGTCGAGGCCAATGAGCAGCGGGACACCCAGGCGGGATTCCTCGACTGCGATGCGCTGCATTTCGCGGGCGGCGCCCGCCCCGATAAGATTGAGCAGATTGCCGATCCTGCCCGAGCGGATATCCCCCGTGGAGTGGCCGGTGATCACCGGCCCGGTCACGCTGTGGCTGGCGCTCATCATGGTGAGCTGACCGAGCTTTTCGGTCAGGGTCATCCGCTCGAGGAGGGTCTCGATGCGCCGGGCGTCTTGCGGTTTCAGTGTCCTCATGGGGTGTTCCGAGTCGTGGGTGGCCGCAGTCTGCCCGTTCTCATGAAAGTACGATGATAGATCGCGCCGACGACAGCAGCGACAGCCACCCTCCGGAGACGGAGGCAGCGCACTCGGGACTGGTGCCGCAGCTGCGCATGATGGAGCGGGCGCTGCTCGCCTCGCCGGTCGGCAAGTCGCTGATCGCCCTGATTGCCGCGATCTTCGTCGTCATCGCGGCCACCGCCTACGGCCAGGTGCGGCTGAACAGGTGGAACCAGCCGTTCTACGATGCGCTATCACGGCGCGATTTCAGGGATTTTATCTTCCAGCTCGGGGTGTTCTTCATCATCGCGGGCGGTCTCCTCGTCCTCAACGTGGCGCAGCGCTGGCTGGTCGAGACGCTCAAGGTGAGGCTGCGCGAAGGCCTGGTGGGGGATCTGATCCGCGACTGGATGAGTCCGCGGCGCGCCTTCTGGCTCGCCAATGCCGGTCCCATGGGCGTCAATCCCGATCAGCGCATGCATGAGGACGCACGGCATCTGTGCGAGCTGACGGGAGATCTCGGTACCGGGCTCCTGCAGGCATCGGTACTGCTCGTCACCTTCATCGGCATCCTCTGGGTCCTCTCCCGCGGATTCGAGATCACGATCGGCGGGCACCAGGTGGCGGTGCCGGGCTACATGGTGTGGGCGGCGATCCTCTATGCGGGATTCGGCTCGCTCCTCTCCTACTGGGTGGGAGGCAGTCTGATCGGCCGTAACGCCGAGCGCTATTCGCGTGAGGCCGACCTGCGTTTTGCGCTGGTGCGGGTGAATGAGCATTTGGACGGGATCACCCTCGCCGCCGGGGAGGAGGGCGAGCGCCGGCGGCTCGAGACCAGCCTCGATGCGGCGCTGCAGGCCACCCGCCGCCTCGTCACCGGGCTCACCAACCTCACCTGGATCACGGCCGGATTCGGCTGGGTGATGATCGTGGCACCGATCCTCGTGGCGGCACCGCTTTACTTCGCCGGCAGGCTCTCCTTCGGCGGCATGATGATGGCGGCGGCCGCCTTCACCCAGGCGCAGTCCTCGCTGCGCTGGTTCGTCGACAATTTCAGCCAGATCGCCGACTGGCGGGCGACGCTCCTCAGGGTCGCCAACTTCCGCCGCGCCGTCGTGACCACCGATGTCCAGCACGCGGTCGAGAGCCACATCACCTATGCGGAAGGCATTGCCGGCCGGATCGTCATCGAAGGTCTCGAGGTATCGTCCCCCGCCGGTCACGACATGCTGCGCGAGAGGATGGTGGAGGTGCGCGCCGGAGAGCGGCTGCTCATCGTGGGTGAGCCGGGAACCAACAAGACACTGTTGTTCCGTGCCCTCGCGGGGCTCTGGCCGCTCGGCAACGGGCGGGTCGTCAAGCCCGCGGGCGAGCAGATTCTTTACTTTCCGCGCGGCACGCCGTATCTGCCGCAGGGCTCGCTGCGCGAAGTGCTCGCCTATCCACTCAAGCCCGAGAGTTTCGATGCCGACGCCTGCGCGCGGGCGCTGCATCGGCTCGGGCTCGAGCGGCTGGTGGCGCTCCTGGATGTGTCGCGGCGCTGGGATCGTGAGCTGAGCGGGGACGAGCAGCTGGGGCTGGCATTCGCGCGGGTGCTGCTGCAGGCGCCGGAATGGCTCCTCATCGATGATGTCTTCGGCTCGCTCGATGGCGACACCCTCGAGCGGGTGGTCGAAGTATTCGGCCACGATCTCGCGCGCACCGGCGTCATTCACATCGGCAGCGCGCAGGCGCGCGATCCGCTCTTCGCCCGCGTGGTCCATCTGGTCAAGAGTCCCCCGGCGCGCCCCGCCGATGCGGCGGGCGCGCGCGGCAAGGCTTCCAACCTACGTGAAGGAAGGAGTTGAGTTCCGTGTCCGACACCGCTCCATTCGAAGAGTTGAGCCCGGTGCGGCTCGCCACCCTGGCCGACGAGGAGCTGCTCGAGCGCGTGCAGCGGCAGACCTTTCGGTTCTTCTGGGAAGCCGCGCACCCGGTGAGCGGCCTGGTGCCTGACCGGCGCCCCGCGGGAAAGCGGCAAAGCAGTGATCTCGTCACGACGGGCGGCTCGGGCTTCGCGCTCATGGCGCTCGTGGTCGCGATCGAGCGCGGCTGGATCAGGCGCGAGCAGGGGCTCGAGCGGGTGAGCGCCATGCTCGATGTCCTCCTCGGCGCTACGTGTTATCACGGCGCACTGCCGCATTTTCTCGATGGCCGCACCGGGGCGACGATGCCCTTCTCACGCAAGGACGACGGCGGCGATCTCGTCGAGACGTCGTTCTTGTGCATGGCACTCCTGACGGCGCGGCAGTACTTCAACCGCGGCACACCCGCGGAAACGCGGGCGCGGGACGTGATGACATGGCTATGGGAGGAAGTCGAATGGGACTGGTACGCGCGCGGCGCCCAGGGCGTCCTCTACTGGCATTGGAGCCCCAACAACGGCTGGGCTCTCGAGCATGAGATCCGCGGTTGGAACGAATGCCTGATCACCTACGTGCTCGCCGCCGGCGCGCCGCGTTACCCCATCAGCCACCACATCTATCACCGGGGCTTCGCGGCCGGGCGCGATTTCATCAACGGGAGAAGCTGGAACGGGATCGAGCTGCCGCTCGGGCCGGCTTTCGGCGGACCGCTTTTCTTCGCGCACTACTCGTTCTGCGGGCTCGATCCGCGCAGCCTCGAGGATCGCTATGCCAACTACTGGGAGCAGAACCTGCGGCACGTGCGCATCAACCATGCGCACTGTGTCGCCAATCCCAACCATCATCGCGCGTATGGCGAGCACTGTTGGGGGCTGACGGCGAGCGATGATCCCGATGGATATGCCGTACATGCGCCCGACAACGACGACGGCACGATCGCTCCGACTGCGGCGCTTGCAAGCTTTCCCTACGCGCCGCTCGAGGCGATGAAGGCGCTGCGGCATTTTCTCGGCACGTTCGGCGAACGGATCTGGCGGCCTCATGGATTCGTCGACGCCTTCTGTCCGCAGCGCGACTGGTACGCGGACAGTCACCTCGCGATCGACCAGGGCCCGATCATCCTCATGATAGAGAACTTCCGCACGGGACTCCTCTGGAAGCTCTTCATGAGCGCGCCGGAGGTCCGGACGGGGCTGCGCCGCCTCGGCTTCTCGAGCCCGCATCTTCCGGGGTGAGGACAGTGGAGACGCTCTGCGCCTGGATCGATCGTCAGTATCCGCATGCTGCGCGGCAAATGCTGCGCAGTATCTCGCCGGTCGGCATCGTCAAGACTCGCCCCGGCTTCGATCAGACGATTCGGCCGGCCCCGGGAGCGGTAGTCGCCTCGCCGGTTCCGGCCGCTTACGATCCTGACCCGGATTATTTCTTCCACTGGTATCGCGACTCGGCCATCGTGATCGATGCCCTGCGGCTTGTTCACGCCGGCGGGCAGGCGGATGATGAGGCACTGCGGCTCTTCGGCGAGTTTGCTCGCTTCAGCGCCGCGCTCGCACGGCTCGATGGGCGCCGCCTCGCAGCCGCTTCGGACCACTGGCGGCCGCGCGTGGCAGCCGATTTCGTGCAGTTCCTGCGCCCGGACGCCGAGCTGCGGCGCGTTTACGGTGATGCCGTCTCGGCTGAGACCCGCGTCAACGCCGACGGCACTCTCGATATCTCCAACTGGGGACGGCCGCAGAATGATGGCCCCCCGTTGCGCGCGCTCACGCTCTTGCGTTGGATGCGAAACGCTTCTCTCGACGCTGACCTGCTGACGGTATGCGAAGGCTTGCTCCGCGATGATCTGCGCTTCACTCGCGATCATTGGCGGGAGCCGTGCTACGACATCTGGGAGGAGGAGCGGGGACTGCACTACTACACCCTCCGCGTCGGCGCGCAGGCGCTCGGCGAGGGAGCCGATTGGCTGGCGCCGCGCGGCGAGCGGCTGGAGGCGCAAGGCTGCCGGGCGGATGCCCAGGCGATCCTGGAGACGCTGGACGGGTACTGGCTGGCGGACCGCGGTTACTACCGGTCCCGGGTGCTCGATACCGGGCAGCCGTCGGCGAAGGAGCTCGACATCGCCGTCATCTTCGCAGCTCTGCAGTCCTCAGATGGCCGGGCCACCCACTCGGTGCGCGATCCGCGGATTCACGCTACTCTCGGCGCGCTCGACAGCGTGTTCGAGGCGGACTATCCCATCAATCACGGGCGGCCGGCCGGGCGTGGGCCCGCGCTTGGGCGCTACCGCGCCGACCGCTATTATTCCGGCGGTGCCTACTACTTCGCGACTCTGGCGGCCGCCGAGCTGTGCTTCCGCGCGGCCAGCAAAGGCGGCCGCGATACGTGGCTCGCGCGTGGCGACAGGTATCTCGAGACGGTTCGCGCCTTCACCCCCGCGAGCGGCGACATGTCAGAGCAGTTCGATCAACGCACCGGCGAGCAGACTTCGGCCAAGCACCTCGCTTGGAGCTACGCCGCCTTCATTTCCTGCGCGGGGGCGCGCCGCGCCGCGATGGCTGCCCAGGAGGGCTCGGGCGGCTGCCCGGGCCCGGCTCCGTAGGGTTTCGCCGGATGCGCAGAGCGGTTGGCATTGTCCTCTCGGTTCTCCTGTTGCCGCGCCTCGCGGCGGCGCAGGGCCTGGAATTTCACGCGCCGGCGTCGGTCTACGACTCCTCCACTGCCTCGGTCATGCGCGACCTGGCGTCGCGCATCATTCCCGTCTACCGCAACGACGATCGCGAGCAGTTTCTCGCCAACATGTCGGTCCTGCAGCTCGTGGCCGGCAGCTTCGAGTCGGCGTACTCCGCGCGGCTCGACCTGCAGGGGATGCGCGGCGGCACCGCCAACCGCCCACCGGCGGATCCGGCGCTGGTCTGGGACCTATTTGCGCACGCAAAGTCGCTGCAGGCGCAGTACAGGCTGCCCTTCGCACAGGCATTCGATCTTGCCTTCTGGGAGACCATCCCGAGCTTCGACAACCTCGATGGCTACCGTGTGGAATCCTGGCTGCAGGCGCCGCCCGCCGCATACGCCCAGGCGCTGCAGGCTAGCTTCGACCGCCTACGCAGTCACCCCCGGATCAACCAGCGCGAGGCGCTCGGACTCATCTGGCAGTATCTCGGTTTCGATGCCTACCGCAGCTTCGGCCCCATTGCTCCCGGGCTCATCTCGCTCGACCAGGACCGGCGCTACATCATCCAGGACGATGTCGCGATCGATATGCCGGGCCATGGCAACGTGATCGCGCTGCTTGTCCGGCCCCGCAGCTCGAGCGGACTGCTGCCGACCCTGCTCGAGTATCGAATCGCCCCAGGCGGTTACGATGATGCCATCGAGACGGCCGCGCATGGCTTCGCGGGCATGGTGGCGTTCACGCCCCTCGCACGAGTGGGCCGTCATGAGTGGCGGGTGATTCCTTTCGAGGGGGAAGGGGAGCGCGCCCGCGCGGTGATCGGCTGGATTGCCAAGCAACCCTGGAGTAGCGCGCAGGTCGGTATGTATGGCAGCGGCTACAGCGGCTTCGTCGCCTGGGCGGCCGCTGCCCGCCCGCCGCCGCAGCTCAAGGCCATTGCCACTGCCGATCCCATGGCGCCCGGGGTCAACTTCCCGACTGATGGCGGCATCGGGCTGAATGGCGCTTACTGTTGGTTGCAACGCGTGGAGACGGAGCGTAACGAAAGCGCTGCCGCCACGGAGTCCGGCGCGGGCTCGACGGCGCAGCCCGGCCCCGGCAACGGTCCGGCGGACAGCACCCGCCCGGCAGTCACGGATGCAAACACCGCGCCGGATGTGAGCGCCCCGCTCCATGCGGGCAGCGCACCGGATGCTGTTGCCGCAGCGCCGCCGGTGGGCAGCCCGGACTGGTGCAACGCCCTCGACGCGAAGTGGTACGCGAGCGGCAAGGCTTTCCGCGATCTGCCGCGGCTCGCCGGCCGGCCGAGCCCGATTTTCCGCCGCTGGCTGGAGCATCCCGCCTACGACGAGTACTGGCGGCGCCTCTCACCGTCCGCAAGCGAGCTCGCGCACCTCGACATCCCCGTACTGTCCGTGACCGGATACTACGCTCCTGCTCAGGCAGGAGCGCTGTTCTACTTCCTGCAGCACTATGCGCACGACAGCCACGCCGACCAGACACTGCTCGCGGGCCCGTACGATGGGGCCGAGATACGGCAGGGAAGAGTGCAGGACACGCTGGAGGATTACCGCATCGATCCCGCGGCAGTCGTCGATCTGCGGGCCGTGCAGCTGCGGTGGTTCGCGTACCTCTTCCTCAACGGTGCGAAGCCGTCGCTGCTTTCCGACCATGTCAACTTCGAAGTCATGGGTGCCAACACCTGGCAGCACGCCGGCACGCTGGACGGCCTCGCCAAGGATCGGGTGCGGCTCTATCTCGCGGCCGAGCCGCACGCGGGCTCGGGGAGCCTGGTTCCGCGCGAGCCGACGAGCCGTGCCGCCATCCATCTCACGGTCAACCTGGCCCGCCGCAAAAAGGGTGACGGCCAGCCGACGCCGCGCAGCCTCATGACGGGGAGTGTGCCCGTGGAGAACGGCTTCGCTTTCGTGAGCGGTCCGCTGCCGGAGGGTCTGGAGATCGCCGGCCGATTCAGCGGCCGGCTGCTGCTGCGAGTCAACAAGCGGGACTTGGACCTCACGGTCGCGCTCTACGAGCTGCTGCCAGACGGCAACTACTTTCATCTATTCGCGCCGGCGGAGGAGTTTCGCGCGAGCTATCTGCACGATCCGGCGCGCCGCCGGCTGCTCGCGCCCGGCGCGCCCGAGCAGCTGGATTTCACCAGCCGCCGGATCACGGCCGTGCGTGTCGAGTCTGGCGCGCGCCTGGTCATGGTGTTACGCGTCAACAAGCTGTCCGACCGGGAAATCAACTACGGGTCGGGCAGGGCCGTGAGCGGCGAGCCGATCGCTGCGGGACGCACGCCCGTGAGGCTCAGCCTGCTGCGCGGCGGTTACCTCGACTTCGCCGTCACCGAGGAAGCGGAACCGCGGCGGCCAGCTGCCGGACACTGACAAAATCCTCGGGAACGAATTTTGGACGCGGCGGCGGCCGGGCCGAGCGGATCGCCTTCGGCGATGTGCCAACGTCAGGAGCGTCTGCGCTTGACGGCCCCGAAGAGGCTGGGCGCAGGGACGAAGCTTCGTGCACGGAACTCTGCCGCCCGGCGGGGCGTTGGCTTAAACAGGTGAGGTTACGGCTCGAGGGCCGAGGAGAAGCTTATGATGACCGCAAGCAGGGCGGGGTGGCTCACCGCCGCGCTCATGGCGGTGGCGCTTTCCGGCTGCGCGACGACACACGGCGGCCTGCACAGCTCCGCTGACAGGTTGGATCGGAACGCTCAGGCGTTTGCCCAGGATTCGGAGGAGGCGCCGCACGGCTACTCCGCGAACACGGGCTACACGGAGGATGCACGGGACTTCGCCGACCGCGCGCATGAATTCCGGCACACGATCGATGGCGAAGGAACGGACAACGGCGACGTGAAGGCCTCGTTCGACGAGCTTTCGCGCAGCTATCACGCTTTGCGGGATGACGTCGAGCGCTCGGGTGATCCGGAGGCCAGGCGTAATCTGCAGCCCGTGACGCAAGCCTATCTGGATGTCGAGGACAACATGGGCGGCGCGGCGGCGCCGAGCCGCTACTCGGACGAGGACGACGACGGCGGCCCGGGCTGATCCGGTGCGATAAGCTGGCGGCGGTGCGCTGGGAGTGCGCTAGCATAGCGGCATGCCGCCACCCGCTCTTCCCACCGCCATCCGCGTCATCGATTCGCACACCGCCGGCGAGCCCACGCGCCTCGTGCTGGAAGGCGGGCCGGAGCTCGGCGACGGTCCGTTGCAGGAGCGCCTGGGGCACTTTCGCGAGCGGTACGATCACTACCGCCGTGCGATCGTCAATGAGCCGCGGGGCTCTGACCCGTTGGTGGGGGCGCTGCTTTGCCGGCCGCACCGGCCGGACTGCCAGGCCGGCGTGATCTTTTTCAACAACGTCGGCTATCTCGGGATGTGCGGACACGGCACCATCGGGCTCGTTGCCTCGCTGGCGGCCGCCGGCCGCTGCGCGCCCGGGCCGATCCGCATCGATACGCCCGTCGGGCCGGTGGATGCGCGCCTGCACGAGGACGGGCAGGTCGACGTGGTCAATGTCAGGAGCTTTCGCAAGGCGCGGCAGGCTGGGATTTCCGTTGTCGGGGCGGGGGAGGTCCGCGGCGATGTCGCGTGGGGCGGCAACTGGTTTTTTCTCGCGGACGCGCACACGGTCCCGATCGCTCTCGGCACGCTCGAGGAGCTGACCGGACTTGCCGCGCGCCTGCGCCGGGCCGTCAATGAGCAGGGATTCCCCGAGGTAGACCACGTGGAGCTCTTCGGCCCGCCATCCCGTGCGGGCGCTGACAGCCGCAATTTCGTGCTCTGCCCCGGCGGCGCGTATGACCGTTCCCCCTGTGGCACGGGGACGAGCGCGAAGCTCGCGTGCCTGGCGGCTGACGGCAAGCTCGAGGAAGGCGAGCCGTGGGTGCAGGAGAGCCTGATCGGCAGCACCTTCACCGCCCGGTATCGCTGGCACGATCGCGGCCGGGGCGAGATCGTGCCGACGCTCACGGGCCGTGCCTATGTGACCTCGGAAGCCATTTTGCGGCTCGAGCCCGACGATCCCTTCTGCTGGGGTATCGTTGCAGGATGATGCGTGGGCTCATCATTCCGGTTACTCCCTTCCAGCAGAATTGCTCGCTCATCTGGGATGAGGACAATCGGCGGGGTGCCGTCATCGACCCGGGCGGCGAGATCGATCGGGTGCTTGCCGAAGCGGACCAGCGCGGTATCACACTGGAGAAGGTCCTCCTCACGCATGCCCATGTCGATCATTGCGCGGCCACCGCGGATCTCGCGCGCGCCCGGGCGCTGCCGATCGAAGGTCCGCAGCGCGAAGACCGATTCTGGATCGAGGCCTTGCCGCAGGCGGCCGCGCAGTTCGGATTTCCGCCGGCGCGATCCTTCGAGCCCGACCGGTGGCTCGAGCACGGCGATCGGGTCACGGTGGGCGGACAGACGCTCGAGGTGCTGCATTGCCCCGGACATACTCCCGGGCACGTCGTGTTCTTTGATGTGCGGGAGCGCTGCGCCTGGGTGGGCGATGTGCTCTTCGCCGGCTCGATCGGCCGCACGGACTTTCCGCGCGGCGATCATGCTGCCCTGATCAGATCGATCCGCGAGCGGCTCTTCCCCCTCGGCGATGACGTGCGGTTCGTGCCCGGGCACGGGCCGATGTCAACGTTCGGGGCGGAGCGCAGAACCAATCCCTTCGTTGCGGACCGGCTGTTCGCAACAAGCTGAGGAGACGATCGATGAACGGCGCGCAGCTGTTGGTGGCGGCCCTCGAGAGCGAGGGCGTGAAACGGATATTCGGCGTCCCAGGGGAAGAGAACCTGGATGTCGTCGAGGCGCTGCGCCACTCGAGCATCGAGTTGGTGTTGACGCGCCACGAGCAGGCCGCGGCCTTCATGGCGGCGACGCACGGCCGTCTGACCGGGGAAGCCGGCGTATGTCTTGCGACGCTGGGGCCGGGGGCGTTGAATCTGACGACGGGCGCCGCCTATGCGCAGCTCGGCGCCATGCCGATGGTGATGATCACCGGACAGAAGGGCGTGCTGAGCCGCAAGCAGGCGCGGTTCCAGATCGTCGACATCGTCTCGACGATGACGCCACTCACGAAGATGGCGCACCGGATCGTGGGCAACGCGACGATCCCGTCGACGGTGCGCGAGGCTTTCCGGATGGCACATCAGGAGCGCCCGGGACCGGTGCACCTCGAACTGCCGGAAGACGTCGCGGCTGAGGAAGCCCCCGACGTCCCGCTCATGCCGCCCCATCCCATTACCCTGCCGGTAGCTCATCCGGCCGCGCTCTCTCGGGCGGCGGAGCTCATTCGGGCGGCGCAATACCCCCTGGTGATGCTGGGCGCGGCCGCGAGCCGCCCACGCCTCGCCGCCGCGCTGTCGGATTTTGTCGGGCGGGTGCAGATCCCGTTCTTCAATACGCAGATGGGCAAGGGCTCCGTGGCGGGTGGTTCCGGGCTCTACATGGGCACTGCGGCGCTGTCTGCGCGCGACTACATCCACGAGTGCGTCGATCGCGCCGACCTCATCATCTCGATCGGCCACGACACAGTCGAGAAGCCGCCGTTCCTCATGGGGCCCGGCGGACCTACCGTGCTGCACGTGGGCTATCTTCCCGCGACGGTGGAAGAGGTCTATTTCCCGCATGCAGAGCTCATCGGCGACATCGGCCCGAGCCTCACGCTCCTCGCGGATCGGTTGCAGGGCCAGCTACCGCGGGCGGGCGCGCTGCTGCCACTTCGCGAGGGTATTCTGGCGCACATCGCGGAGCGGGCCACTGAGCATCGCTATCCCCCGACACCGCAGCGCATCGTGCACGATGTGCGCCAGGTGATGCCGGAGGATGGCATCGTTTGCCTGGATAACGGCATGTACAAGATCTGGTTTGCCCGCAACTACCGCACGCGCGTCGCCAACACGCTCCTCCTCGACAACGCACTCGCTACGATGGGAGCGGGCTTGCCCTCTGCGATGATGGCGTCAATGCTCTACCCCGATCGGCGCGTGCTTGCCGTGTGCGGGGATGGCGGCTTCATGATGAGCTCGCAGGAGCTCGAGACTGCGGTGCGTCTCGGCCTGAATCTCGTCGTGCTCATCCTCGAGGACAACGCCTACGGCATGATCCGTTGGAAGCAGGCGGCCGATGGGTTCGCCGATTTCGGGATGACCTTCGGCAACCCGGACTTCGTCATCTACGCCAGCGCCTACGGGATGAAAGGTACACGCGTCGCGAGCGCCGACGGGCTCGCGCCGGCGCTCGAGGCCGCCTTCGCCGCCGGCGGGATGCACCTGGTGGCGGTGCCGGTGGACTACTCGGAGAACATGCGCGTCCTGGTGGAAGAGCTGGGGCGCGTTCGAGAGTAAGACGCCGCAGGCGGCGAAATCCTCCTGTCCGCGGACTCGCGCGGCGCTCCCCGGCGAGCGGCGTTCCATTCCGTGCGGAGATCGTGATAGGGTTACCACGAGAGTCGCCCCGCCCCCATGAGTCCACTCACCGACAAAGTCACCACGCCGCCTGTCCGGGATGATCTGGCCGCGCGCTTCTCGGCGCCGCTCCTCAGCTATTTCCTGCGCCGTGTCAGGGACCGAGCCCAGGCCGAGGACCTCGTGCAGGACGCGCTCCTGCGCGTGATCCGCGCCTCCGAGTGCGAAGTGATCGAGCATCCGGAGAGTTATGTCTTCACGGTCGCCGCGAACCTTCTCAAGGACTCGAGGCGGCATGCGGTGCGTCATCCGACTGTCGCGTCGGCAGTCATTGCGGAGGATGGGGGAGGAGAGGTCGATGCAACTCTAGTCGACGAGCGCTCGCCGGAGCGCGTCCTCGATGGAGAGACTTCTCTTGCGCAGGTGCTGCAGGCGCTGAGCGAGCTCAGCGAGCTGACACGCAACGTGTTCATCCTCTTCCGACTGGAGCACATGAAGCAAAAGGACATCGCGACCCTCTACGGGATCGCGCAGAGTACCGTGGAAAAGCATGTCATGCGCGCCGTGCTGCATCTCGCGCGCAGGTGCGGGCGGCCATGACTCGCAGCATCGATTTGGAGCGCCTGGAGCAGGCCGCGGCCTGGCGGGCGCGTCTGGCGGAGTCCGCTGATCTGCATGGGGGAGAATTTGCCTCCTGGCTCGCGCAGGACTTCCGCAATCGCGGGGCGTGGCGCCGTGTGCAGGCGTCGTGGGATGTGCTCGGGCAACAGGCGACGGCGCCTGGGGTCATACATCTGCGGCGCGCCGCGCTCGCGCATGCTCATAACGCGACGCGCAGCAACCTCCTGTGGCCGAAGCGGTTCCGGCGCCCCGCGCTGGTGGCAGCCGCCGCCTGTGCGCTCGCAGCCGGAGCGTTCCTCTTCTGGCAGCAGTACCAGCAGGACGTCTTTCGGACGGGATTCGGCGAGAGGCGGATCGTCACGCTTGACGACGGCTCGCAGATCACGCTCGACTCGCGTAGTGAGGTGACCGTCCGCTATACAGCCGACGCCCGTGCACTCACGCTTGTTCGGGGGCAGGCGCAATTCGACGTCGCCCATGACGTCGCGCGGCCGTTCTCGGTAACCGCGGAAGGTCATAAAGTTGTGGCAACCGGAACGGCGTTCGACGTCGATGTGCTGGGACCGAAGCTACTGGTCACTCTGCTCAAGGGGCACGTCGTGGTCATGCCACAGAGCGTCCCGACGATTCCATGGTTGCCTGACGCTGCGCGTGACGGCTCGGGCTCAGCCACGCAGGCGGCCGCAGACTCGCGGGCGTTGAGCGCCGCCGGCGAAGCCCCTGACCGCATCTATCTCGACCCTGGCGAGCAGCTCGTGATGTCCTCGAGCGATGCGCCGCGAGTCAGCCGCGTCGACATCGAGCGCGTCACGGCATGGGAGAGGGGCGAGATCGTCTTCGAGAACGAGCCGCTCGCCAACGTCATCCAGCGCATGAACCGCTATGGATCCCGGCACATCATCATTGCGGATGACCACACCGGGAGCCTGCGCATCAGCGGAGTCTTCCACGAGGGCGATGTCGACGGATTCGTCAGCACCATCGCTGCCTACCTGTCCGTCGGGGCGCACGAGCGTCCGGACGGCGATGTCGTCCTCACCTTCCACTCATCGTCTCCGACTCGACAACCCGGTTCCTGAACGGGAATTCAGTTCCGATGTTGTATTTTCACCAAAAGCAGGAGGATTTGACGGCGCTCGGCGTCTGTACCCCTGAAAGCCCCGCTACAGATGACGGGGCGATCGATCGTGCATTGCACAATAGGGGGTGTGAATGTCTGTTTCCACTGCGCATCGCCGCCACGGCGGCGTTTCTCGAGTCTCGATCACCGTAGCCGCGATCCTGGCCTCCACCGTCGGCGCCCTCGGCGCCTCCGCCGCATCCGCGAATGGGCGCGTGTTCCATTTCGACATCACACCCGAGCCCCTGTCACAGGCGCTGCGCACATACGCGCAGATCTGCGGTCAGGACGTCATCTTCACGGAATCCGTGGTGGCCGGCGCCGGCGCGACCTCGCTCGTCGGCGATTTCACCGCCGATGACGCCCTGAGCCACCTGCTCGCCGGTACGCAGCTGGTCGTGGAGCGCTCGCCATCCGGCGCATTGATGATCCGTCGCCGTCAGCAAGCCAGCACCGATGCGGCTACGCCCGGCCGGTCGGTGCGGGTCGCGCAAGCGGGATCTGCCGCTGCCGCTGACCCGCCGTCAGCTGATCCTGCGCCCGCTGACCCGTCGGCCGATCCGCCGGCGCAGGCCGCGGCGCCTGCCGCGACACCGGCCGCTGCCTCGCCGCTGACCGAAGTCGTGGTGACCGGCAGCCGCATCGCGAGCCGCAGCTACACCTCAGACAGTCCGCTGGTGGGCGTGAGCGCTGCGCAAATTGCCGCCGCAGGCCAGGTGTCGCTCGATTCGGCCCTCGGCCAGATGCCGCAGTTTGCCGCCGCACAGGGCCAGACTGAAACCGGCGATGCGCAGGGCGCGACCGGATTCCAGGGCGGCCAGTCCTATTCCGACCTACGCGGGCTCGGTCCCGAGCGCACCCTGGTGCTGCTCGACGGGCAGCGGTTGGTGCCCACCAACCCCAACGGGGCGGTCGACCTCAACGTCATCCCCATGGCGATGATCGAGGGCGTGGACGTGATTACCGGCGGTGCATCGGCGGTCTACGGCTCCGACGCCATGGCCGGCGTCGTCAACTTCCGTTTGCGGCAACACTTCCACGGAATCCAGGTCTCATATCAGCACGGCGCGACCACCAGCGGCTTCGGTCCCGAGGACAGCGTCAGCGTATTGATGGGCGGGAACTTCGACCACAATCGCGGCAATGCGGTGGTTGACTTCGAGTACAACGAGCGCGGCGCGATCACCGGCGCCGACAGCTCGTTCTTTTCCAACGACGTGATTTTCAACCGCGGCGTGGCGCGCGGGCCCGAGGCCATCTTCAATGCGGGTGAGCTCGGCGCCCCGATACCCATCTCCGCGGTCAACTCGGTGCTCTCGCAGTACGGCGCCTCGGTCCCGGGGACCGGCAATTACGGCGGCTATCTCGGTATCAACGGTGACGGCACGCTGTTCACGACCAAGAACTCCGGCAACTGCGTGCAGAACTACCGTGGAGCAGTGGGCAAGATTCCCGGTCTCGCGATTACGCCGGACTGCAGCGTGGTCAAATCGTTCCTCGGGCCGTATTTCTACGTCCAGACGCCGCTGCAGCGGTACAATTTGTTCTCCCGCGTCACCTACAACGTCAACGACAACGTCCAGGCGTACGGGCAGATCAACTTCATGCACTCGACGTCCGGCGACGTCAATGCCGCCTCCTACCTGGGGCCGGGCAAGTTCCTCTACGTTCCGACGAACAACCCGTACGTCTACGGCAACTCGGATCTGAGAGCGATCCTGAGCGCCGCCGGAGTGCCGGTAGGGGCCGGTGCCGGCTCGGGCAATACGATCCACATGGAGGACTGGCTGACCAGCATGGGGCCGCGCATCGAGACCTTCCTGTACAACGACTACCAGCTCACCACCGGGCTGAAGGGCGGGATTGGCGACACATCTCTCGCCTGGAATGTATTCGGGTCCTATGGCCAGACGAACATGGAGAACGACGAGCACAACAACGTCAACCTGCCTGCGCTCGAGAACATTCTGTACGGGACGGCGGGCTACGTCGGCTCGGACGGCAGCACCTGCCAGGGTTACGCCTGGAATCCGCTCGGCGGCCAGCCAGTGAGCAAGGGCTGTCTCGAATACGCCAACGGCACGGCCAAGAACAACAACCTGATCACACAGAAGTATTTCGAGGCCGATCTCAGCGGCAACCTGTGGCAGCTGCCGGCGGGCCCGCTCAAGTTCGCCCTGGGCGCCGACTACCGCGGTGACAGCTTTGACTACCAGGCCGACCCGTCGTTGAACCCGGCGTTCAACGTGATGCCCGCGGGGATCCCGGCGGATGTCATCTCGCCGTCCTACGACCTGATCAGCTCCGCGGGCGGCACGCAGAACGTTCGCGAGGCATACGTCGAGCTGCGCGCGCCGCTGCTCACGGACAAGCCGTTCGCCAAGGAACTGTCGGTGGATGTCGCCGGCCGCCATTCCCAGTACGACCTCTTCGGTGGCGCCAACACCTGGAAGGCCGACCTGCATTGGCAGATGACCGATGCGGTCGCGTTCCGCGGCGGCTACGAGCGGGCGTTCCGTGCGCCGAGCCTCCAGGATCTCTACAACCCGACCGTTCAGGCGCAGGATTCGCTGAGCGTCGATCCCTGCAACTACAACAGCAGCTACCGCACTGGTCCGAATGCCGCGCAGGTGACCGCGCTGTGCACGCTGCAGTCGCCGGCTGCGGGGTCTTCTTCGTTCAATTACGGGCTGCAATCGGCGAACGGAATCTACAAGGGCAATTCGAGCCTGAAGCCCGAGGTCGCCGATACGTATTCGTTCGGCTTCGTGCTGACGCCGCACTTCGATGCGCCGCTGGCCCGTGATCTTGGCGCGTCCGTGGACTATTACCACATCAAGATCAAAGGGGCGGTTGCGGGTGCGACGCTGAACTCCATCGTTCAGAACTGCTTCAACGTGGGTGGCAGCAACCCGAGCTACTCGGACAGCAACTTCTACTGCCAGCAGATCACGCGTGATCCGGGCTCCGGTGCGATCGTGCTGGCCAAGGAGTTCTCGCTGAACATCGGGTCGTACCTCACGGAAGGGGTGGATGTCGAGGGACACTGGGGCTTCGCGCTGCGCGATCTGGGATTGCCGGAGAGTGCCGGACGGGTGATGCTGCAGACCTACATCTCGTACCTGCGTTCGCTGCAGATCTCGGGTGTGCCGGGCGTGCCGAACATCGACTTCGCTGGCTCGATCGGGGATACGCAGACGGCCATCCAGGCGGATGGCACCACGGTTTCGGATATCTCCCATCCGAAGTGGAAGGCGAACAGCATGCTCGGCTACACCGTGGGACCGGTTGGTGGGGCGCTGCACTGGCGGTATCTCTCCGCGATGCAGGACCTCATGGATGGGCCGGGGAGCGGTGATCCGGGCGTTTCCGCCTACAGCTACTTCGACCTGGACGTGAACTATCAGGTGACCTCGCAGATCCAGCTCACGGGTGGGCTCACCAACTTGTTCAACAAGCAGCCGCCGCGCGTCGCAGGGGCCTCGCTCCTGACCGATGCGGCGACCTACGACGTGATGGGCCGGACCTACTACGTGGGCATCAAGGCCAATATCGACTGACGGATTGCAAGGCGCGGCCCCGGATTCCGGCTCTCCCCCCTCACTCCGAGCCGGAATCCGGGGAGCAGGGTGCGGACCCCTTCGCAGAAGTAGCTCGCGCGGCCGGGAGGTGCCCTCGGCGGCGTGGTGGCCCAGCGACTCGATGGCCCTTACCTGCCGGGCGAGCGCGCGATGTTGAAAGTGAAGCGCTTGCGGACGGCCGACTGTGGCGGCTACCGGCTCGGCAGCGGCACCCGGGAGGCCGGCTCGCTGCTCCTCGGGCTCGCGGGCGGCCCCGGATTCACCGGTCAGGCGCCGGACGGCCCCAGCAGGTGCAGCCGCGACCGCTCGGCCCAGTGGTGCCCGCTCAGGCCGACGATCGTCGTGGAGGTGTGCTACGACCAGGTGACTGGCGGTCGGTTCCGGCACGGCGCTCGGCTGCTGCGCTGGCGTCCGGATAAGGCGCCGCGGCAGTGCACCGACGAGCAACTGGGACGGGAGGCGCGCCCGAGCCGCCTGGCGCTCATCGATTGGCTCAGCGAGCCGCTACCGCTGGGCCGGATCACTCGATGGACTGCAGCGCTAGCGAGGACTTCACGCGGCGCGGGGCGACTGACCGGCGAAGGTGCGGCCGCGCTCCAGGGGAAGGTACTATATCGGCGCGAGCCCGATCCGGGCGAAAACTGAGTTTGAGCGCGTGTCGAGTCGTAGCGGCCTGTCGGCCTGCATCATCACCTGTAACGAGGCGGATCGCATCGAGGCATGCCTGCGCTCCGTCAGCTTCTGTGACGAGGTCATCGTCGTGGACTCACACTCCAGCGATTCGACGCGGCAGCGGGCGGCCGCTCTCGGCGCGCGGGTGATCGAGCGCGACTGGCCAGGCTATCGCTCGCAGAAGCAGTTCGCGGTGGCTGCCGCGCACAACGAGTGGGTGCTGTGCCTCGATGCCGACGAGCAGGTGACCGAAGCGCTGCGGGCCGAGATCGAGCGCTGGCGCGAGTGCGGCTTTGCGGATCATGCGGGTTTCTCGGTCCCGCGGATCACGGAATATTTCGGTAAGTTCCTCCGCCACGGCAACGCTTACCCGGACCGGCTGGTACGTCTCTTCGACCGCCGCCGCGGGGGTTGGGTGGGTCACGAGATCCACGAGAACACGCGCGTGGCGGGGCGGATCGGCAGGCTGAAGGGCCATCTCGAGCATTACTCCTACCGCAGCCTCGGCGAGCATTACAACAAGATGCAGCGCTATGCGGAGCTCATGGGCCAGGCGCTGTATGCAGCCGGTAAGCGCTGCGGCCTCGGCAAGGCGTTGCTCAATCCGCAGTGGCGCTTCTTCCGCGGCTACGTGCTCAGGCTCGGCTTCCTGGACGGCTGGCGCGGGCTGGTGTTCGCGCTGGTGGAGTCGAACTACGTGCGTCGCAAGTACCTCCATCTGTATGTCCTCAGCCGCGGCCTGCCGATCTGAGGCGCGGTCACCCGTCAGCCGATCATTGTTTGGGTGGCTCGAAGTCGCCTTGACTCATGATCGCTCCTCCTGAATGCAACCGCGGGGTTGCGCATCGGCATGATCCGTTTTTTTCGCTGAAACGCAACCAATTGATTGCACGAAACGATCGAGCCGAAGCCCACCGCGGGCCGGGCCGCGGCGGGCCATCGAGGCGAGAGAAGAGGGCGGCCAGCTCCGATCTGATGCGAAGCGGGCCGCCGCGCGTCGGGCTACTGTTGCGGGGGCGTCGTATTCGCGGGCGCGTTCCTGCGCGAATGCACATGGCTGCGCTGCCTCCGCTCTCCCCTCTTCACATGATGCTCCGCGCTGGCAACCCGCGTTTCCGTCGCCTGCGTCTCCTTCATCTTACCGGTCGTGTTTTTGAGCTGGGCGGTCGCGCGGTTCAGCTTGCTCGTGGTCGCCCGCATCTGATCGCTCTCTTGCTTTACCTGTGAGCTGAGCTGCCGGACGCTCTTCTTGCTCGCATGCCGAGGGCTCGCAGCATTGCTCTGATCGCTCTGGGGCGTCGGCTGGGCCAATGCCGCGCCGGCCGTCAGCCCGAAGGCCGCAGCCACGAGAGCGGCTATCACGTTTTTCGAAGATGAGCTCGGCTTGCGCATGAATGCACTCCTGTGGTTGCGGAACGTCGGTCTCTTGACCGGGCGCAAGCAAAGGGCGTTCCGGCCTGTCCTTCGGCGTTGGCGGGAGCGCAAGCCAACCCGTGGACCGCCCGAGCTAGGGCATGCCTGCCGACGCAGCGGTGGCGCTGGCGTCTGTCGGGATCATCGCGAGGCCGTAGAGTCCCGTGACTGCATCTCTCAGTGGCTCAGCATGAGACTGTTGCGCAGCGCGGGATCTTTCAACAGGTTGTCCGCGGCGTTGATCAAAGAGTCCGATAGCACCTGCTGGTAGTTGTCGAGGTGATATGACCGGCCGAAAGTCTGGTTCGAGCCCGAAGCCGTGCCCCGCCAGAGCACGTTGCCGCTGCGGTCGGACACCCTCACGTTGAGTACGACGCTCCCCGCGTAGTCACTCCCTTCTCTGACAAAGAACTTGCGGACTTCGCCCGAAACCACGCGATCCGCATCGTCCCCGCCGAAGGGATAACCTGCCTGCGTGAACAGCTGCTGCAAATGCTGGCTGACGAATGGCCCCACTGCGCTGGCGGTAGTCACCTGCCGGGGAGTGGCTTGCTCCATGTTTTCGCCGATGAGTGCCGGATTGGCGGCGGAGTCGGTGAAGGCTTCGAACCGCACCGTCGCCGGCGTGCCATGACCTTGCGTGACCCCCAGGTCGAGCGTGTTGGTGGGTGTCCAGGCGAGCGGCTGGTTTAGCAGGGGTGGTTGCTGGGCACAACCGGCCGCCATCAGAGCTGATGCAAGGGCGGCGATGGGCATGAGCGTCGAAACGACCGGTCGGGTAATCGCCACGTGGATCTCCTCGGTTGAGGTTATCAGTCCGGCCCCGCAGGAACGCCCGAGGAGCCCCCCTCCAAACTGAGCGAGATTAAGTGAATGTTGCCGTGGCTCGCAAGAGAGTGCGCGCGGCGGCGACGGAGAAAGCCGATCACGCGCAGCCTGATCTCGCCCCGGCCGGGCCCGCGGATGGACGGCAGCGGAAATCCACCGGAAGAGGTAATCTGGTGGCTATGAAAATAGGGGTCAAAACGGGGTGGCGCGCTCGCAGCATCTGGAGCGAGCTGCTGGCCGAATTCTTCGGTACTTTCGTTCTGCTGGCTTTTGGCGCCGGCGTGGTGGCCCTCGCGGTAGTGGGGCTGCCCGAATCTGGCCGGACGCCGACGATATTCGCCGGCGCGGGCGATTGGTTGCTGATCACGTGGGGATGGGCCATGGCGGTCACCATGGCGGTGTACGTGGCTGGCGGGGTTACTGGAGCGCACATCAACCCGGCGGTAACGTTTGCTCTTGCCGTCAAGGGGGACTTCCCCTGGGCGAAGGTCCTGCCTTATTCGGCAGCGCAGGTCGCCGGTGCGTTCGGGGGTGCTGCGCTGGCCTACGCGGACTATGTCCCGGCGATCAATATGTGGAATGCCGCCCATCATGTGATCTCGCGTGCCGACCCCGGTGGCATGACGACGTTCAGTATCTTCGCCACGTTCCCGGCGCATTACTACGGCATGAACCTGCTCTGGCCGCTGTTTGACCAAATCGTCGGGACCTCCTTCCTGTTGGTATTCGTCCTGGGCATCATCGATGCGGCGAATGTCGGCGTCAAAGCCAATCTCGCGCCGTTCATGGTCGGCATGGCGGTAGCCGCGATTGGCATGTCTTTCGGCACTGGCTCGGGTTATGCCATCAATCCCGCGCGCGATTTCGGTCCCCGGCTCTTTTGCTGGTTGCTGGGATGGGGGGCGAACGCCTTCCCGGGACCGTACGGCTACTGGTGGGTGCCCATCATCGGACCGCTCGTCGGCGCTCCTCTGGGCGCCGGGCTGTACAAGTGGTTCATCGCCGATACCTTGTCAGCCAAGGGGGCTTGCGCCGGGGCGGCAGAGAGAGCAGACCTCGGCGCCGAGGAGGCTGTCGGTAAGGAGGCTTGAGCTGTTGCATAGTTCGCAAAGTGTGAAGGACATACATGCGAACGCTCCGTTCCCTCCACGAGAATGCGCTCGTGGCGTCGAGCGGAGGCGGTTGTGAGTCAGAGGTCAAAGTTCATCGCCGTGGCGGAGATTGCGGAGGCGATTCTGCCCATTGCCCGTGGCAGCAAGTACGAAGACCCCCTCGCCGCGGCACTCGAAGGCGCAGGGCTCGGAAGCGTCATCGGCGGCGGATCGCTGTTGGGCACGAACTGCAAAGAAGTTATATCGGTGGACGTCGAGATTGTCCTGCGCGATCTGGACGGCGCCTTGCAATTCGCGCGCACCACGCTGCTTGCGCTCGGTGCGCCCGCAGGCTCGCTACTCCTGTTCCTGCGTGACGCCCGTCCGCGGGCACTTGCCATCGCGACAGGAGAGGAATTCGACCATCAAGC
The DNA here is from genome assembly GCA_025451845.1 of Steroidobacteraceae bacterium. GTDB lineage: Bacteria > Pseudomonadota > Gammaproteobacteria > Steroidobacterales > Steroidobacteraceae > 13-2-20CM-66-19. The sequence continues at coordinate 37,922 of JANWJS010000036.1, forward strand.
TGCCCTGGTCGCACTCGAGCGTCGCATGGCGCTTTTTCCAGTCGATGATGAAGAAGATGAGGAGGAGGAACGGAAGCGGATAGAGGCCATGGCCAAGAAGGTCTTGATGGACTTCGAGGGTTTGTGGGCGGGCACTTATGAATTTCAGCCCGCCGTACTTTCCAGTTATTCAGCCGACTGGCTGCAGTGGTACGACCAGGTTGCCCGGGAGCTCGCCGCGCGCGGCTTCGTGTTCGTTGGGGACATCGCCACCGTGCGCACTGATCTGGCGGCGCCCAAGCACTTGGGATTCTCACGCAAGTTTCTCGCCACCAGCGGCATCACGCGAGTGGACGCCTTCCAGCTTGCGACGGCCAAGCCCAAACCGACCGTTCAGGTAGTGGTGCTCAAGAGTGAATTCGAGAGCGGCCGCTATCTGTCGACCAGCAACGCAGTGTTGAAATGGAACATCCCTGATTTCATTGACGCTGATCTCCAGCCACCCGAATCTCCTCCTGGAGTCATTGTGGAGCGCCATCTCGCGCGCCTTGCCGCGTATTGCGAAAGCGACTCGGCCGCTGCGGTGCACCTGAATTCGATCGCGGAGCTGCTGGCCGCCGAGGAACGTGAGCGCGTGCGCACGCGACGCTTCAGGCAGGGCCAGGGCGTGCCATCTCGAGTCGAACTGGAGCGCTTGGGCGCGGCGCCCGAGTTAGCGGTACGGGTGCACGAGGAAATGCGCCGCTTAAAAGGGATCTAGCGACGGTTAGGCACGCTGGCCGTGCCAGTAGCGCCGACGGCTCATTGCATCGCCCACGTCACGACTGCACTCCTGAATGTGGAGCCTACGATGAGCGCGTTCTAATATGAGGGCTCATAGCGGATCGCTACCGGCGAAGCCCGATCGAGGTTCACTCTTCCAATGCCAGCGCTTCTACCTGACCCGTCAGCAGGGATGCTGAGCCCTAGCGTGGGCGCGCACCCGCTCGTCTGTTGGACAGAGGACGGCGAGGCACGTTCCGCCGTCTGGCGCTCTGAGAGCGGTGCGCCGGCCGCGAGTCTCGTGGTCATCGCCGATGAGCACGTCACGGCTGATGACGCCTATGGCCTCGCCTGCCAAGGCACCGCGCTGCTGTGGCGCGGCGACTTCCAGAACGCGCGTCAGATGCTGCTTGCGTTGGCGAGACGCGCTGACCGCCCGTCGGGCAAGTCGAAAAAATCGCCCGCATCCTCGATATCCATTTCGCCTGCCGAGGCCTTCCATCGCCATCGCCAGGCGCAATCACAGCGGGCGCGCACATTGGGCATGCTGCTAGTGCCGCTGGACGAGGACTACGGCATTCCATTGCGACGTGCGCCCGACGTACGACAAGCCTGCGAGGAGGCCTACGGCCCGGGGGAAGGAGGACCCTCGGTCACCTCGCTGCGATCGGTACTCGGCGTCATCGGCGCGCACGAGTGGCGCACCAAGGGAATTGAAATTGTGGCGATCGGCGGCCGAATTCATCCGCACTATGGGGTGTTTGCGCCGATTCGCCGTGAATACGTCGATTTGGTCGCCACCGCGCCACTGCCAGGTTTCAGGTCTTCGTCCAGCCTCGCCTTCGACATTGGCACCGGTACGGGTGTGCTGGCCGCCGTGCTCGCGCGGCGCGGCCTCAGCCGTGTGGTTGCCACCGACCGGGATTCCCGCGCGCTGGCCTGCGCCCGCGAGAACCTCGCGCGTCTCGGTTTGGCGGAGCAGGTGGAAGTTGTGCAGGCGGATCTCTTTCCTGAAGGGCGGGCCGGGCTGGTGGTATGTAACCCGCCCTGGGTTCCCGCGCGGCCGAGTTCTCCGATCGAGCGCGGGATCTACGACCCCGAGAGTCGCATGCTGCGCGATTTCCTGGGCGGGCTGACTGCGCACCTGGAACCAGGGGGCGAGGGCTGGGTGGTGCTTTCGGACCTCGCGGAGCACTTGGGCCTGCGGCCGAGGTCGGAGCTGCTCGCTGCGTTCGACGCGGCGGGGCTAAAGGTCGTGGATCGAAGCGACGTGCGGCCGAAACATCCCCGGGTTTCCGACGAGACCGACCCGCTCCACGTGGCGCGAGCAGCCGAGGTGACATCACTCTGGCGCCTCGCCGTGCGCTGAGCCGGGGTCTGTCGTTGTATCTGCCTCCGCGGGACGGTGCGCCGCTACCGCAGCGGGGGACCGTTTCCCGATCGACCGAGCCTGTCAGCCATGCGCCGGGCCGGCGCCCCTCGGCGGTTGGCGGGCGCCATCGCTCGCCCGGGCGGACTGGCGCGCTCGAGCCTGTTATCCTTGTCGCATTCTGCGGCGCAGAATCGCTTGCACCGGAACAAACATGAGACGCAATCCGTTCGAGCGGGTAGGCCATCCCGACGGTCCGAGGCCACCGCGTCTGAGGTCACGCGGGCGGCGGACGCTGATCCTCACGATCGTGGTGGTGGCCGTCGTGGCCTACCTCTGCTCCACCACCGTGTCGTACTACGTCGACTCCCTCTGGTTCGGCGCGCTGGGCTATGCATCGGTGTTCTGGACGCGGCTCGGCCTGCAAGTCGCGGTGTTCTGCGCTTCTTCCGTCGTCACCTTCATCGTCCTCTACGGGGCGTACTCGGCCCTTCGGCCCGAGCGCCTCGACGAGCTGCTCGCCGCGAGAGTCCTGGTCAACCGACAGCCGGTGGACCTTCCCATCGGATCGCTGGTGAGGTTAGGGGCGATCATCGTATCCCTTGCGATCGCGGCTGAGGCCGGCGCTACCCTGTCCGAGAGCTGGACGACTCTGCTGCTCTGGTGGTACGCCCCGCACACCGCCACGCTCGATCCCATTTTCGGCAGACCCTTGGGGTTTTACCTTTTCCAGCTTCCCGCGTGGGACCTGCTCACGGAATGGCTCACGACGCTTGCGGCGGTCGTCTGCGTTGTCGCGGCCGTGTTCGTAAGCCTCACGGCCGCAGCACGCGGGCTCACCCGCCAGCGCATCGTCGCGAACCCGGAACGGCCCTGGCGAGGGCTCGCGATCGGAGTTGCGGCACTGCTGCTCGCCGTCGCGGCGCGGGTGTACTTGGGGCGCTTCGACCGGCTGTTCGACGATCACACGATCTTCTCGGGAGTGGACTATACGCAGGCCCACATCACGCTCGCGGGCCTGCTCGTAGTGTGTGGAGCGCTGCTCGTGGGCGCCGCCATCGCTTTGACGGCCGCAGTGCGCATGCCGCGCTTCACGTGGATCGTTGGCTCAGTGGTTCCCGCCATCGTGTGCTACATAGCCGTTCAGCTCGTGGCGTGGTACGTGAGCACCCTGATCGTCAGGCCGAACCAGCTCAACCGGGAGCGGCCATACATTGCGCACAACATCGAGTTCACACGCCAGGCCTACGACCTGGACAGGATCCAGGTCCATCCTTTCCCGGCGGATGTCGGAATCGCGGCTGTCGATCAGTCTCAAAATCAAACGACGCTCGACAATATCCGCCTGTGGGACTGGCGGGCGCTGCAGGACGGGCTGCGCCAGATCCAGGAAATCCGCACTTACTACGACTTCCCCGACATTGACATCGACCGGTACCACCAGGGAGGCAGCCTGCGCGAGATGATGCTCGCGGCGCGCGAGCTCAACGTGCAGAAGCTCCCGGTGAGCAGCCAGACCTGGATCAACGAGAAGCTCATTTATACCCACGGGTACGGCGTCGCGATGACCTCCGTGAACGGCTTCACGCCCGAGGGCCTGCCGGAGCTCGTGCTGAAGAACATGCCGGTCGAGAGCTCCCTCCCAGATCTTGCGGTTACCCGGCCGGAGATCTATTTCGGCCAGCTTACCGACACGGACGTCTACGTGAAGACCCGCCAGAGAGAGTTCAACTACCCGCAGGGCGAGCAGAACAATCTGGCCTCTTATCAGGGCAGCGGCGGCATCCGGCTCGGCGGGCTGTTGCGCCGTACGCTCATTGCTTACGATCGCGGAGACATCGCCAAGCTTCCCTTCAGCGACGACGTGACCGACGACAGCCGCCTGCTCATGCGCCGCAACATCCTCGTGCGATTGCAGACGCTCGCGCCGTTCCTCACGTTCGATCCCGATCCCTACATCGTCGTGGCGCGCGACGGCAAGCTCTACTGGATCATCGACGCCTACACGACCTCGGACACCTATCCTTATTCGCGCCGCTATCTGCTCGGCGAGGAGCCGCTCAACTACATCCGCAACAGCGTGAAGATCGTCGTTGACGCCTACACGGGTGCGACGACTTTCTACGTGTTCGATTCGAAGGACCCTGTTCTCGGTGCGTATCGCAATCTGTTCCCGGCGCTGTTCCGGGATAAGTCGGCCATGCCGGCGGATTTGCTCGCGCATGTGCGCTACCCGGAGTTGCTGCTCACCGCGCAGGCCGACGTGTACGCGCTGTATCACATGACCGATCCGGAAGCGTTCTATAACCGCGAGGACCTATGGGAGGTCGCGACGGAGGTTCGTTCCCAAGGGGAGGGCCCGGAGGACGTGGAGGCGAATTACGTGCTCATGACGCTGCCCGGGGAGCAAACGACGGAATTCGTCGACATCCTGCCGTTCACTCCCGCCAACCGGAACAATCTCATCGGGTGGATCGGCGGCCGCAGCGACGGCGCGCACTACGGCGAGGCGGTGGCTTATGACTTTCCGAAGTCGAAGCTGGTCGACGGTCCCTTGCAGGTCGAGGCGCGCATCGATCAGAACGCCTCGATCTCGGGCCAGCTGTCGCTCTGGAATCAGCAGGGCTCGCACGTGCGCCGAGGCAGCCTCATCGTCATTCCGGTCGGCAAGGCGCTGCTGTATGCCCAGCCTATCTATCTGCAGGCGGCGAACAGCCCGATGCCGGAACTACGCCTCGTGGTGCTCGCGCTGCAAGACCAGTTTGCGTACGGTCCGACGTTCGAGACGGCAATGGCGGCGCTGTTCAACGGCGCACCCTCGACGTTGAGCGCACAACAGCCATCGGGCTCGGCCGCGGGCCCCGCCCAGGCTACCGCTGGCCACATCGCGCCGCAGGGTCCGACGCCCGGGTTGAATGAGCTGATCGACACGGCCGCGCAGGATTTCGCGGACTACCAGCAGCTCACGGCGGCCGGCAAGCTCGCCGAGGCGGGGAAGAAGCTCGAGTCGCTCAAGCGCACGCTCTCGAAGCTCAAGAGCGGCCGGCCATGACGTAACGGGACGTATCAGGCCGGCGCGGCAAAGCGAATGTGCGATCGCGGCAATAAAAGCGAGGTAGAGAAATGAGCGCAGTCGATGAGGAGTTCATTCCTTACTTGGTACTTGTTCGCTTTGACAAGGACGGTGCGGACTTGAAGAAGCGCCTGGCTGAGTCTGTGCCCGTTCTCAAGGAGAACCTGGCGGATATGGGTAAGGTTCAATTCGTAGAGATGTCGTACGACGGTTCGATGGTGGCCTTTTTGGTTGCGGCTAACCCGAGATTCGAGGACGTGCTGCAGGTGCAGGCGCACTTGCAGTCACCCCGGTCGGGCAGATCGTCTGCGCTTGTAGTCCACGATAAGGTTCTCGTCGTCACGCTCGAGACGGGCACGGCTTCGCGGATGGAGCGCACGACGAGTTGGCTTCGAGAATTCGGCCTCCTCGTGGAGTGAGGGGGCAGCACATAATGGCGGTCAACGTGCGCGGCGCGTTCCATGTCGACAATGGAGCGATGTTTGTCTCACCAAAATGAGCTCGCCTGGCTTTGTGGCTGGTGGGCGGCTCACAGGATCCTCGACCGCGGGCGCGCGTCCGATTGCCCAGAGCACACAATCGAACGGTTCGAGCCGTCTGCCGTCGCGCAGCACGAGAGCAAGCTGTCCGCGTACGTCGCGATCAAGGGATGAGGCCCATGCCTGTGTGACAATGCTCACCCCTTGCTCGCAAAGTCTTCTGCATCGACTCTCCGAGCATGCGGTCGAAATTCTTCAGCATTGTCTCGCCGCGCAGGACTAGAGTTATCGTGGAGTTCGGTGCATCGCGCAGCCCCTCGGCGAGATCGGCAGCGTTCCACATCACCTTCTTGGGCACGCAGCCGATTGATTGTAAAGTCGTAGCTGGAGGCTGCTTCGAGCTTTATAGCGTCTATCCGATACGTCTATTGGCAGTTCCAGCGAGCGTCGATGCGGCAAAATAGTGCGCGCCGCAACGCTTTGCACCAGCGCCGCGTATGCTGCCTATCCACGATCTGTTTCTTTCATCCAGGCAGGAATGTCGCGAGCGCCATGCAGCACGCGCCAGACGTCGATACACTCGTGTATGTCGACATAAAACACCACGTAAGGAAAGCGTCCGAGCGGCCATGAGCGCAAGCCCGGCAACCTGAGTTCCAAGGCATAACGAGATGAACCACTCGCCGGGTGGCGGCCAATGTGCCGATATGCCCGCTCCAGAGCGTCGACAAAGCCAAGCGCGACTTGTGCTCCTGCCTCTTTGAGATAGTGCGCAACTGCCTCATCGACGTCGCGGTTGGCCAGCTCACGCGGGACAACCGGTTTGGCCATTAGCGCCGCTGGCTGATCGCCCGGCTGCGCAGCGTTTTGAAATACTTCGCATCTGCCGGCGCCGCGGGCGGTGAAGCGGCCCCCGCCAGTAGAAGCTCACGTAGCCGCAGCTGATCCTGATCCTTACGGATCAGTTCGCGCACGTACTCACTGCTGGTGCCGTAACCCCGCTTGACCTGCTCATCCACAAAACCTTTGAGCTCTTCGGGGAGGGAAATGTTCATCGTGCTCATGGTCGCAATAGTAGCTTGATTGGCAAAATTTGGCAACTATGCCGGACACGCCGTCTGGACCGATGGGGTACCCAAAGGCCGGCCTGCGGCACGACACCAATGCCACCTTTCTGCCACTGCTGTGCCATATTTTTTGCCCAAAGTGTCAGTCGTGTTGGACGTGTCAGGCCGCAAATGACATATTCGCATCGATCTGAATACTTCCTCAGACAGCTGCCGTTACTGTGCTTGCTGCTCCTCATCGCTGTGACATTTGACGCGTTAGCAAATGAATCTTCGCGAGAGATATCCTCTGCGGACATTGCGCAGAGCGTAGCTACCTCCTTGCCGAAAATGCAGGGACGGGGCGCTGAAGTCATTGCTAGCCTGGATCTGACTCGACCCTTCAAGACACGAATGCAATGGACCTTTATGGCGGCAATATTGCCGGGGTCCCATTTTGACGGAGCAGACGAACGGCCGGTCGACGGCGGTGCACTCGTTCAGTGTTTTGTTGAGAGCTTGACGCCACATTGCACGTACCCAGTAGAGTACGACCCGGACGGGTTTTCGACGCCGATTGAGCTGTATTCGGCCAGGGCGGTTTTTGCGGGCGCAGACACACAAGTCCGCTTCTGCTGACAAAGACTGGGTCATCGCAGGGAGGCGATGGAGGTCACTCCATTTTTACCGAGCTATTTACTTATGACGGGCGGTTGAGTGAATTCCAATCTGTCTTTTCCAACGCCACCGGCAGCAACAATAACCAGGAAACCAGATTCATCGAGCAAGGTCCATTGCGCGGTGACGTCATTGTTGCCGATCCGACCTCGTCAGCGCCCTTCGGGTATTTGATTTCCGTCTACTCTTGGAATCGGGCAGGTGGATATTCGCGCAGCGTTCTGCGGTGTAGGAGCGCGACTCACTATGGAGACGGAAATCACTTGCCGGTGGTCGATTCTGAGATGCCAGGCATTTTGCGGCGCATGGGCTTATGGAGACCAGGTGATCGGCTGCCCGCTCCTGCTGGGTGCAATAGCCCGGTTTTGCGTCACGGCGAGGAATGGTGCCAGTAGAGGGTCTTGGCGCTGCCGCGGGTGTGGTCGGGCGCGAACGGCCGAGCTTCGGGCGCGGCGTAAGCGGGCGGCTTAGATTCTGATGCATAGACGAGTAATCGAAGTGGATGCCGATTCGCAGGCTCGCAAATGGTGAGGTGGCCGAGACCCGCATGGTGCAGGTGCATTGCCGACCCCTAACGTGTCACATGGTACAAGTGCCTCACCATGGGAGTCGCCGCAACGTCGGGCCTCCACTGCTCCATCGCCTGCTCGGCCCAGCCCTTCAGTACGAACAAAGTTTGAAGATCGCGGTTGCCTCAGTCCCGAAGGACGACGCAAAGCACCCTCGACGTATCGTTCTCAATGCCTTTAAGAGGCGTGGGGCTCCCGTGGTGAAGACCTGCGGGAAGAAATTCAGATACCACTCGGGAACCATGCCGGCGAGACCCGACGAGGGGAACGCGGCATATGAGCCATTCCACGCGCAGGTTGAGGGTTACGACACCTAAGGGCCGTGAAGGACCGACTTGTATGGATAGGCGACGGCGGGAAGCATGGGATCACGGAGGCGTGGACTGGGAAGAGGGGTGGTCCGGCGCGGCAATCCGGTGCACAATGGTGCAAAACGTTGCAATGGTAGCGGGGGGCTGTTTCGAGCTTTATAGCGTCTATCCGATACATCTCCTGGCAGTCGCAGCCAGCGTTGGTGCGCGAAAATAGATCACATTGCAACGCCTTGCACCAGAGCCACTATGAGTCAACCGGCCAGGACCTCTTCCAGTCTGTCCGCGGCGGCACGCCCAAATCGACGCGCCACGGTGCGCAGTAGATCCAGGTTAACGGGACCCGGAGCCGCCTGATAGGCTGACCGGGCGTCGAGGAGGTCTTGCGGGCTGCCTGCAAAACACTTCATGGCAATGAAATCCTCGCGTCCGACGATGCGGAGAGTCTCGTCGCGGAACTTGATCTCCAGGGTACGGGACAAGATCTCCGGATCCATATTGCGAAGACCCCCTAAGAGCTCCACGTGATTGCGAAAGCCATCACTGAGGACAAGCATCCCCCGGACAGGGTCGTCTGCCTCTGCGGTACGGAGCTCCGTGCCGAAGCCAGCCCGTTTGAATAGCTTTTCAAGCTTCGCCAGGCGACCGGGGGTCGTGAAGAGCAAAGCATCGACATCGGTGGTCGCGCGTATCACGCCAAGTACTGCAAGAGCGAAGGCGCCGATGACTGCGTAGTCGACCTTCTCGCGTCGCAGAATCTCGACGACATCGAGGAGTAGGAGGGCGGACTGCCCGCCCTTACTTGTTCTCACCGCCCGAGCGACAGATGAGGCAAGAGCGGTGCTTGAGCGGCACGACCCGTCTCATGCAACTCGCTCGCCAGCTGATTGTGCTCGACAAAAGCGTCGAGTCTCTGCGCCGGAGTCAGCTCCCGGAGGGATTCCTTTAGCGAGGCATGAGTGCGGACGGCGACTTTTGACGGGAACGTCCGGGCCGCGGAAGGCCGACCGGCAGAAACAAAAGCTCCGGCTTCCTGCGGGATAACTCCGGTCTGGAGCGTAATGCGCAATCCGGCGCGTACCGCAATCCGTAGCAGCAGCTCGAGCGAAAGATCGGAGGTATGCCCATTGACAATCTTGCTGAGCGTAGGTTGCGGCACATCCAGCTGTTTTGCGGCAGATAGCTGACTGATGCCGAGCCGATCCATGTAGCGCGCAATCTGAAGCGCGACGTCACACCGCAAGGCGTGCACTGTTTCGAAATCGGGCGGCATCGGTCGGGCCTTCATTTATAGCGAATCTATTATAGTAGCTCGCGGAGCGAAATACCATTGAGCTCACGGTCGAATTGCCAAGTCTGCCGCCACGGCCGCCGGGCATGCGGGGCGGGGAAGCCCGGAGTGACTTCTGGTGCGCGATGCGATAGCATCTGATGCATGCGCACCACGCTGGACATTGCCGATGATGTACTCCGCGCCGCTAAGGAACGGGCTCGGCACGAGCGAAAGACCGTTGGTCAGATGCTCTCCGAGCTGGCACGACAGGCTCTTACCGCTCCGCACGAGACTCGTGGCGCGAAGGAGCCAAAAGCGACTCATGGGCTTCGGCCTTTTCCCTCGCGCGGTGGTCTGGTCACCAATGAGCTGATCGACAAGCTCAGCGAGGATGACGCCTATTAGCATGCTCGCTAAGACTGCCATCAGCGGCTGCTAAGAAGTGCCTGCCGGTGATATCGGAAGAAGGGAACTGTGCGAGCGCTACTCGATGTGAATGTGCTGATCGCGCTATTTGACCAGGATCACATATCGCATAAAACCGCGATGACTTGGTTCGCTGCGCATGCGACGGAGGGCTGGGCTTCATGCCCAATCACCCAGAATGGTTGTGTGCGTATCATGTCCAACCCGTCATATCCCAATCCTTTACCGGTTCTAGCTCTCATCACGCGTCTCGCTGAGGCGTGCGCCCAGCCGATACATCAATTCTGGGCGGACGAGCCGAGTCTCGTGGATCCGGGCTGCTTCGACGCGACACGAATTCACGGTCCGAAGCAGATTACCGATGTATACCTTCTCGGGCTCGCCGTGCGTCACGAGGGCAGACTTGTGACATTCGACGGCGGGATATCGCTTTCAGCCGTTAGGAAGGCGACTGCGAAAAATCTAGTGGTGTTGTAATCCTCGAGAGTTGGAGTTCATGATCGGGAGGGATAAGCCCTTGGTGCGAGTCCACATGAACCTCCTTCGGGAGCCGCAGGCGTGCGTCCCCTTCGGGGAGGGGGCGGGGTGCACTCGATCGTGGGTGTCGGTTCGTTTGCGGTGATCGGCTCTGCCGAGCCCCCTCTCGATCTCTACAGGACGCGCGCGCGATACAGCGTCTGTATCGGACGCGGCCTCAGAGATGTCCCGCGCGGACGCGCGCGGCGTGAGCGGCAAGACGGACGAGTTCCGCCGCCTCGACCATTGCCGCCGCTTCGATGATTCGACGCGCCGCAGAGCATTGCAACACTCTTCCGCTTAGCGGTCACGGTGCATAGGCAGTCGCCCCAGAATCCATTCCCAGATGGACGGCGAGTAATTCCCAATTGGACGTTGCGCGCGACGCTTGTGGTGCATAGTAGTTGTGCGCCTGACGTGGTCCGGCGACAAACCTAGGGTGCTCCTCCATCTCGGCTTCGGCTGGGCCCATTGGTCCTGAAGGCGTGGTCCGAGGTTTGGCCCACCGAGTCTTCACCGTAGGAGTATGCTCAGCTGCCGTCCCCGGTTCGGATTCCTGCAAGCAACTGAGTATCTGCTGCCGAAGCGGAATAACAAAGCCGGCGCCACCGTTAAGAACAGGGGGATCATTTGGAAATCCATAAGCCAAAACCATCACACAACCTACGCGAATTCCTCAGCGAAGTAGCCGTCGTACTCCTTGGCATCGCCATCGCCTTGGCCGGTGAACAGACCCTGCTGAGTCTCGAGTCACGCCACAAGATACGGCTTGTGGCAGAGGAGATGCGTCAGGAGATTTCAGGAGATGATGGGCCGCAGGTTCTCGAGCGGATCGCGCTGTCGAAGTGCGTTGATAGCACATTGGATGCGATCCGCGGTTTAGCTGAAAAGAACGTAGACCGACCGACGATCCTCGACTCCATTGCTCGGTTTTCGACACCTCGACATACCTGGGATAGCACCGCATTTCAGGCAGCACTTTCCGCCGGCATCCTGGCGCAAATGCCTCCGGATCGCGTCGATGCAATGTCGCGCTTTTATTCGCTAATGCCTGCGCTTGAAAGTGCAAATGAACGCGAATTCCGTGACGGGGCTTCCCTTGCTGCAATCAGCCGCGCCAGGGGACCACTCACCGAGTCGGAGCATGGCCAAGTGCTGAACGCGGTGGAGACGCTTCGTCGCGACAACGCGGAGATCGTGCGATTTTCTCATCTCGCCGAGAGTGCAATGAAGCAGCTGGGCGTCAAAATCAGCGATTATCGTCCGCTCGCTGGACGTGTGTCGTCGCTGCAGGATCCGCAGCGTGTCATCGACGAGGTGCAGGCGATGCCGATGGCCCAGCAATGTGTCAATGACGTGAAGGCGTCGCTCGCGGCCATTCGCTCGCAATAATTACGATTTCCGGCTTCTGAGCGGCCGGAAAGTGTTGGCAGTGCAGCCAGTGTCGGTGCTGCAAGTTAGGCGGCAGAGCAACGCATTGCACCAGAGCGCATCAGCTAAACGGGCGTAGCGGCTTAGCGGCCATGGTTCTTCGCGAACGAACCGGGGAGTTCTAATCCACATTTGGTGAATCACGAAACGTGAATCCACCGCGCGAAGTATCAAGGGGATGCGCGAGGCCGTCGTCCAGCCAAGGACCTGCAATCATGATGGCATGGCGGAGTGTGCTGGCTGGCGCATGCGGCTGATGAGGCATCGGCGGCGACCGGCGAGTCGAGAGGTACCGAGGTGAGAACTCGGCCTGTCCGGCGCCAGAGATTGCCTGAGCACTTCGAGCGCGACGAGAACGTGATCGAGCCCGCGGAGTCGGCGTGCGCAGAGTGCGGCGGGGAGCTGAAGAAGCTGGGCGAGCCCGATGCATCCGAGGTGCTGGAAGCTAAAACGGTCACCTTTACGGTGACGCGGTACATCCGCCCGAAGAAGCGCTGCTGCAAGTGCGCGCGGATCGTGCAGGCCCCCGCCCCATCACGGCCGATTGAGAAGAGCTTCGCGGGAGCCTCGCTCCTGGCGCTGGTTTTGACTACGGGTTTCACCAGGCAACGTGAACGGAGACGATACGCCGGTCAAGGTGTTGGCACCCTAGCCATTCCGTGTTGTACTTCCAGTCCGTGTTGTACTTCCAGCGCGCCGTCCTGCTGGATCGAGAAAGCGGCTGAAACGCCTGCAAGGGCTGCAGCCAGGGTCCGCACGGAACCGAAGTCGCCTTGCGCGATCTCTACTCCTTGAGCCGCAAGCCGTTTGGCTTGATCCGACTGAGGGGTGCGGGTCAAGCGCGTACTCGCACTCTGCGGCTCGCCAGCAAATGCCGGATGGCCGCTCGGCGCTTTGCCGGTGGCGCCTGTTACCAGGACCGCTCGGTTCGATGACCCCGTCATACGGATGTTGCAGCCGTGCGCTAGTACACAACCCCCACGAGTTGACGCATATGCCGCGGATGCTCGAGCTCATCGACGAGCGCAACGGCATAATCCTCCGCCGAAATGCTGCTGCGACCGCTGTCATCCGCGAGGAAAGTATTTCCGCTGAGCCGAAACTTTCCGGTGCGCTTGCCAGGCTCGATGAGCGCCGGCGGGCTGACGCCGGTCCAATCAAGGTCCGATTGTCGCAGCACCGAGAATGCGTCTTTGTGGGCCAGCCCGTGGGCTATCCACTGCGGTGGGAAATGTGGTGTATCGACGACTGGAACACCTGGAGCGACTTCCAGATTGCCGGCGCCTCCGACCATCAGAAATCGCCGCACACGCGCTTCCTGCAGCGCCTTTAGCAGGGATTGGGTTGCAGCCACGAGCTGTTGAGTGGGATCTTCGGGTGGCGCTAATGACAGCATCGGCGCCTCTCACCGTTTCGGCGACGCCACGGGCGTCAAGTACATCTCCCGCATGAGATTCCACATCCTGGCGCGCGATCTTCGACGGGTGGCGGGTGACTGCGGTTACCTCGTGGTGACGTGATACGAGCTCATCGAGAATGCGGCTCCCGATCATGCCCGAGGCCCCGTACAATATGACTTTCATCGAATATCTCCAGTGAATCGATGCAGGGTGACGTCGGCGGACAAGGGCAGGTTGCGCGATGACGAGCCGACGAGTATTCGGTATCCGCCAGTTACCAGCTTCCATCCATCCGACTGCGCGTCGAAGATGCTGAGGCGATCGCGATTGATGCCAAGGGCAATTGGCTTGGACTCGCCGGCGGCCAGCGCCACCCGTGCCCATCCGATGAGCCGCTTCGGCGGCTCGCCCGCCGAAGCGGGAAGCGACGCGTATACCTGAGCGACTTCGGTCCCTGCGCGCGGGCCGGTATTCCTCACGGTGAAGGATACTTGCAGCGCTTTCCCGGTCCGTACCCGCAATCCGGAGTATTCGTACCCCGTATATGACACGCCGAAGCCGAAAGGAAACAGGGTATCCTTACGCTCCGCGTCGTACCATTTGTAACCGACCTCGAGCCTCTCGTCGTAATGGATCTGGAAGGGCGGCAGGCCTTTGGCGAGAAACTTCATCGGGTCCGATAGGTCTGCGCCCGATGCAAAGATCGAATCGATATCCGAAGCGGGCGGCGGGATGACGAGCATGGGGTGAGGCATCGCGTTTCGGGAACGAGATGGGCAGCCGGCCGGTCGGGCTGACTTCACCGGTCAGGATTCTCGCGATTGCCGCGCCGCCGCGAATGCCTGGATACCAGGTCTCGATGACCGCGCCGACTTTGTCGATCCACGGCATGGTCACAGGGCCTCCGGTCTCTAGAACCACGACGGTATGTGGATTGGCGGCGGAGACGGTCTCGATCAGCCTCTCCTGCTCGGGCGCAAGAGCCAGAGTCCGCAGATCGAAGCCCTCGGATTCCCATTGGTACGCAAAGACGATTGCGACATCAGCGCTCTTGGCCGCGGCGGCTGCCGCAGGAAGGTCTTCCCCGGAATCATAGGACACCCTTGCGCCCGGCAGGTGCGCGCGCAAGGCGTGCAGCGGTGAGCTCGGCATCCAGGCAGGTCGTATGAAGTGCTCGAGAAAGCCGTTGCCCGGCGGGGGCGGGGCGACGACTGAGCCGCCCGGAAATCACAACGAAATGCAGCGTCGTACGATGATACGCATCATGTTTATGCGAATACGTGGGACACGTCCATGGTGCAATTTAAAGGTAAAATCACGTACTCATTCAATACTTACGCCTTGACGGAAGAATGTTCCCGGTGTACGCTTTAAATATGTACACAGGAGAAGTGCCATGCCCCGAGTCGCTGTAGACGACAACAAGCGGATGAATCTGCGGGTGCAGCCCGACCAGAAGGCGACGCTGTTGCGCGCGGCCGCGCTCCGGAACACGGACCTGACCGATTTCGTGCTGCAGCAGGCCTTGCGTGAGGCGCGCGCCGTGATCGAGGAAGCCGAGCGCGTCGTGCTCACGGGGCGCGACAGTCTCCGGGTGCTCGACATGTTGGAACACCCGCCAGCACCGAACGCCAAGCTCCGCAAATCAATCGCAGCGCTGCCGAAGCGGAGATGACGGTTCCCGCCTGGCGCGAAGAAGCGATCTCAAAAAGGCACGATCGCAAGTCCTTCGATTGCGGCGAGTCCGCGCTCAACGAGTTCCTCCAGAGGTACGCGCGCCAGAGCCACGAGGCCGGCGGCGCTAAAACCTTCGTCGCGGTCAAAGAGGCCGATGGCAAGACGATCCTCGGCTACTACAGTCTGGCACCGGCGGCGCTCGCTTACGCCGACACGCCGGAGTTGATGCGACGTGGGCTTGCCCGTCACGACGTGCCGGGCTTCAGGCTCGCGCGCCTCGCAACTGACCTGAAGCTGCAGGGGCAGGGCCTCGGTGGCCAGCTTCTCGCGGCGGCCGCGCGCCGCTGCCTGCGCGTCGCTGCTGAAGTGGGCGGCGTCATTCTCATCATCGACGCCAAGAGCGAGCGGGCGGCAGCGTGGTATGCCAGCTACGACGCCGTGCCATTGGCGGACAAGCCGCTGACGCTCGTGATGGCACTTGCGACCTTCGAGGCCGATCTTAAGACCGGCGGACACCTCTGAAACCTATCCTAATCGGCAGTAAACAGCCATTTCTATGATGGTTCATCCCGCCTGAATGCGCTGCGGCACGCGTGGCATGACGCACCGGCGCGGCGCGCCATGCGGGACTCTACGCGCCCACAGCGAGATCGACCTGAGGCATTGGCTTCGGCAAGAGGCGATCGC